>NZ_PHQT01000001.1:0-711339 GCF_004332415.1 Synechococcus sp. BS55D
GAGGACGTCGAACCATCCCCGCTGTGGCGCGCGTCCTACAGCGATCGTCATGAGGAGAGCTTCATGAAGCTTTACGAAGCGAGCCTAGGGGGCGCAGCGGTTTTTGTGGGCCGAACCCAGAGGACGTCGTTCACAGATGAGTAGAAATGCCCACGCGTCCGGACGAGCGCCTGATTCGCAAGAATGCGATCACTAAGTTTCTGCCGCCGTGTACGTCGTTGAACTGGCCCTCCGAATGAGCCCGATGCCGGTCTCGGTGCAGCGCAAGGAGCACGGCGACGCCGAAACCCTCTATCAACAGATCCGACAAAGCCTGGAGCAGGGGCAACCGAGAATGCTCGAACTGACCTGCGAGAAAGTGGAAGGCAAGCGCATCAGCGTGCTGATCAGCGACGTCCTGGCGGTGCAGATCTACGAGAAGGCTGCTGCCACCGGTGGCAGCAAGCGTCCAGGCTTCGCCTTTGATGGCTGAGCCCGGAGGGCTGAGACTGGAGAGGGTCAGTTTCGGCTGGCCCTGCGGTAGCAAGGCTCTGGATCACTGCAATCTCAACCTGCCAGGCTCAGGCCTTTGGATGCTTGTGGGCAGCAATGGCAGCGGCAAGAGCACGCTGTTCCGACTGATTGCAGGCCTCATCCATCCCCAGCAGGGCACGCTGGTCAACCGGCTGCGCCCGGCCCTGGTTTTCCAGAATCCAGACCATCAGCTGTTACTTCCCAGCTGCGGCAGCGAACTGCGCCTCAGCCTCCCCGAGGCCCTTGCCCCTGAGCAGCGCCAGCAGCGCGTCAACCAAGTGCTCGAGCAAGTCGGGCTGGCCGGGATGGCCTCGAGGCCGATCCACACCCTCAGCGGCGGCCAGAAGCAACGGCTAGCGATCGCGGGTGCCCTGGCCAGCGAAGCCAGCCTTTTGCTGCTTGATGAGCCCACGGCCCTCCTGGATCCGGCCAGCCAGCAAACGGTGTTGGCGACTGTGCAGCAGCTGTGCCATCGCTCCACCAACCCCCTGACCGCCCTCTGGGTGACGCATCGCCTCGACGAACTGGACCACGCCGATGGCGCCGCACGGATGGAGAAAGGCCGAATCGGAGCCTGGTGCCCGGGGCCGCAACTACGCCGCAAACTTCAACCTCTTGCCGGCCGGCGGGGCTGAGAGGTAGGTTCTTCGGGTCCCATTCCTCGGTAGCTCAGCGGTAGAGCGGTCGACTGTTAATCGATTGGTCGCAGGTTCGAATCCCGCCCGGGGAGCTTCAATTCACAAAACCGCAGTTTCACGCTGCGGTTTTTTTATGGCCGCCGCCGCGGCCGATTTTCCTCTCAAACCGGAAAATCCCGTTACAAACGCCGTGCAATTTGGAAGACTTCCTGAAGAGGGAAGGGGATTGTCGCCCAGGCAACCGCGAAAAAACCTTGACCGCACTGGATATCTAGCCATTTCACACCGATAGGGAGGTTCAACGACAGGGCCTGCAACCCCCTACAAATCTTGGGAGAATCCGTACAGAGATTGTTTCAACTCCTGCTATTCCCTTCGCCTGCGTACCGATGAAGCCCTGCATCCTGCTGATCGAAGACGACAGGGACATGCGCGAGCTGGTGGGTGGCCACCTGGAGCACAGCGGCTTTGACGTGCAACGCGCCGAGGACGGCATCAAAGGCCAGGCCCTCGCCCTGCAGTACACCCCCGACCTGATCCTCCTGGATCTGATGCTGCCGAAGGTGGATGGCCTTACCCTCTGCCAAAGGCTGCGCCGAGATGAGCGCACAGCTGGCATCCCGATCCTGATGCTCACCGCCCTAGGCGGCACCAAGGACAAGGTCAGCGGTTTCAATTCCGGTGCAGACGACTACCTGACCAAGCCCTTTGACCTCGAAGAACTGCAGGTGCGAATCAAAGCGCTGCTGCGTCGAAGCGACCGGGCACCCGTGGGCACCGGATCCCATCAAGAGATTCTTAGTTACGGTCCGCTCACCTTGGTGCCGGAACGTTTCGAAGCGATTTGGTTCGACACTCCGGTGCGTCTCACCCACCTCGAATTCGAGCTTCTGCACTGCCTGCTTCAGCGCCATGGCCAAACCGTGGCCCCCTCGCTGATTCTCAAAGAAGTCTGGGGCTACGAGCCCGATGACGACATCGAGACGATCCGGGTGCACGTGCGTCACCTGCGCACGAAACTCGAACCCGATCCCCGCAAGCCCCGCTTCATCAAAACCGTCTACGGCGCTGGTTACTGCCTCGAACTACCGACTGGGGCCCAGCTCGACGACCTCGGCGACGTGCTCTCCCAGGCGCGGCAAGAGCGCGACCAACTCGATCAGTCCAAACGCGCCAGCGCCTGATCGCTTCAGGCCTCGTCCACCAAAAGATCCAACAGCGCCACCTCCCAGGCCAACCGGGGTTGCACAAAAGCGAGCAGATGCTGGCGCAGTCGCTGCAACCGCTGCAGCTCCCTTTCGCAGTGCTGCTGGCGCCAGCGATGTTGCTCCCACCAGCTCAACAGCCACAGTTGCTGCTCTCCACTCAACGACTCGCTGAGATCCCGGGCGAGGGCGAGGGCTTCCGCTGGAGTTTGAGGAGGCTGCGCCAAGCGGTTACGCAGTTCTTCAGGCAGGGCCTGCCATTGGCTCTCATGCTGAAGTAAGGCTCCAGGTGATCCTGCTGCGAGCGCCAACAGATCTGGTTCCTGCATCGCAGCGCTGCCCCGATCCGGCCTATCCCCTTCCAGCCCTTGCAAGACCGTTCGCATGTCGTCACTGCCCAGACGGATGAAACGGATCTGCTGGCAACGGGAGCGGATCGTGCTCAAGAGGCGCTCGGGAGCCGACGACAGCAGGATGAGCAGTCCATGCCCCGGTTCCTCCAGGGTTTTGAGCAGAGCATTCGCCGCCGACTCCGCCATGGCCTCCGGCTCCTCGATCACCACCAGCCCGCGACGGGCTTCCAGAGGCTGGCGGGCCAGAAAGCGACTGACCGCACGAATCTGCTCCAGGCGTAACTGGGGCGGCGTGCGCCGACTCACACCCGCCTCTTCCGCCTCGGAACGGGGAACCAAACGACCCTGGTGGGAGTAGGTCGGCTCAACCCAGAGCAGATCGGGATGATTGCGGGCTTCCAGCCGACGACGCTGGCGCTGATCGCTCCGGCCACCAGCCAGGACCCCCTCTAAAAAACGCAGAGCCGCCAGTTTCCGGCCGACCCCTTCCGGTCCACTAAAGAGATAAGCCGGAGCCACGCGATCACGGTCGAGAGCGGCCTGGAGCAGGGCCACGGCTAAGGGCTGCCCCACCAGGTCGCTGAATAGCGATGGCGACTGCTGGAGCGCGACCATCAGAGCCAAGCCCTCGCCTGATCGCGGAGGGTCGATTCCAAATCAAGGCTGACCTGAGCTGCAGGTTGGCTGGCATCGATCGTGACCCATCCCTGCGCGACCGCCTCAGCAGCAAATCCGGCGGCCACCCGTTCCAAAAAAGCGCCTCCAGCGGCCTCGATGCGATCGTCCTGACGCTCGCCACGGCGCTGCAAGCTGATCGCTACCGGCAGTGACAACCAGAGGGTGAGATCGGCGGTCAGCCCACCGGTGGCGATGGTGGCCAGCTGACGGATCAGGTCCTGATCCAACTGCCTGCCATACCCCTGATAAGCCAGGGTTGAGCCGGTGAATCGATCGCTGAGCACCCAGTCGCCCCGATCCAACGCCGGTTGGATGCACTCGGCCACATGCTGAGCCCGATCAGCGGCATAAAGAAGCAGTTCGGCCAGCGGCTGTGGCTCACACACCTCCGGCGGATGCAACAACAGTTCGCGCAGGGCTCGCCCCAAGGCTGTTCCCCCTGGCTCCCGGGTCTGCACAAGCTGGGCACTAGGGGGCATCAGTCCACTGGTGGGAAGCCAGGCGGCAAGGTGCTGCCACTGGGTCGTTTTGCCGCATCCATCGATGCCCTCGAGCACAAGCAGTCGCCCAGGGGTGCTGGTCATGGCAAACGAAGGCTTAGGGCATTCAGCACCACAGTGATCGAACTCAAGGCCATCAGCAGAGCCGCGAGGGGGGGAGAGAGCAGGATGCCGAAACCCGGCAGCAAGACCCCAGCGGCCACGGGCAACACGATCAGGTTGTAACCAAAGGCCCAGCCCAGGTTCTGACGGATTTTGGTCATGGTGCGACGCGCCAAAGCCAGTGCCTCGGGAATCGCTTCGAGCCGATCACCCAGCAGCACGAGATCAGCCGTGTCCTGAGCGATCTGAGTTCCCGTACCAATGGCAATGCCCAGATCTGCCGCAGCCAGCGCCGGGGCGTCATTGATGCCATCGCCGACCATCGCCACCGCCCCCTGGGCACGCAGCTGCTCAAGGTGCTGCAGTTTCTGCTCAGGCAGCAGCTGCCAACCGAGCTGATCGGATTGGAAGCCAAGCTGATGCCCAAGCCGTTCCACCGCTCCGCGGCGATCGCCGCTGAGCATCGCCAGCTTGAGCCCCTGATCCCGCAGGCGCCCCAGGGCGAGCAGCGCATCCTGGCGGGGCCGATCATCGATCCCAACCAAGCCCAGGGGTTCTTGATCCAGAGCCACCGCGACCACCGACTGGCCCGCCTGCATCGCCTGATCCAGAGCCCCCTGCATCCGCTCCGACCAGCCAACCCCTTCAGCCTGCAGCCATTCCGGCGCACCCACCCGCAGCACACCACTGACCCCTTCGAGTTCCCCCAAGACCCCCGCACCGGAGATGGTGCGACTGGAGTTCGCCGACAGTAAGGGCAGCTGACGACGCTGGGCCTCCTGGAGCAGGGCATGGGCGAGAGGATGACGGCTGGACTGCTCAAGGCTTGCGGCGAGCTGGAGCGTCCGGGATGGATCCTCACAGGCGAGCACCGATGCCACCAACGGGCGGCCGAGGGTGAGCGTGCCGGTCTTGTCAAACACCAGCTGCTGGAGAGAGGCCGCGAGCTCGATCACATCCCCTCCCCGAAACAGCCAGCCCTGCCGCGCGGCCAAGCCTGAGGAGACGGTGATCACCGTGGGGGTGGCGAGACCGAGGGCGCAGGGGCAAGCGACGACAAGCACGGCGATGGTGAGCTGAAGCGCCAGACCCAAGGCCGTTTCAGCGCCCGCCCCCAGGGGTGCATGGGCGCCATGACTATGCACAGCACTGGCCTCGGTCATCAAGGCCATCGGCATGGCGAGCACCTGGGGCCAGAGGCGTGTTCCCAGCTGCCACCAGAACAGAAAGGTCAGAAGAGCCAGGGCGACAACGCCGTAGCAGAACCAGCCCGCCACCCGATCCGCCAGACCCTGGATCGGGGCTTTGCGCGCCTGTGCCTGTTCCACCAGCGCAATGATCCGAGCGAGGGCCGTTTCGGCGCCAACCCGACGGACCTCCAGCACCAACGTGGCCTCCAGGTTGAGGCATCCGGAAGCGAGCTCACAACCAGGGGTCGCCTCAAGGGGCAGAGGCTCACCGGTGAGGCTGGAGACATCCACGGCCGAGTGACCCTCCAGCACGACACCATCGACAGGGATGCGATCCCCCGCGAGCAGCTGCACCCGCTCACCCGGACGCAGGGCAGCAACGGGAACCTCCCGAACGGCACCGTCCTCCATCAGCAGGCGGGCCCCTGCGGGCTGCAGAGCCGCCAGTTGCCTCAGAGCCCGTCCGGTCCGCAGGCGTGCTCTCTCCTCGAGGAAGCGTCCCAACAAGACGAATCCCAGGAGCATCACCGGCTCGTTAAAGAAACAGGGCCAGCCAACCTGAGGCCAAACCAGTGCCACGGCACTGGCGAGATAGGCACTGCCCACCCCAAGACCCACCAGCGTGTCCATGCTGGGGGCGCCGGCACGGGCAGCAGCCCAACCGCTCACAAGGATCGAGCGTCCGGGACCGAACACAGCCACCGTGGCTAGTGCGGCATGAAAAGGCAGGGCACCGAGCAGGGGCAAGGGCAACTGTCCGCCCTCGGCCAGATGCCCCAGCACTGACAGCAGCAACAAAATCAACGCCACCATCAGCTGGCGCCACTGGCGCCACCAACCCCAAGTCCGTTCAGGGTCCTGCTCCGCAGGGCCTGGAAGGGTCTGAGATCGGGAGCGCGCCGGAAAACCACGGGTCTCCAGGGCGGCCAGCACCGACTCGAGCCCCCCTTCATCCTCCCTGAGGCGCACCCAGGCACTGCGGGTCACCAGGTTGACACTGGCCTCCTCCACGGCGGGCTGGTCAAGCAGGGTGCGCTCCACAGCTCGCACACAGCCACCGCATTTCATGCCCTCCACGTCCAGGACCAGCGCAGTCGTCACAGCAGAAGGGCGGGACGGATTCACGGCGACTCTTGGCTTCGTTGCAGGCTAGGCAGGACCGATTCCGGTCAGGATGGTGACACTTTCCTGCCCGCCGTGCCCCGCAGCAACCGCAACGACAACTTCATCGACAAGAGTTTCACGGTCATGGCTGATCTGATCGTGAAGCTGTTGCCGATCAATGCTCGGGCCAAAGAGGCCTACGTGTATTACCGCGATGGGCTTTCCGCTCAAAACGATGGGGATTACGCCGAAGCTCTGGAGAACTACGAGGAGAGTCTGAAGCTTGAGGAGAACCCGATCGACCGGGGGGAAACCCTCAAGAACATGGCGATCATCTACATGAGCAACGGCGAGGAGGATCGGGCGCTGGAGACCTACCAGAAGGCTCTGGATGAAAACCCCAAACAACCCTCCTGCCTCAAGAACATGGGGTTGATCTACGAAAAACGTGGACGCATGGCGGAGGAAGAGGGCCGGCGCGATGAAGCCGATGGCTGGTTTGACCGCGCCGCGGACGTATGGACCCAGGCGGTTCGCCTCAATCCCGGTGGCTATCTCGACATCGAAAACTGGCTGAAATCGAGTGGCCGAAGCAACGTCGACGTGTATTTCTGATCCAGTTCCTCAGGCGTTCACGTTCAAGCCCGATCGTCTGCCGGATCGACACCGAGGGCCATGACGAGGGCCTCGGTGATCCGTGCTGCCTCGAGCAGCTCCAGATCAAGCGCTGAGGCCAAGCGCCCGAGGCCACTGCCCCTTGGCACAACAGCCCGGCGGAATCCAAGGCGGACCGCTTCTTGGAGGCGTAGTTCCAGCTGGCTCACGGGTCGCAATTGCCCTCCCAACCCCAGCTCGCCCAGCAGCACAGTGCCGTCCGGCAGGGTTAAATCGCGATAGCTGGCGACCACCGCTGCAGCCACCCCCAGATCCGCCGCCGGCTCTTCCACCTCGAGCCCGCCTGCCACAGCGAGATAGCAGTCGTAGCGCGAGAGAGGCAGGCCCATGTGCTTCTCAAGAACCGCCAGGATCTGATGCAGTCGATTCACGGCAATGCCCGTGGCGGTCCGCCTTGGACTCGAATAGCTGGTCGTGCTCACGAGGGCCTGCAAATCGACCACGAGCGGGCGCGTGCCTTCACAGGCCACGATCGTGGACACACCACTGGCTTGATCCCCACTCAAAAATAGAGCGCTGGGATTGCCCACCTCCGCCAGGCCCTGGCCACGCATCTCGAAGACACCAAGTTCATGGGTGGCCCCGAAGCGATTCTTCACGGCCCGCAGCAAGCGATGGCTCGCAAAACGATCCCCTTCAAAGGTGAGCACGGCGTCCACCAAGTGCTCAAGCACCTTGGGACCAGCAAGCACCCCTTCCTTGGTGACGTGACCCACCAGCAACAGCGCAGTGTTCTGGCGTTTGGCAAGCCGTTGCAGGGCAGCGGCGCACTCCCGCACCTGGGCCACCGACCCAGGGGCGCTGGACAGGTCAGCGTCATGGAGGGCCTGGATGCTGTCAATGATCGCCACCTCCGGCCGCAGAGCCTCCAGCTCCTCCAGCACCAGTTCCAGGTCCGTCTCCGCGAGCAGCTGAAGCTCAGCACTCTTGTCCCGACTTTCTCCCTCCTGGCTTGATGCCTCCTGAAGGCGCTGCCAGCGCAACCTCACTTGAGCCGCAGACTCCTCGGCACTGACATAAAGCACCGAGCGCTGAGCCGCCATCCAGGCCGCGCTCTGAAGCAGCAGGGTGCTTTTGCCAATGCCGGGATCTCCACCCACCAGCACCAACGATCCCGGCACAAGCCCCCCGCCAAGCACGCGGTCCAGCTCCCCATAACCGCTAGCGAGGCGCTGAAGCGGTTGATCGCCCAGCTCTGCAATCGCTTTAGAGCGGCGGGCCGACGGAACGGTGGACGGATCGGCACCGGCCCGACGACGTCGACCATCCTCCCGGGGGGACGCCTGCTCGACCAACGAATTCCAGCTGCCGCAGCTGTTGCAACGGCCAAAGAACTGACGAGTCTGGGCGCCACAGCTCTGGCAAACGAAGAGGGAAACCGGCCTAGGCACGTCGAATGATGAAGAAACTTGGCGCTGAGTGAATGATGGGCACCCTCATCCACTTATGTGTGACGAAATCTTGTAAAGGCTGATGGCCTTATGACTGCCACCGGTTCTGGGAAGGAAACCATCCTCGTAGTCGATGACGAGGCAAGCATCCGGCGGATCCTCGAGACCCGCCTCTCAATGATCGGCTACAACGTCGTAACGGCCTGCGATGGCAACGAGGCACTGGAGTGCTTCCGCAATTGCGAGCCAGATCTGGTGGTACTCGACGTGATGATGCCGAAGCTGGATGGCTATGGCGTCTGCCAGGAGCTGCGCAAGGAATCCGACGTTCCGATCGTGATGCTCACGGCCCTGGGAGATGTGGCCGACCGGATCACAGGCCTTGAGCTCGGTGCTGACGACTACGTGGTCAAGCCGTTCAGCCCCAAGGAACTGGAGGCTCGGATCCGCTGCGTTCTGCGCCGGGTTGACAAGGACCAGGTGGCCGGCATCCCCAACTCCGGCGTCATTCAGGTGGCTGATCTGCGCATCGACACCAACAAGCGACAGGTGTTTCGCGCTGATGAGCGGATCCGCCTCACGGGGATGGAATTCAGCCTTCTGGAGCTCCTGGTGAGTCGCTCCGGCGAACCCTTCAGCCGAGGAGAAATTCTCAAGGACGTGTGGGGCTACACCCCTGAGCGACATGTCGATACTCGGGTGGTGGATGTTCATATCTCCCGGCTTCGCTCCAAACTGGAAGACGATCCGGCAAATCCCGAGCTGATCCTTACGGCCCGGGGAACCGGCTATCTGTTCCAGCGCATCGTCGATTCCGTTGCCTCCGAAGGACCCTGACTCCGCCGCGACCCCGTCGCCCCGGACCAAACCACGCCGTTCTCGTGCCGTTCGTCGGCTCGTGATCTGGTATCGACGCAACGCAGCGGTGACCAGTCTCGTGGACACCGCTACCACCTCGGCCAGCGCCGCCGGTACCGCCGCGGGCAATGTGGCTGGATCCGTTGGATCCATGGCCGGCAGCATGCTGCAGCCTTTGGTCTTCGATCCTCTGCGCCGGCTGCAAGGTGGTGGTGAGGGTTCCGATCACACGATTGACGACCGCGATCGGCTCTGGGTGGCCGTTGACGGCATGGGTGGTGACCACGCTCCAGGCCCGATCCTCGAAGGATGCCTCGAGGCGATCGAGCGGCTGCCCCTCCGCATTCGTTTCGTCGGAGAAACCGATCGGGTGCTGCAAGCTGCTGCAGCCATGGAGCTCAGCAGCGCCCTGGAGAGGGCCATCGCGGCAGGCACGCTCGAACTGGTGCCCAGCGGAGCCTCCATCGGCATGGATGACGAGGCCACGGCCGTGCGTCGTAAACGCGACGCCAGCATCAACGTGGCCATGGATCTGGTGAAAAAAGGTGAGGCCCTAGCCGTGTACTCGGCAGGAAATTCAGGCGCGGTGATGGCCTCCGCGATCTTCAGACTGGGTCGCCTCTCCGGCATCGACCGACCCGCGATCGGAGCCCTGTTCCCCACCAAGGATCCCGGCCAGCCGGTGCTGGTGCTGGATGTGGGGGCGAACATGGATTGCAAGCCTGCCTATCTGCATCAATTCGCCCTCTTGGGCAACATTTACAGCCGCGATGTACTGCAAGTGAGCAGCCCTCGCATTGGACTTCTGAACATCGGCGAAGAGGAGTGCAAGGGAAACGAGCTCTCCCTGCGCACCCATGAACTGCTGAGCAAGGAAACCCGCCTCAACTTCGCCGGCAACTGCGAAGGCCGCGATGTGCTGTCCGGAGACTTTGATGTGGTGGTCTGCGATGGCTTTACGGGCAACGTGCTGCTCAAGTTCCTGGAATCGGTCGGCAGCGTGCTTTTGGATGTCTTGCGAGCCGAGCTGCCGCGAGGACGCCGGGGCAAGGTGGGGTCAGCCTTCCTGCGCAGCAACCTCAGGCGCATCAAGAAACGACTCGACCATGCCGAGCACGGGGGCGCCCTGCTCCTTGGGGTCAATGGCATCTGTGTCATCGGTCATGGCAGCAGCCGTGCCCTCTCAGTGCTCAGCGCCCTACGCCTCGCGCACTCGGCGGCCAGTCACGGCGTCATGGACGATCTGAACGCACTGGGCGAGAGTCAGGCCATGGTCGAGGCCTGAAACACCTGGACTGTGGTTGACTGACGCCGAATCTGCGGCCGACCGTCTTGACTGGATCACCTCCACTCTCCGGTGCAACCGGTGGCGTGGCCCTGGTGGCCAGCGGCAGTGCCCGTGGCACCCAACAGATCAGCAACTCCCAGCTGGGCCAACGGGTTGACACCAGCGACGAATGGATTCGCACCCGCACTGGGATTGGCAACCGCTGCATTTGCGGCCCCGATCAGAGCCTTGCTGACCTGAGCCATCAGGCCGGCACGCAGGCCCTCTCGATGGCGGGATGGGACGCCGACAGCCTCGACCTGGTGCTGCTGGCCACATCCACCCCCGATGACCTGTTCGGCACAGCACCGAAGGTGCAGGCCCTGCTCGGAGCCCGCAACGCTGTTGCCTTCGATCTCACAGCTGCCTGCAGCGGCTTTCTGTTCGCCTTGGTCACGGCTGCACAATTTCTGCGCACAGGTGCCATGCGCAGGGTCCTGGTCATCGGCGCTGACCAGCTCAGCCGCTGGGTCGACTGGGACGACCGGCGCACCTGCGTTTTATTTGGAGACGGGGCCGGTGCGGTCGCGCTTGAGGCCACGAGCGCCGACCGGGATGGACTGGTGGGTTTCGCGCTTCGCAGCGATGGTGCCAGGGGAAATTGCCTGAATCTCGCCCAGCACAACGAGCGTCAGACGCTGGTGGACAGCGCGTCGCACCAGGTCGGTGGGTATCAGCCGATCAGCATGAACGGCCAGGAGGTCTACAAATTCGCGGTCCGCGAAGTGCCAGCCATCCTCAAGCAGCTCCTCGAGGCGACTGACACCGCTCCAGAGTCCCTCGACTGGCTGCTCCTTCACCAGGCCAACCAGCGGATCCTCGATGCCGTTGCCGATCGTTTCAACCTTCCCCACGCGAAGGTGCTCAGCAACCTGGCCCACTACGGCAACACCTCCGCCGCCACGATCCCACTGATGCTGGATGAGGCCGTCCGTGACGGCCGAATACAGCCTGGCCACCGCATTGCAAGCAGCGGATTCGGAGCCGGTCTCAGCTGGGGGGCTGCGCTGTTCCACTGGCAAGGCCCCTCGTAGGCTCGCCGCACTGCTGCTCGCGAGTGATGTCGATCGCCTGGGTGTTTCCTGGTCAAGGGTCTCAGAAACTAGGCATGGCCGATCCGGTGCTCGCTCTTCCCGGAGCGGAGGAACGTTTCGCGCTGGCCGAAAAGATCCTGGGCAGGAATCTGCTGGCCATCTGCCAGGGGGACACAGACATTGCCGGTGATCCAAGCGACCTGAATGACACTCGCAACACCCAGCCAGCTCTCTTTGTCGTGGAGACGCTGCTCATCGATGAGCTGCGGCGGCAGGGTCGGGAACCGGCGCTGGTGGCCGGCCATAGCCTCGGAGAACTGGTAGCGCTCTATGCCGCAGACGTCTTTGATGCCGCGACCGGCCTGGAGCTGATGCAACGCCGCTCCACCCTGATGGCCGCAGCAGGTGGTGGCGCAATGACGGCCGTGATCGGCTTCGATCGCAGTCAGCTGGACGAACTGGTGGCAGCCCATGAGGCCGTGGTCATTGCCAATGACAACAGCGCTGCCCAGGTCGTGATCTCAGGGACGCCCGATGCTGTGAAAAGCGTCAGCGAACATCTCACCTGCAAACGGGCGATTCCGCTGCCGGTTTCAGGAGCCTTCCACTCCCCGTTCATGGCCGAGGCCGCCGAAGCCTTCGCCACCCATCTCGATGCCATCGCTTTTGAGGATGCGCGCTTCCCGGTCTTGAGCAACACCGACCCAAGCCCCAGTTGTGATGCAGCCGTCCTGAAGCAGCGCCTCCGGAACCAGATGACCCATGGGGTTCGTTGGCGAGAAACGATGGACGCGATGGTGTCAGCCGGCGTTGACACCATCGTGGAGATCGGACCAGGCAATGTTCTGGGTGGTCTGGCGAAGCGCTCCATGGAGGGCATCAGCATCAGCCAGCTGGCCAGCGCCGCTGACCTTGGACTCTGAGCGCAGATCCAGCACCAGGATTCAAAACCTTGACCTCCTCTCTCACCCCTTCTGACGCTGGCGCCCTCCCGGTGCTGCTGAGCCCCAAGCCCAGCCTCACCTACAGATTGGTGAGCAATCTTCTGGTGTTTCCCGTCTTCCGGGGCTTGTTCCGCGGACGCACGGAGGGGAACCATCACGTTCCGATGCAGGGTCCCGTTGTGGTGGTCGCCAACCATGGCTCCCATCTCGACCCCCCTCTGCTCGGGCACGCGCTTGGACGCCCCGTGGCCTTCATGGCCAAGGCGGAGCTCTTTGCGATTCCGCTGCTGGGAACCATCATTCGAGCCTGTGGCGCCTACCCCGTCAAACGAGGTGCCAGTGACCGCGAAGCGATCCGCACTGCCACGGCTCGCCTCGACGAGGGATGGGCCACAGGCGTGTTCCTCGATGGCACACGCCAGCGAGACGGCCGAGTCAACCAGCCGATGCCAGGGGCGGCCTTGCTGGCGGCCCGCAGCGGCGCCCCCTTGCTACCCGTCGCCATCATCAACAGTCACAGGGCCCTGGGCCCTGGACAGAACCGCTTCAGGCCGGTCCCGATCGTGCTGCGCATCGGAGCTCCGATCCCCGCACCGGCCAGCCGGCGCAAACCGGATCTGGAGGCCACCACCCTCGAGCTGCAGCGCCGGATCAACGCACTCCTTGATCAGGGTTGCTGAGCAGCCGCCCGAGATGATCACGGGCCCAGGGCTTGAGGTCTTGTCCCGTGAGCACCCAGGCCAGGGCTCTGAGACCATCCCCAAACGTTTTGCTGAAGCCCTCCTGCTGACAGTGGGGAGAGCAGGCCACCGGCACTCCCGTGAGACGAATGCCCCGGCTACCCGCCACCAGGGCACCCACGGCCATGGCCCGAGGCAAATGGTCCTCACTTGTGACCAAAAGGAGATGCTGCACCCCCTCTCGCTTCAACTCATCCACCAGCGACGTGAAATTGCCGAGAGTGTCTTCCGCCCGATAGTCGAGGCGTACACGCCCCTCCGAGAGTCCCTCCCGGTGCATGAGCCAATGGGCATACTCCGGATTACTACCGCCGCTCACGAGCAGGGGCAGCTGCAACCTCCTGGCGAGCTGCAAGCCCGCCCTCTCACGATCGACATCTCCTCCCAGCACAAGGATTCGCTGGGGGGGAGTGCGGGTGAACCAGGCCTGCCGGAAAGGCCGCAGTGGCCAGGCGGCGGCGGCACCCATCAGTGCCGCGAGCAGAAGCGTGACCCCACGACGACCGTTCACCGTCAGACCACCCCCACCGGTGACGTGGGATAAACAGGCAGGACCGTGCTCCAGGCAGCGGGACGTTGCAGACCATGGGCGTGGTGGCAGAGATCGAGCAGATGCCCCACGTCCGCTTCCACCTGCTCCTCCATCACGAGGGCCGGAGTTGGTTGCAGCTCATCAGCCAAGAGTGCTGGAGGCTCCAGCTCCTCAGCCCCGAGTTGACCTGGGTTGAGGCGATAGCAACCAGCGACCCGGCCGCGGCGGGGCAGGGTCTGCACGATCCAGAACGGAGAGGTCGGGTCCAGAGAAGGCGCAGCGGCGGCGAGCCGGGGTGCCATCAAGGCAAAACTGCTGACACCGTCAAGGGCGCAATCCAGCTGCTGGGCCAGGGTGCGGGCCATCACCACGGTGAGTCGCGTGCCAGTGAAGCCACCAGGGCCTGTGGCCACAGCCAACCTGGCAATGTCACCCCACTGATCGCTTGGCAAAAGATGCTGCACAGCCTCGATCAGCTCATTGGTCAGGCCCCGTCCACAGGGGAGAACCAACTGCTGCCTGGAGTGTTGGGGATCCTCGAGATCTAGAACCGCCACACCCAGGGCAGGGGTAGAGCTGTGCAGTGCCAGGAGCCAGCGGGTCATGAGGGGAGCTTCGCACCCGGCCTCAGGCGCTGCCAACGGCCTGGATCCGCATCAAAACTGTCGCAGGCGCGCACATCCCACTCCACACCGACCTCACCACCCTCGAGTTCCAAAACACTCACATGAATGCGAGGGGCATCCGGCTTCCAATCTGGAGCAGCAGTCAGATGTGGAACACCATGCTGGCGTTCCACCGCGTGATAGGCCTGACAGCGATCCACCCAGCGGCAATCCACACAGATGCACATGGCTCACGACGCCGCTGAGGCCTCCATTCTGGAGCTAGAGCCCGAGCAGCAGGCCCGTGAGGTTTGGCGCCGACTCACCCCAGAACGCTGGCCTGTATCCCCAAAGGATCTCCCTGCGGGTTCAGCCCTTGTCGGGGGCTCGATCCGAGATGCCCTGATCGGACGCCAACGTCGAGCGCCGGATCTTGATCTGGTGGTCCCGGAGGGGGCCCTCAAGCTGACGCAACGACTGGCTCGCGACTATGGAGGGGCCTGTGTCGTGCTGGATGAAGCGCGGGACATGGCCCGCCTGGTGCTGGGCGGCTGGACCCTCGATCTGGCCCGTCGAGATGGCGATGACCTGGAAACGGACCTCGGGCGCCGCGATTTCCGCCTGAATGCCATCGCACTGGTGTTGGGGGATGCACCGATGCTTCTCGATCCCACCGACGGCATCGCCGACCTTCGCTGCTCGCGGCTTCAGGCCGTGCAGGAGCAAAACCTGATCGCCGACCCCCTGCGCCTTCTTCGGGCCCTGCGCCTGATTGCAGAGCTGCCCCTGACGATCGAAGCGGAAACACGCGTGATGCTGCATCGGCATCGACATCGGTTGCCCCTCGCAGCTCCTGAACGCATCCAGGCCGAGCTCACGCGTCTCGTGGAAAGCCCGGGTGCTGCTCTGGCCCTGCAGGAGCTGAAGGCCCTGGACCTGCTGGCCCCCTGGCAGGAACTCCCTGCACCGGGGTTCGGAGGTGTTCTTGCGGGAGCCGATCCGGAGACCACAGCGAGCTGCCTAACCACCCAGGAACGAGACCAGGCCCTACCCCTTCTACGGCTGACGACCTGCCTGAGCGACCAAGGCCTGCAAGCTCTGCGCTTCAGCCGTCGCCAGCAGCAACGCTGCGCAAGGCTGCGCCAGTGGCTGAACCGCGATGACGGGAAAGCCTTCGGTTCACTGCCAGAAGCGGAGCGCCTGACACTGCATCGCACGCTCGAGGACGACCTCCCTGCCTTGATCCTGACGCTTCCGCTCCCTGAGCGAGAGGAATGGCTGCAACGCTGGCGGAACGACGACGATCCGCTCTTTCACCCCCGCCCCCCCGTGGATGGACGCACCCTTCAAGAGAGCCTCTCCATCCCCCAGGGACCCAGGCTGGGGGAGCTGCTGCAGCACCTCAGCCAGGAGAGGGCCTTCGGACGGCTCCATCACCGTGAGGAGGCTCTGGAGGCAGCACGGCTCTGGCTCTCTGGGCGCTGTGGTTGACTGGCCCTGCAACGATGAGCCCGATCGGACTGACCGGATCTTCAGCTTTTTCCCTCCCTTCATGAGCGTTCGCCTTTACGTCGGCAACCTGCCGCAGGACTTTGACACCAAGGAGCTGGAATCCCAGCTCACCAGCGTGGGGGAGGGGATTCGCTTCAAGGCGGTGCTTGACCGTGAAACTGGCGCCTGCCGTGGCTTCGGCTTTGCCAATGTCAACGATGACAAGGTCGCCGATGCACTGATCGAACAGTTCAACGGCAAGGAATTCGGCGGCAACGCCCTGCGGGTGGAGCGCTCAGAGCGCCGTGATAACAACGCTGGCGCAGCCGGTGGTCGTCGTGGTGGCCGCGACCAGGGTCATGCCCCCGGTTCGGCCCGCAAAGCGGTGAACAAGGTGGTCCACAGCGATGCCAAGGCCGAGGAAGCTCCGGATCCCCGCTGGGCGGGTGAACTGTCCAAGTTGAAGGACCTGCTCGCCAATCAAAAAACGGCCGTCTGAGGCGATTGACATCTTGCCCTGAGGTCCAAATCAATGGACTCTCAGGGCCACAACTCACAGCAACCAGCCGATCAAGGCAGCAAGGCAGCGATAGCGATCACGCCAATAAAGATGCCTAGAAACATGAATCCCATCTTCGTCATATTGGATTCATGGTCATCGATGCCATCGGCGACAGCATCATCAAGATCCGAGCGGAACTGATCGAATGCTTGCTGCTTTTCTGATTCTGAGACGTTTTTAGTCATCGCACTTCCTTAGTGGTGGTATCAGGCGCGGTGGAAGAACCAATACGAGGCCCCAGCCAATACAAACAGAAGAATAATCGGAACAGCAATCGCCATCATGCCGTTATGACTCTTAAGGACACGGCCTTCATGGGCGACCACAGCGTCGCGAATGCTTTCCCTCATTTCCTCGCGCAGCCGGGCAAGGTCAGAATCCAGCGTTGAGTCGTCGAATAGTTTTTTCAAACGCTCGTAAGAGCCCTTCCCAAGCACAAGGCTTTTTTCTGGCTTGACGTAAAGGATTTCAAGCAATTCTTCCTTCGGAATTCTGATCAGCTGCACAGAAGTAGCAGCACGGGCATTCGACGTCCGCGTTCGACCGTCAATGACCTCCACTTCACCAAACACGTGGCCTGGACCATGGGTCTCATCGACACCTTCTCCTGTCTCTGGGTAGAGCGTCGTCAGCTCAACACGTCCTGACTTGACCACATAAACAGAATCGCCAGGCTCATCCTGTCTGTAAACGTAGTCACCTTCCTGAGCACTAAGCCGATCCACAACTCTGAATCAACAGATTGGAGCGATCGTATCGCGGCTTCGTTTAATCTGCTGCAACAATGACTGCGTCCTGACAGCACTCAGTATGCCCAGCCCGTCAGGACCGAAGAGTCGCATCAAACCCATCGCCCTTGCGGCACTTGTTGCGGGACTGGGAGTTCTCGGCTGGACCGCACTGAAGCCCAAGCCAGCACCCGAGGTGCAGCGCCCGCTCAAGCGTGAGGTCACGGCCCTTGGACGGCTCATGCCAGACGGTGGGCTCGTGCCCCTCTCCCCTCCATCGGGAACCGCCGGTGGCAACGAAGTGGTTGAACGATGGTTTGTCGGGGAGGGGGATCCAATCCTCAAGGGGCAGACCCTGGCGCGCCTGAGCAGCTACGACGAACTGGCTGCCGCCGTGACCCGTGCCCAATCAAAACTCAGTGCCACCAGCGCCCTGCTCCCCTTCCTGGAGATCAGCCAGACCCGGGGAAAAGAACTCTTTGCTGGGGGCGCCATCTCCGAGGAGGAGCTAGCCAAGACCACCGCCAGCATTCTCGAGAAACGTGCTGACATTCAGGCCGCTAGCGCCGACCTTTCGCAAGCCCGTAGTCAACTCAGAAGCGCCGAGATCACCTCACCCCTCGACGGTCGACTGATCAGGATCTACAGCTGGCCGGGGATGAAATCCACCGACGAAGGCCTTGCTTTGATCGGTCGCACAGAAACGATGCAGGTCTGGGCTCAGGTCTTTCAGACCGACATCAACCGTCTGCGCATCGGCCAAGGAGCCACGATCCAGGCAGAGACCGGCGGCTTCCAAGGCAACCTGCGCGCCAAGCTCAGCGCCATCATCGGCAAGGTCTCCGACCGTGACCTCTTCGCGATCGCGTCCAACAACGATGTCAATGCTCGCGTGGTGTTGGTGAAACTCGACCTTGAACCTGCGCGGCAAACGGAACTGGAACGACTCAGCGGACTGAATGTCACCGTCCGCTTTGATCCATGAGTCGCTGGAATCGCCTCTGGGGTCGACTCAGCCTCAACGACCTGCCCCTGGCCTGGTTGCAGCTCAAGCGTCAGCCGGTTCGCTACTTGGTGGCGGTCACCGGAATTGGCTTCGCAGCGCTGCTGATGTACATGCAGCTGGGTTTTCAATCAGGTCTGCTGACCAGCGCCACCACCTTCTACGAGGCCCTAGAAACTGATCTTGTGCTGATTAGCCCCGCAACAGTAGACAGCGGCAACTTCCAGCAATTTCCCCAGTCACTGCTCTATCAAGCACTGGGAGTCAAAGGAATCGAGAAAACGATCCCTCTTTATGTAGCCAATATCAGCGCCCAGAAACTTGGCGGCGTGAAGCCCACCAGCTTGCGCGTGATCGGTTACGACCCAGACGAGCGTGTGCTCAATGTACCGGCCATCAATGCCCAGAGCGATTTGCTCAAGACACCCAATTTCGTTTTGTTTGACACGTTGGGGAATCCAGCCAAGACAGGCCCCGTGCCGCAAACCTTTGACAAGGATGGTCCACTGGATCTGATCCTCTCCGATTTCACAAAATCCTTCCGGATCATGGGCCTGTTTCGACTTGGCTCCACCTTTGCCGCTGACAGCAACTTGATCAGCAGTGATGCGACTGCAATCCAGTTGGCATTTCGACAGATCAACCTCGGCGAGATCTCACTCGGCTTAATACGACTGGATGGCACGGTTGACTCTCTTCGCGTGCAGCAAGACCTTCAGAGAATGTATGGCGCACAGGTCCAGGTGCTGACCAAACCTCAGCTCATTCAGCAGGAGCGGGATTACTGGAACAACGTGTCTTCTTTTGGGGTCATTTTTGGCTTTGGCACAATCATGGGTCTTTTGGTTGGCGGCGTGGTGGTTTACCAGGTTCTCTACACCGATGTGAGCGATCACCTCCATGAATATGCAACCTTGAAAGCGATGGGTTTTTCCAACAGTTTCATCCTCGTGATCGTCATTCAAGAAGCACTATTGCTTGGGGTTTCCGCATTCATCCCCGCCACCCTCATCAGTGCAGGTATGTACGCATTCCTGACAGCCGTCTCTGGGATCCGGATTGATATGACGACTGACAAAACTGTGCTGGTAGGCACGCTCACACTCTCGGTCTGCGCCGCCGCTTCGGCGATTGCCATCCGGAGACTGCGCGATGCTGACCCAGCCTCAGTCTTCTGAGCGGCCCTCGATGACTCGCTCCCCATCCACCGATGTGATTGTGGCCCGCTCGCTTTGCCACAGCTATGGCAGCGGTGAGCTGCGCACCCAAATCCTCCACGGACTGGATTTCCAAGTCCGCTCTGGTGAAGTCACCTTGCTTGTTGGCCCATCTGGAAGCGGCAAAAGCACCCTGCTGACCTTGATCGGAGCCCTTCGCTCGGTGGAGGAGGGATCGCTGGAGGTGCTCGGTCGCCAGCTGCACGGCGCCAGTGAACGGGAGCTCATGCAAGTACGCCGCCGCATCGGGTTCATCTTCCAGAGCCACAATCTGGTGGCGTCTCTCACCGTTCTGCAGAACGTGCAGTTGCTCCTGCAGCTGGCAGAGCCAGACCCAGCGCGCCGCCTTCAACGCGCTGAGGCCCTGCTGGATGCAGTGGGCCTCAGCGAACGCCTCCACCATTACCCGGACGAACTCTCAGGTGGCCAGCGTCAACGCGTCGCGATTGCCCGGGCGCTCGCTCCTGAACCGGACCTCGTGCTGGCAGACGAACCGACCGCCTCCCTCGACAGCCGATCTGGACAGGACGTGGTGGAGCTTCTCGGAGACCTCTGCCGACGCCGAGGTAGCGCTGTGCTGCTGGTCACCCATGACCTGCGCCTGCTCAAGGATGCTGATCGGATCTGGGGCATCGAGGATGGGCGCATCCAGCCCTGGGAAGAGGCGGAAGCCAACCAGAAACTCACCCATTGATTGCGATGCAAGCTGCCCCTCTCCCCGCCGCCAGCTTCCCTGAGGCCTGGGTCCACACATGGACCTGGAATTCGCAGAACATCAGTTTTGCATCACCGAGTTTGCACACCGGCAAGGACGTGGTTCTGCTGATCCACGGTTTCGGAGCCTGCAAAGAACACTGGCGCTTCAACTTGGGTGTGCTGAACGAACGCTTCGAGGCGATCGCGATTGATCTGATCGGATTCGGAATGAGCGCGAAACCGAACTCCCGACTGGCGGACGAGCCAGCTAGCGAAGGCTCTCTCCTCTACTGCATTGACACCTGGGCCAGCCAGATCTGTGACTTCATCGCCGCCACGATCGACGCCCCTGTGCACCTGGTTGGGAATTCGATCGGGGGGGTGGTGGCCTTGGCCGCAGCCAGGCGCCTGGAACAAAACGGACATCCAGCCCGCAGTGTGGTGCTGATCGACTGTGCGCAGCGAGCGATCGACGACAAGCGGGTGGCCGAACAGCCCCTCACCCGACGCTTCGGACGCCCCCTGCTGAAAACACTGGTGAAGCAACGCTGGCTGACCACAGCCTTGTTTCGCTCCCTGGCCCGCCCTGGTGTCATCAAGGCCGTTCTGCGACAGGCTTATCCCAGCGGCGCCAACGTCGACGACTCGTTGGTGCAGCGCCTGCAGGCCGGAGCAGACGCCTCAGGGGCCACAGAATCGTTTCGGGGATTCATCAATCTCTTCAACGATCGATTAGCACCGGAGCTTCTGGCGGAGCTCAGCACTCCAGTGCGATTGATCTGGGGACAGGCGGATCCCTGGGAGCCGGTCGCTGAGGCACGCCGTTGGAGCCAGATGGACTGCGTTCAAGAGCTGGTAGAGCTGGAGTCGCTTGGACACTGCCCCCATGACGAAGCTCCAGAGCAGGTCAATCCTTTACTTCTGAAGATGCTGACGGCAGCGGCTGATGACTCGGCACCTGCAGTTAATGGTGGTGGCAGCGCGTCATGAAGAAGCAATCGCTGATCGTTCTTTGTTTGGTGGTTGCAGTGGATGCCGCCAGCTTTGGCTTGCTGCTTCCGGTGGTGCCCTTTTTCGTGCATCAGCTGACCGGGACCTTCAATCCCGTGGCGGTCACCAGCGTGACGGCCACCTATTCCGGCCTGCAATTTCTTGGTGCGCCTCTGATCGGTCGCCTCTCAGACCGTTACGGCCGTCGGCAGGTGCTCACGATCACTGTGGCAGTCAGTGCCCTGGCCCTGCTCGGTTCAGCCCTCGCCAAGTCGCTGGTTGTTCTGCTGCTGTTCCAGGCCCTGAACGGGGCCTCCTCTGGCGTGTTTGCGATTGCCCAGGCCGTCGTAGCTGACTCCGTGGATGATCCTGATCAACGCACGATTCACTTTGGTGCAATCGGCGCGGCTCTGGGTCTGGGATTCATCTTCGGCCCTGGGATCGGCGGGGCTCTCGGGTCCATCGATCCCCGCCTCCCCTTCGCCGTCGCTGCGGCGTTCTGCATGCTCAATGTGCTGCTCATCCGGCTGAGACTTCCCGACTCAAGGCCCTCCCAGTCGAGTGCGGCAGCGGTGCCAGCCAAGGCCGAAGGTTCTTTGCTGTGGAACCCCGGGCAAGGAGAGCTGCGACGCCTGCTTTCCGTGTATTTCCTCTTCTATCTGGGCTTCAGTGCTTTCACAGGCATTTTCGTTCTTGCCGCCAAGGATCGCTTCGATTGGGGCCCCCAACCGGCCTCCTGGATCCTGATGTATGTCGGCGTGGTGGCCGCCGTGGTGCAGGGCGGCCTGCTGCCACGTCTGCTGAAAAAATTTCGCGCCGATCGCCTCTCCCTCGCAGGTCTCACCATGGTTGCTGCCGCGATGTTGGCGGTCTCCGCCATCGAACGGGGCGGTGAGCTCTACCTGACCCAGCTGCTGTTCGCCTCCGGGGTTGGGCTCAGCACCCCAGGGCTGCGTTCAGCGATGTCACAGTGCGTTCCCGACGATCAGCAGGGTGTGCTTGGAGGGTTGACCCAGTCCGTGGTGAGCCTGACATCCTTGCTAGGACCGCTGCTTGCAGGCCAAACCTATGCACTGACCGGTTACGCCCTGAGCTTCCAGATTCAGGCCATCCTGGTGTTCGCTGCAGTAGCCCTTCTCGGCCTCAGC
Organism: Synechococcus sp. BS55D; assembly: GCF_004332415.1. Lineage (NCBI taxonomy): Bacteria > Bacillati > Cyanobacteriota > Cyanophyceae > Synechococcales > Synechococcaceae > Synechococcus > Synechococcus sp. BS55D. The sequence goes on from NZ_PHQT01000001.1 coordinate 22,225, forward strand.
CCGCTACGCCGGCAGCCGATTCAGGCGGTGAACACCCCATCGGCGTAACCGATGAGTTCGAGCTGATGACCATCAGGATCACTGATGAAGAGGGCCCGGCAGCGGGGGCCGTAGTCGAAACCGGTCACCACTTCGCCAAGGTTGCGCAAATAGCTCTCCACTTCAGCAAGCGCTCCATAGCTCACTCGAAAAGCCACATGGCGCATGGCAATTGAATTGTGGTCTGGAACGCCTGAGGGATCAGCACTGTCAGCAGGGAAAAGATTCAGATAGTTGCCAGGAGAGACCCGAAGCAGAAACGGTGGTCCCTGCTGGAGGCCTTCCATGCGGGCCTCAGCAAAGCCGAGAACGCGCTGATACCAGGCCATGGAAAGCTCTGGATCACGCACGGTAAGAGCCACGTGATCGAGGGCCTCAATCGGGAGAGACGGTCGCTGCAGGTCAGCCATCACAACACTGAACAAACGTTGATGGGAAGTCTCACACCAACAGGCCCTCGCTGCGTTTGCTTCGAAGGATCTTGCGCAGGCTGAGGGTGGAAACGTCACTACCAAGCAACAGATCAGCCCGTCCGTCGAGATCGGGAACTAGGGGCGTAAGGGTTTCAACCATGCGCTGATCTTCAGCCATGAAACGATCAACACGGCCCCGGGCATTGGAATCGGCCAGGGGTGTGCGCAGGAACGAACGGTAATGACGCCAAAGATTGAGCGTTACCCCTGGCGAGACGGGAACGTGGGCTGTCATCAGTGAAATGCGGAAATCACCGAACACCACACGCACCAATGAAACGTTGGCCAGCCAGAGCTGGATGTGCTGCACACCGGCATCGGAAGCCTGATCGGCCTCACCGTCCTGGCCAAGGTTGAACCATGCCCGAAGGCCACGGCCCTGATCAGCCCGGTAATGACGATCGCGCGGGGCGAGCACACGTTCATAGACGGAGTCATCACGAGCCCACTGCTCTTCTGGCATCAACTGATCGGGAGCCATCGCCCCGAAACTGCCGCTATGGACAAAAGGCGCATGGGTGAGATCCATGAACGCCTCCAGCACCCGCAGCCAGTTGGCCTGCCAATGAACGGAGCCCTCGAGGATCCGCCAGCCGGAATCATCGTTTGACGGGAGGGGGCCTACATCCGGCAACGACGGCAAAGCATCCAGCTCCCTAGGGGCTTCAGGGTTGCGGTCCCACCAGACCCAGACCAGTCCGCAGGACTCGCGGCAGGGCAGCGTGCGGACGCGTGCACGATGGGGAATCGTTCCATCCGCTGCATTGGCCGGAATCGCAACACAAGCCCCATCAGCGCCAAAACACCATCCGTGATATCCGCAAGCGAGTCCCTTTGGAGTGACCTTCCCCGCGCTCAGGGATGCGCCCTTATGAGGACAACGGTCATGCGCGGCAACAACGGAGCCGTCATCCAGTCGCCAGAGAGCCAACCGCACACCATGAAGCTGAACCGCATGAGGCGTATCCGAGCTCACCGCTGATGTCAGAGCTACGGCGTACCAACTGTTCAACAACTGCATGATTTCAGATGGCGTAGGGATGTTCAGGAGCCAAGGTGGGTTTTCCAGTGGTCCCCGGAGGAGGAGCTACGGAACCAGCCACGCTCATCGAGAACATGGAGAAGAGTAAGCGCGTCTTGAGAGTCAAGTTGCAACCCCCATTCCTCAGCAAGAAAACAGCAAAGCTGATCGTCACTCAGACCACGACGCAAACCCAACTTCAGCAATCGCCGCAATGATGGTGGCTCGAGAGCCACCATCAGCGACATTGTGAGGGGTTTCTGAGGTAAGGACTGGGGATCAAAACCAAGCATCAACCCATCAGGTCATCAATCAGGGACTGAGTCAAGGATCTGACCTGTTCCGTCCAGGGATGGTTAGGAAAGCTGAGCACTGCCAAGCCAGAACTGGCCAGCGTGAGCAGATCTTCACTAAGCGGTAACAAAGCAGCCAGAGGCACTCCATAGGTCGATGAAACCTTCTCTCGCGTAGAGGCAGGATCAAAATGATCGGGGAACTTATTCATGACGAGACGTATGTCCGCAGCGTCCAGACGCTGAGCCACTTCAATTGCAACAGCAGTACCCAAATAATCCTGCGTATCGGGACGCATGACCATCAGCAAGGAATCAGCAATCGCAGTCGAAAGAAGCGTTTCTTCATTGATACCCGGATGGGTATCAACAATCACACAATCCAGCTTCAATTCATCAGCCAGTGAAAACATCGCATCATTAAGCTTCTCGACTTCATACCCTTCACGAAGCAAGCGTGCAATGCGATCACTTTGCATCGATCCGGGCAGAAGATAGATCGCGCCTTTGGCATGACGAACAGGATCAGGCGTCACTTCATGGGAACAACGACGAATCGGTGCATCCGCCTGAAGGAAATCATTGAGGACGAGATCGTCTGCTGCAGCCTCATAGCCAAACAGAACATGGACCCCGGGAGAGGCAAGATCAGTGTCGAACACTGCAACCCGCTTACCAGCTAAACCAAGACAAGTCGCCAGATTCGCCGAGAGATTGGACTTGCCAGTACCACCTCGGAATGAATGGACAGCAATGATGTGACTCATAACAAGCTCCAGCGTCAGCGGTATTCAAATGCAGGCACGACACTCATCTGAAAACAGATGAGATATTGACTTGAGAGAGGGGATTACCGACCTGTTGCATGAGATCAGGATCAGCAGCGAAGCTGAGCCCGCTGGAACGCGAGAGGTTGACCAAAGCAAGGTTGTAATCAGAGAGCTGGGTGATGTAGGAGCCAACAGCCTGGGTGAGGTCCTGCTGAGACTGAACCACATCAGTAATCGTGCCGTATCCAGCGCGAAAACGCATCGACTGCAATTTAAGCGAGTCAGAAGCAGCCCGCACCCGTTTTGAAGCCGCCAACACAGCCTCTCGTCCTTGCTGAGCGCGAGAAAAATATTCACGAACTTCGGCAATCACTGAATTAATCGTCTGATTAACCTTGGCAGCAGCGGCGCGCGCCCGACTCTTAGAGGCTTCGGCCTCCATGCGGGCCCGACCACCATCAAAACCGGTGAAGGTGACCTGCAAGAGAGACTGGGCGTTCCAAAGATCACTGCGAGCAGACTCAATGATCCATGGTGGGCCAAGGTTGTTGTATCCCAGCCCCTTTGTCCAATACAGCGAGTTAACCAACTCAATGGTTGGACGATAAATGGCAAGGTCAATCTGAACCTGCGACTCATTTTGCTGGACAATCGCCAGCTGCTTCTCAATTACCTTGCGGTAACCAAGAGCTGACTGAACCGTTGCGTCAAGAGAAGCACTCCAAGCTCCCAGTGGCTTCAGAGGAGTTGACGGAGAAACACCCTTCTGCAACGGCGCATTCAATAATTCAACTAATTTCGCCTCATCAATCAGAGCATCTTGCTTTGCATTAACAAGATTCACTTGATCAGAACGCAGCACAGTCAACTGCTTTGCAATATCAAGATCTGAAGCAACACCCAAACGCTTACGCGCTTGCGCAAGGCTCAGAAGGAACTGATCATTATCCACTAACTGCTGGCTTGTTTTGATCCCCGCGATCGACGCTTGGAGACGAACAAACGCCTCCTGGGTCCTGAGAGCATTATCACGACGGGATATAATGTAATCGCTCGAAGACTCGCGAACTATATATTTATTTTTCCAGATCTGAGGGCCACGCTCAGGGTCATAAAGCTTCCAATTGATGTCGAGGGTTGAAACCCCCTGCCAATAACTACTCGTAAAGGAGCGATCAAATAGGTAGGAGGGCAATACGGCCGCTGAGTCACCGCCCCCATAAATCGATTGGTCAATACCTGATGTAGCTCCCGCGTAATTGTAAAAAGCATTCTCGCCATACCAGCCAAAATTCAAGTTGGCATCGACAGTCGGCCACCAGGTGGCATAAGCACTCCCGAGCTGATTCTGAGTTGCAATAAGCCTCTGATAGTTCTCGCGGATTGTCGGATTACGCTCCTCGGCCAGCCGAACAGCTGTCTCCATATCGAGGTTGGCAAGCACCGACTCGGGCAAATCGGGAAAAGACTCAATCGGCAGAGGCATCCCCGCCGGCCAACCTGCTCCAAGTGCTTGAACCTTCTCAGCAGGGGGGAGGGTTTCGGGAGCCAGAGCGGAGTTTGCCTCATCAGCCAAAACCCCACGATCAACAAAGACACACTCGGCTATCAGCGATATCAGCAGCGGCAGATAGAAGCAACGCCTGAACACAAATGTCATCATCGTGACTGCGCCAGAAGGAAGGAAAAAGGCAGATCCATCAACTTTTTCATTCGTGGCACATACGCCCGATTGCGAAAGACATCATATCGATTACGCTCAATTGAATTCAGAATCCCTCGATACAAACGCAAGGATGTCCAAACGGGCCAACGCGCGTCAGCGGATAGAAAGCGAACACCCTCTTCCGAACGCCGAAACCAATCACGCGCACGTTGAATCTGGAAACGCATAAGAGCCACCCAGTTTTCATTCACAACTCCAGACATCAAGTCAGATTCACTGTAAGCGAATCGATGAAGATCTTCCTGGGGAAGGTAGATACGACCACGCTGCCGGTCTTCGCCGACATCTCGCAAAATATTCGTCAGTTGATTCGCTATACCCAGGGCCACTGCCGACTCGGTGGTATCACAGTCTTGCGTCCATGGAGCCGACGTATAGCTGGGGTCAATTCCCATGACACGCTGAGACATAACGCCAACCGTGCCAGCCACTCGATAACAATAAAGCTTGAGGTCTGAGAAATCCTTATATCGGGTCTGATTAAGATCCATACGCATGCCCTCAATCATGTCTAAATAAGGCTGCATGGGTTGGTCAAAGCGATGAATCGTGTCGTTCATGACAAGATCCAGATCGCTTTGAACAGAACCAGAAAATAAGGCACGGGTCTTCTCTTCCCAAAGATCAAGCTCTTCGTTCAATTCCTCGCGAGGGCGCTTCAAAGCGTCCGGGCTATCCATGATTTCATCCGTGCGTCGACACCACACGTAGATCGCCCAAATTGCGCGACGCTTCTCTGGTGGCATCAAAAGAGTGCCCAGATAAAAGGTTTTCGCCCACTCTGCCGTTTCGGCGCGGCAAGCCTCATAGGCCGCTTCCAGGTTGTCCTGCACCGATACGGCCCCAATGGCGCAACCATCGTCGCAGATCATCGCACGCATCAGCCTCCTCCTTGCTTCAGAGATCGCCGTCGCCTCATCGCGGCAGCACGCTCAGATAGTGAGGTGAAACTGGGGTCCGAGGTAATTGACTTCACTTGAGCACCAACAACCTTCTTATTAAGCTCAAGTTCAAGGTCCTGAAGAGTTTCACCGATAGCGCGACGCTGCTGAACCAACGCCAAAGTCATACGTTCCATTGCCTGAACAAGAGAGTTCCTCTCATCATCACTGGCATCATTGACCTGAATCCCCTCAAGCCTGCTCCGAGCCTCTGCCAGTTCACGATCCAAGGTGCGCTGGCTAGCCTGAAAGCGATCAATCAGCTTGAGATTCTGATCAATCCAACTCTTTCTCTCCAGGCTGATACCAATCCGTGCACGCAACATCGTCAAATTGCAAGGCTTGGGCAAGTAATCAATCGCCCCATTCTCTATGCAAACAATGACAGTCTCAAGATCTTCAACGCCAGAAACCATAATCACGGGGATTAAGGACAGACTCTGATCCTGATTGATATGCCAAAGCGTGGTCGGTCCATCCATAACAGGCATCTGCACATCAAGGAGCACAAGGTCATAGCGGCTTTCACGCAACAGCCTCAATGCCTCCTCACCATCTGAAGCCGACAAGGCAATATGACCATCACGAATCAAAACAGAAACAAGAAGATCGCGATTATTAGCATCATCATCAACAACAAGAATGCGTCCGTGTTGCCGAGTTGATGCCGGATGACTGCGCTTCGGGATCTCCGGTCGAACGCCTTTAAGTGGAGAGGGCAGAGATCGCGGAGAGCCTTTCTGATCCGTAGCTTGCTGCTCATTCAGCGGCGATTGATCAGCAAGTCTGGAGCGGATCATGTCGAGCAGCTGTGAGGCAGCAGCACGAATTTTCAGAAGATCATCTCCATCAATGGATTCCCCTTCGAGAAGCTCTTCGCTTAAAAGCTCGCTGTAGCCAATAATCTGGTTGATCGGATTATATAAATCATGGCGCAATGACTTGAGTTCCTGCGATCCGTCGTCAAGAGAAGACATCTCAACCATGATCTCCAATTAAACCGCTAATTGCTTTCAACAATTGGGGGAAATCAATTGGTTTGGTCTGGTAGTCGTTACAGCCAGCGGCAAGGCAGCGTTCTCTGTCACTATCCATTGCATGTGCAGTCAACGCGATCACGGGGATCGAAAGCGTCTGTTCATCCTGGCGAATCAAACGAGTCGCTTCTAAGCCATCCATACCAGGTAGGCTGACATCCATCAAAATCAGATCGGGATTTTGTTCCTTCGCCTGAGATACAGCCTCTTCTCCATCGACGGCAAATACAAGCTCATAGCCCTTACGCAGAAGCCGTCTCGACAACATATCGCGATTCATCTCGTTGTCTTCGACAAGAAGAATCTTGCTCATGCGTTTTTCTTCTGATTGGTTGGCAGCAATTCCTTTATTTTCTCATAAAAATCCAAGCTTGTCGACTCAGTCGCGGACACTACAGTCGTAAAGCGGCCCGCCAATCGAGAGTGGTGGTCGGGCGAAAGTGGCTCCGATGCAATCACGAGAATAGGAATCTGACTGGCCAAGGGATTACGGTGCAATTGTTCAACAAATTCAATCCCATCCATACATTTAATCGACAAATCAAGAATAATCACCGCCGGCCGCTTAACTTCTAACGTGGAGAAAACCGTTGGCTGATTATGCAAGTGCAAAACATCTAAGCCAGTAGGTGCGAGCGCATCGTCAACCATCTTGGCGATATCAGGTGAATCCTCAACAACAAAGATGCTTTGTTGTTGAGCAACAGATCCATCAAGTGCTCGCTCAAGCAGAGACGACAGGAGCGACCAATCAATTGGCTTGACAAGACAGAATGAAACTTTTTCAGACAATGTGAGCTGACAGCCATCCTCTTCCTTACTGATCAGGATGACAGGAATGCGAGACAATAAAGGGTCATTCTGGATCTCAATCAATACCTGAAGATCCTGCTCACCCGACATATCTAAGTCAAGGGCAATAATGTCTGGGGCCCAGATACGCGCGCTCTGCAAACCTTCGGAGATGGTCTTTGCAGCAATAACAGCATAACCAGAGCGACTGAGATGCCTCTCTAGCAAATCACGGTAACCAGCATCATCATCAATAACAAGAATGCGGCCAAGTGGTGCGATTGAGGGGTAAACATTGTGATGGTCATGCTTGGCTTCGCTCTTATCGGCAGGATCATCACCAACCTCACTTGAGGGCTTAACGTATCGAGGAACTTTAATCGTAAAAATACTGCCAATACCTTCAGCACTATTGACGACAATATCGCCACCCATCAGACGGCAGAACTTACGGCTAATCGCCAAACCCAAGCCTGTACCGCCATATTTTCTGGATGTGCCAACGTCGGCCTGAGAAAACTCCTGAAAGAGCTTTGCGATCTGAGAATTATTCATACCAATACCCGAGTCACGCACTCGCACAATCAAATATTCGACATCATTGACAACCTGCATCGCACAATGCACACTCACAACACCCTGATCAGTAAATTTGCAAGCATTGCTAATTAAGTTGAGGAGAACTTGCTTCAGCTTTTGGACATCAACCTCGGCTTCCGCATCATTCGCTGCCTCGGAAAAACTAAACTTGATTTTATTTTGATTGACAGCAGCAAGGGGCTCGGCGGTTCCGATTACATCAGAGACCAGGCCTTTGAAATTAACTTTCTCGCAATACACACTCATCTTGCCGGCCTCAATCTTGGACAGGTCGAGAAGGCTGTTGATCAAGCCAAGAAGATGCTTGCTGGAAGATAGGATTTTCTTGAGATCCTCAACTGACTCATCCTGACCAAGGTCTTCATGTTCCTCGATTAGCATTTCGCTGTAGCCAATGATTGCATTCATCGGCGTTCTTAATTCATGGCTCATATTGGCCAGGAATTCACTCTTAGCACGATTAGCATCTTCTGCTTGTTCCCTCGCCAGATCACCCTCAGCAAGGGCACGGGCCAAACGCTGACTGAAATACCAAGACAACAGAACAACAGCAAAACCCGTCAGCAATTGAAGGCTCAGCACTCCGATCGACAAGCGCATCGCCAAGGCATAGGCCGCTGCAGGAGAGCTAATTGAGGCAACTTTCATCCCCCATGGTTTATAGGGAACAGTATTCACAACAAACCCAGGAACGATCTGAGAAGAAGTTTGTTGCTCAGAATTAAGCATTCGCCTCTTGAGGCCATTTATGACATCAGCACTCAGACGCGTTGGCAAATCCTTTGACGAATAAATGAGCCCTCCTCTTTCACCAAGAACCATGAGGTAAGAACCTACCGGCAAATTAGCTTCTTGAACTGATTCGCGAATCGTTTCGGCAACAGAATTGATATCGTAGCCAGCGTAAAAAGCGCCGACAACTTCTCCCGACTCAGAAACAATCGGAACGTAATAGGCATAATAAATCTTCCCCAAGATGTCTGTTGGCCCCTCATATTGCTTGCCGGACAGCAAGGCTGGAAGTACCAGCCCCTTGGGATCGAGCTCTGTGCCAACAGCCCTGTCTCCCTGCTCCGTTCGAATGCTTGTGGCAATCCGCACGAGGCGATTGCCATCCCGCACAAAGATTGTGATCGATGCATCCCAGGATCGCGAGATGTGGTCAACCACCGGCTGCATCGAAGCAGCTGCCGTCTGACCGAAGCGCAGGACCGGGACGGTGGTGGAGCTCATACTGCTTGCCACTCGCACGCGAGCTGATTGATCAAGACTGACTTGACCCTTGCCAAGGGTGTCGCTGCGCAACAAGTCCAAGGCCTTGCTTAACCATCCACTCAGCAAGCCATCAACAATCCCGAACTTCTCGAGCACCTGCTCCACTTCATTTTCGAGCTGCGCCTTTGAAAAGGTCTCAATGACCGATCGCAGGCGCCAAGTCGTGAAGGCACTGGCACCCAGCAACAGAGCAGCAATCAACGACAGCCACGGCACAATCGTCCAGGAACGAGGCAGCTCTGGTCGGCTGCCGTTGGAACGAAGCCAGGGCAGTCGGAGCTTCATCAGCGACAGACCGCCTCAGCGCAGAGCTTGCCACTGAGAACAGCACCCTCCATCGAAGCAAGGTAGCGCTGCATCGTGTAATCACCTGCCAAAAAGAAGTTTTTGATCGGGGTGCTCTGGTCAGGGCGAAGCTGCTGACAACCTGGAGTGGTCTTGTAAACCGAAAGCGGGGTTTTCACCACTTTGTACTTGCGCAACTGAGCAGGGTGATCACCACCAAAGTGCATTGGGAAAAGTTTTTTCAGTTCACCCATCGTGGCCTCGATGATCTCTTCATCAGGCCTGCCGATCCAGTCTTTTGCTGGAGCGAACACCAGCTCAAGCATTGATTGATCTGGGTCCTCATATTCGCGACAGGTGATGCTCATATCGGCATACACACTGAGCAGAGGGGAGCGGCTAAACAGCAAATGGTCAATATCGGTCAGCTTGCGATCGAACCACAGATGCAGGTTGATCACAGGAACCCCACGCAAGCCATCCAGCTTGCGAAACACCTCCATCTGTTTCCAGGGCTCAGGCAGCAGCAGCTTGAAGGGATCCACCGGCAAAGCACTCACATAGGCGTCCGCCTTGATCTCGCGTCCCTCCTGGCCATTGATGCCACCGATCCGAAAACCGGCCACATGTCCGTCTGGCTCGAGCTGGATCTCTCTCAGTGGACTGTTGAGATGCACCTCTCCGCCACAAGCTTCGATGTGATCAACGATCGGCTGGCAGAGACGCTCCGGAGGCGCCCCATCAAGAAACGCCATTTGAGAACCGTTCTTCTCCTGCAGAAAACGATTCAGGGCCGTGAGCACCACGGTGGCAGAGATTTCGTCGGGATCAATGAAGTTCAACGCCTTGCTCATGGCGATGAACACCTCGTCGTTCACCCGCTCTGGAATGTTGTGCAGTCGCAGCCACTCAGTCCAGGAATATTTGTCACACTCTTCGACGTAGCCCTGACCCCGCAACATCGCTGGCACCAGACCCAGCCCGAAGCTGATCTTCTCGGGCCAGGTGAGCATGTCGTTGTTGCCAAGAATCGCCGCTACACCATTGATCGGGGCCGGCAGATCCGGGAAGTCAAAGCGGCTGTAGGTGCCAGGCTCCTCCGGCTGATTGAAGATCATTGAGTGACTCTTCCACTGCAGACGGTCTTCAATCCCGAGCTCTTTGAAGAGCTGAAGCATGTTCGGGTAAGCGCCGAAAAAGATGTGGAGGCCGGTCTCGTACCAGTCACCGTCCTCGTCCTTCCAGGCCGCGACCTTGCCGCCGAGCACGTCCCTGGCCTCGAGCACGACGGGGGTATGCCCGGCGTCGGCCAGATACTTGGCACAGGACAGACCGGCAAGACCAGCTCCTGCAATGGCGACGCGCATGACGTGTTCCAAATCGTGAAACCAACCTTAAAAGGCCTGCTTCCCCAGGCGCTTCCTAAAGTCGATGTCACAAGCCCCCGGAGTTCTTGAGGACTCCTCCCACGTCATGGCCGAGACCCTGCTGAAGTGCACCACCCGCCACGTGCGGCTGTTCACCGCCCGGGTGGAAAACAACAACCTTGTTCCGACTGACGACCAGCTCACCCTCGACCTTGATCCCGACAACGAATTTCTCTGGAATGAGGCTGCCGTGACGACCGTGCAGCAGCGCTTCCGTGCGCTCGTGGATCACCAGGCTGGCCAGGAGCTGAGTGATTACAACCTGCGCCGCATCGGCACCGAGCTTGAGGGCTGCATCCGTGAATTACTTCAGGCTGGATCCTTGAGCTACAACCCGGACTGCCGAGTCCTGAACTACTCCATGGGGCTACCCAGAACCCCTGAGCTTCTGTGAGTCGCTCCCCCTACGACCGGCGGTATGACGACCGCCGTTACGACGACCGCCGCTACGAGCAGCGACGAGCAGGAGGGCCTGCGGGTCCTGGTTCCAGTGGTGGTCCTGGTGGTGGAGGTTTGAAATTCAACGGTGCCTCCGCCGCCGTGCTCGCTGGTGTGCTCGTGATCGGCATCGGCATCGGCAGCGCCGTGACCAGCACGACCCAGGGAGACCAAGGCAATATCGCCAGCAGCCAACAGCTCGACATGGCTGTTCCTGACCCGGAATTCTGCCGGCAGTGGGGAGCGAGTGCCTACGTCATGGATGTGGAGATGTACACAACCATGAACCCTGTGAGCAGCTTCGTGACCCAGCCATCACTCCAGGCGGGTTGCGTGATTCGGCGAGAAAACTGGGCCGTGCTTCGCAAGGAGGGGGCGATCACCCCAGCCCAGGAACGGGACTGCAAACAGCGCATGAACACCTTTGCCTACATCGGATCGGTTCGCGACAAACCCGTTGTGCGTTGCGTCTATCAAACCGACGTGAGCGAAAACAAATTCATCACCAAGGGGGTCGCCGATGACACCGTTGGCATCACTCCTGAAGCAGGTCAGTTCTGAGCCGCTGCGATCAACCCTGGGAAGGGAGCTGGGGACCTTCGTCGATCAGGGGTTCCACCTTGGCAGCTCCCTGGGTGGCAGCTCCCTGGGGTGATCTCGACTGGCGTAATGGGCTGTCAGGGCTGGCGAACACAGGCAGGACGTCGCGACGGAAGGCCTCTGAGGCCCTTGAGCAGTAACGGGCGGGATGACTGATCAGCTTGAGCTGTCTGCGCACCTGGAGATCAACCACCGAAGGCCGATGCAGGGTGCCGGCATTCAGCTCCCTCTCGATCGAGACCACCGGTAGGAATGCAGCGCCAAGACCAGACTGCACGGCGTTCTTGATGGCTTCGAGGGAATTGAGCTCCATCTCAATCCGCAGTCTCTGGACATCAAGACCGGAGCGAGCGAGCAACTGATCCACCATCTTCCGCGTGGTGGACTGAGCATCTAAACAAACAAAGCCCAGCCTGTAGAGATCCTCCTTGCTGAGCTCCAGCAAACGGGCAAGGGGGTGCTTGACAGGCAAAACAAGGGCCAGCTCGTCGTTGGCATAAGGCACCACCTGGAGCAGATCGTTGAGCTCGGCTGGAAGTTCACCGCCGATGATCGCCAGATCGATCTGGCCATTGGCCACACTCCAGCCGGTGCGTCGAGTGCTGTGAACATGCAACTGCACCGCCACATCCGGATACTTCTGCCGAAACAGCCCGATCATGCGGGGCATCAGATAGGTGCCAGTGGTCTGACTAGCTCCAACCACCAGTGATCCCCCCTTGAGGTTGTGGAGGTCATCGAGGGCACGACACGCCTCATGGCACTGGCTCAGGATCCGATCGCAGTAGCCAAGCAGCAGATGTCCGGCTTCAGTGAGCTGGGCCTTGCGACCCCCACGATCGAAAAGCGAGACCTCGAGCTGCTTTTCAAGGTTCTGAATCTGAAGGCTGACAGCAGGCTGGGTGACAAACAGGCTGTCGGCCGCCTTCTTAAAACTGCCCTCGCTGACGATGGCTCGCAGGATCCGCAGCTGGTCGAGGGTGAACGGGAGATCAGCCATGGGGGCCTGCCAGCTGGGCAGGAACGATCAAAAAACTGTAGTGGGGCCGGCAGCCGCCAGAATCGCGCTTCGCCGCAATCGCCAGCGTGCTCCCCAGTGACCCGAGCAGTCCCCATCACACCAGCCTGGTGATGCTGATGCTGCTGTTGCTCTTCGCTGTTATTCACAGCGGCGGAGCTGCCCTGCGCAGCCGCGCAGAGGCCCGGATCGGCGCCCGGGCCTGGCGGCTGATCTTCGCGGCGCTGAGCATTCCCTCAGCAGTGGTGGTGATCGGGTATTTCCTGGCGCATCGCTACGACGGAGTCCGCCTCTGGAATCTCCAAGGGGTGCCTGGTCTGGTGCCCTTGATCTGGGGCCTCACGGCAATCAGCTTTCTGTTTCTCTACCCAGCCACCTACAACCTGCTGGAAATCCCGGCGGTGCTGAAGCCCCAAGTGCGCCTCTACGCAACAGGGATTATCCGGATCAGCCGCCACCCTCAGGCCGTGGGGCAGATCCTCTGGTGCTTCAGTCATGCCCTCTGGATCGGCAGCAGCTTCATGTTGGTGACCTGCGCCGGCCTGATCGGTCATCACCTCTTTGCCGTGTGGCACGGCGATCGCCGTCTGCAGGAACGCTTCGGCGCCGCCTTTGACACCTTGCGGGACAGCACATCGGTCATTCCCTTCGTGGCGATCGTTGATGGACGCCAACAGCTGGCATGGCGGGAGCTTCTACGCCCGGCTCAGCTGGGGATCGTCATCGCCGTGGGCCTGTTCTGGTGGGCCCACCACTGGATCCCGGTCGGCACCACCGTCTTTCTTCACTCACGGCTGGAGAGTCTGCTGAGCTGAGCTGCCTACACTCACCAGCAGCCTGACTCGCGCGGATGCATTCGGCAGCTGATTACGCCTGGTTGATCCCAGTGCTCCCTCTGCTCGGCGCAGTCCTCACAGGCTTAGGCCTGATCAGTTTCAACCGCACGATCAATCGGCTGCGAAAGCCAGTGGCCATCCTGCTGCTGAGCTGTGTGGGTGCTGCAGCCGCCATCAGTTACGCGGTGCTCTTCGAGCAACTTGCAGGAGCACCGGCAGTCGAACATCTGTTCGTCTGGGCCAGCGCCGGAAGCTTCAATCTGCCGATGGGCTATGTGGTCGACCCCCTCGGGGCCGTGATGCTGGCCCTGGTCACCACGATCGCCCTTCTGGTGCTGATCTACTCCCATGGCTATATGGCCCACGACAAGGGCTATGTGCGCTTTTTCACGTATCTCGCCCTGTTCAGCAGCTCCATGCTTGGCCTGGTGCTGAGCCCCAATCTTCTCGAGATCTACGTGTTCTGGGAGCTGGTGGGCATGTGTTCCTACCTACTCGTGGGCTTCTGGTACGACCGGGATGGTGCCGCCCATGCAGCCCAGAAGGCCTTTGTCGTGAACAGGGTTGGTGATTTCGGATTGCTCCTTGGAATCCTTGGTTTGTTCTGGGCCACGGGAAGCTTTGATTTCCAGGGGATTGCTGATGGCCTCAGTGCTGCGATCAGTAATGGCACGGTTCCAGGCTGGGCTGCCTTGGCTCTCTGTCTGTTCGTGTTCATGGGCCCAATGGCCAAGTCGGCCCAGTTCCCCCTCCACGTTTGGCTCCCCGATGCCATGGAGGGTCCAACACCGATCTCCGCCCTGATTCACGCCGCAACGATGGTGGCGGCAGGCGTGTTTCTGGTCGCCCGACTGGAGCCTCTCTATGCCCAGTTCCCAAGCGTTGGTTTGGTGATCGCCGTGGTGGGAACCATCACCTGTTTCCTTGGCGCCTCCATCGCCCTCACCCAGATGGACCTCAAGAAAGGGCTCGCTTACAGCACCGTGTCTCAGCTGGGATACATGATGCTGGCCATGGGTTGTGGGGCCCCGGTGGCTGGCATGTTCCACCTGGTGACCCATGCCTTCTTCAAGGCGATGTTGTTCCTGGGGTCAGGCTCCGTCATCCATGCCATGGAGGATGTGGTGGGCCATGAGCCCGTGCTGGCGCAGGACATGCGCCTGATGGGAGGACTGCGCAAAAAGATGCCGATCACAGCCATCACCTTCTTGATTGGCTGCATTGCCATCAGCGGTATTCCGCCGTTGGCCGGCTTCTGGAGCAAGGACGAAATCCTCGGCCAGGCGTTCAACAGCTATCCGGTTCTTTGGGCCGTCGGCTTTCTGACCGCCGGCATGACCGCCTTCTACATGTTCAGGCTTTATTTCCTGACCTTCGAAGGCGACTTCAGGGGCCATGACAAGAGCCTCCAGCACGCGTTGATGGCGGCTGCCGGCAAATCCGCCGATGAAGATCATGACCATCACGCCGGCAGCCTCCATGAGTCCCCCTGGTCCATGACCCTGCCTCTGGCCGTGCTCGCCGTGCCTTCTGTGCTCATCGGTCTCTTGGGCACCCCCTGGAACAGTCGCTTTGCCGGTCTGCTCAACCCTCAAGAAGCTGCTGAGATGGCCGAGCACTTCAGCTGGTCAGAGTTTTTACCCCTCGCCGGAGCCTCCGTCGCGATCTCCCTCACAGGCATCACCATTGCCGTGCTGGCCTATGCCCTGCATCGCCTCGATCTAGGTCAGCTGGTGGCGGCTCGCTTCCCGGCCATCAATGCCTTCCTCGCCAACAAGTGGTATCTCGATGTGATCAACGAGAAACTGTTTGTGCGTGGCAGCCGCAAACTTGCCCGCGAAGTGCTGGAGGTGGATGCCAAGGTTGTCGACGGTGTGGTCAACCTCACGGGCTTGCTGACTCTGGGAAGCGGTGAGGGGCTCAAATACTTTGAGACGGGCCGAGCCCAGTTCTATGCCCTGATTGTGTTCGGGGGCGTGATTGGCCTGGTGGTGCTCTTCGGAGTGCTGGGGGGCCCGATCGGCTAGGGCTGCCTGAGCGGCTCTGTGTGTGTCAACGCCTATCGAGTGGCTGCGCTTCTGCTCAGGATTTCTACACTCCAGCCAATGCTGTGAAAAGGCCGGGCCGTGTTGGAGTTTGCCGTCAGTCCCCCTTTTGACCCCACCTCACCCCTCACGCCTGAACTGATCGAGGCAGGGGTGCCCTGGCTGAGTCTCTCGATCTTGTTCCCAATCGTTGGAGCTCTGATCGTGCCCTTCATCCCTGACCAGGGTGAAGGGAAACAGGTGCGCTGGTTTGCGCTCGGCGTCGCCCTGATCACGTTTTTGATCACGGGAGCTGCCTACCTGAATGGCTACGACCCCAGCGTTAGTGGCCTGCAGCTCTCTGAACGGGTGAGCTGGCTACCTGATCTGGGCCTGACCTGGGCCGTAGGAGCCGACGGGCTTTCGATGCCCCTGATCCTGCTCACCAGCTTCATCACAGCGCTGGCCGTTCTCGCAGCCTGGCCTGTGACCTTCAAGCCGAAGCTCTTCTTTTTCCTGATCCTGGCCATGGACGGCGGACAGATCGCTGTCTTCGCCGTCCAAGACATGCTGCTCTTCTTCCTGGCTTGGGAACTGGAGCTGATTCCCGTTTACCTGTTGCTGGCGATCTGGGGAGGCAAGAAGCGTCAATATGCAGCCACCAAATTCATCCTCTACACAGCGGGAAGCTCTCTGTTCATCCTGCTGGCTGCCCTGGCGATGGGTTTTTTCGGCGGAGGCACCCCCAACTTTGAATACAGCGTGCTGGCTCAGAAGGGCTTCGGGACAGGCTTTCAGCTGCTCTGCTACGCGGGTTTGCTGATCGCCTTCGGCGTGAAGCTCCCGATCGTGCCACTCCACACCTGGCTGCCGGATGCCCATGGCGAAGCCACAGCCCCTGTGCACATGCTGCTGGCAGGGATTCTTCTCAAGATGGGCGGCTATGCCCTCATGCGCTTCAACGCTGAGATGCTGCCCGAAGCCCATGCCCAATTCGCACCCCTTCTGGTGGTGCTCGGCGTCGTGAACATCATCTACGCCGCCTTGACCTCCTTTGCCCAGAGGAATCTCAAGCGCAAGATCGCCTACAGCTCAATCAGCCACATGGGTTTCGTGCTGATTGGCATTGGCAGCTTCAGTGCTTTAGGCACGAGCGGAGCCATGCTGCAGATGATCAGCCATGGACTGATCGGAGCCAGCCTCTTCTTCTTGGTGGGAGCCACCTATGACCGCACCCACACGCTCCAGCTCGATGAAATGGGAGGCGTCGGCCAGAAGATGCGCATCATGTTTGCGCTCTGGACCGTCTGCTCCCTCGCCTCTCTCGCCCTACCTGGCATGAGTGGTTTCGTGAGCGAACTGATGGTCTTCGCAGGATTCGCCACCGATGAGGCTTACAGCCTGACCTTCAGGATCGTGATTGATGGACTGGCCGCTGTGGGCGTGATCCTCACCCCCATCTACCTGCTCTCCATGCTCCGCGAAATCTTTTTCGGCAAGGAGAACACTCAACTGGCCGCCAACACGAATCTGGTCGATGCCGAACCGCGGGAGGTTTACATCATTGGCTGCCTGCTGGTGCCGATCATCGGAATCGGCCTCTATCCACGGCTGATGACGGACAGCTACCGCAGTTCGATTGAAGCCCTGGTCAACAGAGACGTGGTGGCCATGGAGCGGATCAAACAACCCACCGCCTCGATGCTGCGCAGCGTGTCCCTGGCCCCGGCGCTCCTTCGAGCACCCACCCTGCCCGAGGCGTAACAATCTTCGTCCGTTCGCCAGGCGAGTGAAACGGCCGCCTCCATCACCCGTAATTTTCTGGGGTCTACCCAGCGAGCCATGCGCCAGGTCAATTTCACCCTGATCTTTGCTTTTGGCTTGGCCATGGTGTTCTTCACCCTGGAGAACACAGCGGCCACCACCGTGCATCTGCTGCCCGGACTCCAGTACACACTGCCCCTGGCAGCCCTGCTGCTGGTGTTCGCGGGCATCGGGGCCGTGTCCGCGTGGTTCTTCGCCGCCTGGAGCGGGATGCTCAACAACGTGGAGCAGTTCAGCCGGGAGGGAGAGCTAGAGGCACAACAGGTCCGGATCAAGGATCTGGAAAGTGACCTCAATCGCTACCGAGCCACCGTGGAAACCCAGCTGGGCCTGCTTCCCGCGGCCGGAGGAACCGGGCCCGATCACAGCGCGGAGCCCAGTGATCATGTGGACGTGCAGGCCAGCTGAGGCCTGGCGTCTTGAACACCCACTCGATACGTTGTGGGCAGCGATGCAACATCCTTGTCGGAGGCCGGGCTAGTCCGCAATCGAGAGGGTGGAGCTCGCCTGGCGATCCGCCTTCTCCAGGATGCAGCCCAACGGGGTGATCTAGACCCCTGGGATGTTGATGTGATCGCCGTGGTCGACGGCTTTCTTGACCAGCTCCGCCAACGGATCAGCGTTCCCAGGCAGGTGGCCGAAACGCTGCGACAGCGAGGTGGAAGTTACGAACAGGACCTAGCGGATAGCAGCGAGGCCTTCCTGGCGGCAGCGGTCCTCGTGGGGCTGAAAGCCGAAGTGCTTGAAGCCCAGACCTTTCCCCCTGAACCTGTACTCGAGGACTGCTGCGACCCTGAATTCGGTGATCAGGGGTGGCTCAACCCTGACTTTGATCTACCGCGGCGCCCTGAGCGGCATCTGGAGCGACGGCCTGTTGCCCCACCGCCGCTGCGCCGGCCGGTGACCTTAGGGGAGCTGATCGAGCAACTGGAGGCGATCGCCGAGCAGCTTGAATCCGATGAGCTGGAACTCAAGCGGCGTCAGCGCCAGAAGCGCTTCAGCCGAAGGGAAGCGATTGCCCAGGTGGCCGCCCTGGCCCATCGGGAAAAACTGCCGGAAACCACCGCAGCCCTGGGTGTGTTTCTGAACAGTTGGGACGCCGCTCTCCACTGGACCGACTTTGATGCGCTGGTCAGCCGATGGGGTCAAGTAGCTGCCCAGGACCTGGATACCGATCGAGTCGGTGTCTTCTGGGCTTTGCTGTTCCTCTCCTCCCAGGGCCAGGTGGAGCTGGAACAGGAGGGCCATCTCCATGCTCCGCTCAAGCTGAAACGCCTGTTGGCACCAGGGACGATGGCCCAGCTCCCCCTCACCAGCCTCGAGGTGCCAGCTGTCGTGCCGGCTGGAGCATCGTTGGTGGCCTGAGCGGCCCCTTATGTTGACCTATCCAAACTGAGGCCTTGAGACGTCGATGAAGGCGATGATCCTGGCGGCCGGCAAGGGGACGCGGGTCCAGCCGATCACGCACGTGATCCCCAAGCCGATGATTCCGATCCTGCAGAAACCGGTCATGGAGTTTCTGCTGGAGCTTCTCAAGGAGCATGGCTTCAATGAGGTGATGGTGAATGTCTCCCACCTCGCTGAGGAGATCGAAAACTATTTCCGTGACGGCCAGCGCTTCGGTGTCGAGATCGCCTACAGCTTCGAGGGTCGAATCGAAGACGGTGAGCTGATCGGTGATGCCCTCGGATCAGCCGGCGGACTCAAGAAGATCCAGGACTTTCAGACCTTTTTCGATGACACCTTTGTGGTGCTCTGCGGCGATGCCCTGATCGATCTCGATCTCAGTGAGGCCGTGCGTCGTCACCGGGAGAAGGGTGCGATCGCCAGCCTGGTCACCAAACGGGTTCCACGGGATCAGGTGAGCAGCTACGGCGTCGTGGTGACCGACGAGCAAGACCGCATCCGTGCCTTCCAGGAGAAGCCTCGCGTCGAGGAGGCCCTCAGCGACACCATCAATACCGGCATCTACATCTTCGAACCGGCCATCTTCGAACACATCCCTTCCGGGCAACCCTTCGATATCGGCTCGGATCTCTTCCCGAAGCTGGTGGAACTTGGTTCACCCTTCTACGCCTTGCCCATGGACTTCGAATGGGTCGACATCGGCAAGGTGCCCGATTACTGGCAAGCCATTCGCAGTGTTCTCCAGGGCGACGTGCGCCAAGTGGGTATTCCAGGCAAGGAAGTTCGCCCCGGCGTCTATGCCGGCCTCAACGTGGCTGCCAACTGGGAGAAGATCAATGTGCAAGGTCCTGTCTATGTGGGTGGCATGACCAAGATCGAAGACGGCGCCACGATTCTCGGGCCCTCGATGATCGGTCCCAGCTGTCACATCTGCGAAGGGGCCGTGATCGACAACTCGATCATCTTTGATTATTCCCGGATCGGACAGGGGGTTCAGCTGGTCGAGAAGCTCGTGTTCGGCCGCTACTGCGTTGGCAAAAACGGCGACCACTTCGACCTGCAGGAAGCAGCCCTTGACTGGTTAATCACCGATGCCAGACGGCAGGACCTGGTGGAACCTTCTCCGCAGCAGAAGGCCATGGCAGAGCTCTTGGGCACGGATCTCACCCCGGCAGCGAGCTAATCCCAGCGCACTCAAGAATCTCCGGGATTCGCTGCTCTGCCTTGACGGCCATCAGATGGACTCCCTGGGCGATGCCCAGATAGCGATGCACCTGCTCTGCCGCAATCTTGACCCCCTCAGCCGCGGGATCCGGGGCCTGAGCAAGCCGTCCGATCAAGGACTCGGGGATGCAGGCCCCAGGCACCATGCGATTGATGAATTGGGCATTCCGGGCGGATTTGAGCAGGAAGACACCGGCAAGAACCGGCAACTCCAGGGGATCGGCCAGCTCACGGCAAAAGCGTTCCAGCACCTCTGGATCCATAACCATCTGGGTCTGAACAAATGCTGCGCCTGCCATCCGCTTCCGTTCCAGGCGACGGGCGAGACCACTCCAACTGGCTGAATGGGGATCAGCCGCGGCTCCTGCAAACAAGGCGGTTGGGCCATCGGCAAGGGCACCCTCGACAGGATCTTCACCGCGGTTGAACGCTGAAACCTGCTGCAACAAGCGCACCGCTTCCCACTCATTCACAGGGCGGGCCGCGGACTGATCCCCGGCCCGAACGGGATCCCCCGTCAGGCAGAGAATATTGCGGATCCCCAGGGCATGGGCACCGAGAAGATCCGCCTGCAGAGCGATGCGATTGCGATCGCGACAGGCGATCTGCAGCACTGGCTCATGCCCCGCATCCAACAGCAAGCGACAGAGCGCCAGGCTGCTCATCCGCATCACGGCCCGACTGCCATCCGTGACGTTGATGGCATGGACACGATCACGGAGCCACTCGGCCATGGCCAGGGCATGGCTGGGATCCCCACCTCGAGGAGGCATCACCTCCGCCGTGAGAGCTGGACCACCTCCTTGAGCCAGGATGCGCTGCAGCGCGCTCGTCAAATCCGATCACCATTCACCGGGCCACTATGGGGGATCAAGCACCCTGCCCGCACCTAGGATGGAATGAACGGCGTGGGAAACGGTCACCATGGCCAACGGCAGCGTTCCCGATCCCCTGACGATCGATCTATCGACCAGGGAAGTCGAAATCGTGGAGCTTGTCGCTGAGGGACTGACCAATCAAGAGATCGCAGAGCGACTCACGATCAGCAAGCGCACCGTGGACAATCACGTCAGCAATGTCTTCACCAAGACCGGCGCCAAGAACAGAGTGGCCCTCCTGAACTGGGCGATGGATCATGGCAAGATCTGCCGCGATGGCTTCAACTGCTGCTCCCTGTCGGACGGCGAGCCCGGCGCGTCCTGAGCGGAGATCCGATCGCCCTGGGAATCGACAGCAAGGAACAGCTGGCCAAAGAGAGCTCAAACAGGGCCGCATAGTCCTCGCAGGCCTCCCTGCTCACGCCCATGAAACGGAGGATGCCATCGCTGTCGTAAAGGCCATACATGGCGACCGCCCAGAAGATCCCGTTGCTGAGTGAACCGACGGAGCCGGAGACCCATCAGCAGAATCTAAAGCAAATCGAAAGACTCTTTCCACTCCCGGGGCCAACGGGACAAAGGGCAATGGGCTAAGGCGGCATTGCTCCAGCGGTCATCACCAGTAATTTCGCGCCCGCACCACTCCGGCACCCGGATCGGCACATCGGCTGCGGGAAGCTCCACCTCAGCCAGCACTAAAGGAGCGTTATCAGCCTCAAACACATCCACCACCCAGTCACCGCCTGGACAATCGAGGCTGAAGCGGGTCTTGGTGAGCCGCTGGGGGGCGAGCTGCCAGAGCGCCTCTCCGTCCTCCACGGGAATGTCGTATTCGAATTCATGACGGGCGAAACCTGCCGCCGGTGCCTTCAGGGTCAGCCAGGCCCTGTCGGCAGGCCCTGGGTGCTCCCCCCTGAGCCGCAGGCGAACGGTGAAACCCTCCCGGGAACCAGCGAGATAGCCCTGTCGCAGGGGCTGAGGCGCACCAGCGAGGGTCCGCCAGCCCTCAGCAGTCACCAAAAAACGCCGTTCAATCTCCAGAGCCATGACCGTGAATCGATGGGGGCCTCGTCAGTTGGGGGACGGAGCGCTGTCCACCAGACTGCCGGCCCAGTGAAGCTTGTAGGCCAGGGTGCGGTAATAGGAGGGGCGCTGCTCCAGCTGCACCATCAAGGCATGGTGGGGAGCCCGCTGAATCACGCAGCACTCGCCAGGTTCCAGCACCGTGCCACTGGCACCGTCCTTCCAGAGCTTCACCTGACGGCTTCCATCACCCAGGGGCCAGATCACAAGCCTGGAACGCGGTGGCACCACAACAGGGCGACTCGAAAGGCTCATGGGGCAAATCGGGCTGACGATGATGGCATCGATGCCGGGATGAAGGATTGGCCCTCCCGTCGCCATCGCGTAGCCAGTGGAGCCGGTCGGGGTGGCCAGGATCAGACCATCGCCGCGGATCTGATCGACCACCTCCCCATCGATCTCCAGTTCGAGGGTGCAGGTGGGAGCGATTTCATCGCGATAGGGGCGGAGATACAGATCGTTCAGCGCCCAGTGAACCTCTGGCGAATCACCACCATTGGACTGATCACGCCCGGATGACGTGCCCACGGGGCAATTGAGATCAGGGCGACGATTGATCATGGCCTGCAGCATCATGCGACGCTCCATGGCGAAACGATCGTCCAGAAGCCTCTGCCAGAGCTCCTGACCACCCAGCAGGCTGGCCTCGTGGGTGAGGAAGCCGAGATGACCGCCCACGTTGAAGCAGAGGATCGGCACATTCAGCACCGCCAGGTGCCGGGCTGCACCCAAAACAGTGCCGTCACCACCAAGCACCACGGCTAAATCCGGCAGCTCAGGCTCGGACGCGAGCAAACCCGGAAATGGATCGGCACTCAGTCCACTCATGGCCAGGCTGACCTTGGCCCCCAGTGACTCCAGGTCAGCGGCACACTTGCGTGCTTCACGCAAGGCGATGGGGCTGTCAGCCCGATAGATCAACCAGACCCGATCGAGGCGCATGAAACAGTGGCGCCGGGGTCACCAGCGCAGCAGGTTGAAACGTTCCATATCCACTGTGACCCTGTTCCGATAAAGCGACAGCAAGATCGCCAGACCGACGGCAGCTTCCGCCGCTGCCACCGTGATCACAAACACCGCAAACACCTGACCGCGAATCAGATCGCCATCCACATAGGACGAGAAGGCCATCAGGTTGATGTTGACTGCGTTGAGCATCAGCTCAATGCTCATCAGCACCCGAACGGCATTGCGGCTATTGATCAGGCCCCAAACACCCGTGCAGAACAGAACAGCTGCCAGCAGCAGAAAGGCCTCGAGGGGAACGGAACCGCTGAGCAGATCAGACATGGGAGGGAGTAAGAAAAAACGGTGCGACCGGAACGGTGATCAACGCAATCAGGAGGGGCCCTGATCGACCAGAAGTGGTGTCCGCGCCTTTTCGATCAGGCCTTGATCGGCCTCTTCGCCCGTGCCGAGATCCGTGGCCTGAACATCCCGACGTGCGAGCACAATCGCTCCAATCATCGCCATCAGGAGGAGAACGGAGGCGAGCTCAAAGGGCAGTAGATAGTCGGTGAAGAGATGCTCGCCGATCCGCTCAGTGGCTGCTTCGCCAATGGCCGCCGGGCCAGGAGTTGCCCATGGGGTGGTGACCACCACACGAACCAGCAAGGCAAAAAGGCCGGCACAGACCCCACCTGAGAGCAGACGCCGCGTTGACAACCCTGGAACTGGAGCGAGGTCTTCCCGTTTGTTCACGAGCATGATCGCGAACAGGATCAGCACGTTCACAGCACCCACGTAAACAAGCACCTGGGCTGCCGCCACAAAGCTTGCATTGAGAAGGAGATAGAGGCCGGCGACCGCCAGAAACACCCCGCCGAGCAGAAACGCGGAGTACACGATGTTGCTCAGCAGCACCACACCGAGGGCGCCAAGCACCACCACGGCCCCAAGAACAACAAAGCAAATCAGCTGGGTGGATGCCGCGATCGTCATTCGGCGCTCTCCTCCTTCGCGGGGGCAGACCCTGAGGATTCTCCCCCATCCCCTGCTCCTGAACCAGGATTGCTGGAGAGAGAAGCCAGGATCTGCTCAGGGAGCCGACCGGCTCGGGGTTGATCGGCAGGCACTCCGTGGGGATCCATGGCACCGGCAGGGAGATACCCCAGTTCTCGCAGGGGCTGAACGGAAGGATCGGTGGTGACGCTGGTGGGCAGGCGTCCGAGGGCCACGTTGTCGAAATTCAGGCTGTGACGATCAAAAGCCGCGAGCTCGTACTCCTCCGTCATCGACAGGCAATTGGTGGGGCAGTACTCCACGCAGTTGCCACAGAAAATACAAACCCCGAAATCGATCGAGTAGTTGCGCAGCTCTTTCTTCTTGGTCTCCTTGTTCATCACCCAGTCAACAACTGGGAGATTGATCGGACAGACCCGCACACACACCTCACAGGCGATGCACTTATCGAACTCGTAATGGATGCGGCCGCGGTACCGCTCCGACGGGATCAATTTCTCGTAGGGGTACTGGACCGTGACCGGTCTCCGCTTCATGTGGTCAAAAGTGACCGCCAAGCCCTGGGTGAGATTGCGGGCTGCATCCACCGCATCCCGGGTGTACTCGCCAACCTGCTTGAGAAATCCGAACATGGCCAGGGTGCCGTCAGAAGGTCATGATGCCGCGTCCAGCGGCGTGTTGTCTGGGGTGAGGCAACGGCTCAACCACCGAAAGCGACGGGGAACGCCAGCTTGAGAGCAGCCGTGACCAGGAGATTCACCAGGGAAAGGGGAAGCAGGAACTTCCAGCCGAGGTCGAGCAACTGGTCAATGCGCACCCGCGGAGTGGTCCAGCGCAGGAGAATGGCCAGGAACACAAGCAGATAGGCCTTGAGCACGGTCATGACGATGCCCACCGTGCCGGTGATCACTTGGACCAAAGGAGCATCAACCGACTGGCCGAGCCAGCCAGCCAGCCATTCGACCGGAATCGGGAAACCCCAACCACCCAGGTAGAGCACCGAAACCAACAGCGCCGAGAGCACGAGATTGATGTAGCTGCCCAGATAGAAGAGGGCAAATTTCATGCCCGCATATTCGGTCTGGTAGCCGGCCACCAGCTCCTCTTCCGCCTCCGGAAGGTCGAAGGGAAGACGCTCGCATTCCGCCAGGGCACAGATCCAGAAGATCAGAAAGCCAACGGGCTGACGCCAAACATTCCAGCTCAGAAGACCAGCTCCTGTCTGCTGGTCAACAATGTCGATGGTGCTGAGTGAGTTGCTCATCATCACCACCGCCAACACCGCCAGGGCGAGGGGAATCTCATAGCTGATCGACTGAGCAGCGGCCCTCAGACCGCCAAGAAGGGAATATTTGTTGTTGGACGCGTAGCCGCTCATCAGCAAACCGATCGGCTGCACGCTGCTCAAGGAGATCCAGAGAAAGATGCCGATGCCCACATTGCTGATCAGCAGGTTCTGACCGAAGGGCACGATCAGCCAGGAGAGAATGACCGGAACCACCACCAGCACAGGGCCAAGGGTGAAAAGCAGCCCATCGGCTCGGGAGGGAATGATGTCTTCCTTGACGAGAAGCTTCAGGCCATCAGCAAGGGGCTGAAGCACGCCGAGGGCTCCGGCGTACTCAGGACCGATCCGTTGCTGGACGGCGGCGGAGATCTTGCGCTCGAGCCACACGGTCACCAGCACGCCCACCACTGCAGCCACCAACACCAGCAGCATCGGCAGCGGCAACCAGAGCAGATGGGCGGCCTGCGGAGACAGGCCCAGACCCTGGAGTGTCTGACTGAAGCTGACCTCCAGATCCAGGCCCGGGCTCACCAGGGCCGGCGCAGTGGTGGCGAGAGGGATCACCATGTTCATGGGTGAGATGCCAGCAACTTAGGCGCCCGCAGCCGGAACACGACCTTCAGCGGGAAGCCACTGGCGCAGCGGCTGGCCGGTATAGATCTGCGAGGGACGGAAAATCCTGTTGGCGCCAAGCTGCTCGCGCCAGTGAGCGAGCCAACCGGCCACGCGGGCGATCGCAAAGACCGGCGTGAACAGATCGCGAGGAATCCCAAGCTTGCGGTAGACGAGCCCTGAATAGAAATCGACATTCGGATAAATCCCCTTGGGGCCGAGACGGCTCTCTGCAGCCGCCTCTAGCGCACGCGCCACGTTGTAGAGCTCATCGTGGCCGAATCGCGCAAACATCTCCTCTGCCAGGCCTTGAAGGATCACAGCGCGGGGATCCTTGACCCGGTATTCGCGGTGTCCAAATCCCATCACCTTGCGCTTCTTGGCAATGGCCGCGTCGAGATAGGTCGCCGCCTGGTCGGGCGTTCCGATCTCCTCGAGCATGGCGAGAACATCTTCATTCGCTCCCCCGTGGAGGGGACCGGCCAGCGTGCCGACGGCCGAGGCCACCACGGCATAGGGGTCAGTGAGAGTGCTGGCCGTCACCCGAGCGCTGAAGGTGCTGGCGTTGAGGCTGTGCTCGGCGTGGAGCATCAGGCAGCGGTCAAAGATCCGTGCTGCAAGCGGGTCCGGCTCCCGTTCAGTGAGCATGTAGAGGAAATTCGCCGAGTAGGCGAGGTCATCCCGGGGCTGGATCGGATCCTGGCCCTTCCGGATGAGCTGGAAGGCGGCCACCATCGTGGGAATCTTGGCGATCAGCCGCACCACCGCGTCGTAGATGTATTGCGGGTCATCGATGGCCCGACGTGAATAAAACAACCCCAGAGAGGCGGCACTGCTCTGCAGCGCATCCATCGGGTGGCCACTGGCGGGGAAGCACTTCATCATGTCGCGCACACGGAAGCTGACGCGCCGGTGCATCTGCACCTCTTCCTCGAAGTCGCGCAACTGCTGACTGGTGGGCAACTCTCCCCAGATCAGGAGATAGGTGGTTTCCAAGAACGTGCTCTTCACCGCCAACTCCTCGAGGGCGTATCCCCGGTAAGAGAGGCGACCGCGCTGACCATCGATATCGCAGATGGCCGACTGGGTGGCAGGCACACCCTCCAGACCTGGACGGAACACGATGCCCGTCTTGTCGTGACGGATCTCCTCAGCCTGGTTGTGTGCCACCTCCACTCCGCTGCTGAGGGCAACCTAAACCGAGCGGGGGAGAAGAAACCGTGGCCTCAGTAACGCCTCCAGCTGGGCTCCGGACCTGGCCTCAGCCGGCCCTGCCGGGATATGGAGATGGCAGAACCCGGCCTTGCGCAAGCGAATGCTTTGGTCTGGAGCACCGAGAAGCCTTGCTGCAAAGGCACTGAGATCAGGCTCATGACCAACGAGGAGGCAGCGGCCCTCCAGGCTTGGCAGCAGGGCATCGCAATCACCTCCAGGCATCAACCTCGACTCCAGCTGCAGCTCTGAAGCGAGACCAACCTGAAGAGCCAGCTCCGCTGTCTCCCGGGCCCGTCGAAAAGGGCTGCTGAGCAGGCGATCGGCGTTGAAACCCAGACTGCGCAGTCTGCGCAGCACCGCCAGGGTGCGCTGACGCCCTGGCGGGGTCAGGGCCCGTTCAGGATCATCCCGACCCGCAACGCGCTCCTCGGCAATGCCGTGACGGAGGAGGAACAGATCAAGCGAAGCTGAGCCGGGCACGGAAGCGCAGGGTGTCGCTGGCTTCAGCCTGATCACTGGCCGCTGGAATGTCAGCGGAAACAGCCTCTCCCGCGGAAACAGCCTCTCCTGCGGAAACAGCCTCTCCTGCGGAAACAGCCTCTCCTGCGGAAACAGCCATGGCCATGCCATGAACAGCCGGCAACAGGGAGCGACCGGCCACGGCCTGAAGAAGCGTCCAGGGGCGCCACTGCTGCAGTTGATCCCGAGCCCCCTGCTCAGCAAGGGCAAGCTGCTGCAACGAGGCCCCGTCGGCGGCAAGCGCCTCCAACTGATCGAGGCGTGGTTCAAGGGCTTTCTGATCCCTCCGCTGATGCAGCGCCTCGAGAGCGTTGCTCCACCAAGCGACTCCCGATTCCGACTCCAGGGCGACGGCGAGCTGGGCCTCGAGTGCCTCTTTGCCATGGCTGCGCTGCCGCTGCAGTTGCGTCCAGACGTTCAGGGATGCGGACTCACCAGGCAGGTTTGAGCGAACCAGTCCCTTCTGTTTCAGCTGCCCATCCACGGCCTGATCGTCGGGGCGACCATCGCGACTGGCTAGAAGCCAGCCATCGCTCAGATGCTCCCAGAGCAATGGGCCCTCATCGAGTTCGGCAATCACCTCCAGTGCGGGGGAACCGATCCGCTCCAGACGGCTGCGAAGGATCGGGCCCAGCCATTGGTCCAGAGGATCACTGACGTCGCTTTTGAGTAACTGGGCTGGTTTCTCCAGCAACGCCAAGGCATCCGCAGGCCCCCCTGAGGCCCGCAGCAGGGGAGCCGAAAGCTCCGCTGCCCCGAAACGCCGGATGACTGGCGAGCGGAAACGCAAACGGCCCTCCAACTGCAAATCGGCACGCTCGGGAACCAAGGCCGCCACCAGGCCCTCAAGATCCTTTCGCTGGGACAGTGCCGCAGGGAAACCAAGCCAGGTTTCCATGGCCGCCGGACTGGCCGTCAACAAGGCGACACCATGGCCCAGCTGCCGCAGCTGTCGGCTGAGCTCCTGATCACCGAGCTGATGGAGTTCATCAAGCTGAGATCCATCAAGGGCCTGCTCCAGCACCCCACGACCTGAGGCCAGAAGGAGCAGGTCATCGTCAATCAGTGCCGTGGCCAGGGGCTGTGGATCGCGTCCCAGCAAGGCCCCGCGACCGCTGATCACGCCAATACCTCGGTAACGGCTGATCTGGAGATCCGTGCCGGCCAGGCTGCGGGTCTGCCAAAAGCGCTGCAGAAAGCGCCGGGCACCATCGTCATCGCGGCTGGCCAGGGCCAACACCCATCCCATCGCACCCTCAGCACCAGCCGGTTCCAGCAGAGCCAGGCTCACCTGAGGGCCGAGCCAATCCGCCAATTCAGAGGTGTAATCAAGTCCTGCCAAGGCGAAAGCGCCATCACGAAGCTGCTCCATCCCCTCCCGAGCGGAGCGCCGCTGGCGAGTAGGGGCCACCGCTTGGGCATAGGCCGGAAGCCGCCCCGGATCCACCAACCAATGCAGGCTCAGGGTCGACTGCCTGGGCACAAAGCGTGCCGCTCGAGGCAGCTCAAGGGGCTGCTCGGCCAAGCGCAGCGGACTCTGCTGAACCATCGACCACCACAAGCCTGCAGCGGCTCCCAACAGGAGCACAACCGCAAGGACAACAGCGAGCAGGAAAGAGCGGGCCTTCATGGGCCGGCAACGGGGCACCTCCCGTCATCTTTATCCATCCAGCGTCCGATGCCAGGGGCTTGCAGAATCAAACAATGAGCAACGACATCGAAACCGGGGCTCCGAAGCCCCTCACGGCCAGCGATCTCCATCACTGGCTCCAGGAGGCCTCACCCCCCCTGCTGGTGGATGTGCGGGAACACAGCGAACTGGCCATCGCCCCCTTCCCAAGTCCGGTGCTCCATCTGCCCCTGAGCGAATCAGAGCAATGGATGGCGGAGCTCGAGACCAAGCTCGCAGGAGTGGAGGCCCTGGTGGTGATCTGCCATGCCGGCGTCCGCAGCTGGCACTTCGGCTGCTGGCTTCTGTCCAGAGATCCCCACCGCTCCGTCTGGAACCTGAGCGGTGGCATCGATGCCTGGAGTGTGACCGTGGACCCGAGGGTCCCTCGATACTGATCACCCCTGGCTGCTCCCTCCTGCTGAGGGGTTCATGACAGAACCGGCGGGGTGACCGCTCAGCCCCCGTACGATCGCATCGTTGAGCAAGAACCCTTGGAGACCCTCCCCAACCGACAACAGGAGGTTCTCCGGGCGACGGTCCATCACTACGTCGATACGATCGAGCCGGTCGGCAGCAGGACGCTCGTTCAGCGCTTCGGACTCAAAGCCAGCTCAGCCACGGTTCGCTCAGCGATGGGAGCACTGGAGCAGCGCGGGCTCCTGACACAGCCGCACACCTCTGCGGGCCGCGTGCCCAGCCCCAGCGGCTATCGCCATTACGTGAACTGCTTACTGCCGAAACCCGGTGTCGCGGCGCAGCATCTCGAACAGGAGCTCACCCAGCTGAGCCTCCGCTGGGCAGCCCTCGATGATCTGCTTCTTCAGATGGCACGTCGGCTGACCGACTTCACCGGCCTGATGAGCCTGATCACCAGACCGACGCGAGCGGAGCCAACCCTTCAGGCGGTGCGACTGGTGCGCAGCGGAGACAGGTTGCTGGTGATGCTGGTGGAAAACAGCAATCAAGCGAGCCACCTCAACCTGCGTCTCCCCCATAGAGCAGCCGATCAACTGGAGGCGATGGAGCACTGGACCAGCCATCAGCTGGAACAGCACGGTGACGGCAGCCTGGATTGGAGCAGCTTGCCGCTTCAACTCCAACCCTGCGGACGAGCCCTGCAGGACGCCATCAACAGCCATCAACGCCTGCAACGCCCTGCAGAAAGTGGCGCCCTTGTGCATGGGGTCTCTCGTCTGATCGCCCAACCGGAATTCAACGACAGCAGCCTGGTGCGCCCGCTGCTCGAATTAATCGACCAACGACCCGCAGCCGTCGTGCCTGGCGATCATCAAGCTCCTCAGGGGGTCTGGATCGGGCACGAACATCCGGAGGCGGCCCTCCAGTCTTTCTCGGTGGTCCAAGCCAGCTATCGGACTGGAGCCGACGGGATAGGCCAGGTGGCGCTAGTGGGCCCGATGCGTATGGCCTATGCCACCGCCAGAGCTGCAGCCCGTTCGGTCGCCAGAGCCTTAGAACGCTTGCTTAGCTGAGGGCACAGGCCTCAGCCTCCCAGGGCTTTGCCCAGCTTTTCGGCCACCGTATTCACATCCTTATCGCCGCGGCCGCTGCAGTTGAGCACCACTTCCGTTCCATCCGGCAAGGTCGGGCAGAGCTGTTCCAACCAGGCGAAGGCATGGGCGGTTTCCAGCGCAGGGATGATGCCCTCCAGCTGACTGACCAGCTGAAGCGCCGTCAGGGCCTCCGCATCGGTGACAGCACCGTATTCCGCCCGGCCGATCTCGCGCAGGTAGCTGTGCTCGGGGCCCACACCGGGATAATCGAGACCGGCGCTGATGGAGTGCGCTTCCTGCACCTGCCCCTCGCTGTCCTGCAGCAGCAGGCTCATGGCCCCGTGCAGCACACCCACCCGGCCTTCGGTGATGGTGGCCGCATGCCGCCCTGTGGCCACGCCATCACCAGCAGCCTCCACACCAACCAAGCGCACGCCTTTGTCCTGAACAAAGGGATGAAACAGCCCCATGGCATTGGAGCCGCCACCCACACAAGCCACCAGAACATCTGGCAAGCGACCGAAGGCCTCATGACATTGACGCTTGGCTTCCTCGCCAATCACGGCGTGGAAATCGCGCACCAACATTGGGTAAGGGTGGGGTCCGGCCACCGAACCGAGGATGTAATGGGTGCTCTCCACGTTGGTGACCCAATCTCGAATGGCTTCGCTGGTCGCGTCCTTAAGCGTTGCGGTACCAGCCGTCACCGGTTGCACGGTTGCGCCGAGGAGCCGCATGCGGAAGACATTGAGCGCCTGACGTCGCATGTCTTCAGCACCCATGTAGACAACGCACTCCAGGCCGAAACGGGCACAAACCGTTGCCGTTGCCACCCCGTGCTGCCCGGCACCCGTCTCTGCGATCACCCGTTTTTTGCCCATACGCAGCGCAAGCAGGGCCTGGCCCAAAGCGTTGTTGATCTTGTGAGCGCCGGTGTGATTCAGGTCTTCCCGCTTGAGCCAAATCCTGGGACCACCATCGGCGCGGCGGTAATGGGCCGTCAGCCGTTCGGCCTCATACAACGGGGTCGCCCGCCCCACGTAATTGCGTAGCAGCCGGTCTAATTCGGCAGTGAACGCCGGATCCCTCCAGGCCTCAGCAGCGGCGGCCTCCAGTTCCGCCAGAGCCGGCATCAACGTTTCAGGCACATACTGGCCGCCATACCGCCCGAAGCGTCCGCGATCGGTGGGCCTAGCGCTGACGGCCAGATCCGCATCGGTGGGCTGAGAAGGCAGAGTGCTGGTCACAGAGCAACCGACCGCGTCTGCGGCCGCTGAAGCGTGGGATCAGCGTAAGCAGGCGGACACACGATGCCGCGAGTCGCCGAAAGACGGCTCTCTCGACGGCTCGCTGTCAGGCGCGGAAACGGCAGGATGGATGAGATCGCGGAATCGCAATGCCGAAGGGTGGCTGGCAGGAATTCAGCAGCGCCGAGAGCCTTCAACGCCCCACCGGCCCAACGGCCGCACCGACCCCGAAGGCTCAGCAGATGGTGCGGGTGCAGCCCACCCGCGGCGGTCGGGGCGGCAAAACCGTCACGGTGATTCGTGGTCTTGAACTGGATGCCGCCGGCTTCAAGACTCTGCTCAAAAAACTCAAGGGCCGGATCGGCAGTGGCGGCACAGCGAAAGATGGCTTGGTGGAACTACAGGGGGATCAGGTGGACGTGGTCCTCGAGCTGCTCAGCCAAGAGGGTTACCGGCCGAAACGCGCCGGCGGCTGACGCCGCTGAGGGAGCTCTAACGGGCTGATGGAGAATGGCGAGCCAACCGGATCTGCCTGCCGCCCATGTCTGCCTCGCCTACCTATGGCCAGCTCACCAACCAGGGCGCATCCACCAACATCGCTTGGCACCACGCCTCCGTGGATCGAGCAGCCCGTGCCGAACAGCGCGGACATCGCAGTGCAATCCTCTGGTTCACCGGTCTGAGCGGTGCCGGGAAGAGCACCTTGGCCAATGCGGTGAATCAGGCCCTGTTCGAACGGGGGCTGGCCACCTACGTGCTGGATGGTGACAACATCCGCCATGGCCTCTGCAAGGACCTCGGCTTTTCTGATGCGGACCGAGAGGAGAACATCCGCCGCATTGGCGAAGTGGCCAAGTTGTTCCTCGATGCGGGTGTGGTGGTGCTCACCGCCTTCGTTTCACCCTTCCGGGCCGATCGCGACAAGGCCCGCGCCCTGGTGGAGGACGGCGACTTCATTGAAATCTTCTGCGCCGCCGATCTGACAGTCTGCGAGCAGCGGGACACCAAGGGGTTGTATGCCAAAGCCCGTGCTGGAGAAATCAAGGAATTCACCGGCATTTCCAGCCCCTATGAAGCACCCGAAAAGCCAGAGCTGAAGGTCGACACCGGCAGCAGCGACCTGGAGGCCTGCGTCGATCAGGTGGTAACTCATCTGATCAGCCTGGGCGTGATTCCGGCGAAGTCCTGAGCTCCACCCAGGCATCGAGAAGAGTCTTGGAGCAGCTGGCCACGGGAACGGCCAGCAGCAGCCCCAGCAATTCACCCAGCCCCAGCAGATCGCCAGCTCTGGCACCCAACGGCAGGGCGATCAGCAACCAGGCGGGCTGCAAACCAACGATGCTTCCCATCAGACGGGGTTGGATGACCTGATCCACGATCTGACCGACACCGATAGCCGCGGCCAGGATCTCCAAACCGGTGCGGGGGTCCTGCACCGCCAGTAGTGCACTCACGGCAACGATGGTGAGGGCGCTGGCATAGGGAATCAGGGTCGTCAGGCCGATCAAAACGGCAAAAAGCACGCCGTAGGGAATGGACAGCAACGTGAAGACAAGGATCTGCCCGGCACTGAGAATGAGTGCCAGCAGCACCTGGCCGCCGAAATAACCACGAAAGGTGCGCGTGATCGTGCGAATCACCAGGGCACGCCACGGCTCAGGCAACCAGCGAGCGAGCCCGGCGGTGATCGCATCGCCCCCCAGCAGAAAGAACACGGCCAGCACCAGAACGATCACTGTGTTGATCGTGGTGCCGAGCGTCGCCCCGAGAATTCCCAGCAAGCGCTGACTCAACTGACTCGCCACCCGGCTGACACGCGTCAGCAGATCGCTGCTCAGATCACCAAACTCACTGGGCAACCCACGCGAGGCGGCCCAATCCTGCAAACCGCTGATCCAGGCTTCCGCCTGCACCAACCAGCTCGGCAGGGCATTGATCAGCTGCGCCAGCTGATCAATCAACCGGGGAACCAGGGTGACCCCAGCGAGACCAAGGGCTCCGACGGTGACCAGGGTGACCAGCAGGATCGCCACCCATCGGGGCAGACCGCGGCGACTGAGCCAGCGACAGGGAATATCCAGCAGAAAGGCAATCAGAGCCGAGGTCAGAAACAGCCCCGGAAATGGCGCCAGAGGCAGCAGTAACTGCCTCAGAACGTAGAGATTGAGGGTCAGCAGCGGCAGAGCAAGACCCCATCGCAACCAGCTCGGCCAAGCCATGAGAGAACGCACCTGCGGCCATTGTGTGGGGATCGGCCAAGCGCTGACTGCTTGGGTCAGCGGCCCGCCATCCCTTCCAGGTAGCGGCTCGATCCGATCGCCTGAAGCCGGGCATCCTTGCCGGTGACCATCTCGTGCAGTTCCTGGCGATAGGTGGCCAGTCGCTCCGCCAGGGCTTCGTCGGCGGTGGCAAGAATTTGAGCCGCTAGCAAGCCGGCATTGAGCCCCCCTCCGATCGCCACCGTGGCCACCGGAATCCCTCCTGGCATCTGCACGATCGAATGCAGGGAATCCACCCCGGAGAGCGCCCGGCTCTGCACCGGCACGCCGATCACAGGGAGGGTTGTGAGCGCGGCAACCATCCCGGGCAGATGGGCAGCACCACCAGCACCGGCCACGATCACCTTGAGGCCCTGGCCTCGAGCCTGCTGCGCGAAGGTCACCATCTCCAAAGGTGTGCGATGGGCGGAGAGCACACGCACCTCAACCGCCACTCCCAACTGCTCCAACGCCTCAACGGCTGGCTGAAGGGTGGGCAGATCGGAATCACTACCCATGATCACCGCCACCTGGGGTGCGACTGAAGGCATGGTGCTGGCGCAAGAAAGCGAGACTGTCATCGTCCCGCACGAACCGCTGGCAGTCACCTGGCATGGATCGGATCACCAACGTGCGTTTGCCCCAGCGACCGGGCCGTGATGACCGGCCTGGTCTGTGGTGGATGGAGTTAGATGACGACAGGCTCATCCTCGAGCTTGGCCGAATGCCGGAACGAGGCGCCATGGAGGGCCAGAACTGGCGAGGCGACTGGCTGAGTCCGATGGGGATCGACCTTCAGATCAACGGCGGACTTGGCCTGGCATTCCCCGAACTCACCGAGAAAGACCTTCCCAGACTGCTCCAATTACTGGATCAGCTCTGGTTGGACGGGGTGGAAGCGATTGCTCCGACCCTGGTGACCTGTGGCATTGAACCGCTACGCGAGGCCCTATCGGTGCTTCGGACGGCGAGGAACGAGGAACATCCGAACCGCTGCAGGCTTCTGGGAGCCCATCTCGAAGGCCCCTTCCTGGCCGAGGCGCGCCGAGGCGCCCATCCCCTTGAGCATCTCTGCAAGCCCAGCCTGGAGGCCCTTGAACACAGGATCAAAGGCTTCGAGCATGAGATCGCCTTGGTCACCCTGGCCCCGGAGCTCAAGGGATCGGAGCCGGTCATCGAGCGGCTCCGATCCCTTGGCATCACCGTGGCGCTGGGGCATAGCGCCGCCAACGCCAAGGAGGCGACGGCGGCCTATGCGCTTGGGGTCGGGATGCTGACCCACAGTTTCAATGCCATGCCAGGACTGCATCACCGTGCGCCGGGCCCCCTGGGTGCGGCCTGTCGTCAGGGCGGCATTGCTCTGGGGCTGATCGCCGACGGGGTGCATGTGGACCCGACGATGGCCGTGCTTCTGCAACGGCTTGCCGGAGATCAGCTGGTGCTGGTGAGCGATGCCCTGGCGCCCTATGGCCTCGCCGATGGCCAGCATCGATGGGATGAACGGGTGCTGCTGGTGGAGAACGGCACCTGCCGGCTCGAAGACGGCACCCTGGCTGGCGTCACCCTCCCCCTGCTGGAGGGGGCCCGCAGACTCGCCCGCTGGAGCGGAGATCCCGATGGGGCGATCTGGGCCGCAACCCGTGCTCCCCGCGAGGTCCTGGAAGCACCGGAAGCCTGGGACACGCTTCTGCTTCATCACCCCCTCCAGGCTTGTCTGCGCTGGAGCCTGCAGGAGGATGGGGACCTGCACTGGCAACACGCTGCTTAGGATCCCGCCGACCCATCCACTCCTCCCCATGGCTCCCGTGCAACGCCTGAATGACACCCAGGCCGAGAAGCAGGAGGTGAAGGGCTACTTCGAGACCACAGGCTTTGATCGCTGGAACCGCATCTACAGCGAATCGGACGATGTGAACAAAGTGCAGCGCAACATCCGCATCGGTCACCAGAAAACCGTCGACGAGGTGCTCAGCTGGATCCAAGAGAGCGGAGACCTGCAGGACGTGAGCTTCTGCGATGCCGGCTGTGGGGTGGGCAGCCTCAGCTTGCCTCTGGCAGCACTGGGGGCGGGCTCGATCAGCGCCAGTGACATCTCCGAGGCGATGGCCAAGGAAGCAGAACGCCGCGCTCGCGAAGCCGGGCTCGACATGGGAAGGCTTCAGTTCAGTGCAAGTGATCTAGAAAGCATCAGCGGCTCCTTTCACACCGTCTGCTGCCTGGATGTCTTCATCCATTACCCGCAGCCTGCTGCAGAAGAGATGGTGAAACACCTCTGCGGCCTCGCCGAGCAGCGATTAATCGTGAGCTTTGCGCCCTACACGCCCCTGCTGGCGCTACTCAAGGGGATTGGCCAACTGTTTCCAGGCCCCAGCAAAACCACCCGCGCGTACACCCTCAAAGAGGACGGCATCGTGCGCGCAGCTGCGGCCTGCGGCTTCCAACCCATGCGCCGGAGTCTCAACAAAGCACCGTTCTATTTCTCAAGGCTGATCGAGTTCCGCAGAGCCTGAGCTCACACCCAGGCGGTCGGCGCTTCAAGGGCCAGCACGCCAGAAGCGCTCGCCAACTCAAGCTTCCAGGCGTGCAAGCAGTAACCGCCATCACCAGGTGTGGCATCAGCGGAGATCCGCCGTTCCAGGCGATAGAGCGGATCTCCCAGCAGCGGACTCCCGATCTGAGCCAGATGGATCCGGATCTGATGGGGTCGCCCCGTGCTGATCGTGACCTCGAGCAGATCTCCTTTGGCCTGGCGATCAAGCAAGCGCAGCTGGGAGTGGGCTGAGAGCCGCTTGCGGACCGGCTCATCCACCCAAGGGAGCGGCCCCCAAATCCAGCCCAAGAGCGGATGCTCACGTTCCACAACGTCGGTATCAACCTCCAGGGTCTGGCCAAACTCAAGACCTTCCACCCGTCGGGCCCAAGCCTGGTAAGTCTTGCGGCAGCTGCCTTCGGGCCTGAATTGCCTGGAGAGCACTGCCCGTGTGGCTGGTTCACGGGCACAGACCTGCAAGCCCGAGGTGAAACGCCCCAGTCGGTGCACTGGCTTGGGCACCAGGGCCTCTCCCCGTTCCCGGCTGCGTTGCACCAGCTGATGGCTGA
Organism: Synechococcus sp. BS55D; assembly: GCF_004332415.1. Classification (NCBI taxonomy): domain Bacteria; kingdom Bacillati; phylum Cyanobacteriota; class Cyanophyceae; order Synechococcales; family Synechococcaceae; genus Synechococcus; species Synechococcus sp. BS55D. The sequence continues at coordinate 59,619 of NZ_PHQT01000001.1, forward strand.
GGGTGTGGAGCAGGAAGCCTCCACCAGGCATCACCGGAAGCCCCGAGGGTTTATTGATCACCAGCAAATCACCGTTGTCATGGATGGTGTTCCACTGTTCGGGGACAGCGGGCTCGCGCCAAGGCGGCCGCCGCCACTCAATCCGGTCTCCGTTGGCGACCACTGCATCAGCCCAAAGCACCTGGCCATTGAGGCTGAGCTCCCCAAGCTGGAGGCGCTCCAGCCAAAGCTGAACGGGCGAATGGCGATGGCGAGCCGAGAGCACGGCACTGAGAAGTTGCCCGGACTGATCAACACCAACCCGGTCGCGATAGATCCAGCCTTGATTCAGGGCCGCCTCCCGCCAGCCGAGCGGCGCAGGTCCGATCAATCGACCAGGCGATGCTGCAAAGCGAAGCGGACCAGCTCCGTGCGACTGGACGTACCGGTTTTGATGAACAGCCGGCTGACGTATTTCTCGACGTTGCGGATCGAGGTTTCCAGCTGACGGGCAATCTCCTTGTTCATCAGCCCTTCGGCCACGAGCTGCAGCACGCTGGCCTCCCGCGGAGTGAAGCTCAGCTGCGGCGCCTCGGCCGCCGCCGCGGCATCGGCAGCAGAGCCGGTGAGCATCGAGCGGATCTCGTTGATCTGACGGGCCATCTGGCCCACATCCGCATCGGCGAACCGCGCCGCTTCAGTCAGCAGGCGATCCTGACGGCGCACCACATTGCGAACCCGCGCAACGAGCTCATCGGGGTCGAAGGGCTTGGGAATGTAGTCGTCAACGCCGGCCAAGTATCCCTGGGTGCGGTCCGCCGTCATGCCCTTGGCGGTGAGGAAAATCACGGGTGTGCCCCCCAGGCGTTCGTCCTCCCGCATGCGACGCAGCAGGCCGTAGCCATCACAGCGGGGCATCATCACGTCGCTGATCACGAGATCGGGGAGCAGCTGCTGGGCCTTGCTGAAGCCCTCCTCACCATCCACTGCCGTGGTCACGTCGAACCCCTCGTCTTCCAGGTAAGCCTGCACAGCAGTGCGCAAACCCGGCTCATCGTCCACCAAGAGCAGACGAGGGACCGGCTGGTCGACATCAGCCGCCGGTGCTGGCTCCTGATCGGCTGGACGGGAAGTCGTCATGGCCCGGGATCGATCTGGCGGAAATCTAGAAGCGTCAGGGCGATGGGACACGCAGGGTCTCGATCGTCTCGACCAGGAGGCCGCTGTAGCCAAGCTCCCGGGCCTTGGTCGACAACGTGGCAGGGTCCTGACCCGCCTGGGAAGGCACACAGGCCGCCCACCACACCAGATGGTTCTCGCGATTCGCGGCTGTGATCGGGCCGCCGGGATTGAGCCTGCGGATGTAGATCGCGTCGTTGTCACGGGTCACCCTCAACGGGGATGTCCTGCTGCAGTTCACCGATTCGCTGGGCACCACGAGATTGTCGGGATATTCCTTCCAGAGCTTGTAACGGCGCAGATCCGGATCACTGGCATCCCCCTTGATGGCGTAAATCGCCAGGGTGTAGGTGCCACCACCTATCGATTTGGTTTCGAGGACGGTCATGTCGGATGGCCGCATGCGCTTCATCTGCTCCAGCAGCTCCTCCCGCTCGATCGCGCGTGCTGGCAGGGTGGTGATCGCCGCAAGTGATGCGGTCAAGCCCAGACTGAGGACGCTGAGTAAGGCGCGCATTCAAAGCAGGAGCAAACGTCTCACCATGCTGCCAAGCCCAACCAGAAGCCAGCCGATTTGTCTCGACCACCAGGCCACCACACCCTGCGCATCGGAGGTGGTGGAAGCGATGGCTCCCTGGTGGACAGAACAATGGGGCAATCCCTCGAGTCGGCAGCACCGGCTCGGCCTCACAGCCTCTGCGGCTGTGGCAGAGGCCCGCGATCGACTCGCTCGGATACTCGCCGTAGAGAGCGAGCGGGTGGTCTTCACTAGTGGTGCCACGGAAGCCAACAACCTCGCTCTCCTGGGTCATGCCCGGGGCAGGGCCCGCCAACGGGGCGGCCCTGGGCATCTAATCAGCGTGTGCACAGAGCACCATGCGGTGCTGGATCCCCTGCAGCAGCTCACAGAGGAGGGCTTCCGGCTCACCCTGCTCCAGCCAGATCCTGATGGGCTGGTGTCTCCGGAAGAACTGAAAGCGGCAATCCGCGATGACACCCTGCTGGTGAGCGTGATGGCGGCCAACAACGAGATCGGCGTGCTCCAACCTCTCGCTGCCCTGTCACGCCTTTGTCGGGAGCATGGCATCACCCTGCACAGCGATGCGGCCCAGGCTTTCGGAAACCTGCCCTTCGAACCGGATGCGCTCGGCGTCGACCTGGTCAGCCTGAGCGCCCACAAGATCTATGGCCCCAAAGGGATTGGGGCCCTGGTGCTGCGGCCTGAGCTAGCGATCCAACCCCTGATGTTTGGCGGTGGCCAAGAACAGGGGCTACGCCCTGGCACCCTTCCGGTGCCACTCATCGTTGGCTTCGCACGGGCGGCGGAACTAGCGATCAGCGATCGATTGGAACGGAGACAGCGGCTCCGGCTTCTTCGCGATCGGCTTTGGAGCGGTCTGCAAGCAGCGGTGCCTGACCTGCTCTGCAATGGCTCGATGGAGCACCGGCTGGATCACAACCTGAACATCACGATCCCTGGCGTGAGCGGGAGCCGCCTCCATCAGGAACTGCGTCGCCTGGTCACCTGCAGCAGCGGCTCGGCCTGCAGCCGGGGCACCCCATCCCACGTCCTGCTGGCCTTGGGACGCAGCCGCAAGGAGGCGGAGGCCTCCCTGCGCCTCAGCCTCGGACGCCAGACCAGCAGCGAAGACATCGATCGAGCGATCGCCGCCATCAGCACAGTCACCCAGACATTGCGATCAAGCTCGGGTATCGGAAACCCCTGAAAAAATCGGTCAAAGCGGCTACCTTCCGGCCAGAACCGTCCCATCCAGATCATGACCGACACGCCCAGCAGCAGCAGGCTGCATGTTCTGAAAGCCGTTGAGGACGGCTGGAATGCCTTCACCAAGGCACCCTGGCCTTTCATTCTCTACACCCTGCTGGTGGGTGTGCTCTCGCTGATCTTTCAAGCGATCGGCAATGCGGCCACCGGCGGCGGCAGCAACACAACCCTCGGCATCGGTGGCGTGATCCTCACGATCGTTGCAGTGGTGGGCTCCTGGATCGTGAGCCTCTGGGGTGTCACCGGCATGGTGCGCGGCTCCTGGATCGCCCTGGATGGTCGCAAACCCGCCTTCGCAGAGTTCACCCGTTGGGATGGCGCCGCAGCCTCCCGACTGTTCGTGCGCTCGATCGCCCTGACCATCTTGTTCCTGGTGATTGCCATCATCTGTGGCCTGGTGGGCTTTGGCCTGGCTCAGCTCAATCAGGTCCTGATCTGGATTCCAGCCGTTGTGGCTCTGATCCTGTTCATCTATCTCAGCGTCAATCAGAAATTCCTGCCCTACGTCGCCTTGCTCGAGCAACGCGGCCCGTTTGACACCGTTCAGCGCGGTCGTGATGTGGTCGATCCCTCCTGGTGGTGGGTGGTTCTTCTGCTGATTGTGGATGCCGTCATCATCATCATTGGCGCTCTGCTGTGTGGCGTGGGCCTGCTCGTGGCCGCTCCGGTGGTGGCCTGCATTACCACTGCGGCCTACCGCCAACTGTTCGGCAACGAAGACCAGACCGGCCTGTTCAACGGGAACTGATCCGCATACGGCCTACGCGAAAGGTCCTCTCTCGAGACCATCAGCCCTGGTGGAGCATCCATCAGGGCTCAAGCATGTCGTGACGGCGCCTGGCGATTCGCAGCTTGGCGCTGCGACTGCGGGGGTTCTGCTCCTGCTCCTGTTCTGAGGCAACGAGGGGGCGACGGGTGATGCGTTGCAGGCGCTCATCCTGAAGAAACGCCGTTTTCACGCGCCGATCTTCAAGCGAATGAAAGCTGATGATCGCCAGCAGCCCTCCGGGCTCAAGCCAGTCAGGAGCCTGCGCCAACAAGCGATCCAGCACCCCCAATTCATCGTTGACCGCAATCCTCAACGCCTGAAACGTGCGCGTGGCTGGGTGAATGCGTCCTTTGCGGGCCTTCGGGGGGTAACAACCGGCAACGGCATAGGCCAGAGAGGCCGTGCCGTCATATGGACCCTGGGAGACCAGATCCGCCTTGATCCGCCTCGCGATCCGGCGGGAGAGACGCTCCTCGCCGTAGGCGTAGATGAGATCGGCCAATTCAGCTTCCGGCAGGCGTTCGATCAGCTCAGCTGCCGTTTCCCCACCGCCTTCCGGATTCATCCGCATATCGAGGGGGCCATCGAGGCGAAAGCTGAAGCCCCGCTCCGCCACATCAAGCTGTGGGCTGCTCACGCCCAGATCGGCCAGCACCAGCGAGACCGGCTCCGTTGGCTCGTAATCAGCGAAGTTGGTCGCCACGATGGTGACCCGATCAGACATCGGTGCCAACCGCTGGGCAGCGGCGGCCCTGGCGGTGGGGTCTTGGTCCAGACCGATCAATCGCAGGCCTGGGTAACGCTCCAAGAGGAGCGCACTGTGGCCTCCTCCCCCCAAGGTGCAATCGAGAAGAATGCCCTGGAGGCCCAGGCCGCCAGGCTCCTCGACCAGCGCCTGCAAGAGCGGGTCAGCCAGCACAGGGACGTGCATGAACAGCTGAGTGGAGCCGGGGGACTGATCGGGCATGGGTCCTTCCTAAGATCCCGTCACGATCGTTTTGCCACGGCCCATGACGCAGCTGGAAACGCGCACGGAGCCGATGGTGGTCAACTTCGGCCCCCATCACCCCTCGATGCACGGGGTGTTGCGGCTGGTGGTGACCCTCGACGGTGAAGACGTGGTGGATTGCGAGCCGGTCATCGGCTACCTCCATCGCGGCATGGAGAAAATCGCCGAGAACCGCACGAACGTGATGTTCGTGCCCTACGTGAGCCGCATGGACTACGCGGCAGGCATGTTCTACGAGGCAATCGTGGTCAACGCCCCGGAACGGCTTGCCAACATCCCGGTTCCGAAGCGCGCCAGCTACATCCGTGTTCTGATGCTGGAACTGAACCGGATCGCCAACCACCTGCTCTGGCTTGGCCCCTTTCTTGCCGACGTGGGTGCCCAAACCCCGTTTTTCTATATCTTCCGTGAACGGGAGATGATCTATGACCTCTGGGAGGCAGCCACCGGCCAGCGCCTGATCAACAACAACTATTTCCGCATCGGCGGTGTGGCCGCTGACCTGCCCTGGGGATGGTTGGAGAAGTGCCGCGATTTCTGCGACTGGTTCGGCCCGAAGATCGACGAATACGAGAAGTTGATCACCAACAACCCGATTTTCCGCCGCCGGATTGAGGGCCTGGGAACCATTGGCAAGGAAGAGGCCATCAACTGGTCTCTGTCAGGGCCGATGCTGCGCGCCTCAGGCGTGCCCTGGGACCTGCGCAAGGTGGATCACTACGAGTGCTACGACGATTTCGACTGGGATGTGGCTTGGGAGAAGGAGGGTGACTGCTTCGCGCGCTACCGCGTGCGCGTCGAGGAGATGCGCCAGTCGCTGAAGATCCTCCGCCAGGCCTGCGACATGATCCCCGGTGGGCCGACCGAAAACCTGGAAGCCAAGCGCATGGCCGAGGGCAAGGACAGCGACTTCGCAGGCTTTGACTATCAATACGTGGCCAAGAAAGTGGCGCCCACCTTCAAGATCCCCGAAGGAGAGCTCTACACCCGACTGGAATCAGGCAAAGGAGAGATCGGTGTGTTCATCCAGGGCAACAACGACGTGACCCCCTGGCGCTTCAAGATCCGCGCCGCCGACAGCAACAACCTGCAGATCCTTCCTCACATCCTGAAGGGGCACAAGGTGGCCGACATCATGGCGATTCTCGGCTCCATCGACGTGATCATGGGATCCGTTGATCGCTGACTCCGCCAGCTGGTTAACACTGTCGAGAACGGTGCGCTTTGGCGACACCGATGCAGCCGGCGTGATGCATTTCCATCAGCTGTTGCGCTGGTGCCATGAATCCTGGGAGGAGAGCCTGGAGTGTTACGGCACGAAAGCTGGTGAGGTCTTTCCTGGCTGCCGCGGCCAGGAGCAGTGGCCTGAGATCGCACTGCCAGTGGTGCACTGCAGCGCCGACTTCCTGCGGCCGGTGCACGGGGGTGATCATCTCCAGGTTCTGGTTGCCCCGCAGCGGCTCGATCCAGGGAGCTTTGAGGTGCGCTATCGCTTCAAGCTGGATCACCAGGATGTAGCCCGTGGCTTGATTCGTCAGCTAGCGATCAGCAGCACGTCCCGCCGGCGTTGCGCCCTACCGGAAGCGATTGATCGCTGGCTGGAGGCATCGGCCCTTGGAAGCATCAGCAGCCTCTGAATGCCCAAACCCAAAGCAGTGCAACCACCTGGAGTGGGGCCAAACTGAGCAGTACCCCCAAGGGGTGAAAACCAGCCAGAGACTGGGAAGCAAACAGCACACAACTGAGTGCCGCCGCCGGCACAAAGAGTGCGACCGCACGCTTATGCCCCGTGAAACCAGGTTCCATCAGAACCATTGCTTCTGAGCATCGATATAAAGCTCGCGGAATTCCTCCGGAGTTTTCGTGAGATAGATGATTCCCTCGATCAGTCCGATCACTCCCATCACAAACGAGGCGACACCACAGGTCACCACGCCACCAGCAAGACTCACCACCAACATGATGATCCCGGCGTTATTAAAACCGAGCACAAATTTGTGCACGCCGAAGGAACCAAGAAAGACGCCCAGCAAACCCGCCGCAAGCTTCCTGTTACTAATTTCGGTGTCAGAAAGGGTGGTCATCGCGCGGCCTGATCTGCTCCGCTTCTAGCGACCGAAGCCAGACCTGCCAACGCGCACGCTCCCATTTTCCCGCAGCAGTCGGCTCGAGTTCGTCGCATCCATGCCAGGCGATTGGACGCTCCGCAGGCAGCCAATCAGACACAAGGGCTTTCAATCCCCCAAGTCGTCTCGCCGCAAGCTCAGGATTCCCATCAGCCCCCCTCCAGCGCACCAGGGCCACCAGCCGTTCACCCCACTCCCGATCCGCCACAGCCAACAGCAGCACCGCTTCAAGTGGCAGGGCCGCTGAGCGAGCTGCGGCCATCAATCGCGCCTCAAGCTGCGCGGGGAACACCGTGACCCCCCCGGAGTGAATCGCGCCATCCAGGCGGCCCAAGATGCGCAGCTGAGCCAATCCTCCAGCCTGCACCAGCTGCGCCGCATCCCCGGAGCGCCACCAGCCCTGAGCATCCGCCAACGCCTCCAGGGAGCCGTCTTGAAGGAGCCTGGCCAGCGCAAGACGCTGGCTGCGCACCGCCAGCGCTCCATCGGCATCCACGCGCAACTCCACGTCCTCGAGCGGGGCGCCGCATCCCTCCTCTCCCGCAAGGAATGCCTGAGGGGCCTGCGCCGTCACCATGGCCGCCGTCTCCGTGGCCCCGTAGCAAGGCGCCAAGGGGAGCTGAAGGTCCCGTGCCCTAGCGGCAAGGTCAGCCGGCAGAAAGGCTCCTCCCACCCAAATCAACGTCATGGCCTGGAGCCATTCGACGCCGGCCGGCTCAGCCATCAGGCGCACCAGCTGGGTGGGCACCAGCGACAACAGCATGGGCCGTGCGCACCAGTCCGCCCTGGCCCGACTCCAAGCCAGCAAGGAGGAGGGCTCTTTCATCAGAGTGGGAGCCAACCAGGCATGGGCCGCACCCCACTGGCGGGCCCGCCACCAGGGCATCAGACCGCTCACGTGCTGAATCGGCAGCGGATTCCAGACCAGCGCCTGGGAGGGCTCAACTCCGAGGTGTTGCAGCCAAAGCCCTGTGGCCCTGGCGGATTGGTCAAGATGCGCCGCGGGTTGCAGGCAGAGCTGCCTTCCCCCGGTGCTGCCTCCGCTGGCCAGCACCAGTCCAGGACCCGCAGGCAGCGTTGGCACCACGATTGGCCGTTGGCGAGCAGCTGACTGCAAGCGTGCGGCAGCGCCCTGCAGACGCACCCAACGGCCCTCTGCGAGAGCCAACGCCAATTGGCCCGCTGCAGCAGCGGGTGCCGCAGGATCGCAGTGCAGCATCATCCAGTCGCTCATGATGCCCCTGCAGCGGCATCCCACACCTCTTGAGGATCCGCACTGAACAGCGGGCCCTCAGGGCACCAACCCGGCGCCAATCCTGGGGCCGTGGGCGTCGGCCCCTGCATTTGCAGCGCTGCCAAAAGGGCCAGCCAGCGCATGCCGATCCCCGTTTCAAACGCCGTGCTCAGCATCAAGCGAGGCTCTCCGGCGCGCAACCGGGCCAGCAGCGCGCGGGGGTCACCCTCGAGAAGTGGCCGCCGCACCTGCCAGCCAGGCCAGCACTGACGCCAAGCCGGATGGGCCAACAAGGACTCATCAAGCGCCACCGGCAAGCGTTCCGCCAGCTCCAGGTGTCCCTGGAGATCATCCGTCGCCAGGGGCTGCTCCAACCAGTCAAGGCGTGGCTCCCCTTCCAGGGCCCTCACCCAGCGATCGGCCTTGGAACGATCCCAGCCGCCGTTGGCATCCAAGCGCAGGCGAGCGCCGCTGGGCAGACGCTCCAAAAGCAGGCCTAGCAACGACCACTCCTGCTCCGGATCACTGGCCGCCACCTTCCATTTGACGGTGGGCGGCCGGTCGGGAGCGGCCTCCGCCAAAAGCCGATCAAGGGCCGCTGGCATGGCTGCACCGGCAGGCAGCAACCGGGCAGAGGACGGCGCCGGAAGCCAGGGCTGTCGTTCCCCATCGTCCGAACGGCCCACCAGGCCATCGAGCTCCCCGAGAGCCGCACCGAGAGCGAAGGCCACAGGAGCGGGAGCCCTCAACAGCAGGGTCTCCAGTGATGCTCGCGTGCACTCGATGCCCTCAGGCTGGTGCCAGCGCGCCATCAGCTCCTCACAGGCGCGCCTCTCCGCTGGATCGAGAGGCGCCACCTCCCCCCAGCCCAGCCGTGCGGACGAACGCTGCTCCAGACGCAGCAGCCATCCCGATCGCTGCTGCCAGCGGCCATGGGCCGTCTGAAGCGGCTCGCGTAGGGCAAAGGCATAGGGCCTGAGCTGGAGCCGCATCACCATCGGCTCAGGCCAGGGGGCCGAATCCAAGCCAAGGGCCAAGCGCGAGACCCACACCCAAACCCAAACCATTCAGCGCCTGAAAGCGGAGGGCTAGGAATTTGCTGCCCACAACCCGATCAGGAGTGTGATGGTGCTCCCTCAACAGTCGAATCAGAGCGGCACCCGCGGGGAGAGCCAGCCCGCTCAACAGGGCTGTCGGAGGCCAGTCCCCCTGCAGGATCGGCACCCACTCCAACGCCAGGGTTCCGGCCACGAACCAAGGCACCAGGGCCGCAGCTCGCGCCGTTCCCAGTCGCACCACCGGCGAACGCTTGCCATGGGCGGCATCCTCTTCAATCTGATGAAAGTGCGAGCAGAACAGCACCAGGGTCGTGGCCAGGGCTGGGCCGGAGCCGAGGGTGAGGGCCGTGGCCCAGGGGACCACCGCGGTCGGATCTGCAGCTGGAACGGGAGCCAGCACCAGCAGGGCTGCCGCCGTGGCGAAGGGACCGAACGCCATCCAGCAGAGCGGTTCCCCGAGGCCCAGGTAGCCGAGCCGGAAGGGCGGCCCTTGATACAGATAGCCCAGGCCACAGCTCACCAGCACCAGGGACAACACCGCAAGGCTGCTGCGCAGGGCGACCACCAGCATCAGCAGGAGACCCAACAGCAGGGCGAGATTGGCCAGGCGGCGTACCGGTCGGCGGCGCCCCAGCAGTGCCACCACGGAATGGGGCTTGCCGTTGGTGTCAACGCCAGTTTCGGCATCGAACAGATCGTTGCTGAGGTTTTCCCAGAGCAGGAGCAGCACCGCTGCCACCAGAAAACCAAGGGCCTGGCTCCAACGCACGGGCTGGCCTGCAGCCAGACGCCAACCTGCCGCCAACACCACGGGCATCACGGCCACGGAATACATCGGCCACTTGATCGCGGCCTTCCAAAGCCGACGCCGCTCGGCCACCGGGGCGTGAAGGGATGCAACAGCCTGACGATCTGGCATGGACTCGGCCCCTGAACCCCGCATGAAGGCCCATACATTTGAGCAGCATCACCCACCCATGCCGCCGGATGACGGCTGAGTCCAACACCAGCCCTGCCGAGATCCGCTTCAGCGAGCTGCTGGACCGGGCCATGCATGTCTGGCGACAGCGGCAGGGAGAGGAGGGAGTCTTCAGCCTGGCCCTGCCCCTGGTGGGACTGGACCCCCTCACCCAGCTCCCCCTGCTGGAGGCCCCCGACCCCTTCCGCTTCCTCTGGGATGGGGCACCAGGTCTGAGCCTGGCGGCAGCAGGGCGCTGCCATCATCTGGATCTCGCGGGTCCACGACGTTTCGAGCTGGCCCAACGCTTTAGCGACGCAACCCTGGCCCGGGTGCTGGATGGCAACCCGGAAGCGCCTGCCCAGGCTCGCTCCCGGATCTTGCTGGCCTTCTCCTTCTTTGAGCAGAGTGGCGAACAGCAACCAACTGGTGGCACCCCGTCGGTTCAAGCCGTACTGCCCCGCTGGCAGCTGAGCTGCCATGGCCGACAGGGATGGCTGCGCCTGCATGGCGTCGTCAACCAAAGCAGCGATGTGCGTTCGCTGGCGGAGACGCTCTGGTTGATGGCTGAACGGCTGCAACAGAACCCAAGGAGCCAGAGGAGACCAGGAATCTCCACCGTCAGCGGCACCACGATTCCAGGAGCCTGGGAGCAGCGTTATGCGCCGACCCTGCGCCGAGGCATCGAGCTGGTCAACGAAGGGGAGCTGCACAAATTGGTGTTGGCGGTGCGCCAGTCCATCCAACTTGAGGCCCCACTCGACCCTCTGCCCTTGCTGGATCGGCTGCGTCAGCAACAGGCGGGGAGCTGTCGCTTCCTCTGGCAACGCCACAGAGATGACAGCTTTTTTGGGGCTTCACCGGAACGTCTGCTCAGTCTGCGCAACGGCCAGCTACGCAGCGATGCCCTAGCCGGAACCGCCGGTCGCAACGAACAGGCCATCAGCCTGCTGCGCTCCGATAAAGACCGACGGGAGCATGAACTGGTGGTGCAGGCCATCACCGAACATCTGCGCGCCCAGGGATTGCAGCCGCGCCGCCCCCGTCGTCCCCAGCTGGCACGCCATGGCCAGCTGGTGCATCTCCACACCCCGATCACCGCCGCGGCCCCCGACCAGCAACCGCTCACCCTCGCCGGTGCTCTGCATCCAACACCAGCCGTCGCCGGGCTGCCACGCCGGGAGGCGATGACCTGGCTGCGCAGCCTGGAACCATTCGAACGCGGGGGGTACGCCGCACCGATCGGCTGGATTGACAGCGCCGGAGATGCGGAGCTACGGGTGGCGATCCGCTGCGGCCATGCCCGAGACCGCCAATTGGATCTAACAGCCGGAGCAGGCCTGGTGCGCGGTTCGGTAGCCGAACGCGAATTGCAGGAAGTGGGACTCAAGCTCACCGTGCTGGCGGATCAGCTTGAGCTGCGCCCCCAGCTTCACTGCACCTGAGCCTGAAGCCGCTCGATCACCTGGTCAGCCAGGGGCCGCTGCATCAGACGCTCCACCTCACGGATGCCAGTCGGACTCGTGACATTGATCTCACTGAGCATGCCGCCGATCACATCAATCCCCACGAAGAACAAGCCTTCGGCCCGCAAGGCGGGGGCAAGGGCTTCACAGATGCGCTGTTCTCGTTCCGTCAGCTCAGTCGCTTCCGGATGACCGCCCACTGCAAGGTTGCTGCGGAATTCCCCTTGCTTCGGCCGCCGGTTCACCGCCCCGAGCGGTTCACCGTCCACCAGCAGGATCCTCTTGTCACCAGCGCTGACCTCGGGCAAGAAGCGTTGGGCCATCACAGGCAGCCGCTCCTGTTCGGTGACCAGTTCAAGCAGAGCACCGAGCCCCGGAGCATCGGCACTGACCCGAATCACGCCGAGGCCGGCACGCCCCCCGAGGGGCTTGAGCACGATGTCCCCCTGCTCGCGCGCGAACGCTTCCAGCTCCTGAACGCGACCAGCCACCAGGGTCGGGGCCATCCAGCGACTGAAACGCAGGGCGCCGAGCTTTTCGTTCCAAGCGCGCAGCGAGGAGGGCCGATTAAGAACGCGAACGCCAGCCCGCTCCGCCACTTCCAAAAGGTGCGTGGCATAGAGATAGGCCTCATCCACGGGCGGATCCTTCCGCATCCAGATCACGTGAAAGCGACTCAGGGGCAGACGCTGCCCTTCGCCGATCGTGATCCAGGGTTCCGGCTGCACGGGCGCGGCCACAGCAAAGGGCTCATCGGCCAGAGCGATCAGATCAGAAGGGGTGCACGCCCAGAGTTCGTGACCGGCCCTCGCCGCAGCCTCCATGAGGGCGGCGGTGGAATCTTTGGCTGGATTGATGCGCTGGAGTGGATCCAGTACGAACAAGTGACGCATGGCGAGCAGCCTCAGGCGTCACCAGCGAGCAGGGCATCAAGCTCCCCTGCCCGTTCGAGGGCATGGAGGTCGTCACAACCACCGATGTGTCGGTCAGCGATAAAAATCTGGGGCACGCTGCGACGACCATCCCCGCGGGCGGCCATGGCATCACGACCCGGCTCATCGCCATCCACAGCGTGTTCGGTGTACGCCACCCCCTTGCGATCCAGGAGCTGCTTGGCCCGGATGCAGTAGGGGCAGGTGCGCCAGGTGTAAATCTCAACCGGAGCCATGGGGAAACACGCCGAGCTTCTGGATCCTATGCAGTACGACCTCGCTGATAGGTTCAACCCATTGGATCAGCTGGCAACCGTTGCTCGACCTCACCGACTTCAAGCGCGACCTTTCTGAGCTCACCGACCGCCTGGGCCATGCCCAGGACTGTCTTTGACGTCCCTGCCCTCAAAGCCAGACAACAGGACCTCGAACAGCTCGCCGCCCAACCGGACTTCTGGGACGACCAACAGAACGCTCAGAAGCAGATGCGCCGCCTCGATGAGGTGAAGGCCCAACTCGAGCAACTCGGTCAATGGAGAGGTGCCGTCGATGACGCCCAGGCCACCCTGGAGCTTTACGACCTGGAACCTGACGACGAGATGCTCAGCGAAGCCCAGCAGGGGCTCACCACGCTGCGCAACGACCTGGACCGCTGGGAGCTGGAGCGCCTGCTCAGTGGGGAGTACGACAAAGAAGGCGCCGTGCTGTCCATCAATGCCGGAGCCGGCGGCACCGATGCCCAGGACTGGGCGTTGATGCTGATGCGCATGTACACCCGCTGGGCCGAAGACCACGGGATGAAGGTGAGCGTCGACGAACTCAGCGAAGGTGAGGAAGCAGGCATCAAGAGCTGCACGATCGAGATCGAGGGCCGCTACGCCTACGGCTATCTACGCAACGAAAAAGGCACCCACCGCCTGGTTCGCATCTCACCGTTCAACGCCAACGACAAGCGCCAGACCAGCTTTGCCGGTGTGGAGGTGATGCCAAAGATTGAAGAGGAGGTCAAGCTCGACATCCCCGAGAAGGACCTGGAGATCACCACCAGCCGCTCCGGCGGTGCCGGTGGTCAGAACGTGAACAAGGTGGAGACGGCTGTGCGCATCCTGCACATCCCCACCGGCTTGTTTGTGCGCTGCACGCAGGAACGCTCCCAGCTGCAGAACAAGGAGAAGGCGATGGCTCTGCTGATGGCCAAGCTGCTGGTGATCGCTCAGGAACAGCGGGCTGCAGAGATCGCCGACATCCGCGGCGACATCGTTGAGGCGGCCTGGGGCAACCAGATCCGCAACTACGTGTTCCACCCCTATCAAATGGTGAAAGATCTCCGCACCCAGCACGAAACCACCGATGTGCAAGGAGTGATGGACGGTGATCTCGATCCCTTCATTCAGGCTCTGCTGCGCCAGGGTGTGGATAGCCCAGGCCGTGAAGAGGACAGCTGAGCGATGAGCACCAATCCGGCGTCAAACGACCCTGCCCCCATGGATCCCACGACCAGCGAGGGAGCGCCGACACCACCACCCAGTTTCGTGAAGCTGGCCATGCGCAACATGGTGCGTAAAGGTCGCCAGAGCCTTGTCCACTTCGGGTTGACGGCCTTCGGCTTCATCGGCTTCATCCTGGTGGTCGCCTGGCTTGGGCGACCGACCCTGCCGCAATGAGCACAACTGCGGATCCAGTGATCAGCATCGACCTCGCCTTCCAGGCCGCACCCTCAGACCTGATGGACGCCGAGGCCGATGCTCAGCTCCAGGGACGGCTCAACAGCCAAGACGCTTGGGAGCTGGACTTGATCACCTGGCTCACAGCCATGCGCAGCGACGCGAGCCTGGTCTGTCCAGAGGCCGTACAGACCGCAACCGAGTTCAGCCTTGGTCTGCAGTTCTGCGATGACCCAACAATTGCCGCCCTTAACGGACAGTGGCGTCAGAAGCCCCAAGCCACCGATGTGCTCTCCTTCCCTGCTCTGGAGGGGGATCCGCCGATCGGGGCCGATGCCTGCCTGGAACTCGGAGACATCATCGTGTCGGTACCCACCGCTCAACGGCAGGCTGACGAGCATGGCCATGACCTGCTGCACGAACTGCGCTGGCTCGTGAGCCATGGTTTTTTGCATCTGCTGGGCTGGGACCATCCCGACGATGCTCAGCTCAACGCCATGCTCCAGTGCCAGGAGCGTCTGCTAGCCATCAACGGTAAGGTTCAGTCCCAGGGTGAGATCAGCTGAATCAACAGATGGGATCACTGCTGCACTCCGAAGATGACCGCTCATTGACCGACGAGCTCAGCCACGCCAGCAGCCAGGCTGCCGCCAGCCACAGGGCCGCGCGGCGCGGGGCCTGGCGCATCGCCGGTGACCTGCCCGCGAGCTTCCGCTATGCAGCCCAGGGCCTGGGCTACGGCTTCGTCAGCCAAAGGAACTTCCGAATCCATGTGGTGATCGGGGCGGTGGTGTTCAGTCTTGGCCTCTGGCTGCAACTGCCCACCATCCAGCTGGCCGTGCTCGTGCTCACGGTGGCGGCGGTGCTGGTGCTGGAACTGCTCAACACTGCGATTGAATCAGTGGTGGATCTGGCGATCGGTCGCCGCTTTCATCCCCTGGCAAGAATCGCCAAGGATTGCGCCGCCGCCGCCGTGCTCGTGGCAGCGATCAGCTCCCTGCTCATCGCCTTGCTGCTCCTCCTCCCTCCATTGCTGGAGCGCCTTCACGGATAATCGCCCCCATGCTCCTGGTCATCGACAACTACGACAGCTTCACCTTCAACCTGGTGCAGTACTTCGGTGAGCTCGCCGACCAGCACCCGCTGGCTGCGGATCTGCGGGTGGAGCGCAATGACGCTTTGAGCCTGGACGAGATCCGCAGCCTCAATCCCGACGCGATCCTGCTCTCCCCAGGCCCTGGGGACCCAGACCAGTCGGGAGTCTGCCTCGAGGTCCTGCGCGAACTCTCGCCAACGGTGCCGACCCTGGGAGTGTGTCTCGGCCATCAGGCCCTGGCCCAGGTGTATGGAGGTCGCGTGGTGCGGGCAGCGGAGCTGATGCACGGCAAGACTTCACCGGTGCTGCATCAGGGTGATGGCGTGTTCGCGGGCTTGCCCCAGCCGCTCACCGCCACCCGTTACCACAGCCTGATCGCTGACCGCGAGACCCTACCCGCGTGCCTGGAGGTGACGGCCTGGCTGGAAGACGGCACGATCATGGGCCTGCAGCATCGGGACTTTCCCCACCTCCAGGGCGTGCAGTTTCATCCCGAGAGCGTGCTCACCGAAGCCGGGCACCAGCTCCTGGCCAACTTTCTGAAGTTGGCGGAGGGTGGCGCTCACCACTGCTAGCTTCCAGCTTCCATCGGACTCCGCCTCCGCCCATGCTTGTCCGCCCGCTGGCCTCGGCCCTGATTGCAGCAGCACTGCCCGGAGCGGCGATCGCTGGCGGCGTCACAATCACCAGCTATGGCCACAGCGCCCTGTTGATCAACGGTGGCGGCCAATCGGTGCTCGTGAACCCCTTCAAGGCCGTGGGCTGCGCCAAGGGCCTTCGGGAACCGAGGGTCAACGCCACGGTGATCCTGGCCAGCTCACAACTGGCCGACGAGGGTGCCCGCATCGCCGGGGGTACCTTCCTCTCCAAGCCTGGTTCCTACAGGGTCGGCGGCTTGAAGCTTGAAGGCTTCGCCGCACCCCATGACCGGGTCGGCGGACGACGCTTCGGCCAGTCCACCCTCTGGCGCTGGCAACAGGGAGGATTGAGCTTCGCCCATCTGGGGGGCACCGCAGCTCAGCTCAGTGGTGAAGACAAGGTGCTGCTGGGTCGCCCGGATGTGCTGATCATCGGCGTCGGTGGCGGCGCCAAGGTCTACAACGCTGCGGAGGCCGCCAAAGTGGTGAAGGAGCTCAATCCCCGTCGGGTCATCCCCGTGCAGTACGTGAGCGGACCCACCCCTGCGGGCTGCGATCAAAGCGGGATCCAGCCCTTCCTTGATGCCATGGCCGGCACGGAGGTGCGTCGTGCTGGCACCACCCTCTCGGTTCCCACCGGCCTCGGCGATGGCACCGTCATCGATGTGATGCGTTAGTGCGTCAGCAGCAGGTCGGCGAGCCGCTGGCGGTCCGCCCCTTGCAGCAGCGCCAACAGCACCAGCACCCTCGCTTTCTGGGGGCTCAGATCTTCCGCTGGAAGCAAACCGAGCAGCTCATCATCCGACCGCGCCGGCACCCGACCCCGGCCGGTGCGTGACGTGCGAACGAGCAGCGGAACCTCCTGGCACCTCCCCTGCGCCAGGCACTTGCGCTCCAACGCCAGCCGCTCGAAACAAGAGAGCTGTCCCGCCCCGGTTCCCGCAAAGACCAGAGCATCGACACCAGCGTCGATCAAGGCCTCAATCAGCCGCGTCGACGGCTGCACGTAGCCATACAGGATCTCCACCAACGGCCAGCATTCAGGGTCCGGCATGGCCGCGAACGAGGACCAATCAACCACCAGCCCGGAATCGGTGGTGTGGCGATGGCTAGGTGTGCGGGTGAAGCGCACGCCATCACCATCGACCGTGCCAAGGCGCCCGTGACCGGGGGAGCGAAAGGCTGCGACCCCGGAGCAGGCGACCTTCGTCACCTCGCGGGCACCATGAATCTCCCCGTCCATCACCACGAGAACCCCACGACCAACAGCCTGGGGATGCACGGCCACCTGTAGGGCCTGCAGCAGGTTGAGGGGACCATCCGCACTCAACGCTGTGGAGGGCCGCATGGCTCCCACCAGCACGACGGGCCTGGCATGTCCGAGTGCGAGATGCAACCAGTAGGCGGTTTCCTCCAGGGTGTTGGTGCCATGGGTGATGACCACACCGCTGAGGCCAGGATCCTGATGGAAGGCTGCATCGATCCGCCGCAGCAGCTGCAGCCAGAGCCGATGGCTCATATCAGCGCTGTCGATGTTGGCGAGCTGTTCCACCTCCAGATCGGCCACGCAGCTGGCATCCGGCAACGCTGCGAGCAACTGCTTACCGTCGATCACCCCGGCGTTGTAATCCTCCAGGGCAAGGCGCGACTCACCGGTGCCGGCGATGGTGCCACCCGTGCAAAGCACCAACAGACGGGGGAGGGACTGGGAGGGCCGCTCGCTCATCAGCAATCAGCCTTCAGGGACGGGGGCCTGGAGCGGTCAAGGAGACATACACTTCCCAAAAGTGCTGCATCTGCTGGGTGGTACCGATGCTGACCCGCAGAGAACCGTCGATCTGGGGCTTACCCGCCATCGATCGCACCAGGATCCCTGCCGCGCGCAACTCCGCCTCCACCTCCGCAACGGCCCGCTGCGGCCAGATCAAGAAATAGTTCCCTCCAGCTGCGTGGAAAGACACACCAGATCGTGTCAACTCCGAGACGATCCAGTTACGGGCCCGTGTCACCTCGGCCACATAGGCATCGGTATAAGCCTGGTCCCGAAGGGCAGCGAAAGCAGCGGTGACCGCCACGCTATTCACGTCATAGGGACCAGTGACCCGACTGACGCGATCCACCACAGCGGCATGACCGATCGCAAAACCGATGCGCAGGCCAGCCAGACCCGCCGTCTTGGCCAGGGAGCGCAACACCAGCAGATTGGGAGTGGCGGCGAAATCGGCGCTCGGCAACACACTGTCGCCGGTGAATGCCTCATAGAGCTCATCCACCACCACCAACGTGTCAGGGGCAGCAGCCGCCAGCGCCAGCACCTGACCCGCCGCGAGACGGGTACCCGTGGGGTTATTCGGATTGCAGAGCATCAGGATCCGCGGCTTCCGACCTAAGGCCGAACGGATGGCATCCAGCGGAAAGACGAACCCAGGCATGCCATGGGGGATCGCCTCGATCGTCATCCCCTGCATGGCAGCGCAAGGGGCGTAGTAACCGAAGGTGGGACTCGTGGTGAGCAGCGTGTCACCGGAGGCGCCATAGGCATGGATGACGGCATGGATCGCCGCATCCACCCCGTTGAAGAGACCGATCTGATCAACGGCCAGTGGAACACGCAAACCCGAAGACGAGGCCGCCAGATTGGCCATCAAGGCCTCCCGCAGACCGTCGTACTCGGGATAGATGGCCATGTGATCGGCGGGAATGGCCCGGATCGCCTCCAGCACCTTCGGGCTGGGACCAACCGTGTTCTCATTGAAGTCGAGTCTCAACAAACCCCGCCGACCTTCAAGAGGAGCGCTGTAAGCCTTCAGCCGCTCCACGTCGGGACGCGCTGCAGGACCCTCTTGCCGTTGCTGCCTGGACATCGAGGTGTCGCTCACATCCGCTCCAGGGTGGCAATGCCCAACAGTCCTAGGCCGCACTTCAACGTATCGGCCGTGAGCCTGCACAGGGCCAACCGGGAGCGGAGTGTGGCCCCTTCGGCCTTGAGCACCGGCACCTGGTCGTAAAAACGGTTGAACACCTGGCTGAGCTCAAACAGGTAGCTGCAGAGACGATTGGGCAGCAACTCCTCCTCCACCTCGGCGATCACGGCATCAAATTTCAGCAACTCCCGCACCAGAGCCCACTCCTGGGGCTCGCTGAAGCTCAAGCTGCCCGCCTCTGAGGCGGCGGAGGCTTCCAGATCACCACCCTTGCGGGCAATCCCCGCGATGCGCACCACCGCATAGAGCAAATAGGGCGCCGTATTGCCCTGCAGCGCCAGCATCCGATCAAAGCTGAACTGATAGTTGGTGATTCGGTTCTGGCTGAGATCGGCGTATTTCACCGCCGCTAGTCCCACCGTGGTGGCCACATCCTGGATGAACGCCTCGTCCTCGCTGCGGCCCTCTTCCTCGAGGCGACGACGCAGGTCGGCTTCGGCCCGCTCGACAGCTTCATCAAGCAAATCGCGCAGGCGAACCGTGTCGCCAGCCCTGGTCTTGAGCTTCTTGCCATCGTCGCCCTGCACCAACCCAAAGGGCACATGTTCCAGACGTCCGTCCTCGGGGATCCAACCCGCACGGCGGGCCACCTGAAACACACCCGCGAAGTGATTGGCCTGGCCGGCATCGGTCACATAAATCACGCGGCGAGCACCATCACCATCCGGCCCTGCTGCGTAGCGGTAGCGAATCGCCGCCAGGTCGGTGGTGGCGTAATTGAAGCCCCCATCACTCTTCTGCACGATCACTGGCAGCGGTTTGCCGTCCTTGCCGCTCACGCCCTCCAGAAACACGCATTGGGCGCCGTTGTCGGTCACCAGGAGCGCCGCCTCTTGCAGGCCTTCAAGCACAGCCGGCAGATACGGGTTGTAGAAGGACTCACCCCTCTCGCTCAAGCGAATGTCGAGTCGGTCGTAAATCTTCTGGAATTCACGACGGGACTGATCGCAGAGCAGTCCCCAAGCCTTCAGCGATACCGGGTCACCGCCCTGCAGTTTCACCACCTCCTCGCGGGAGGTGATCTGAAACGTCTCATCGTCATCAAAGCGCTTCTTGGCCTCGCGATAGAAGGCCACCAGGTCGCCGAGGTCCACCGCATCAGCAGTCTCCAGAGCGGCTGGCGCCACCTGCTTGAGATGGGTGATCAGCATCCCGAACTGAGTGCCCCAGTCGCCCACATGGTTGAGACGCAGCACCGGATGGCCACGGAACTCGAGCACCCGCGCCAACGAGTCGCCAATGATCGTGGAGCGCAAATGGCCCACATGCATCTCCTTGGCAATGTTGGGGCTGGAAAAATCCACCACCACCGGTGCCGAGCTCTCCACCGGCGGAACGCCCAGGCGGGGATCACCGAGCCGGGTGACCACCTCCGACGCCAGCTGCTCAGGGCGAAGGGTGAGATTGATGAACCCAGGGCCCGCAATTTGGGGCTCCAGGCAGAGATCGGTGAAGCCGGGGTCTGTCTGGAGCTGCTCCACGATCGCGGTGGCGATCTGCCGGGGCGCCTGCTTCAGGGGTTTCGCCAGGGGCAGGGCACCGTTGGCCTGAAAGTCACCGAACTCCGGCTTGCTGGCCGGGGCCAGCTGGGGGTCGAGCGGCCGCCCGTCCTCACGCGCTTGTGCTGCCGCTGCTGGAAACGCCCGCTCGATCGCTTCGCGCAGCTGGGTCTCCAGGGTGTGGGCGATGCGCAGCATGGAAGGGGAATGGGGCAGGGCCTGGCTCTGATCATCCCCCGGCGAGGGTGAAACGCATGCTCAGATCCAGCCAGCTGCTGCGCGTCACGGGTGCACTGGTGGAGATCAGATCAAGACCGCTGGCCGCATAGGCCGCGAGCGCATCCGGCTGGATCCCTGAGGCCTCCAGCACCACCGGTGCCGCACCGGGGCGAGCACGCGCCTCGTCCCGCAGTCGAGGCACCAACACCTTCAGCTCCTCCGGGCTGAACTCATCCAACAACACCCCATCGGCGCCGGCCCGCACGGCCGCGATCGCTTCCATCTCGGTTTCCGCTTCCACAATCACAGGCGCCGGCCAGGGGGCCGAGGCGCGCACAGCCGCCATCGCCGCCTCCACCCCCCCAGCCCAGGCCAGGTGGTTTTCCTTGAGCATCGCTGCATCGTCTAAACCCATGCGGTGGTTCAAACCACCGCCGCAACGCACGGCGTATTTCTCCAAAACCCGCAGCCCTGGCGTGGTTTTGCGGGTATCCGCCAACTGCACACCTGAGCCCTTCAGCTGGGCGACCAGTGCTGCGGTGGCCGTGGCAATCCCGGAGAGGCGCATGGCCAGGTTCAGGGCCGTGCGCTCCATCGCCACCAGCGCCTGGGCCTCAGCGTCCAGTTCGAGCACACGCTGCCCAGGCTTGACCAGCTCTCCCTCCTCCACCAGCAGCCGCACCCGAGCCGCAGGGTCGAGCAGGCACAGCAATGGCTCCACCAGCACACCACCGCAGAAACGCCCCTCAGCCTTGGCGACCCAGTGAGCAACACCATGGCAGCCATGAAGTGCTGGAGCTGTGAGATCGCCGCGGCCGAGGTCCTCCATCAGCCAGGCCTCCAGCTGCGCGCGTAGCTGCGGGGTGATCAACAAAGGTGCCACCATCAGAGCCAACTGGTGCCAGAGGCTTCCAGGGCTTCGATCGAGGGCCAGGCCCCCCAGCCAAACAGGAGCTGGTTCAGACGGTCCATCAAGGCCGGCGTCTCCTGAAGAGCCTGACGGGCGGCCCATTCGGCCTCTTGCACCTGGTCATCGGAAAGGTTGAGAGCCTCCAGCAGGCGTCGGTAAGCGACCCGCTCAGCGGCGTTGATGGCACTGTCATCCTCTGGCCCCTGACTGCTGCACGCCATCTGATAAGCGAGAGACACCATCTCGATGCGCACATCCTTGTCCTGGAGCTGGCCGACCCAGGCCTCCAGATCCGAGGCCTGTTCAGCCTGCAAAGCCGCCAGCGCATCCTCGGGATCCACCTGCGGCAACAGGCGGGCCGACAGCTTGCCCAGCAGGGCCCTCTCTTCCGGGGCCACCTCCCCATCCACACTCGCCACCCAACACAACAACTTCAACTGAGCCTGTTGCGCGGGGTTGAGGCCAGCCAGGGGATCAGTCACCGGACACACCGAGCGATAGGCCTTCATTCTGAGAGCCCAGCGGCCCTCACTTGCCGATGCAGAACCGGGAAAAGATCCGATCCAGCACTGATTCGGTGAGCTCCTCCCCGGTGATTTCACCCAGGCTGTGAATTGCCTGACGCAAATCGATCGTCCAGAAGTCCCAGGGCAGCCCCTCGGTCGCCACCTGATCACTGCGGGCCAGGGCATCGGCGGCCTCCTGAGCCAGATCCGCCTGGCGCTGGTTCAGGGAAAGCAGCAGGGAGCCATCTGTCAGGGCTCCACAACGCTCCAGCATGGCCTGCACCAACTCAGCCTCCCCAGCTCCTGTACTGGCACTGAGACGGATGTCGGCTGCAGAGCCAGTCAGCCGCACCGGGGTGTCCGTGCCAGCAAGATCCACCTTGTTGCCCACCAGCAGATGGGGCACAGCGGCGGGGATGCGTTGCCGCAGCGCCTCATCCTCAGGCGTCCAGCCCGCGCTCAGGTCAAAGAGGAGCAGCACCAGATCAGCACTGGCCAGGGCGTCATGACTTCGGGCGATACCGAGCTGCTCCACCGCATCGCTCGTCGCCCGGATGCCAGCGGTATCGAGCAGGGTGATCGGCACCCCCTCCAGCACGATCTCGCTCTCCAGCAGATCACGGGTGGTGCCGGGTAGGTCGGTCACGATCGCCCGCTCCCGACGGCTAAGCCGATTCAGCAAGGAGCTCTTGCCCACATTCGGACGTCCCACCAGGGCCACCCGCAGGCCACTGCGAAGGACAGCGCCCCGTTCAGCATCCGCCACCAACTGCAGCAGCTGAGCGCGCACAGCCTGCAGCTCCGCGAGCAACGCGGCGCCATCAAGAGGCGGCAGATCCTCCTCGAAATCCACCCGCGCCTCCAGCTCACTGAGCTGATCCAGAAGTCGTTCCCGCAGGGCCGTGATCCGTTGCTGAATCCCCCCGTCCACGCCGGCCATCGCCAGCTGCGCTGCCCGCTGACTGCGCGCCGCCACCAGATCACTGATCGCTTCAGCCCGGGTCAGATCCAGGCGACCGTTCAGCACCGCGCGCTGGCTGAACTCTCCCGGCAGGGCCCGGCGCACCCCGGGCTGTTCCAGCACCCTGGCCAGAACACGCTGGACAGCGATCACACCCCCGTGGCAATGGATCTCCACCACGTCTTCAGCGGTGAAACTGCGAGGCGCCAGCATCAAGAGCAGCAGCACCTCATCAATCCGCTCCTCGCCGTCAGCGGCGAGCACGTGGCCGTAGAGCACCCGATGGCTCTCCCAGAGCTGGGGGCCGGGAATGCGAGTCACGGCGCGCACAGCCGCCTGAGCCTGGGGCCCCGAGAGACGGATCACCGCGATGCCACCCTGCCCCGGGGCCACAGCCGTCGCGACGGCTGCAATGGTGTCCGGACCAGAGCTGCTCTCAGACATTGGCGCGTTGGGCCGGTTTCAGCTCTCTCCTCTCTACGATCGCAAGCCAAACCCTTCTCCGCAGGCGACGGACTGCACCCATGGCCCAGATGCTCCTGAAGGATGTGCAATCCAGAGTGAGACGAGCGATCATCTGGATCTGGGACCAGGAAGGCACGCCAGGACAGCGGGCCCGTGGTGTGAGCGCTGGCGTCTTCTGCGGCTGCTTTCCCTTCTTCGGGCTGCAAATCATCCTCAGCGTGGGTGTGGCGTCCTTACTGCGGGGCAACCATCTTCTGGCCGCCGCTGCCACCTTGATCAGCAACCCCTTCACCTACGTGCCCCTCTACTGGTTCAACTACCAGGTGGGTGATGCGCTCATTGGGAACGGTCAAGGTCCTGCCCTGAACAGCATCAGTCGCAGCACGCTTTGGGAGCAGGGCTGGGGCTTCAGCTCCCGCCTCCTGCTTGGTTCAGCCGTGGTGGCCACCGTGCTGGCGATCCTGATGGGAGTGCTGGCATTCCTCGCGTTTCGACGGAATCAGGTCTCCGCCAAAACAACAAGTCATCCGTAAAGCTCAGCACTGACTCAGCTACGACTTGGTTGCCTGTTCATTCCAGGCCGGCTATGGCTCAGGGGCGCACACCCCGGGCGAGGAACACACCCACAAAAGCCCAGGCCCTGGGATCGTCCACTAGGGCATCAGCAGCCTCCAACGTGGCGCGAGCCGCTTCAAGTTCCTCTCCCTCGAGCAACAGGCGTTTGAATCCGAGCGTGATATCGAGAAACGCCCGCATCCCGAGCTGTCTTGACGTCACCGTCTCCACATGCACGTCAACCGAGTCGTAGCCGCTCTCCTCCAGCAGGCGACCAAGCTGGCGGCCGATCTGGCGATTACCACCGCGCCGTTCCTGGGCACGAGCCGCATGCGTCGTGAAGGTCGCGAAGCCCTCCGGTTCGGGGACCAACGTCAACCAGCTGTCGTCAATATCAAAAATGCAGAGCACACCACCAGGCTTCAGCAGAGCTCGGATCGCCTCCAGAGCCTGCAACGGCTTTTCAAGGTGCTGGAACAGCAGCCGGGCATAGATGAAATCAAACTGCCCCTGCTCGAGGGGAGGGGCATACACATCGCCCTGTAGAAAACGAATCGACGCCAACCCCGCAGTCGCCGCTTCTTCGCGGGCGGCAGCGAGCAACTCACCGTTTAGATCCATGGCCGTGACCCGCGAATTGGGATGGGCCTGGGCGATCAATCGGCTGATCACCCCAGGGCCGCAGGCCAGATCGAGCACAACCTGGTCATCCGCCAACCCCATCCTCTCGAGCAGCTGCAGTTCGAGCTGGGCCGAGCGCTGAGCCTGAAGCTGAAGCCGCTCCAGTTCACCACTCTCGTCACCGAGGGCGGTGAAGTCATAGGAGCCGGCGGCGTTGGGAGTAGTCGTCATCAGGGGCATCCCAGCTGAGCTGAAGTAGGCGTTCCGTTGTGCTGGAAAGGCGTTCCGACAGCACCAACGCCAGGTTACGCAGCACGAGCGCCATGGCATCCGGTTGGGTGCGCAGCGCTTTGTTCAGAAAGGCCTGAGTGAGCACCAGCACCCGCATGTCCGTGGCCGCCACCACATCAGCACTGCGCTGCCTGCGGCCGAGGAAGCCCATCTCTCCGAACACATCGCCGGGCTTGAGCACAGCAAGCCCAAACCGTTGCCCCTGATGCTGCCGACTCACCTCGGCAAAGCCCTCCATCACCACAAACAGATCCTGCCGAGGCTCCCCTTCCGAAACGATGCAATCTCCAGCGGCACACTGCAGCACGGTGCCGGTTTTCAGCAGACGACGGGACTGCTCATCGCTCAACTCCTGGAGAAGCGGCAGCCCCTGGCCCGGCTGACGCAGGGCATCGCCAGCCAGCTCCCAGAATCGATCGGGATCCACCAGGCGATGGTTCAGTCCCCAATAACTCTGAGACTGTTGATCGAGCCAAATCCCATCGGCCTGTGCATCGGCGCATTGCGCAAGAGCCGGATGGCGCAACAGGGGAGAACGACTACGGCGCAGATGATCGCGATCGCGGAGGGCCAGCAACATCGGCACCTGATACCCCACACCAGGCCAGGCGATGCCGGCACAGAACCGGCGATACCCCAGCTGCTCATACAGCTCGATCAATCCGGGATGGGCGTGGCAGAGATCAAAACGGATGCCCTGCTCAAGGGCATCGGCAAAGCAACGGTTGAACAACAAACCAAGGGAGCCACCACCGCGCCAGTCGGCGCGGAGCATCAGCCTGGAGGTGTAGGACAGCGCAGCGAGGGGGGCCTGCTCAAGCAGAAAGTCCAGTGCAATTGGGCGCAAGGCTTCCAGGGCCGACGCCAGGGCTTCAAGGCGATTGAAACGAAGCGTGCCGACCAGAGCACCTTCGCCATCGCGGAGAACATAGAGGCTGGCACTGGCATCAAACCGATCCATGAGCTCGCGGCGGTCATGGTTGGCATCCGGTGGAGACTTGCCCATCTCCTCCACATACACCGCGTAACGAAAGCGAAAAACCTCCTGACGCTCGGCCTCCGAAATGGCGAGCGACACGCTGGTGTGCTGATCGGTCAAGGTCCTATCTCCTGGCGATCAGCTCTGCCCGGTCCGCGCGATATCGAGCACATCCGCCATGGAGCGGATCTGATCCATGGTGCGCTGCAACAGGTCTGCGCTGGCCAGCTCCACTCGCAAATCGATGCGGGCCGGTTTGCCATAGGCCGTTTTCACACGGGCATCGCTGACGTTGATCGATCCATCCGACAGGCGCATCAGGATGTCTTTGAGGATGCCGACCCGATCGATCACCTCGATGCGCAACTGCACGGGGAAGCGCTGACGATTGCGGGCATTCGCCGGGTTCCAGCGCACAGGCAATCGTCGTTCGCTGGGAATTGCCTCCACGTTGGCGCATTCTTGCCTGTGAATGGTGATCCCATGGTTGCCAAGGGCCACCGTGCCCACGATCGCTTCACCCGGGAGCGGGCTGCAGCAACCGCCCAGGCGGTAATCAAGACCCTCCAAGCCGAGGATCGGCACGGCATCGCCATGGTCATGGCGTGCCGGCGCTGATTCCGCCTGTTCCACCAACTTGCGAGCCACATCCTCATTGCTGAGGGGCTGGGTCTCCGCCGCGGATTGGAGACGAATTTCCTCCCGGAGCCTGTTGAGCACCTGGTGAAGGGTGACGGCGCCGAAACCGAGGGCCGCAAGCAAATCGTCGGTGCTGTGCAGGTTGCAACGCTCGGCGACACGGGTCATCGCCTCGCTGTTGAGCAAGGCATCCAAACCGCTCCGCCCCAGCTCCCGCTCCAGCAGCTCCTTGCCGCGCTGAATCGTTTCATTGCGATGGCTGCGCTTGTACCACTGGCGGATGCGATTGCGCGCCGTTGGCGTAGCCACGAAATTGAGCCAATCGAGGCTGGGGTGAGCGGTTTTACTGGTGAGAATGTTGACGAAATCACCGTTCTGCAGCGGTGTTGAGAGAGGGCAGAGGCGATCGTTGATCCTCACGCCATGGCAGTGATTACCCACCTCGGAGTGAATCCGGAACGCGAAGTCCACCGCCGTGGATCCCTTGCGCAGGCCGACCACATCGCCCTTGGGAGTGAACACGAAGACCTCTTCGTCGAAGAGATCTTCCTTGATCGACGCCAGGTAGTCGTTGTGATCATCGGCGCCCCCCTCCTGCTGCCAGTCGACCAGTTGCCGCAGCCAGTTGAACCGTTCGGTATCTCCGCCAGCCGCCGGTGACCCCCCCTCTTTGTATTTCCAGTGCGCCGCAATGCCGAACTCCGAGACCTGGTGCATCTCCAGAGTGCGGATCTGCACCTCGATCGGCCGATGCCGGCCGATCACCGCTGTGTGCAGCGACTGATAGCCGTTGGGCTTAGGAAGGCCGATGTAGTCCTTGAAGCGTCCGGGGATCGGCCGAAAGGTGTCGTGCACCACGGCCAGGGCCCGATAGCAGCTCTCCACATTGGGCGTGATGATGCGCAGGGCGGCCACGTCGTAGATCTCGTGGAATGCCTTCTGCTGCCGCTGCATCTTGCTCCAGATGCCATAGAGGTGTTTCGGTCTACCGCTCACCTCACAGCTGCCAAGGCCCACAGCCGCCAGACGATCGCTGAGCAGTTGCACGGTCACCCCAAGGCGTTCCTCACGCTCGCTGCGCTTGGTGGCCACCTGCTGCTGGATCTCCCGGAAGGCTTCCGGCTCCAGCAACTTGAAGGCCAGGTCTTCCAGTTCCCATTTGAAGCGACCGATGCCAAGACGATTGGCCAAGGGGGCATAGATCTCCCGGGTTTCCCGGGCAATGCGCTGACGCTTCTCCTCCTTGAGCGACCCGAGGGTGCGCATGTTGTGCAGACGATCCGCCAGCTTCACCAGCACCACGCGGATATCGCTGGCCATCGCCAAGAACATCTTGCGCAGGTTCTCCGCCTGAGCTTCGGTGCGGTTGGTGAAGTGAAGTCCCCCCAGCTTGGTGACACCCTCCACCAGCTCACGCACCTCGGCGCCGAAATGATTTTCGAGCTGTGCGGGAGTCAGATCGGTGTCTTCCACCACGTCATGGAGGAAGCCGGCGGCGATCACTGGCGCACTGGCACCGATATCGCGCAGCAAGTCGGCCACGGCCACCGGATGCACGATGTAGGGGTCGCCGCTGGCGCGGAACTGACCCTGATGCAACTGGAACGCGAAATCAAACGCTGCCGCCAGAAGCGCTTCGGGGTCGGTCGGGCAGCTGTATCCCTCGCCAGGGGGCACATGGGTGAGACACTCCCGCAGCCAGTCGGGCAGGTCGATGCCGTAATCCTCGATCGTGCGGATCGGATGCACCCTTGGCACAGGCTGGTCGCACCCCTCTGCTGCACTGACCGCATCGGTCTGTGTCGGTTCCGGCGCAGAGGTGACGTTCAGCATCCGACCCGGCAGGGTCAATCCATGGTATTGAGTCGGGTGCCCCTGTGCTGCCATTGATGTCCAGCGGTTCTGGGTTGGTGCTGGAGCTCAAGCAGTTGAGGCTGCGCTACCCGAGCAGTGATCGCTGGACCCTGGATGGGCTGGACCTTGAGCTGGAGCCGGGGGAGCGCCTCGCCCTGGTGGGCCCCTCCGGCTGCGGGAAAAGCACCGTCGCCAGAGCTGTGCTCCAGCTGCTGCCGGCCGGAAGCCAGTGCCTCGGCGGCCTGAAATTGCAGGGTCAGGACCCCAGAACGCTGGGCCGCTCAGCACTCCGGCAGCTACGCGGCGAAGCGGTGGGCCTGGTCTTTCAGGACCCGATGACCCGCCTCAATCCGTTGATGACGGTGGGGAATCACCTCCTCGACACCCTCAGAGCCCACAGGCCGGCCACTCCATCCACAAAACGGCGCAACCGGGCCGAACAGCTGCTGGAAGCGGTGGGCATCGGAGCCGAACGCTTCGGCGCCTACCCCCATGAATTCAGCGGTGGCATGCGCCAGCGCCTGGCGATCGCTCTGGCCATGGCCCTTGATCCGCCGCTGGTCATTGCCGATGAACCCACCACCAGCCTGGATGTGGCCGTGGCGAACCAGGTCATGGGCGCTCTGCAGACGCTTTGTGCAGAGCGGGGAAGCGCCTTGCTGCTGATCAGCCACGACCTGGCGATGGCCAACAGGTGGTGTGAACGGATGGCCGTGCTCGATCAGGGGCGGGTGGCGGAGCTCAACAGCAGCCTCACCGTGCTGACAGAGCCCCGGTCCGACGTGGGCCAGCGTTTGGTGGCGGCAGCACGCCAACGGGAGGGAGGGCAGACCCCGGCAGCACCAGAGAGCCGACTGCTGCTCCGCGTGGAGAACCTGCGCTGCTGGCACAACCTGGGGGGGCCACCCTGGGCACCCCACTGGCTCAAAGCGGTGGATGGGGTGAGCTTTGCGCTGCAGGCGGGGGAATCCCTCGGTGTGGTCGGCGGCTCGGGCTGTGGCAAGAGCACGCTCTGCCGCGCCCTCATGGGCCTGAATCCGATTCGGGGCGGGCAGGTGTGGCTCAACGGGCAGGAGCTGTTGCGCCTGCGCGGCCCCCAGGAGCAACTGGCGAGGCGTTCGATCCAGATGGTGTTCCAAGACCCCTTGGCCTGCCTGAATCCGGCCATGCGCGTGGTCGATGCCATCGCTGATCCGCTGCTCATCCACGGCTTAGCGAAACCGGCAGCCGCACGGGAACGGGCCCGGGAGCTGCTGGAACTGGTGGGCCTGACTCCGGCCGAAGAGTTTCAGAACCGTCGGCCCCGGCAGCTCTCCGGCGGCCAGCAACAGCGGGTGGCCATCGCCCGGGCCCTCGCCCTCGACCCACGGGTGCTGATCTGCGATGAGAGCGTGAGCATGCTCGATGCCGAGATCCAGGCTGAAGTGCTCATGCTGCTGCGCGGTCTGCAGGCCCGCCTTGGAGTCGCGATGCTGTTCATCACCCACGACCTCTCCGTGGCCAGTGGGTTCTGCCACCGGGTGATCGTGCTCGACAAAGGCAAGATCGTGGAGGAAGGCCGCGGTGATCAGGTGCTGCAAGCACCGGAAGCGGCAATCACCCGAAAGCTGGTGGCGGCGTGTCCCCGCCTACCCGCCGCCTGAGCACCGCCAACAGCTTCTCCATCACGGCCGGCAACGGCGCCTCAAACAGCATCCGCTCCCGCGTAATCGGATGGTCGAGGCCGAGTTGAAAGGCGTGCAACGCCTGGCCCGGAAGCTCGATCGGTAATTTGCGGCAGCGGCTGTAGGTGGGGTCCCCCACCACCGGATGGTTCATGTGAGCGCAATGCACCCGGATCTGGTGGGTGCGGCCGGTGTCGAGCTTGAAACGCAGCAACGAGTAATCCCCCAACCGCTCCAGCAGGCTCCAGTGGGTGCAGGCATAACGCCCGCTCTCTCCGCTCACCACCGCATATTTCTTGCGATCCGCTGGATGGCGACCGATGGCGCCAACGATCGTGCCGGAATCTCCCTGGGGCACCCCATGCACCACCGCGAGGTACTCCCGAGACGCGATCCGTTTCTGGATCTGCACCTGAAGCTTCACTAACGCCTCCTGGGATTTGGCGATCACGATGCAACCGGTGGTGTCCTTGTCGAGCCGATGCACGATGCCCGGCCTGAGCTTGCCGCTGATCCCCGGTAGATCGGGGCAGTGGTGAAGCAAACCATTCACCAGCGTGCCGTCTTTGTTACCCGGTGCCGGATGCACCGTGAGCCCCGCCGGTTTGTTGATCACGATCAGGTGCTCGTCTTCAAAGAGCACATCGAGATCCATCGGTTCCGGCTTCAGGTAAGGCAGCGGTTCCGGCGGTGGCATCCACAGCTGCACCTCATCGCCCTGGCGCAGGGGGGTCTTGGCCTTGCCGGTCTGGCCGTTCACCCGCACGAAGCCAGCGTCAATGAACTTCTGAATCCGGGCCCGGCTCTGCTCGGATCGCTGGCTCACCAACCAGCGATCCAGACGCATCGGCAGGGGCTTGGGATAGGTGAGCGACACCAGCTCGCCCTCCCCTTCGCCGAAGGCCTGAGTGAAGACCTCCTCGGGCAGCGGAGGCCTCAAACCGGCAACTCCAGGGCAATGCTGCCAAGGACCGACTTGCGAAAGTCATCCATCAGGCGCTGGCTCATCCGCGCCGTGTCGGCCGAGGTGTGACGCTCTGCAGCGGCCTGCATCCAGAGGGCTGGATCAGCCGTGTCCCCAGCCAGCGGGATGCCGTAACGCGACTCCAGCAGTGTCAGAGACACCCCGGAGCCCTGGCGCTGCTCCAGCGCCGCCAACAGACGCAGAAACGCTTGCGCGACGAGTTCACCGTCATAGGCGGCCTGACCGATGTCATCACAGAGAGCCAGGTGCAGCGCCGCTCGCTGGTCATCCAGCCGCGGCGGCAGCACGCCGGGGGCATCGAGCAGATCCAAGTCCTGCCCTAAACGCACCCAGCGCAGGGTGCGGGTGACCCCAGCACGGCGGGCACTGGCGACCACCTTCTGCTTCACCAGACGATTGATCAGCGCCGATTTCCCCACATTCGGGAAGCCGAGCGTGAGGGCCCGCACCGGCCGAGGACGCATTCCTCGGTTGCGGCGTCGTTCATTCAGCTGATCGCCGGCGCGGATCGCTGCCTGCTGGAGCTGTTTCACACCCGTTCCGGCCTTGGCATCACACCAGACCGTGCTCTGCCCCTGTCCCTTGAACCACTGCTGCCAGGCCTCGCGCGCCTCAGCGGTGACCATGTCGCGTCGATTAATCACCAGCAGGTGCTGCTTGCCCGTGATCCAGCGATTGAGGTGGGGGTGGCCGGTGGCCAGAGGGATCCGGGCATCGCGCACCTCGATCACCAGATCCACCTTGTCGAGATTGCGCTTGAGCTGCTGCTCCGCCTTGGCGATATGGCCTGGGTACCACTGAATCGGGGGGGAACTCACGGCACGACCAACACAGGGCAAGGGGCGAGCTGAATCACCCGTGCGGCGGTGCTTTCGGTGTCTGTGTCCAGATTCACGCCGCGGGTGCCCATCACGATCACATCCACATTCAACTCGTCGGCCACATCACAGATCACAAAGGCCGGCTTGCCCTCCCGCTCGATCACCTCGCAATCGAGGCCTGCATCCGCAAAACGTTGGCGAGCCTGCTCGAGCAGCACGGCCACAGCCGCAGGGTCATGCATCTCGGGCCGCTCAGGCTGCACCACAGACAGCACGATCAGGCGACTGCCATGGCTCTGGGCCAGTTCCAGGGCCTTGCCGGCGGTTTCGATCGCCTGGCGGCTCTGATCAATCGGAAACAGAACGGTGCTGAACATAACGGCCATCCCGATGCAGACCTTTCAGGCCAGTCCTAGCGAGTGCTGCGGAACTCGGGTTAATGTCACCCCGTTTTCTTACCGCACGACACAACCCCATGGCGAAGCGTTCCCTGGCCAGCCTCTCCGGCACCGACCTCAGCGGCAAACGCGTGCTTGTGCGGGTTGACTTCAACGTGCCTCTCAACGATGCCGGCGCCATCACCGATGACACCCGCATCCGCGCTGCCCTGCCCACCATCAACGATTTGATCGGCAAGGGCGCCAAGGTGATCCTTTCCGCTCACTTCGGCCGTCCGAAGGGCCAGGTGAACGAGGCCATGCGTCTGACACCCGTGGCCGCACGCCTGAGCGAGCTGCTCGGCAAGCCTGTGGTCAAGACCGAGAGCTGCATCGGCCCCGATGCCGAAGCCAAGGTGGGCGCCATGGGCAATGGCGATGTGGTGCTGCTGGAGAACGTGCGTTTCTTCGCTGAGGAAGAGAAGAACGAAGCCGGTTTCGCCGAATCCCTGGCTGGCCTAGCCGATGTGTATGTGAACGACGCTTTCGGCGCCGCCCACCGGGCTCACGCCTCCACCGAGGGTGTGACCAAGTTCCTGAAGCCTTCCGTCGCCGGCTTCCTGATGGAGAAGGAGCTCCAGTACCTGCAGGGTGCTGTGGATGAGCCCAAGCGCCCCCTCGCTGCCATCGTCGGTGGCTCCAAGGTGAGCTCCAAGATCGGCGTGCTCGAAGCCCTGATCGACAAGTGCGACAAGGTGCTGATCGGCGGCGGCATGATCTTCACCTTCTACAAGGCCCGCGGCCTCGCCGTGGGCAAGAGCCTGGTGGAAGACGACAAGCTGGAGCTGGCCAAGGAGCTGGAGGCCAAGGCCGCTGCCAAGGGCGTGCAGCTGCTGCTGCCCACCGATGTGGTGCTGGCGGACAACTTCGCTCCCGATGCCAACAGCCAGGTGACTGCGATCGACGCAATCCCCGACGGTTGGATGGGCCTCGACATCGGCCCCGATTCGATCAAGGTGTTCCAGGAGGCCCTGGCCGACTGCCAGACCGTGATCTGGAATGGCCCCATGGGCGTGTTTGAGTTCGACAAGTTCGCCGCTGGCACCAACGCCATTGCCACGACCCTGGCCGAACTGAGCGGCAAAGGCTGCTGCACGATCATCGGCGGCGGCGACTCCGTGGCCGCAGTGGAAAAGGCCGGCCTGGCCGAGAAGATGTCCCACATCTCCACCGGCGGTGGCGCCAGCCTCGAGCTGCTGGAAGGCAAGGTGCTGCCCGGCGTCGCCGCCCTCGACGAGGCTGCTTGAAGAAAGGAGCTGCTTGAGGAAAGCAGCTGCTTGATCAGACAGCAGGAGCTTCAGCTCCCCCGCGGGCCGTTCCACCAGGAGCGGCCTTTTTGCTGGTGCTGCTCAGCCCGGCGCCAGCCCTGGTGATCAGGGCGCAGCGGCAGGCCCAGACGGCGACGTTCCGCATTGATCACCTGTCGGCCCTGCGCATGAAGCAGACGACGGGCCTGGCGCTGGTTCTGCTGGCAGCGGCCAAAGGCCTCGGGTGTGCGCGCCCGCTCCAGACAGCGCCGCTGTGCACGCAACAGGGCCAGGCGTTGGTCGTAGCTGCGTAGCTCCCAGTCGCGGCGAGTCTGAAACAACTGCTGTTCCTGGCTGTCGGTGAGCCCCTTGAGATTCTGTTCTTGGGTCGACCAGGGACGCCCCGGTTCTGGGTCAGCCAAGGCCAGACCTGGTTGCAGGGCAGCGACCGTGAGGGCCGCACAGGCCACCCGCTGAGCCTGCTGCCAACGCGTCGTGAACGCCATGGAATCCATCCGTAAGAGGACCCGCTCATGCTGCGGCGATCGGCAGGGCAGGATCTGACCGGAACGGCCGCCAACGATGACTGAATCTGACCTGCAGGCCCCAGCCCCTATCGCCTGCATCGGCCTGGGGGCCCTGGGGCTGCCGATGGCCATCAACCTTCGGCGCGCGGGCTACGAACTGCACGTGCATACCCGGAGCCGAACCCCCGAGAGCGATCCCGCTCTTCAAGGCGCTCCAGGGGCAGACACCCCCGCCGACACGGTGCAGGGCTGCAGAGCCCTTCTGCTCTGCGTGAGCGATGACGCCGCTGTGGAAGCCGTGCTCTGGGGGGAGCACGGTGCTGGGCCGGCCCTGACGACCGGCAGCCTGGTGATCGACTGCTCCACCATCAGCCCGGCCACATCCCAGGCCATGGCGCAACGCCTGGCGGTGCGCGGTGTGCGCTATCTCGATGCTCCGGTCACCGGAGGCACGGAAGGAGCGAAAGCCGGCACACTCACCGTGCTCTGTGGCGGCAGCGACGCCGATCTGAAACGAGCCCTGCCGGTCCTGGAGGCGATCGGCGGCTCCATTCACCACTTCGGTGCCGTCGGCAGCGGCCAACAGGTGAAAGCGGTGAACCAGGTGCTGGTGGCCGGCAGCTATGCCGCCGTGGCTGAGGCGATCGCCCTGGGACAGCACCTGCAGCTGCCGATGGAGCAGGTGGTGGACGCCCTGCAACACGGGGCGGCTGGATCGTGGGCTCTGCAGCACCGCTCCGGGGCGATGCTCGCCGACACCTACCCACTGGGCTTCAAGCTGGCCCTGCACCACAAGGATCTTTCGATTGCCCTGGAGACCGCCCAGGCGGCAGGCCTGGAACTGCCGATCACCGCAGCCGTGCGCGCCCAGGAAGCTGAACTGATCAACAACGGACTTGGCGATGCGGATGTCTCCGCGCTGCGCCGCGCCCTACCCAGAAACACAGGCACCACAAAGGCACAAAACCGTTACGAAAACGAAACGCTTAAGTAACGAAATCGCGCCTGAAGGAGCTCAGAGCTGGCTGCGGTCGTTCACCACCCGCACCCGCTTGGTCACGGTGATCACTCCCTCCGGGTGCACCACCAGAGCGGCCCAGGTCTGAGAACCGGGCTGGAAGGGAGCCTGCACGGATTTGAACAGACCACCACCGCCCAGGGGCTCGAGCTGGATGTCCGGACTCTGCTGCTCGGCCACCTGCGTCGGGGTCAAACCGATCAGACCACCGGCGAGCAAGGCGTCACCGAGGGGCTGATCCAGCACCACATCCACGTCGTAACGACTGCCGGTGAGCACCGCATCGGGAATCAGGAGGCTGACGGGCAGGGGCTTGCTGGCACTGGTGAGAACCGACTCCTCCTGAAGGATCTCCTGGCCGGTGATCAAGCCCCCTTGGGTGCTGACGGCCAGTTGCTGGCTGGCCTTGAGCGTGTAACGCAAGCCATCTTTCTCGCGGGTGCCGCTCACGGCCACACTCAACGTCGGGCGACCATCAGCCAGGGGCTGCCCTGCCC
The DNA here is from genome assembly GCF_004332415.1 of Synechococcus sp. BS55D. Lineage (NCBI taxonomy): Bacteria > Bacillati > Cyanobacteriota > Cyanophyceae > Synechococcales > Synechococcaceae > Synechococcus > Synechococcus sp. BS55D. Next base: position 95,192 of record NZ_PHQT01000001.1, read on the forward strand.
GCAAGCTCCAGCGGGCATCGGGGAACTCAGCAGCGAAGCGCCGATAGCGACGGCCAATGACCCCCTGCTGCTCCGGCGCCAGGAGGGCATCAAGCCCGTTCTGCTGCGGAGCATTCAAGGCCTGCTGCAAACGCTGAACCAGACCAGATGCTGGGCTTGCAGGCTGAGGGGTGCCTGCCGCCAGGGCGGAGCCACTGGCCAACAGCAGGGCCGAGAGGGCGGTGAGAGCGGGTCGGAACACGCGGCTGAACCTCGTCGGCACTGCCTTTAAGTTAAGGCGCCTTTTGAACGCCGCCCGCTGCCATGTCTCGGCTTCTGATCGCCGCCAGCGGCACCGGCGGTCATCTGTTTCCCGCCCTGGCCGTTGCCGAAGCCCTGCCGGACAGCTGGCAGGTGCGCTGGCTGGGGGTGCCCGATCGGCTCGAAACCACCCTGGTGCCGGAGCGCTATGGACTGGAGACCGTGCGGGCGGGCGGCCTGCAGGGACGGGGGCTGCGCAAACTGCTGCAACTGGTGCAGCTGCTGGCCGCCAGTGGCGCCGTTCGGCGCCTGATCCGCCGCCAGCGAAGCCGCGTGGTCTTCACCACCGGGGGCTACATCGCCGCACCTGCGATCCTTGCGGCCCGCTGGTGTGGGGTGCCGGTGGTGCTGCACGAATCCAATGCGGTCCCCGGCCGAGTCACTCGGCTGCTCGGACGCTTCTGCACCCAGGTGGCCGTCGGTCTGCCTGCGGCAGCTGAGCGCATTCCGGGCTGCCGGGCCCTCGTCACCGGCACACCGGTACGCAAGGAGTTTCTCTGCCGCCAGACCTTGCCGGACTGGGTCCCACAAGGTCCTGGCCCACTCCTGGTGGTGATGGGCGGCAGCCAAGGAGCCGTAGGCCTGAATCGCATGGTGAGGGCGGTGCTCCCCAGGCTGCTGACGGCAGGCTGCCGCGTGGTGCACCTGAGCGGCAGCAGCGATCCGGAATCGGGAAGCCTCCAGCACCCCTCCCTGGTGGAACAGCCCTTCAGCGATGCAATCCCCGCGTTGCTGCAACATGCCGATCTGGTGATCAGCAGGGCCGGCGCCGGAAGCCTGAGCGAACTGGCGGTGTGCCACTCCCCCACGGTGCTCGTGCCCTTTCCCCAGGCAGCAGACCAGCACCAAGATGCCAATGCGGCCTGCGCCGCTGCCCTCGGCGCCGCCGTGATCGTGCATCAGCACGAGCCGGAGCATCACGCCCTGGCCGACTGCCTCTGGCGGCTGCTTGGCCCACGCCTGCGGGGCTGTGATCCCGCCGTTGACCCCCTGATCAAGCTCGCTGAGGGGATGGAACGGCTGGAGGTGCGCGATGCCGAGCAGCGGCTGGTGGAGGTGTTGATGAGGCAGCTGCGTTGACAGCAGGCTGGTTGCTGCGGTGCTCAGATCAAAGACTGAAGCGCGAGCTGATCACGCAACGCCCGCACAATCCGGCGGTTTCCGCGTCGATCCTGCAGGCCAATCCGTAACCAACGCTCCCCCAGACCTGCAAACGAACGACAGTCGCGCAACAGCACACCGCGACGCGCCAGGCCTTCCCGCAGCGCCAGCAACGACGCAGCACCCTCAACCAGGACGTAGTTGGCATGGGAAGGACGAGGGTCCAGGCCGGGCAGGCATCGGAGCTGCTCCTGCAGCCAGGCAGCCTCACAGCTCACCCAGCGCTGCACGCGCTGCTGCCAGCGGCTGAGCCCCGAGGGATCGGCCATCACCGCCGTGCCGGCGGCCAAGGCCAGGCCGTTCACCGGCCAGGGATCACGCCAGGCACTCCAACGCTGCAGCCGCTCCGGCGCAGCGATTGCGTAGCCCAGACGCAAGCCGGCAATCGCAAACAACTTGGTGAGGCTGCGAATTACCACCAGGTTGGGGTGATCCGCCACAAGCGGAATCAAGGTCTGCTGTTCGCCGTTGGGCACCAAGGGCAGAAAGGCTTCATCGCAGATCACCAGGCGATAACGAGCCAGAAGCGGCTCCAGGGACGCGCGGCTCCAGAGCTGACCTGTGGGGTTGTGGGGGTTGGTGATCCAGACAACGGATGCATTCGTCAACGAGTCCGGTGCGTACGGCCAAGGATGGGGATCGCTCTGATCAGGCCAGGCGAGCGGTAGCGACACCGACACACTGGCAGCGTCCCAGCAACGCAGGGCCCGGGCGTAATCAGCGAAACCCGGCTGGGGCAAAGCACTGACCCCGAGCGCGGCCGCATCACGGGCCACCCATGTGAAGAGCTCAGCAGCACCATTGCCTGGCAACACCTGCTCTGGTGGCACGCCATGCCAGGCAGCGATTCCTTCCCGAAGCGCGGTTTGACTGCGATCGGGATAGTTGCGCAGGGCACTGCTGCGGATGGCCTCAGCAAGGGACTGTCGCAGGCGGCGGGGTGGAGGAAACGGCACCAGTGAGGCGCTGGCATCAAGAACCCGGCCTGGATTCAGCCCAAACCGCTGCGCCTCCTGGATCAGGTTGCCGCCATGGGGAGGTGGTCCGCTGCTCACACCAGACGCCAGCTGCTGTCGCTCCATCCTGCCCATGGCACACCCCCCTCAATGAAGGGGGATGCCAGTGGATCGCATGAAGACAACGCCAACGCCTGTCAGAAGCCCGTCTAGCTTTTGCATCCCGCTGCGTAGCCCTTCGGCAACGGCGCACCCCAGTCGTTCTGAGGAAGGGTGTTAAACGGTGGGGCGTAGACCTGTTTCACCATCTCAAAGCTCGTGGGGATCTCAGAGCGTTGGGGGTCGTAATTGACAACCCAGAAGTAGTCGTAGTTCTTGCCAGGCCATGTCTCTGGCACGCCGGGAAGCCGATCAAGATTGAGCAACTGGCGAAGGGTGACCTTCTCACCAGGGTTTTGACGCTCTAGGCGAGCATTGGCAATGGATGTGTGCTGCCAGGTCATCACAACAGTGCGGCCGTGCCAGGCCGGATTGCTCAACACATCAGCAGCGGCAATCCTTGTGGCGTTCTTGAGCTCCTGTGGCACAGCTGCTCCGCCGCCGTCCAGGGGCACGACGGCATAGGTATTGATCGGCATCCCCCAACTCTGAGCAGAGGGAGCCGCCAACTCCAACGTGTGCAAGGTGATCGCCAAAAAAGCCGCAGGTGCCTGACCACCCAAAAGCACTCTGTTCGTGGCATCACGACCCAAGTAGGTATCCCGCAGCGCAAGGGATCGTTGCTGCCCGATCGCACACAAGGCGTATGCATTGGCCTTTTCGCCATGGCGCAGAAGGATGACCTTGCGAGGCACCGCATGAGCAGACGACAGAAAGGTGCCAAACATGGACAGGACGACACCTGCTGCCAGAAGGGGGCGGACTCTCTGGAAAAGCATTCGATCTGAAGTGGACACTGCCTATTGGTCAGGTAGCAACGAATTGGCTTCGAAACCCAAGGAGGGTGCCAACTAACAGCAAAAGAAACAGCACACTACGGACGCCAGGAAAGGGCGGATCCAGAAGAGTGCAAGCTTCCAAAGCAAGGAGCTCCGGCAGGTGGGCCAGAAAAGACCGGACGCCCCTAAAAAGGAATCAACACAATGCAACCCGACCAATAGACCGAGGAGATTCATCACGGCATGGAGGTACGACGAGGAACCCTGATCGACAAGAGGGGACAGACAGAAGAGAGGAATGGATCACAAATGAAGGATTCAGCCCCTGTGGCCAGAAAGCCGTAAAGGGTGCCGACATTGACAAACAAAACGGAATACACAATAGATAGCGCCCGCAAAAAGAAAAACACCAGATACAGCGCCATAAGAAAAGCGAGGCAACCAGGAGGCGAACGATCAGCAGTAAAAAAAGAAGACCAGAGAGAAGTGGAAGCCGACGGGAGCGACAAAACCAATGGAGAACATGGCAATTCAGTCGCAAACAAGAGCCGTGGCATGACAGACACGAATTCATTGCATACAATGCATTGCCGCAAAACAACAAGAACGTGGCATTGACAAAAGAAGCGCGGGCGGCCAGCCTTGTAAGGGCTTTCCAGATCTCATGACCCTTCTCCAGGCCTACCTCAACAAGCCAAGCACTCGCCGCGTACTGAGCCGTAAGGCTGGCGAGAAAGGCTTCTCCCTCATCGAACTTGTTGTCGTCATTGCCGTTTTGGCTGTGCTCATCGTGATCGCACTGCCAAACTTCCAGGGCGTGACCGATGACGCGGCGGCTTCCGCCGGCAAAAAATATCTTGTTGATGCCTTCACAGAGTGCTCAGTGGCAAGAACCCGCGGACAAGCCGCGTCAACACAAATCACCGCTCCGTCAATTAATGGGGGCGCCTTTTCAACAACAACAGCAATAACTTGCCCTACAGCCACAGGAACAACCCAAACGTTCACACCATCGCTGGCTACAATCCCAACTTTTACTATTGACCTCTATTCGGGTGCCAAGACATGCGCGCTGAGAGGCAATGCCGCTGGCAGTTACAATTGCACTGCAGCATCGAAGTGGTAGAGGCTGACCATGCCCATATGATTCACCTCTCAAGAGGTATGTCGTATGGGCAGCTTAGCCAAAAAGAATCAGGTTCCCCAATAGATGTTCCGGCGAGATGCAAAAAACATTCACCAGAGAACTTCTGATTAAGAAACATCAATACAACTCCAAAGCATTCACGCTTTTAGAGCTGATAGCGGTCATAGCAGTCCTAGGAATTCTGTCATCCTTAGCAATTCCACCGTTTGCCAAATGGATCAAGCAATCAAAGATTGATGGCGTTCAGACACAGGTCAATAGTGCCGCTGCCGATTGCCTACAAAGACTGCGGACGTCAGACGACGCAAATCTCACTGTTGACCCAAACATCATCTCTGATGAAAACCTGGAGCAGTACGGATATAAACTTTCTGAAGGCGGCAACAAATGCTCTTATTTGTCAATTGAACCAATCGGTAGCAACGAAACGCACCGCTATCCATTGGGATTCGCCATTGGCATGGGAAAACTCACAAAGCTAGCCACACCGACAGGGTCAGACTCACTGCCATCATGCAAAGCATGGGCTGGTGAAAACTGCAAAGTGAGTGAAGAACTAAAAGCACACGTCAAATATCTAGAACAAATCACAGCAGCCAAAAATGCATGCGAATCGGCCTATAATCAATGGATTAATGCAAAAAGCAGTGGTTCTACTGTTCGATGGAATCCTGCTGGTGATAGCAAATGCCCTACAAGGCCTCCAATCACAGAGGCCCAGTATTGTACAACAAACGCATGCAATCGCACTGTCTACGCTCTGGATGGAATCATCGTTGGCTACACACAAGATGATTACGACAAAGCACTAGAAGAAAAGTACGGCCGCATCTGCACAGAGAACGTTGAAAAACTAAGAAAGCAACAACCGCCATATACAAATCCACAAGAATCACCTGTCACATTCACAGAATGTGGGCCTCAAGAATTCTGGTTTCACAAAGGCACACAAGTGCCAACACAAGAACAATGGCGCGGCCTGATGTGCGACGATGAGGTTAACAACGTAATCGCATCAGGCGGACTTAACGACAAAATACTACCCTACTGTGGATCCAAACCCATCTACATATGTGGTGGAGAAAAACTGTTAAATGCGGATTCATATAGACAATGCGTAGAAGCCAATGAAGGGCGTCAGTGCCAATCAGAAATAAATGAACTTGTTCGTAAAAGCCAAAATGGCTTGGTCACACACGAATCGAAAGGACGGGTGACACAACCTTGCGGAGACACCTTTTGGGTATGCAACAATGACTACAAACGCAGCAAGGAAGCATACGATGCTAGCTGTCCAAAAATCGAACCAAAGTGTCGGACAAGACACGAAACATATTGCAGATTCTTCGGTGGATCCTGGTGTGATTGCGTTCCTATTTGATGAGCATTACACCAGCCTATGTCCGCAAGCTAATAGACGAGGTCCTCTCGTTACAGTGGTGCCGCGAGAACCTTGTTGTTCCAATTGCATTAAGCTCAGTAGAACGGACTGGCACTAAAGTAGTAACACTAGCAATCGGCAATTTTAGCTACCTGGCTACTATCGGGGAATTCATCAAAAAACGTGCAGCCGAGCATAAATACGAATGCCAATTCATCGAAAAACCGGCAGATGAAATACAAGCACTTCTTGATCAGGCTGCGCAAGAGCGACTCATCAGTGGTGACAGCATCTCAGAAACCGAATTCAGCGATGATGCGATTCTCGATGCCCTAAAAGAAGCTGACGGGGAGGGTTCCGCCGGCTTCGATTTTGATTTTGATGATGGGGAAGAACAAGTTATAGAGGATGCGGCGGAGGATCTGTCGGTAGAAATGCTGGGCAGCAAGATTCAACAGGCTGCTGCAAAGATACTAATTCACTCCTGCAGAAGTAATGTTTCTGATATTCACGTCGAACCCCGCCAAGACGATTACAACATCAGAGTTCGACGCGATGGTGTCATGCAAAACTACGTGAAAATGCCTCGTTCTGCAGGGATCAAGCTAACAGCTTGCCTAAAGAACATGGCCAAAATGGATATTGCAGAACGACGTGCTTCTCAGGACGGGAAAATTAAACGCAGATTTGAAGGGCAAATAATGGAGTTCAGGTGTGCAACAGCACCTGGCAAATATGGGGAAAAGATGGTGCTTAGGATCCTAAATAGCAATAGTGATATGCTCAGTCTTGACTTGCTAATCTCGAACGAAGGGGTGCGAAAAGAATTTCGTTCAATCATTAATGAGGCAAATGGCATCATTATTGTTTCTGGTCCAACAGGTTCCGGCAAGTCGACAACACTGGCCTCAACACTTCGAGAAAAAGACAGTGGAGAGTTGAATATAGTGACGGCAGAAGATCCAATTGAATATGATCTTGGTGGCAATATTCAACAGTTTCCAGTTATGCGCGCGAAGGGACAAACGTTTGCAAATTTGCTGCGCACCTTCTTACGTCAAGATCCAGATGTCATTCTGATTGGTGAAACACGAGATCCTGAGACAGCCGAATCTTCGATGGATGCCGCCGAAACCGGGCATTTAGTCTTCACAACACTGCATGCCAATAGTGCATCAAGCTCTTTAACCCGCTTGATGGATATGGAAGTACCCAGCTACAAACTCAACGCCTCACTACGCGGTGTACTAGCCCAACGCCTACTAAGAAAGGTCTGCCCAGAATGCAGTAGTGAAAGGCCAATCAACCAGGCCGAGAGTGAATTCACAGGTCTTCAGGTGGGGACGAGTGTTCGTGTTGCGACAGCACTCAATGCTGAAGAGAAAAGCAGACGAAAGCAAGAGCAGACGCTTTGTACCCGATGCAGCGGCAGTGGTTATCAGGGAAGGATTGGAACCTACGAGCTCATGAAGATCAACCGGGACATTCGAGAAGCGGTCAAACAACAACGATCAACGCATGAAATCGAAAGCATTGCTGTGGATGGAGGGATGAAGACACTCAAGAGCTATGCTGTTGATTTGATCCGGAACCACCTGACAACCGTTTCCGAACTCAAAAAAATCTGTAATACTGAGACCTAGAGAATCAGTCGAGTGCCACGATGAAGCTTGCACGACAGATTGTTGAGTTTGCGATTAAGGCAGGCTCATCTGACATTCATCTTGAGGAAGAGTCCCCAATAGCAATTCGTGTAAATTCAGATATTCGCATCCTTGACAATATTCTCAACAAGGAGAGCATGGATCAACTTCTAAGCGAACTTCTTGGAGATGAAAAACATGCGATCTATAGAGAAAAAGGTGATCTTGACACTTCCATTGGCTTAGAAGGACTCTCTCGAATTCGGATCAACGCCTATGTCGCCAATAACAAACGCTGCTTAACGCTTCGAATCCTGCCAGATAATCTGCCACGCTGGCAGGACCTTGGCCTGCCTCAACCTCTCATTGATCTCACCACTAAACATCGGGGATTATTGCTCTGCACAGGTCCGACAGGTTCAGGAAAATCGACTACTCTCGCAGCATTTATCAATTGCATATTAGAAACACAAAAAAGACATATCCTCACAATCGAGGATCCCATTGAGTTTGAATTTTCACATTCTCGCCATTCAATTATCCATCAACGAGAGGTAAAGCGCGATACACAGTCCTTTGCCTCTGCATTACGAGCCGCTCTCAGAGAAGATCCGGACGTGATCTATATCGGAGAAATGAGAGACTTGGAAACGATTCAACTGGCAATAACGGCAGCAGAAACAGGTCACCTTGTGCTGGGAACACTACACACAGCCTCAGCAGCTAAGACTGTTGAAAGAATTGTCGATGTCTTCCCGGGGGATCAACAAGAACAGGCGAGGTTACAAGTATCGACTTCTTTAGTTGGCATTATGTCGCAAACACTCTGCAAAAATACGTCAGGCAAACGATCACTTGCCTATGAGCTACTAATCAATACACCAGCCATTGCAAATTTAATCAGAGAACGCAAGGTCAGTCAGATTTACTCACAACTTCAGACTGGCAGCAAGGATGGAATGAATACGCTGGAACAATGTCTGCAAAAACTGGTCGATGACGGAGCAATTACTCTGCAAGAGGCAATCAGCAAGGCATCGAATCCGAAAGCAATCCTACAATCAGAAACATAAACTATGGCCACATATGGTAGCAGCAAACACTCAACCGCAACAGAGCCCTCCAGAGGGAGTAGCGGTCAACCTGCAACCTCTCTCTTAGGCGAAGAGGGCTTTCTGAATAGTCTAATGGGGGGTCAACCTGCACCTAAAGACCTAAAGATTGCACAAAAAGATTTACTCATCTTCTTCCGGCAGCTTGCAGTGATACTTCAAAGTGGTGTATCACTTGCACAAGGGATGAACCTCATAGCTGAAAATATGACAAACAAGAAGTTGGCCCATTGCATTCAGAGAATTGCTGCTCGTCTCAGCGCTGGGGAAGAGCTCTCTACATCATTAAAACAATATCCAAAAGTATTCAAGCCTATCACTGTAGGTCTCATCGAAGCCGGAGAGGCTGGCGGAATCCTTGATCAAGTCCTAGATCGAATCGCACTCTTAATGGAGGAACAGGCAAAAATCCGAGGGCAAATCATTGGTGCACTGGTCTATCCAGCACTTGTCTTTTTACTGTCAATCTCGGTCAGTCTCGGCCTACTCATTTTTGTTGTACCAAAATTCAAAGCGATGTTTGATGGTATGGGTGCAGATCTACCTGCACTCACTTCATTTATGCTGACCCTATCAAACCTTGTAACATCAATACAATTTGCGATTGGTGCACCACTGGTCATCGCAGGACTCCTCTACGGATTCAAGAGCATTTACAGCAGCAAAACAGGGCGACTGAAGATTGATACTGCAATTTTTCGAGTTCCATTATTTGGAGACCTGATCTTAAGGTCAGAAATGGCCGGTATGTGCGATACGTTAGCGACGCTCGTGAACTCGGGCATACCCATTGTGGATGGTCTAGACCGCTGCGCCAATGCAAGTTCGAATGAAAGAATCCGAGTTACAATTCGGCGCGGCATCAATTTTGTGATGCAAGGGCAAGAGCTAAATTACTCTCTTAATCAAAGCAAAGTATTTCCAAAATTAGTCATCTCGATGATTAAGATCGGAGAAGAAACAGGCCAGCTAAGTTTTATGCTTGAGAAGCTGGCCATTTTTTACAAGCGAGAAGTAGAGTCAATTGTTAGCTCCCTAACAAAAGCGATGGAACCGGCCGTTATTTTCGTGGTGGCGGGAATCGTGGGCACAATTGTCGTATCACTGTACTTACCCATGTTTAGCCTGATTCAGAAATTTGGAAAGTAATGAATCATGATACTCCCGCGCGTTCTCACATATACAGCTTTAGCTTTCGTCGCTAAATCTCAGTTCACCCAAGGGATTTGCAGGCGATTCTAGTCGAACCTCATTTTGCTCAGAGTCACTGTCTTTTAAAGCCATTTCATCGCTCGGTTCACATTGTGGCATTGGCTCATCTGTGTTGGCTAACTGCAAACGGCCAATACTCGGCCAATCTTCCTCCGGCAAGCTCTCAGTGGCGACTGATCGGTCAGTGGTGCCCTCAGGGTTTATTACATTTGCTTCTTCGTCTAGCTGTTCAACCGGAAAGAGATTGCCGTCTATGTGAGCAATACTTGGCCACTGATCTTCCTCTAAACCTTCAGTTGAAGGGAGAGTGGTAACCGAAGGCCTCTCCTCTTCTTGATGAAGAGGATCGGACTCATCGGCTTGAATGGTGTCCAATAAAGAATAAACAGTAGGTTGCTCCAAATCCTTGACGCTAGAAACATCGTAATCCCGAACTGAATCACCCTTGATGACAAGAGGAGCCAAGTCATCACTAATGTTCCCGACAGGAGTGGCAAAAGGCAAAACTTGTTGGGGCCTCGGGGGGAGGTCACTTCTAAAATCCTCCAACGCTGAAGACTGGCCAGCAGCACTTGAATCCTCTTCAAGTTTGACAATAGGACAAGACAACAAATGGTCAGGTGGAAGCAAGCCAAGACCTAAGCCAACGAGGCGATTAAGACCCTTTTGGACCAGAAAGCTATCGAGTTGAAGTCCTTCCACACCATGAGCCAAGGAAGGCTCCAAAACAACAACACGAAGCCCGAATTCTGTCTCGAGCAACTGCGAAAGAATCGGATGAGCACTATTAACGCCAGTGATCGCGATATCGCAAAGATGAAAGCCAGACCATTCTTCTGAGAATCGCTTTAACGCCTCGCGAATCTCAAAAACAAGCACTCGCAGATCCAACTCTGATAGGGCCATGTAGCCATCCTGACGGATCATGATCTGCTCAGCTGAAATACCATCCCCCACAAAAGAATCGGCCTGTTCATCAGAAAAACTCGGCTCAGTGAACTCACGTATGGCGGCCAGGCGCTCAAACCGCAATGGTCCTGAGGCAGTAATTAGGGTGAAATGAGTACATTCAGGCAATAACTCAAGAACTAAACGAACCTCACTCTCTCTCATCATCAAAAGTTCAGCCGCCATCAGGCGTAACTGACTATAACCACCGATTTCCAATGCCTGAAGCTCAAATTCAGAAAGCTGCAATGTGTCCATGATCTTGTCAACCAAGTGACGAGGTACGGCTGACAGTAAATAGGGAGTGAAGGTGCCATCTTGGCGATGAACAACTGGAAGAGAGGTAGGTTGAAGATCAAAGTCAGACTGGCTGAGAGCAATGGGGACCTGCAGAGCACTGGAAGGATCTACAACAAAAGCTCGAGCCTCCTCAAAAGACAATCGCGCAGGAAGCTCGATCAAGCGTTGAAATGCCACCTCAGTAGGCAAGGCCACTGCAGCACGATGCACGTTGATTTGCTTTTCACGACATACCTCCTGAATTAAACCAGCCATCTTTCCGGGGTCGGTTGGCACCCCCCTTTCCAAGGCCTCCTGGGGTAACTCAACAGACGTCACATGATCAAACTGCAAACCAGCACCTGAAAATCGCACTTCTGCGAGATTCAAACGGCTGGAATCAAACTCCAGAAGAAGCACCCTCTTCGAGACTTGCCTCTTCAATCCCTGCATGCGCAGCAGCAACGCGGTCAGATCCAAACCGAAGAATGTGGTACCAATAAGAGGTGTTGATGTCATGCTTCAGCAATAAGGACGTGGCCTACAGAAAAGACGTCGTGTTGGAAGACTGGCGGCACCTGACCGCTCAGGCAAGGCTTGCAGGACATAAATTCCTGCCTTAGCACCTGGTTGCAGGCTGCTCAACGCCTGGGCAGATGACTCAACAAGACCGGTTCGCCAAACGCAGATGCGATAACCAGCTGGAAAGCTGAGCGACGGACCAGGCAAACGCCACCAGGCCAATGGATTGGATCCTGCCGGTGCGCAGACCCGATCAGGATTCTCTGAAGAAGAGAAAGCGATTTGTGGCCAACCTTGCTCTGTCAGACGACCATCAAGCCTCTCCTTGCTAATCCCAGGCTGACCAAGCACCTCAGCCAACTGGTCTAAACCAGCCTGAATCTCTTGATGATCAATCAGAACACCATTAGCTCCATCACCACCAGCCTCTTGATCTGCCACAAAACGTGCTGTGAGCTCAAGAACAGCCACTACCACGCCAGTAAATAACACCAACATCATCATGGCAACCACCATCTCCAGCAACGACATTCCACTAAAGGCTGGCTCGATATAGCGATTCTTCACTCTCATTGAATTGGCAACTGACGAAGATCTGCTTCCAAAACCCGCCGATGCTCCGATCCAGCACTTCCGTCGTATCCGGCACCCTGGAGTATGTCAACTTCTCTCTTAAGTAGTGGTGAGCGACCAGCTTGGTCAAAGGCTGATTCGGCAACTTGAACTGAAACAACAAGAGCTGTCGTGGCCGTGACAGCAATCAATACGCCTACAATTGCATCAAGCATGAGAGTTCCCCTTCACGTCTTTTCAAATGAACATTGTCCCGTCGTACGAGGATTGTTGAGATCCATCAGACAAGAATAAACACCGTAAGGGGCTGAAGCATCTCTCGGATCAGGAGTGATCAAAATTCGGTGCTCTCGACTGTCCTCACGGTGAGTGAGAACACAAGCAGCTGGGAAAGGATGGCCTGAAGCATCAATCACGGTCCCTGTGAATTTCGCCAAAGACTCATAGCCTGGACGATACTGATTATCGAGGGTCCAGATGGCCTTCCCATCAGGACCAATCTCATTATGGCCTCTGCATCGCCCAGCATGGATTGAACTAGCCCTACATAGCAACTGATCACAAAGGTCTTGCGCACTCAACTCTCGGCTGATTGCTTCGAGGTCCTCAGAGTCATGAAGCATCTGAAGCAATAATCGATCATCACGTTGTTGAGGCGTACCGCCTGTATAGGAGTCCGAAGGCGGGACTAATTGGGCTTGCTGGCCAGTGAGTGAGAGACCAAACTCAAGCAGCGCAAAAATTGCTGTCAGCATGGCCATACCCAAGCCGGCATAGAGGTAAGACAGCTGACGACCTCCATCAACATCAATCTCACCTTAACCACAGCAAACAGCCTTTCCACTCCACCGCCAGGCCTCTGGATCAGGGGCTGCTTGCTGAAGCAGGCTGACGCCCATAAGCCCTGAGCTTGAGAGGGAGTGCAAGCGTTGGAGCTTTCTCTTGGCCCTTACTCTGATCAGCAGAACTGACTTGTGAATTCTTTAAGGCAAGGTCCTTGACCTCTACAAACACCTCCAAGGCCTCCAAAGCGCGCATGAACGTCAGGAGTCCAGCAAAGGGGCCTGAAACCTCAACTTGAGCAGAACGCCGCTCCAAGCCCTCGCGCAACAGCGGATCCAATGGTGGCGGCGCAGCGCCGCCTGCTGCAGGTGCTGGTGGTGCTGCTTGACCCTCTGCAGGCTTTTCTGGAGGTTGAAAAACCTCTACAGCACCAGGTTCCGCCAGAGTGATCAAGACACCAGACCGTTCAGCGAGATCGTTCAGTCCGGCCAAAAAAGTGTCGAACTCACCGGTTCCAGCAACCAATTGCAGTAACCAGCCCTCCTGCTGCCTCCGCTTCTCCAGACGCGCGAGCGATGTTTCGAGCTGATCACGCAACATCGGAACCTCATCCCTGAGCCGAGATAACGCATCCACTTGCTGTCGCTGCAATTGCACGCGGACAAGCAAGGGGGTGAGCACAAACGACATCAGGAAGCCGGACAGCAGAAGACCCGCAGCTACAGGCAAAACCAAAACGGCTCTCTCGGGAGTGAGCCAGCGCGTTCTTCTTGTGGGCGCATTCGCCTGAAAATTGGTCATGGCAATAGACCCTGCTGCTGCATCAGGGAAACTCTTCGTGCCATTCCCAGAGCTCCAAGCGCTGTCAAACGATCAACGCCGACCTGATACACATCCTTGGCAAAAGAGGCTTTAAGCTCGTAGTCAAGCTGAGGGTTGTCCTTGCTGTTGTTGAAGACAGCTTTCACAAGAGTGACAGACCCCGCACGAAGAAAGGATGACTGCTTCAGGTTCAGAAGGAATGCATTGACTGCTTTCAAGCCTCCCTTTGGCATTGCCAATCCCTGCAACACCAACCCATCACCATTAACAACAACGGAGCTGAGTTCCAGGCTGGTGGGAATAATCCTCTGCAATTCACTTAGGAATGCGGAGCTCGAACGTACATCCGCCAGCGCCTTAGCAAGTGCCCGATTTTGCGTCTCAAGGGTCTTAAGCTCAGCCTGGGTCGAGGTGAGCCGCTGCTGTAACTCGCCATGCTCTTGCACAGCAGGTTGCAAAGCGCTCACTTCACCAGTCAGTAAGCGCTCGCGGATCACAAACCAGCCACAAATCAACAACACCGCAATTGGCACTGCAGAGCCAAGCAGAGCTCCTCGCTTCAGCAAACTACCTGTGGCTTGAACCTGAGGCTTGACTTGCCCCAAGTCTTCGCGACGCTGGCGAAGCAAATCCAGATCCAGCCAGGCACCAACACTCACAGGCCGACTGCGCAACTCCCTTATTTAATCGACAACAGCCGCTGCGTGACACCCTGAATCGCAACCATGCACAATCTGAATTGGCAGGCAGCGAAACGCTTGCTGCCTGGATTACGCCTTGCTGGCTCGTTCGCGCTCGGTACAGCAATCGGAACGGTTGGAACGCTTGGGGTCCAGCATCAGCTCAGTTCCAGTACCCCTTCGCGGCTGGAACAAAAGCAGCCAAGCAGGCCCGCTACACCCCGAACACTGACCATCGATCTGCTCCTTCAGGGAGAACCAGTGCTTGGGAAGTCCAGCGCCCCGGTCACAGTCGTTGAATTCAGCGACTACGAATGTCCTTACTGCCGACTCTTTCAGCAAGACATCTTTCCACAGCTCAAACGGGACTTCATTGACAAGGGGCTGGTGCGCTTCATCCACAAGGATCTGCCTCTGCCCTTCCATCCACAGGCCGAACCCAGCGCTGCCGTGGCACGTTGCGCCCAGAAAAAAGAGGCCTTCTGGCAGGTCCATAGTGCCCTGTTTGCACAACAAACCTGCCTGGCATGTCGTGGCCCAGCAGCCATCGCTGTCGCAGCAGGACTTGACGACGAGCAACTGAGAAGCTGCCTGAAAGATCCTGGGATTCTCGAAGCAGTCCGCAGCAACGCCTCTGAAGCCGGGCTCCATGACATCCGGGCTACGCCAACCTTCGTGATCGGACCAACCATCGCTGAACTCCGCCACCGAGGGAGGGTTATCGAAGGTGCCTTACCTTGGCCGCAATTTCAGACTTTGATCAAACAAGAACTCGCCAAAACAAAGCCCTCCCCCTAATTGATGACCCGCACAACGCTGAACGACGATCGCCGTTGGTTTAACCAGCATCCTGGTGCCGTTGTCCGCTTTCGCCGGCAACGCGTCGATGAATTCGCTGCGATTCATGCGCGCGGAGAGGAAGCGCCGATCTTCAGGCCAAGCTTCAGCAGAGATGAACCGCTCTCATGGGTCGCTGTTGTTGACCTCTTGCAACTGCTGAAGGATTCGGCAACAACGGCGGACGGCAGCCGGCTGCGACTGAGGCTGAAAACCATTCCCATCCGAGGTGCGCAGGCCCATACTCAAGCCAAAACAGAACTCATTAAGGCTGTAGCGAAAGAGCTGCTGGATCAGGCATTGCTAGACGACTCCCTGGCTGCCGAAGCGCAAGCCGCGTAAACCAACTGCTGAGCAGTGTCATCGACAGGCCTAAGGAAGGCTGATACAAGGAGCTAACTTCGTGGCCGCTGACGGCATGTCTGCACGCTCATTCCTGGTCTGTCTGACCCTGATGGTCTCAGGCAGTGCTTTTGTCTCGGCTGATGCCGCTGATCCATCGGCGCTGCTGCGTGTTCTCCAGGAGCGTTCCTGCAAACAATGCCAGCTCCAAGATGCTGACCTAGTACATGCCGATTTACGTAATGCGGACCTGAGAGGTGCCAAGCTGCAGCGCGCGAATCTTGGCCAAGCCCGTCTCGATGGAGCAGATCTAAATGGTGCCGATTTAAGCTTCACAAGCCTGCGCGGAGCGAGCCTGCGCGGAGCCAATCTCGTTGGGGCCCGACTCTATGGGACGGATCTACGAGAGTCTGATCTCAGCGGGGCAAAGCTAAGCCCGGAAGCCCTTGAGGAAGCTCACTGGGATCAAGCCAAGGGAGTGGACAATGGAATCCAGAGCCATGCATCGCTTCACAATGCAGGCGTCGATGCCGCTCTTCAAGGACGCTGGAGTGAAGCAGAAGCTCTGTTCAGTCATGCCATCCAACAAGCTCCGAATCAAAGCCTCTCATGGGTTGCAAGGGGAATTGCACGCTCACAACTTGTGAAGGACGACCTCGCCGCCGCAGACTTTGGCTATGCGGCAACGATCTATCAATCGCAAGGGAATCATGATTGGGCGAAACAGCTGAGCTCAGCCGCTGATACTCTCAAAAAGAGACGGCATCATCAGGATTCACCTACACCGGCCAATGGAATGGGCAGCGGTGTTCTGAGCAGCATTACCAGCGCCATTACGACTCTCGCGCCTCTCGCAATCAAGGCCTTTTCCCCAATGGGACTGGGCTTCTAAACACATAGGGCCAGGATTCAAGTCCCTGAAAGCACTTGCCTTGCAGCAGGAAGACTTGGTTTGTATCCGTAACCATAGGTTCCACCCTCTCGATCATCAATAATTCTAGGAGTCACCAAAATAACCAACTCACTCTTTGACCTCTCCCCACCAGAATTCCTAAAGAACTGACCGATGAATGGCAGGTCTCCGAGAATTGGCCATTTAGTCACCACTGCACGGTCGGTATCAGAAATCACGCCTGTGAGAATCAATGTTTGGCCATCGCGAACCCGAATCTTTCCTGTATCCAACGATCGGTCGTTAATAATGGTTATCGAACCACAGTTGCCAACTTGCTCGGTGCCAACAGGCGCAGAAATCTCGGGTGAAAGGGCAAATGTCACAAATCCATTGTCATCGATTTTTTCCACGCGAGCACCAAATGTCAGGCCAGCATTGGCAAAGACAGGCTGGCAGAAATTATTGCCATTAACATCTTGCTTTACCTCGAAAGAGGTTACGAATTGAGTGCCAACACGCACATAGGCCTCATTGGAAAGCTCACGACCAATCTTGCCATCTTCTGAGATTTTCCCCTTATCCGTACCTGTCGACTTTTCGCCTCCTTCCTGCAACACAAGCGTTGGGCTCGCAAGCACCTTTGTCGAAGTCGACTGAATCCTTGCCCGAAGGAAGTCGAAAAACTGATCCTCAGGATATTGGAACTTCGTCGGAGCCGTGTATTCAACACGATCCTCAGTAACATCGCTAACCCCAGGTTGCAGAGGATTGTCATAAGTCCCGAAATCTGGCCTAACAGGTGACAAAGTCGACCCACCGAGCTGGCTCCTGGAACCCGGCAAGGGGTAGGCCGAAGAAGGCTTATCAAAGAATGGGGAGTTTTCACCCGCAAGTACGCCAGTACCTGGCACTGGCGTTGTTCCATCCTGGGCTGCGTATCGACCCGGCAAACCTCCAGCCTCAGTCGCAGGAGGCTTGTAGCTGCCAAAGTTGGCCAGCAACTCTCCGTTATCACTTACGACAAACATGTTGCCGGACCTGAACGCAAAGCTATTGGCAATTTGCTTATCATTTTCCAGGTTGATATCTAAAATCCTTATCGTCAGAGCAACCTGCCTCTGCCTGAGGTCGATTTGCTTTAGATAACTCTCGGCGATGGCAACCAACTGAGAGTCGCCAACCAGTGTCACAGTCTGCAAGCGTGCATCGGTGGTGCCTGTCAAACCCCTCAAAGGGCCAACTGCCGCTCCATAGGTCTCAACACTGGTCAACGTTGAAGTTGTCTGTGATATTTGATTGCTGAGCTGACTCGTGCCTAAAGAGGACGGATCTCCACTAGTGATCGACGTTGTATTGACCTTGCTGACGGATGCACCGAGGCTGGCCAGATAATCCGCAGCCGATGAAGCACTGGCCTGATTCAGGCGATACACCTTCGAAACCTGAGGGCCGAAAGTCTTCGCAGAGACTGCAGTGCCCACCAGCAGAGTCCTGCCATCCAGCTTCCCCTGCAAACCTGAAGCCAACAGCACGCCATTTAAGGCACGGGCATAACTTTCGTTCTGAAAAGACATCGACACCGGACTACCGCCACTTGCCACGGCACCGCCCGGGGCTTGACCAGGGGCAGTCGTAGCCCCGCCCCCGTCGCCCACGTAGACAAACCCATAGCCGCCTAAACGGGCCAAAGACATCAGTGCATCCTTCGCTGGCGCGTTGTTGAGAGTGAGGGTGACCGGTGGACCACTCACATTCACAAAACTGCGGTTCTGCAGCACCATCGTTCCCACGGCCATATCACCCAAGGGTGGAGCCACGGCACGGGGTTGCAGTGGAGGTGCATAGCGAGCCTGCGGGACCCTGCCAGGGGTGTTGAGATCCAGCCGGCCTGTTTGCACCGATGGTGACGCCAAGCCTGGAAACGACAGGATCAGATTGCGGCCATCCGCGCTGACCACAGGCTCAGCGGGGGCAACGCCATTAACGGCCTCGAAGCGCAGCAGATAAGTGGAGCCATCTCCTTCCAGGCTGAACTTGCGGATCCCCAGCTCAGGCAAAGCCAATTGCCCAAAGCCGGCGCGAACGCCCGGGGCTCCCTTGGTGGTGAGGCGTCCCTGCCACTGCCCACCCACCAGGCGTTGTTGCAGCACCGGCCGGGCACCCACACCCACGACCACAATCTCCAAGCCATCAGCAGCGCGACGGGCCTGGAGCTGCATCCCTCCCTCCGCCTGCACGGCAACAGGTGCAGCCATGATCGAAACAGCACCCAGTCCGGCAAGCAGCAAGGGGTTGCAGCCAACCCAAGCCGTAAGCACTGATGCGGGGAGTTGCCGTCTCCGGAATGGAATACGCACCAAAGGACCGAGCGCTGCGTGGTTGCGCGGATCGTATCGATGCTCCCCAGCTTGAGCCAGCACCGCAAATCAAGCAGGTGGTCGTCGATCCTTCCCCTTGGGAGCCTGATGGCTAGTCGGTTTCTCCGGCCGCTGGTCATAAAAACTGAGCCGCAACTTCAGCTGGGTGAGCACCGGACCGGAGGCCGCTGCCTTCTTGGCATCAGAGCGCTCCACCTCCACACCACGGATCTCCAGATCGCTGGACTGCACCAGCAATTCCAGTGCCTCCATTCGACGCAGAAACGCTTGAACCGCCTGATACGAACCGCGCAGCTGCAGCAGCACGCTGGTGGCCTCGTAGCCCCGGGCGGCCAGCGGGTCCTTGGGGGCCTTGGCCGCGCCTGGATCCTTGCCGTTGGCAGCTTTCGACTTGGCCGGCTTCCCCTTGCCAGCCTTGCCGCCCTCGGGAGCGGCCGGCGGAACCGGTTCGTAAAGCTCGATCGCCACACCGGTGGCCACAGCAATCCGGCTGAGCTGGGCCAGGAAGGTCTGAATCTGACCCTTGCCGGCCAGCAGCTTCACCAGCAAGGCCTGCTGCTCCTGCATGGAGCGCTCCTGCTCTTCCGCCTTGGCCAGCTGCCCCTCCAACAGTGGCAAGGTCGCCTGCTTCGCCTCCAGCTCCCCGAGGCGCCTTTGCTGGGCGTTCAGCCGCTGCCCAACGGGGCCAGCCATCCAGCGCCAGCAAACCGAGAGCCACCAGCCCCCCCAGCACAATCGGCGCCCCCAGCAGCAGACGCTCCCGGCTGAAGCCTCTCCTCCAGGTGGGTTGAGTCGAGCTGAGGTTGGTCACAGCGCCACCCCTGCCTGTTGCAGCAAGCGATAGCGGGCCGCCAGGCCATCAGCGCCGAGCGCCTCGAGCTCCGCCAGGGACGGCCGGGCCGCCGGGTCCAGGGTCCAGCGGAGCGAGAACGTCAGCGCTGCCGACCGCTCCTTGTCGGCGTCAGGGCGCGTGATCTTGACCACCTCGACCCCATCGGCTGCGCTCATCGGCAGAGCTGCCAAAGCCAGCACCAACGCATTGATGCGCTCCAACGGCCCTGGGGCCATGGCGGCAGCCACCTCCCCTGAGATCTGGATCGCGTCCCCCTGCACCCGCACCGACTGCAGTTGCACGCCCCCAGGGGTCACCCGGCGCAGTTGCTCCAGCAGGGCCGATCCAGAACGCACCGCCACCAGCTGTTCCGCAAGACGGGTGTTGTCCTTGCGCAGCGCCGCTGTGCGGGCGCGCATCCGGCGCAGTCGACTCTCTGCCGCAGTCACCCGTGCTTCCACCGGCAGCAATGCCGCCAAGGCACGGGCCTGCTCAGCCTCACGCCACCCCATCACTCCCAGCAGCAGCACCGTCAGCAGCAGCACACCTCCACCGACCAGCGATCCCCGCAGCAGCAGCGGCCAGGTCGGCAGCTCGCCGGCTTCGGCAACCGCCAGGCCAAGCTCCTGGCGCCGTTCCTGCAGCAGGTCGATGGATGACGCCGCCGCGGTGATCGGGGCCTGGTCTGGCAAAGCCAGTGCCAGCAGCGATGGCTGCCCCTCCCCTTCAGCCCATGGGCACCAGGCCAGCTGCTGCTGCCGGGCCTCCTGGGGGGCAGTGATCCACCAGCGAGCGGGCTGCGTCAAGGCTCCCCCCTGGTGCTGCCAGGCCGCCAACAGCTGCTGCACCTGATGCTCCAGCTCAGCCCCGGCAGGCAAGTAACGATCGAGCTCCGGCAGGCCATGGCGCAGGAGCAGCAACCGCCAGCCGCGGCCCTGCTGCAGAAGCCAGACCAGATCCCCGCCAGCCTCCCCTAACCGGACCACCAGTTGCCGACGGGCGGCCGCCAGCAGCCAATCCACCTGTTGCAGGCGCAGATCAGCCGCCTCGATCACCGCCACCCAGGCCTGCAGCAGCATCCGCTCGGTACCCACCAGCACCTGCTCGCCTCCGGCTGCCTCCGGAGACTCCAGCGCGAGGTAGGCCTCTGCAAGAGAAAAGGGCCAGCCAAGCTCAGGCTGAAGCGTGCGCAGATCATCACTGCTGCCCAGGCGCCCAGCGGCAGGCGGCTCCAAGAGACGCCACTGGCCAGCCTCCAGGGGCAGCATCAGGTGCAGATCCACAACGGTGGGGGGCAGGCCGCTCTCCAGCAGCAGATCAGCGATGAACTCCGCCAGAGCCTCCCGTTGCAGCGGCAGGCCATCTCGACAGATGTCCGCCGGCAAGTTGGCCGCTCGATGGCACCAGGCACCCTGCTGCCACCACATCAATTCCAACTGATCCGAAGCCGGTGCCAGCCACACCGCCTGGCGCGCCATCAACGCCCGCCATCCGGCCCGGGCCCGCTCCAAAGCGGGAACGCGCTCGATCAGTGCTCCCAGCTCCAAGATCCGAGGAGGCCTTTAACGGCACGGTATCGACTCAATCCAGGGCACGCCGCTACCCACCGCCTCGCGGAGATGCCGGAAGCCATGACGATCCAGCTGCTGCAGGAGTCCCTCCAAAATGCGTGGCACCAGATCAGGACCCTCAAAAATCCAACCGGTGTAGAGCTGCACGAGAGAAGCCCCGGCCGTGATCCGCTCCCAGGCCGCCTCTGGGGAATCGATGCCACCCACCCCGATCAGGGGCAGAGCAGGCCCGGCGGTGGCCCGCAGGCGCCGCATGACCTCCAGGGCACGATGGCGCAGGGGCGCACCGCTGAGGCCTCCGGCCTCCTCCGCCAGGCTGCGACCAGTCTGGGGAAGCAGGCGCTGCTCCAGGCCGAGACGATCCAGGCTGGTGTTCACGGCGATCACCCCCGCCAGTCCTTCCTCGTAAGCAAGACGAGCGATGCCATCAATCGCATCGTCTTCGAGGTCTGGAGCGATCTTGACCAGCAAGGGTGGGCAGGCCGGCAAGCGACGCAGGCGCTCCACCAGCCGACGCAACTGCACCGAATCCTGGAGCTCCCGTAAGCCAGGAGTGTTCGGTGAACTCACGTTGATCACCGCATAGTCAGCCAGGGGGGCCAGCAGCTCCAGCGAAGAGGCGTAGTCATCGGGAGCAAGCTCGAGGGGGGTGACCTTCGATTTGCCCAGGTTGATGCCGAGCACCGCCGGACGCTGACCTGGTGCCGCCAGTGCCTGGCGCTCCAAGGTGCGGAGCATCGCCTCCGCCCCATCGTTGTTGAAACCCATCCGGTTGAGAGCAGCCCGTTCCGCCGCTAGCCGGAACAACCGCGGGCGGGGATTGCCGGGCTGGCGATGCCAAGTGACCGTGCCCACCTCCGCAAATCCAAACCCGAAGCGATCCCAGAGCCCAGCGGCCACACCGTTCTTATCGAACCCGGCCGCCAGGCCGACCGGATTGGCGAAGCGACAGCCAAACAGCACCTGCTCCAGGCGCAGATCGCGCCGTTGCAGTTCGGCCGCAATCCCCTGCAGCACGGTGGAGACCCCTGGCCAGTTGCGACGCAAACTGGCTTGCCCAAGAGCCAGCAGCGCCGATCGGCTCAACTGCTCCGCATCCACGCCCTCATCGCGGGCAAGCAAGGGACCCAACCAACGTTGGTAGAAGCCTCCCGTAGAGAACGGCTCGGCCATCGGCCCCCTTAGTTCTGTTCTGATCCTGCCTCGGCACGTTGCAAGCGCCAGCGGCGCCCCTCCTCGAGGGGCTCCACCCACCAGTCGCGCCATCGCCAGGGACCATCCCGATCCTGGAGTCGGGCCAGGGGCTGCTCCACCAGCTGGGCCAGCTCCACCGCTGTGAGGCCATAGCCGCCCTGGGCGAGACGATCAGCCAGCTCCAGGCGACTGAGCAGTCGCTGCAATGAGGCTGGAGCCGGGGCCTCCTCCAAGGCCGAAGGGGCAGAAGCACCTGCAGCAGGAGCGGATCCCGACGCGCCGAGCACAGGACGCTCTCCTCGGGAGAAGGCCACGGCGATCTGATCCACGCGGTCGTTATCAGGGTCGCCGCTGTGCCCTTTCACATAGGCCAGGGGCACATCAGGCAGCCGGGCGCGATCCAGGGCCTGCCAGAGATCCTGATTGAGCACGGGTTTACCAGCAGCGGTCTTCCAGCCCTTGCGTTTCCAGCCGGCCATCCAAGAGCCAAGCCCATCAATCAGATATTTGCTGTCGGTGCGCAAGCGCAGATCAGGGTGGCGGGGCAACTCCTTGAGCCGCTCCAGCACAGCCAGAGCCGCCTGCAACTCCATCCGATTGTTCGTGGTGGCCGGATCTGAACCGCCGAATTCCTCCACACTGCCGTCCTCAAAGCGCAACAGCGCTCCCCAGCCCCCCGGGCCGGGGTTCCCACTGCAGGCCCCATCGGTGGCCGCTGCCACCACCCGGCCGCGAGCGTCGCGATCGGCCTTGTCAGCCATTGGTTTCGATGCAAAAGGTTCGGTACAACACGGATTGCGTTCCCACCCAGGAGTTCCCCGCCATGCCGCGAACCTACCCCGGAAGCCTGGTGGCCGGACTGCTGCTCAGCCTGAGTGGATTGCCGCTGCTGGCGGCGGGACTCTTCGACAGCCAGCCCCTTAATCAGGAGCGCTTTGCCGTACTGGCGCAGGCGGTGGGACGCAACAGCTGGAAACTGCTGGTGCTGGAACAGATCCAACAACGCCCTCTCTGCTGGGAAGAGCGCCGCGACGGTCTGGTGAACCCATCCCTGAATGACTTCGATTTCTCGGGGATCTGCAGCCGCTACCTCGACAGCAACGGCTACTCCCTGAGGGCCGGTGGCGAAGACATGGACAAACGCTTCCGGCTGCGGATTGAAGACGATCGCAATGGTTTGGTGCTGTTGGCCATCGACCCGGATCGGGGGGTGCCGATTCCAGTGGCACGCGCCAGCCGCTACCGCCGCGATCGCAATGCCTTTGTGAAACTGAACCTTGAACCTGGCTGGGCACTAGAGCGACGGGCCTACCAGGGGCGCACCCTCAGCCACGTGTATTTCGCCAATCCCTCGCCCACGAACCGACTTCTGACCCTGGCAGGGGAGAGCGACACAACCGGTGGCTTCCGCAGACTCGGCCAACCTTCCGCGCCAGAAGCGCCGAGAATCAGCAGCCTGGCCGGACGTGGCCCGGTTCGCCTGGAGGTGATTCCCTACAGGCCTTGAGCGGATCTACTTGCCGCAGCTTGCGATCAGACAGTTGAAAGAGCGCACGATCACAGCAGCGCAGCATCCTTCTCCGAATTAATTTCACAAAGTGTGAGGAGTGCCGAGCGCCTCTTCAGGGTCGAAACAAGGACAGACTCCTGTAATGCGTTCCACTCAAAGCTCCGCCTTCGGCGGGGCTTTTTTTTGCCCTTGATTCAGTCATCAAAAAGCCGGCCCCAAGGGACCGGCTGTGAAAACGACAGGGGGGAAGACCCCTTGCGATCACTTGAGGGTGACCTTGCCGCCGGCCTCTTCGATGGCCTTCTTGAGGGCTTCAGCTTCATCCTTGGACACACCTTCTTTGATGGCCTTAGGAGCAGCTTCAACCATGGCCTTCGCGTCGCCCAGGCCGAGGCCAGTGGCTTCACGGACAGCCTTGAGGACCTTGATCTTGGCGGAAGCATCAAAGCTTTCCAGCACAACATCAAATTCGGTCTTCTCTTCGGCGGCTTCACCACCGCCACCGGCGGCGGCGCCAGGAGCGGCCATCACCACACCAGCAGATGCGGCAGCGGACACACCGAAGGCCTCTTCGATCTGCTTGACGAGCTCGGAAGCTTCAAGCAGCGAGAGGGTTTTCAGCGATTCGAGAATTTCGTCGGTTTTTGCAGACATGGGTGGGAATCAGCAACAGATCAAAAAAACAGTCGGGTCGAAGACGATCAGCTGTCGCCGGATTCGGCGTGCTGCTTGAGCGCCCGAGCAAGACCGGAGGGAACCTCGTTGATGCCAACAGCCACCTTGGTGGCCACAGCATTGATCGCACCGGCGATCTGGGCCATGAGCACCTCCTTGGAGGGGAGGTCGCCGATGGCTTTGATCTCGTCCGTGGACAGAAGCTTGCCTTCGAAGAGGCCGCCCTTGGTCTCGGATTTCTTGGTTTCCTTCTGGAAGGCCTGAAGGGCCTTAACAGCACCACCGACATCGCCCTTGACCAGAACGAAGGCATTGGTGCCGCTCAGAAGAGCGTCGAGATTTGACCAGGCACTGTCACCATCAATGGCACGACGCATCAAGGTGTTTTTGGTCACCTTGCACACACCGTTACTGGCCTGCAGACGGGTCCGCAGATCAGACATCTCCTTGATGGAAAGACCCTGGTAATCCAGGACCAGTGCCATTTCGGACTCACCGAGGAGCTGCTTGAGCTCTTCGACGATCTGTTGCTTGCTCTCCAGCGTGCGGCCCATAGGAATTGGATCGGATCGAGGGGAACAAGCTGGGCACGCGGCCGATCAACACTTCCGAAGAAGCGGAGGCCGCGTGTCGATCCAATCCCCGAGGGGACAAAAAACCGTCGCGTCTGCCTCGGCAGGATTTACGAATCGCTCGAATGCTCGTTGAGAACGATCGAGTGGTTCACCCGCTGTCTTTGGCCGGGCGCGTGCCCGTCTGGCTTTCGCCAGCTCAATAACTTACATCAACGAGGGGGCTTACCCCTCCTGCTTGATGTCCTGGAGAGCGGAATAGTCCACCTGCACCGAGGGGCCCATGGTGGAGGTCACATACAAGCTCTTCCAGTAACGGCCCTTGGCACCACTGGGCTTGTTGCGATCAATGGTCTCCTGAAGCGTCTTGAGGTTCTCCAGCAGAGCATCGGCCGTGAAGCTTGCTTTACCGAAACGCACATGCACGATGCCGGTGCGATCGGCACGGAACTCGAGTTTGCCGGCCTTGAATTCCTTGATGGCACCTGCAAGGTCGGTCGTCACAGTGCCGGCCTTGGGGTTGGGCATCAGGCCACGGGGGCCAAGCACGCGACCGAGTTTCGCCACCTTGGGCATCATGTCGGGGGTGGCGATCAGGAGATCGAAATTCATCTCGCCCTTGGCGATGGAATCAACGAGATCGTCATCACCGGCGAGCTCAGCGCCAGCAGCCTTGGCTTCGGCGACCTTTTCACCGCGGGTCACCACAGCAATACGCACGGTCTGACCGGTGCCATTCGGCAGAGCGACGGTGGTGCGCAGCTGCTGATCGGTGTACTTGGGATCGATGCCGAGGCGCACATGGGCCTCCATCGTTTCGTCGAATTTGGCGGTGGCGTTCTCCTTGATCAGCTGAATCGCTTCAAGGGGTTCATAGGCCCGGTCCTCGATCTTCGTGACGAGGCTGGCCAGACGCTTGGAAAGTTTTGGCATGACAGGGATGGGGTGCAGGCGACCAATCGGTCTCCCCCGGTAATGGGAACAGTGAAGCTGGAGGTGCGGAGTTGAGCAGCGCGTCAGTCGCTGATGGCGACGCCCATGTTGCGGGCGGTGCCTTCGATGATGCGCATGGCCGACTCAACGCTGGTGCAGTTGAGGTCAGGCAGCTTGGTCTTCGCAATCTCCTCGAGCTGGGCACGGCTGATGGAGCCAACGCTGCCCTTGGCGGACTGACCGGAACCCTTGTCGATTCCAGCGGCCTTGGTGATCAACACCGACGCCGGAGGCGTCTTGGTGATGAAGGTGAAACTGCGGTCCTCGAAGACCGAAATCTCCACCGGAATCACATAACCGGCCTTGTCCTGAGTGCGGGCGTTGTACTCCTTGCAGAACGCCATGATGTTGACCCCGTGCTGACCGAGGGCAGGACCCACCGGCGGTGCAGGGTTGGCTTTGCCGGCCTGAAGGGCCAGCTTGATCACAGCTACGACTTTCTTGGCCATCGGCTACAGGAGTTGGACATCTGCGGATCACCTGGCCCTCGGGACAGATGCGGCGAAGTGGCGAACCACCCCTCAGGCCGCCCTCCGCAGGGAGGCGGCCGCCGCTGATCAGTTCTGCTTGCTCACTTGAGAGAACTCGAGCTCGACCGGGGTTTCCCGGCCAAAGATCGACAGCAGAGCCTTGAGCTTGCTGCGCTCCCCTGCCACTTCGATCACCTCACCCTGGAAGTCTTTGAACGGACCGGCGGTCACCAGGATTTGATCACCCTCGGTGAGATCGACCTTGACGACGGTC
This sequence comes from Synechococcus sp. BS55D, assembly GCF_004332415.1. NCBI lineage: Bacteria > Bacillati > Cyanobacteriota > Cyanophyceae > Synechococcales > Synechococcaceae > Synechococcus > Synechococcus sp. BS55D. Next base: position 122,192 of record NZ_PHQT01000001.1, read on the forward strand.
TTCTTCTCAGCCGCCCGCTTGAAGATGCGGTCGACCTCCTGACGGCTGAGAGGCCGGGGCTTGATGTGGCCGCGAGCCTTACCGGTGGCACGTCGATCTTCTGCACCCACGAAATTGATGACGTTTGGGGTGCTGCGGACCGCCATCATCGTGTCTTCGTCCAGCACCATGCGCACCAGCACGTAGCCAGGGAAAACTTTCTCCTCGGTGGACTGACGGCTGCCGTCCTTCTTCACCTTCACCGCAGGAGTTTCGGGAATTTCAATCTCAAGGATGCGAGAGCTAACGCCGAGGGTGACAGCGCGCTGTTCCAGCGTTGCTTTCACCTTTTTTTCACAGCTCGAGGCCACCTGAACCGCATACCACCTGGCCACGCTGGTGCGAGCCGCGGCCGAAGCCGTCCCCTCTTCACCCTCATTCGGTGCGGGCAGATCCAGCACCTCGGAGGTATCAGCTGTGAGGTCGACGTCAGACACGGGCGAAGGAGAGGGAGGGAAAACGACGGGGGCAATCAAAGGTCCGACAACGGAACCGACGACGCCTCAACGGAACACCTGAGAAGCAGCCCAGCCGTAAAAACGACTGAGTGCAGCGATGGCCGCAGCAGAGAGACTGACCATCAAAATCACAGCGATCGATTCGCTGAAGAGCTGCTGACGACTCGGCCAGACCACCAGCTTGAGCTCCTCAAACGCGGCCGCCAGAAAGCCACCCTTACGCCCCTCATCAGAGGGAGCTTGGGGCTGGCTCGCGGTGGTGTCCTCGGAAGTGGGGGTGGTCACGGATCGGGGGCCGGAGCTGACACCGGTGCTGTCAGCACCTGCCGGCAAACAGACACCTTACCGGATGCCTGATCGACTCAAGTTTGAGGCTCGAAGCGGAACGGGTCCAATGCCGTCGCGCCTGGAGTGACCTTCACCGCCTTGGCACCGCGGAAGCGATCCTCCAAAAGTTCCGTAGCCAGAGGATTTTCCAACTGTCGCCGCAGCACCCGGCGCAGGGGCCGCGCTCCGTACTCCGGTTCAAAGCCCTGCTCCGCCAGGGCTCGCACAATGGCGGGGTCAACGCGCAGCTCCAGGTCCTGCTCCCGCATCAGTTGGTCCAGCTCAGCGAGCTGGAGATGCACGATCCGCTCAAGATCGTCGATCGCCAGAGGGCGGAAGCGGATCACCTCATCAATCCGGTTGAGGAATTCCGGCCTGAACTGGCGCGACAGGGCCTCATCCACCTGGGCGGCGAGGGCCTGATCGAGCGCCGCGACATCGGCCTCCGGCTGCTGCCCCTGACGGGCACGATCCAGAATGGCGCGACTGGCCAGGTTGCTGGTCATCACCACCACCGTGTGGCGGAAATCGACGGTGCGCCCCTGGGAATCCGTGAGACGCCCGTCATCCAGCACCTGCAGCAGGACGTTGAAGACATCGGGGTGTGCCTTCTCCACCTCATCGAGCAGTAACAGCGCATAGGGGCGCCGACGGACGGCCTCGGTGAGCTGACCACCTTCCTCATAGCCCACATAGCCGGGAGGAGCTCCAAGCAGGCGAGCCACTGCGTTGCGCTCCATGAATTCACTCATATCAAGGCGCACCAGCGACTCCTCCTCGTCAAAGAGCAGGGCTGCCAAGGCCTTGGCGAGCTCGGTCTTGCCCACCCCTGTGGGTCCGAGGAAGAGAAAGGACCCCACAGGGCGACGCGGGTCCTTCATGCCGGCCCGGGCGCGTCGGATCGCCGCTGCCACCGCCTGCACCGCTTCGGGCTGACCAATCACACGCTGGGCGAGATGGTTCTCAAGTTCCAAAAGCTTCTGGCGCTCACCCGCCAGCAGGCGCTGGACAGGGATCCCGGTCCAGCGGGCCACCACATCAGCGATGTCAGCAGCCTCCACCTGCTCCCTCAGCAGAGCCCTGCCCTCCGCCTGAGCCGAAATCAGCACCTGCTCCAGATCGCGGCGGCGCTGCTGCACGCGATGGAGCTGGTCGTATTCCAAACGGGCGGCTTCCTCGAGATCAGCATTCCGCTCGGCTTCGGCGATGGCATGGCGCAGATCCTCATCGTCCTGCAGGAGCTGACGCAGCTCCGCCAATTGATCCCGCTCCGCCTGCCAACGCTGACGCAGATCCTCCAGTCGGGACGCAGCCTCCAGACGGGATCGCTGCAGCTGAACCCGTTCAGCCTCCGGTGCCTGCTCAGCCGATAACAGCGCCAGCTCCACCCGGCGAAGCTCCGACTCGGCATCCTCCACCACCTGAGGCTTGGAGGTCACATCCATCTTGAGCTGGGCGGCCGCCTCATCAATGAGGTCGATGGCTTTATCCGGCAGACAGCGATCACTGATGTAGCGATCCGCCAAACGGGCCGCCGCCGTAAGGGCTTCATCGGTGATCGTCACGCCATGGTGCAGCTCATAGCGCTCCTTCAGGCCGCGCAGAATCTCGATGCTGAGCTCGATCGAAGGCTCAAGGATCGGCACCTGCTGAAAGCGTCGACTCAGGGCCGGATCCTTCTCCACCGTGCGCCGATAGTCCTCCGTCGTGGTGGCAGCAATACAACGCAGATCACCCCGGGCGAGGGCTGGTTTGAGCAAACTGCCGGCGTCGGCACTGGAGCGGTCGCTGCTGACCACCGTGTGCAGTTCATCGATGAACAGCACCACTCCCGCCTCAGGATCACTGACCTCCGCCAACACCGAGCGCAAGCGCTCCTCAAACTGGCCGCGGAACTTGGCACCCGCAATCAAGGCGCCCACATCCAGGGCGACCAGCCGCAGACCCAACAGCGAGTCGGGCACCTCACCGGCAACGATCCGCTGGGCCAGCAGTTCAGCAATCGCGGTCTTGCCCACCCCAGGAGCACCAATCAGCACCGGATTGTTCTTGCCCCGTCGGGAGAGGACCTTGATCAAGCGCCGGATCTCACCATCGCGACCGATCACCGGATCCAACTGACCGGCCGCCGCCGCCGCCGTCAGATCCCGTCCATAGAGCTCCAATGCTGAGGGTTCAGCGGGCAGCTCCGATGCCGGGGGCTCAGCCATCGACTCCATCGGCACCTGCCGAGGTGCCGCGGACTGTGGTGGTGCAGTCGGCGGTTGAGGAACAACGGACTGTTGTTGAACAGCAGACGGTTTCTGTGCCGCTGAAGCTTGTCGTTCAGCCGATGGCCTTGGCTGAGCAGAACGCTCAGCGGAGACCGTGGGGACCACCGCCGACCCTGGCGACCAACGACGTAACTCCGACTCGAGGCGATCGGCCGGGAGGCCAGCACTGTCAAAAAGATCAGCCCCGATGCGTGGATCACGTCCGATCGCAATCAGCAGATGGGAGAGCTCGATCTGGCGGGATCCCCAGAGGGCGCGAGAGCGGTCGGCCGCCTCCAAGAGCTCCTCGAGATCTTCTCCAATAAAAAGATCGTCTCCCCGAGCCATGGGTTGGTCGGCGAGGAAGGCCTCCAGTCGATCCATCAGCCCCGGGACATCGAGCGGCAAGGCCCGCACCGTCTCCATGAAGCGACGGTCGCTGAACAACACCTGGAGCAAATGCTCCACATCCAATTCGGCATGGCGCCAACGACGGGCCAGATCCTGCCCAGCCAGCAGCAGATCCCAGGCCTCGTCGCTGAAGCGATCGGGCTCCATGGTGAGGCTGGCCGGTGGATCTGTGGCGGAACGCATCTCGGAAGTCATCATCACCCTGTTGGCGTTAAGCAGTTGCGTTAGGCAGCCGCCTTGGAGGAGAGCTCGATCAGCTCCACCTTGTATCCATCGGGATCCTCCACAAAGGCGATCACCGTGCTGCCGTGCTTCATCGGACCGGGTTCACGCACCACCCGTCCGCCTTTGCCGGCGATGGCCGCGCAGGTAGCCCGGATGTCCTCCACCCCGAGGGCGATATGGCCATAAGCGTCACCCAGCTCGTAGTGATCGGTATCCCAGTTATGGGTCAGCTCGAGCACCGAGTGCTCGCTCTCATCGCCATAACCCACAAACGCCAGGGTGAAACGGCCCGAGGGGTACTCCTTGCGACGCAGAAGACGCATGCCCAGCACCTCGGTGTAAAAGCTCAAAGAGCGCTCTAGATCCCCGACCCGGAGCATGGTGTGCAACATGCGCATCAGCGTTGATCCCCCGGTTTCTCCCAGCATGGTGCCAAAGCACACAAAGGAGGGTCAGGGGGCGACCCATAGGATCCTCGGAACTTTGAACGACGGCACGTGTTCGATTCCCTCGACCTCGTCATTGACACCATCGTTGCCAGGGAGGTGCTCGATTCCCGCGGCAACCCCACCGTGGAAGCGGAAGTGCTGCTCGAGGGAGGTGCCAGCGGTCGGGCGATCGTGCCCAGCGGCGCCAGCACCGGCGCCCACGAGGCCCATGAACTGCGTGATGGCGGCAGCCGCTACATGGGTAAGGGTGTCACCCAGGCGGTGGACCACATCGAGGATCGGATCGCGCCCGCTCTCTGCGGACTGTCTGCCCTCGACCAGGCGAGCATCGATGCAGCCATGCTCGAACTCGACGGCAGCGCCAACAAATCCAACCTGGGCGCCAACGCCATCCTGGCGGTGAGCATGGCCACGGCCCGTGCAGCTGCCAACGGCGTGGGCCTTCCGCTCTACCGCTACCTGGGCGGACCGATGGCCACCCTGCTGCCGGTGCCCCTGATGAACGTGATCAACGGCGGCGCCCATGCGGCCAACAGCCTTGATTTCCAAGAATTCATGCTGGTGCCCCACGGTGCTCCCAGCTTCCGCGAAGCCCTGCGCATGGGCACCGAGGTGTTCCATACCCTCAAGGGATTGCTCAAGGACCGTGGCCTGAGCACCTCCGTGGGCGATGAAGGGGGCTTCGCCCCTGATCTGGGCAACACTGAAGCGGGCGAAATCCTGGTGGAAGCCATTGAGAAAGCCGGCTACAAGCCCGGCGAGGAGATCGCCCTTGCCCTCGACGTGGCCAGCACAGAGTTCTTCGCCGATGGCCGTTACGCCTTTGGCGGCGGCAGCTACACCAGTGCCGAGATGGTCGACCAACTCGAGCAGCTGGTGAATCGCTTCCCGATCGTTTCGATCGAGGACGGACTAGCGGAAGATGATTGGGAGGGCTGGAAGCACCTGACCGAACGCCTGGGCAACCGTGTGCAGCTCGTGGGTGATGACCTGTTCGTGACCAACAGCCAGCGCCTTCAGCAAGGCATCGATGCCAGCACAGCGAATTCGATCCTGATCAAGGTGAATCAGATCGGCACCCTGACCGAAACCCTGCAGGCGATCGATCTGGCAGGCCGCAGCGGTTACACCAGCGTGATCAGCCACCGCAGCGGTGAAACCGAAGACACCACGATTGCTGATCTCTCCGTCGCCACCCGCGCTGGTCAGATCAAAACCGGCTCCTTGAGCCGCAGCGAACGGGTCGCCAAATACAACCAGCTGCTCCGCATTGAAGATGAGCTGGGCAGCCAGGCCGTTTACGCCGGTGCCGTTGGCCAAGGTCCCCGCGGCCGGGGCTGAGGCTCAGGCTCAGGGACCGTTCTGGCCAAGCTGCTCAATCCGTCCATCCCGACGGAGCTTGAGTTGCAGCTTGAGCCAGCCCGTGCCGACGGGAACCCCTGCTGCCAGAGGCAGCAGGGCCCACAAAGGCCTTGGGCCCGCACCGAGCAGCGCAGCTGCCAGGGCCAACGAGCCCAACAGCACTGATTGTCCGACCGCGTGTTGTGCCGTCACCATGCGCCGGAACTGACGGTCAGATTCGCCCATCCGGATCTGCAGTTGCAAATCCCCTTGCTCCAGGCGCTCCAGGCTCTCGTCAAGCCGGCGGGGGATCCCTGCAGCGCGGCTGCTCAGCGCTCCCACCTGACGGCCCAGTTCATTGAAGAGATCGTTGGGTCCGGATCCACTGGAAGCCATCAAGGGAAGGAGGTAGGGCTTGGCAATCGCCACCAGGCTAAAGGCGGGATCGAGGCTGCGTCCGACGCCTTCAAACGTGGAGAGAGCCCGCATCACAAAGATCAACTCCACCGGCAGCCGGAAGGGCTGGCCATACACCAGCTCATAGAGATCTCCAGAAAGCTTGTCGATCACATTGGCGCTAAAAGGAGGCGTGAGCGCCTCCTGCAACATCAACCGCACCAAGCGCCTAACCGGCCCGATGTCCACATCACGGGAGATCACCCCAGCGGCCTGCATCTCACTGACCAGAGCCGCCGCATCCCTTGAGGCCGCCGCACGGACCATGGCACCCAGCCGCCGACGTAGGCCATCGGAGAGCAGCCCCATCATCCCGAAGTCGTAATAGATCAGGGCGCCATCACTGGCGACAGCGAGGTTGCCGGGATGGGGATCGGCATGGAAGAAGCCAAAGCGGACCAGTTGCTGCAGATAACTGGCCGCTCCGATTTCAGCCACAGACGAAGGTTCGATCCCTGCGGCAACAAGGGCAGGGCGATCATTGACCTTGATTCCCGGCAAATAATCCAGGCAAAGCACCCGACGGCTGCTCAGCTCCCAGATCACCCCGGGCACCCGGATGCGTGGCTCATCGAGAAACTGCTGCCGGAAGCGGGCGGCATGCTGAGCCTCCAAGCGGAAGTCCAGTTCCCGCAACAAGACTCTCCTGCATTCCTGGGCGATCGCGACCCAATCGCGGCCCCGGCCCCAACTGGGATGCCGCTGCAGAACGGCAGCCACCTGCTGCATCACCTCCAGATCAAGGCGAAACAGGCGTTCGAGCCCCGGGCGCTGAATTTTGAGCACCACCTGCCGACCGCTTCGCAGGCTGGCGCGATGCACCTGGGCCAAGGAGGCAGCTCCGAGGGGCTGCTGATCCAGATCGATGATCTCGGCGCAACGGGCTCCGAGCTCTTCCTCCAGCACCGCCTGGGCCCGGTCAAACGAAAAGGCAGGCACCCGGTCCTGAAGATCAGCCAATTCGGACACCCAACCCGCTGGAAGCACATCGGGCCGGGCCGAAAGCAGCTGACCGAGCTTGATGAAGGCCGAGCCAAGGGCGAGCAGTTCAGCCGTCAGCCAGCGGGCACGTTGCTGCTGACGGGCCTGACGCCGTTCGGCGCTGCAACCGCCGGGATAGGTCCAGGCGCAACCATCCCACCAGAGCAGAACGATGAGCGTGAGCACTGCACGCCAGATGCGCAAGGCACGCAGCACACTGCGCAGGGGCATAGGAAGCGCCGGAGCCCCCATCAGGGTGTCTCCTCCATCAAGCGACTGAGCTCCGCAACCCGCGCACGGAGGCCATCAATCTGCTGCTGGGGATCCACATCCCCAACGGGGCCTGCGGGCTGTGCGGGGTGAGACGGCTCCTGCTCATCGGCATCCAGTCGTTCCGCTTCCGCCCGCACCTCGTCTTGAAAGAGATCCCATTCTCGGCGCAGCCGCTCAGGTGCGTCCTGGGCGATCACGGCCACTTCAGCGGCCGCCTCCGCCAAACCATGGCCGAGGCGAGCGGCCAGGCGGTGCATGGTGGCTCTGATCAGGGCATCAGGAGAGGGCATGACCTCGACAGAGCTGATGCTGAAACTGTGGCAGATACCCGGCGGAAAGCGCGATCCCCAACCAGCGGCCTAGGGGGTCGGGGGAGCGACCGGCGCCGCCGGGAAGGGAGCGAGAGGAGCGGGCGACGCTGGTTGGGTCTGAACCGGGGCTGGTTCGGCCACAGCTCGGCCTGGCTCAGGCTTGGGCAGCACAGGCGCGGGGACCGCCGAAGCGGGCTCGGCCCAGACCGGCTCAGGCAGCGCCTGCTCCGGCAGCGGGCCAAGGGCAGCCTGCTGCTCTGCATTGCGCTTGGCTTCAGCAGCGAGGCGCTCCGCCTCCAGGGCAGCCTTCTCGGCATCGCGCTGGCGAGCCAGCTCCGCTTCCTTGGCTGCCACATCAGCGGTCAATGCCTGCTGATCGTCACCGTGGCGTCGCCGCAGATCCTCAAGGGTCTGTCCAGGGAATGGCTGCGCTGCGAACCCCTCACGTTGAGGCTTCTGCAAAGCACCCTGCATCACGATGATGCGTTGGGTGATGCCGTAGCCCAGGGCAAAACAAGCGCCTGCCACGAGCGGACCCACCCAGAAGCGGGGTCGCGTCGGCCGCTCAGGTGCTGCCTGGGACGTGGACTCCTTGGCCAAGGGGAAAGCGTCCAATTCACAGGTCCATCCTGGCAGCCGCGACAGGGATCAAGTGGTGTAATCGGCGTTGATGCGAACGTATTGATCCGAGAGGTCACACCCCCAGGCACGGCCACTGCAGGAGCCATCACCCAGCTCCAATCGGATCAAGACGCTGTCGTCCTGGAGATAGGCCCCTGCAGCCCGCTGCCTCAGATAGCCCGAAGCGGCATCCCGGTCAAAGGGAAGGGGCCGTCCTGCAGCCATCAGCTGATAGGGCCCCAGCCATAGAGCCACGGCTTCGGGGTCAAAGTCCACACCGGAACGACCGGCAGCCGCCACGATCCGTCCCCAGTTGGGGTCGCGCCCATGCACGGCTGTTTTCACAAGCGATGAGCCACAGACCGTGCGGGCGATCAGAAGGGCCTCTGCTTCCGTTGCCGCACCCTGGACCAGCACATCGATCAAGCAGGTCGCACCCTCTCCATCACGGGCGATGGCGCGGGCCAGATGCTGTGCCACCAGGGTCACGCCTTCCTCAAGACCCGCCAGATCGGCGGGAGCCAGCGGCTCTCCAGCAGCAAAGGCAAGGAAAGTGTCATTGGTGCTGGTGTCTCCATCCACCGTGATCGCATTGAAGGAGCGATCCACCGCTCGCTTCACCATGGCCTGCCAGACCTCAGCCGGCACGCCGGCATCACAGGTGAGATAGCCGAGCATGGTGGCCATATCGGGATGGATCATCCCGGAGCCCTTGGCCATGCCGCCGATCCGCACGCGACGGCCGCCGAGGTCCGCCTCAAGGGCGATCTGCTTATCGATCAAGTCGGTCGTCAGGATCGCGGTGGCGGCAGCAGCCCCGCCCTCAGAGCTGAGCGCTTCGAGAAGGGGATCCAAGCCCGCTAGCAGGGTGTCCATCGGAATCGGCACACCGATCACGCCGGTCGAACAAATCAGCACCTCGTCAGCATCCAGGCCCAAACGATCAGCCAGCGCCTGCGTAGCCCTCTGGCTATCAATCAAGCCGCGATCGCCGGTGCAGGCATTCGCCTGCCCTGAATTGGTGAGCACGGCCCTGGCCCGACCCGAGCTCGCAGCCAACCGCTGCGCGCAAAGATCCACACAGGCGGCACGCACCACGGAGGTGGTGAAAGTGCCGGCGCAAACAGCGCCTTCCGGGGCCAGCAACAAGGAGAGATCCGACTTACCGGAGGCCTTCAGTCCTGCGGTGATGCCAGCCGCTTCAAACCCCTGTGGTGCGGTGATGCCCCCCTCTAGGGGAGTCCATGAGATCGATGAGCCGCTGGTAGCCGCAAACACGGGCGCACGCGAGACACTGGATCCATCCTGACGCCGCACCATGCCTGCCCAACGCCGGATCGGTCTCACCGGCGGCATCGCCAGCGGCAAGAGCAGTGTTGGTCGCTGGTTGGCCGACAGGGGCATTCCACTACTGGATGCCGACCAAATCGCCCGTAACGCCCTAGTCACCGGAAGCGAGGGTGCCAAACGGGTGCTGGAACACTTCGGAGATCGGGTGCTGGCGAGCGGTTCGACCATGGTGGAAGGGCGCATCGATCGCGCGGCCCTGGGCCGGATCGTGTTCAGCGACCCAGACGAACGGCGTTGGCTCGAGCGGCTGGTCCACCCCCTCGTCCGCGATCACTTCGATGGGGAGCTGCTGAGGCTCGAGCAGGAGCCAATTGTGGTGCTGATGATTCCGCTGCTGTTTGAAGCAGGCCTGGAGAACCTCTGCACAGAAATCTGGGTTGTGACCTGCTCAAAACAGCAGCAACAAGAGCGACTGATGGCCCGAGATGCGCTGACGGCCGAGGAAGCCCGGCTCAGGATCGCCGCTCAACTGCCCCTCGCCAGCAAGTGCGCCAAGGCAGACCTGGTGATTGACAACGGTGACCGGCCAGAAGCGTGGACCGTGCTGGTCGAATCAAAGCTCTGAAATCCGGCTCTGATCAGAAAAAGCAAGGAAAGATCGACTGTGCCGCAGTCGACTCAGCGCCTGTGATCAAGCTCACAGGCCAGTGAGACCGGCATCAACAAGCGGCATCGCAATCGCAGAGATCTTGGGTTCATCGGCGGAACACACAGCCGCCCCCACTCCTCCTCTCTCCTCACCCTCACTGCAAACCATGACCCGCTCCCTTTCCCTCCTCTCCGCCGTCGCTTTCAGCTCCTCAGCTCTGGCGATTGCCCACGGTCCCAAAGCCGATGCCATGGCCATCGCCTTCGACTGCTTCGATCGCACCACCAGTCAGCTCGTTGCTCGCAGTGCGGTGGACATGACCAGCCCCGCCGTGAGCTGCCTGCCCGTTCCCGGCACCACCACACCCGCCCAAACCTCACCTTCACCAACCAGCCCAGATCCCGTGATCGAGATCGGCGCAGGCGAGGCGGATTTCACGGGCGACGGAGCTGTTGAGCCAGGTTTCAGCAATCCAGAAGTGACCCCTGCACCCGAGATGAGCTCCGGCGATCAACTGGGCTCTGCCGTTGGCCAACACCTCGGCAAATTGCTTGGGCAAGGCATCGCCGATCTTTTCCGCTGAGCCGAACGTCACTTGACAACAAACATTTTTCAAACACTGGTCAAAACGAACTCACTCACTAGCTTCTAAAAACCAACTAAAAGCAAACGCCATGTCTCTGCTCAACCAGGCCCGTACAGCAACCAGCGCCATCACGGCCACCGCACTGATTGCCACTGCAAGCCTTCAAACTCCCGCAGCCTCCGCCAACAACGGAGTGAACTGCGAAAACGGACGCTCCCTCGGCCAGTTTGTGATCAAGTCAAAGTTGAATGACCGCTATGTGAGCGGCGGCCATCACAACGATGCCCTGAAAGCCAACCTCCGTGACCAACCAGCCCCCGGAAGCGAAGGCGTCTTCGAACTCTTTGATGTCAGCAACCTGCCTGGCGCCGTCAGAAACACATTTGCCCTGCGCAGCGTGAAAAACCCCAATGAGTGGTGGCGCGTGAAAAACAACGATGAAACCGTGCTACTCGACTCCTACCAATGCAAGTCAGACCGGGAAAGTACCACTTTCGTAGCAACAGGACTAGGCGGACGGATGGCACTGCAATCCCGCAAAAATGACAAGTGGCTCAAGGTCAACAATGATGACAGGCTCAAGGCCTCCGTCGACAATCCCAACGGGCGCGATAAATCCATATTTTTATTCAGCCAAGTGACCCAAGTACCGGGCCCAGCAGAACTCCAGCCCAATCCAGAACCCTCTCCCCAACCCGAGCAGCCCGTCAACCTCAACGGCTGGTGGCGCGGCAATGACAACAGGCTCTTCCATATCAGCGTGAATGGCAGCAATGTCACCATCAAGGGCTTCCAAAGCTCAGGGCAACCGCTGAACATCTCCACTGGGATTGTGAATGGTGCCCTGATCAGCGGAAACTGGAACAACTACTGTCATGGAGCACGGGGTTCCTTTGCATTCAGCCTCCGCAACGGAGCACTTGACAAAGTCGGTGGCAACCTGTCAACCCAAACCCTGGTTCGCATCAACACCCCCGCCAACGTCAATCTCTCAGCCCAACCGAGCTGCGACACACCCCAACCACCTCAAGACCAGGCGCCTACGAACCTGAATGGCTGGTGGAAAGGCAATAACAGTGGTTATTACAACATCCTCCAAACCCAGGAAATCCCAGGACAGAACAACTTCCGAATGCGCGGCTACACGAATTCCGGACAACTTCTGAACACCTTGATTGGACGGACCAGGGGCAACAGAATCACCGGCCGATGGACCAACGCCTGTGATCAGCGAAGCGGCAACATCACACTGGAAGTCCGCAATGGGGAGTTGGTGAAGGTCAGCGGATCAGCCACCGCGAACACGCGCTGGTCAACCACGAACAACCCGCCCCGCACCCTTCGCAACAGCTGCCCTCAGGAAAATCCTGAACCCAGGGCTCAGGCGAGCAAACAGGTACTCAGCCTCACAAAAACGGTTTACATTGTTGATCACGACAGCCTCTCAAGAAACGAAACCGGACAACGTACTTTCTCTAAAACGCTGCAACTTAAGCGGCCACAAAGCAACGGCACACGCTTCAGCGCTTTCTTCCCATCCTCCAACAAAACCCGCTTCTGTGTTGATAATGAGGTGAGATCCGACGACTGGGACAAGGTTTGGATTGACAGCAATGGCAATGCCAACCTTGGTGTCGAAGTGAAGCTCTACGAGGGAACGAGCTGCAGAGGTCGATTGATCGGCACTTATGTGTACCGCAAGATCCTGACCGTTGCCCCGGGGCAGACCGGTCGATATGAAGTTCCCCTCCCCAGCAATGAGGGCAGCTCGGTGCGGGTGACCTACACCCTCTCCAACCGCACCGCACGCTGACAACAACGGCCACCGAACCCGCGCCCCGCCCATGGCGGGGCTTACCCATCGCCAGGGATTGTCCATCAGAATTCAGGCATGAACCACCTGCTCCACCTGAGCGCCGTCGGCTTGAGCGCCTTCAGCCTGGCCACCGCCAGCATCAGCTGCGGCAACGCTGCCCAAGCACAGGCGATCACGTTCCGCTGTTATGACCGTGCATCGGGAGCCCTTGTCGCTGTCAGCGCAATCGACCTGAGCTCATCACAAGTGAGCTGCACGCCGGGCGAAGCTCCAGCACCAGGCAACGCTTCAGTCCCTGACAGCAGCCCGAACGATCCCCTCGCCGCACGACGCAGCATCAACCTGGCTCGCGATACAGCAATCCGGCTCAACGGTGGGCTCAGCGCCTACAGACCCGCCAGTTGCATGTTCGCCGGCGCTGCAGGCAATCCCTGCCTCAGCCGTGAGAATGGCGACTTCATCTTCAACATCCCTGGAGGGCCACCGGGTTGGGAGCAGAGCGGTGACGCCCCCAGCATTCAAACGATTCTGAAAATCGCCGCCGATGGCCGCTCGGTGCTGAACGAGCTGTATAACGGCCCTCCACAGACCAACTGAGACGGGGATTTAGCCCCCCTTCAGCTTCTGGGTGAGGATCTGATTCGCCAGCTTCGGATCAGCCTTACCGCCAGTCTTTTTCATCAGCTGACCGACGAAGAAGCCCTGCAGCTTGTTCTTACCGCCGCGGAAGGCTTCCACCTCCTCAGGGTGAGCAGCCAGGAGCTCTTCGACGATGGCGGTGATCGCGGCCGGGTCGCTGATCATGCCCAGGCCTCGCTCATCGACGATCTTGGCCGGTGAGCCACCCTGCTCGAGCAACTCAGGAAGGATTTCCTTGGCGATCTTGCCGCTGATCTTGCCGCCATCGATCAGTTTCACCATCTCCGCCAGCTGCTCCGCGCGGAAGGGCAAGTCCCCGTAGCTGAGACGGTTGCTGTTCACATAGGCGGCGATATCGCCAGTGATCCAATTGACAGCAAGCTTGGCATCAGCGCCGGCTGCCACCGCCGCTTCGAAGTAGTCAGCCATCGGCCGCTCGTCGGTGAGCACCCGGGCGTCGTACTGCGACAGCCCCAGGGTGTCTGCGTAGCGATGGCGCTTGGCCGAGGGCAGCTCCGGCAACTCGGCACGCCAGGCTTCGCGCTGCTCGACACTCACCTCAATCGGACCGAGATCGGGATCGGGGAAATAGCGGTAGTCGCTGGCCCCCTCCTTGCTGCGCATGCTCTTGGTGAGCTGCTTGCCCTCATCCCAGAGGCGGGTTTCCTGAACGATCGGTTCGCCGCTCTCGTAGGCCTTGATCTGACGCTGGATCTCGTACTCGCAGGCCTTCTGGATCGCCGAGAAGGAGTTCATGTTCTTGATCTCCACCTTGGTGCCAAAGGGGGCATCAGGCCCCTGGCGCACGGAGATATTGACGTCACAACGCAGCGATCCCTCCTGCATGTTGCCGTCGCTCACGCCCAGATAACGCATGATCCGGCGGATCTCCGAGGCGTATTCCGCTGCCTCCCGGCCGGTGCGCAGATCGGGCTTGCTCACGATCTCAGCCAGGGCCACACCAGCGCGGTTGTAATCCACCAGCGAGTGGGTGGAGCCCGCCAGGCGATCGCTGCCGGCATGCACCAGCTTGCCCGCGTCCTCCTCCATGTGCAGACGCTCGATACCGATGCGCTTGAGGTAGGTGTCTTTGCCTTTTTCTGCCACTTCCACCTCGATCCAGCCGTCTTCAGCGATCGGTTCGTCGTACTGAGAGATCTGGTAGTTCTTCGGCAGATCGGGATAGAAATACTGCTTGCGATCGAACTTGCAGTGCTCCGCGATGTTGAGGTTGAGGGCCATCGCCGCCTTCACCGCATACTCGAGCACCTTCTGATTCAGCACAGGCAAGGTGCCGGGCAAGCCGCACACCACCGGGTCGATGTGGGTGTTGGGTTCATCACCGAAGGCCGTGGAGGCGCTGGTGAAGATCTTGCTCTCGGTGCCCAGCTGCACATGGGTCTCCAGACCGATCACGGCTTCCCAGTTGCCCGTGCCCGCGCCGTTCGCTGCCATCCGCCCAGATCCCTGCTAGCCGGCCAATCCTATGGAACGACGTCGTTAAGGTCGGGTGTCTGAACCACAAGGGGGCAATGGCCGACGATCCCGTCGTGATCCTGGGAGGGGGACTGATGGGGCTGGCGGTGGCCCATCAGCTGGCCCGCCGCGGCCGGCAGGTGACCGTGCTGAGCCGCCGCCGCAGCGAAGCGGCTGGATTCGTGGCCGCCGGCATGCTGGCCCCCCATGCCGAGGGCCTGAGCGGCACCCAGCTGCGTTTCGGGCAGATCAGCCTGGAGCGGGCCCCAGGGTGGGTCGCCCAGATCGAGGCCGACAGCGGCCTGCCCTGCGGCCTGCGCTCCAGCGGCATCGTGGTGCCGTTCCGAGATGCAACGGAACGGGACCACTACCCCACCGCAGCCTGGGGGCAGGCCCTGAACCGCACCCAGCTCGAGCGGGAGCTACCGGGCCTGGCCCCGCAATGGAGCACAGGACTGCTCTTTGCTCAGGACGGCCAGATCGACAATCGCCGCCTGCTGATGCGGGCCCTCGAAAGCGCCTGCGCCGACCGCGGCGTGCGCTTCCAGGAGGGCTTAGAGGTCCTGGCTCTCGAACAGGACGGCAAACACCTGCAAGGAGCACGAGTCCGTAACGCAGAAGGAACGGAATACACACTGAATTGTTCAACAGCCGTGCTCTGCAGTGGCGCCTGGAGCGCCCGACTGCTCTCCGCCCTCCCGGTGTTTCCCGTGAAAGGGCAAATGCTGTCCCTCCAGGCCCCTCGGGGCGCCCTCAAGCGGGTGATCTTCGGCCCCGGCACTTACCTGGTGCCCCGCGAGGACGGACTGGTGGTGGTCGGCGCCACCTCCGAAACCGAAGCCGGCTTTGAGGAAGGTCTCACCCCCCAGGGACAGCGGACCCTGCAGGACGGCATCGCCTCCCTGCTGCCGCAAGCCATGGACTGGCCACCGATGGAACGCTGGTGGGGATTCCGACCCTGCACCCCCGACGAGGGCCCTCTGCTGGGGGCAAGCCCGATCACGGGGCTCTGGCTGGCCTGCGGCCATCACCGCAACGGGGTGCTGATGGCGGGCCTGACCGCAGAGCTGGTGGCGGATGCCATGCAACAGGAATCCCCCAGCCAGCTCAATGATGAGCTGCTGGGGGACTTTCGCTGGGACCGGTTTGAAGCCGGGGCTCTCAGCAAGAACCCTGACTGATCGGAAGGATCAGCCCTCGGTGCGCCAGCCCTGATCCGAAGGGGTCCAGTCGCTCAGCTCGGAAGCCTGGAACCAGAGACCGATCTCGAACTGGGCCGTTTCCGGGGCATCGGATCCGTGGATCACATTGCGACCGATATTGATCGCCAGATCACCGCGGATGGTGCCGGGCTCGGCCTCCAGGGGCTTCGTCGCACCAATCAGTTTGCGAGCGCTGGCGATCACACCGTCACCCTCCCAGACCATCGCCACCACGGGGCCGGACGTGATGAACTCGACCAGGCCGGCGAAGAAGGGGCGCTCCCTATGCACTCCGTAGTGCTGCTCTGCCAGCTCCCGGCTGGGGGTGAGCTGCTTGAGCCCCACCAGCTTGAAACCCTTGCGCTCGAAACGGCCAAGGATCTCGCCAACGAGACCACGCTGGACGCCATCGGGCTTGATGGCAATGAAGGTGCGTTCGGCAGCCATGAGTAGGAGAAAAACCGCGGTCATCGTCCGTGGCCGACGGCCCGCTTGGCAAGCAAGCCTGCTGCCCAAAGCTGAAGCTCGTGACCGAGCTGCCTAGATTCCGAGTCTCAAACTGTGGCGGAAGCATCGATGCTCAGTGCTCCCTCTGGCACCGACGGCACCTGGACTGCCCAGGCAGGCGCCAGTGTCTATGGGCTCGATCGCTGGGGGGATCCCTACTTCTCCACGAATGCCAGGGGGCATGTGTCTGTGCAACCCAGGGGGGATCGCGGCGGCAGCATCGACCTGGTGGATCTCGTCACGGGCATGCGGGACCGCGATTTGGCTCTCCCCCTCCTGATCCGCTTCGATGACATTCTTGAAGACCGCCTGGAGCGACTCCACGCCGCCTTTGACCGCGCCATCGCCCACTACGGGTACAGAGGTCGTTATCAGGGGGTGTTTCCGGTCAAATGCAACCAACAACGCCATGTGGTGGAGCAGCTCGTCGAGAGCGGCCAACGCTGGCATTTCGGCCTGGAGGCCGGCAGCAAGGCCGAACTGCTGATCGCACTCTCACTTCTCGAAGACCCGGACGCTCTGCTGATCTGCAACGGCTACAAAGATCAGCGCTACATCGAAACCGCCATCCTGGCGAGACGCCTCGGTCGTCAACCCGTGGTGGTGATCGAACAGCCCGAAGAGGTCAATCGCATCATCAAAGCCAGTCGTGATTTGGGTGCAGCGCCCCTGATCGGAATCCGGGCTCGGCTGTCCACTCGCAGCACGGGACGTTGGGGGAGTTCCGTCGGCGATCGCGCCAAATTCGGGCTGTCCATCCCAGAACTACTGGACACCGTTCGAGCGCTTGAGGAGGCCGACCTACTCAGCGAACTACGACTACTCCACTTCCATATCGGCAGTCAGATCAATGACATTGCCGTTTTGAAGGATGCCCTGCAAGAAGCTGGGCAGATCTATGTGGAGCTCCATCGCCTGGGTGCTCCGATGGGCTACTTAGATGTAGGCGGTGGACTTGGCATCGACTACGACGGGAGTCGCAGTGCCACCGCTGCCTCCACGAACTATTCCCTTCAGAACTACGCCAATGATGTAGTGGCGACTGTGCGGGAATGCTGCGAACCCTGCAACGTGCCTGTGCCGACTCTCGTCAGCGAAAGCGGACGAGCTCTGGCCAGCCATTTCAGTGTGCTGGTCTTCGATGTTCTCGGAGCGGGCACAGCTCCTGATCACGCGCCATCCGCTGCTGAAGATGACCCGCTGATTGTGCGCAACCTGCAGGAGACCCTCAACAACATCAACGAAAGCAACCTGCAGGAAGCCTGGAATGATGCGCTCAAATTCAAGGACGATGCACTCAGCGCCTTCCGGCTGGGCTATCTCAATCTTCCCGATCGAGCCCGGGCCGAACAGCTCGCATGGGCTTGCGCCCGCAAGATCGCATCGCTCATCCCCCCGGAACACTGCCCCGAGGATCTGCGCAACCTCAAGGCCAGCCTGGCCACCACCTATTACGCCAATTTCTCCGTTTTCC
This sequence comes from Synechococcus sp. BS55D, assembly GCF_004332415.1. NCBI lineage: Bacteria > Bacillati > Cyanobacteriota > Cyanophyceae > Synechococcales > Synechococcaceae > Synechococcus > Synechococcus sp. BS55D. The sequence continues at coordinate 139,975 of NZ_PHQT01000001.1, forward strand.
GTTCCGCCCCAGACACCTGGGCCATCGATCAACTCTTCCCGGTGATGCCGATTCATCGCCTGGACGAAGAACCAGATCAACTCGGCAACATTGCTGACCTCACCTGTGATTCCGACGGGAAGCTCGCCCGCTTCATTCATGATGGCAAGAGCAAATCACTCCTCGAGCTCCACCAGCCCAAACCTGGCGAGCCCTACCTGGTTGGCCTCTTTCTCGCCGGTGCCTACCAGGAAGTGATGGGCAATCTGCACAATCTTTTCGGCAGCACCAACGCGGTGCACATCCGACTGGCCCCAGGTGGTGGCTATCGGGTTGACCATGTCGTGCAAGGAGACACGAACGCCGATGTTCTCCAGGCGATGGAACACAATCCCGAGCTAATGCTCGAACGTCTTCGCTTGGCCAGCGAACAGGCCATCAGTGACGGGCGACTCTCCGTCAGCGATGCCCGTCGTCTCATGAGCCACGTGACCACCAGTCTTCGCCAAACCACCTATCTGCAGGAATGAGCCTCAACCCTCTAACAGGCCTCGCTTGATCAGAGGCTGGGCATCGACAAGGCGCAACTGTCCGTCCTCTTCAATGACGGTGCCTCGACTTCTCAACTTGCTCAACGTCCTCGACGCCGTCTCGCGAGCCAATCCAGCAAGAAGCGCGATTTCCTTCTGCGCCAGTGGCGGAATCAAGGCCAGGGGATCGGTGGATCCAGAGGATTTCCGAGATAAGTAAGCCAGGGAATCAAGCAAGCGTGTTGTGGCATCGGCACTCTGCAGAGCGAAGCGCTGATTCAGATCCCGCAGTCGACTGGCCTCCAGTCGAGCAAGGGCGAGGGCGAAGGCGGCTTGCTGTGTGAGGAGTGCCGCGAACGGAGCAGCGCGCATCTTGACCAGGCGCAGTGGTGTGAGGGCCACCACATCAGCTGATCGAGAGGCCCCATCGAGGGCAGCCATTTCCCCAAAGACGTCACCCTGACCCAGGAGCGACATGATCACCTCATCACCGTCAGCGGTGTAAGTGCGCACCTTGGCCAAACCAGAACGAATCAAAAACAGCGACTCACCCCAGTCCTGCTCCATCACGATCACCTGATCGATCTGATGACTGGTCTCCCGATGACGATCCAGCAAAAGATCCAGCTGATCGTCAGCAAGATCGGCGAAGAGGGCCATAGCCCCCAGATCATCTCTTGTAAGCAGGCTCATGGTTCAGAGGCAGGCGATCAACCCCACCCAGATCAACTTGCAAAAAAGATGCAGACACTGATCGATGGCTAGGGAGAAGCGAAGGCGAACCTTCAGCCAATCGATGATCGCGTGCACGAACATCTCAGCCAACCCGATCAGAGGCATGCCGGTGATCAAGGCCACTGCGAGGCCGTGGGTTGAGGCATGGGCACCGAGCCACCAGCGCCAGTTCAGAGTGTCATCCAGGCCGGGCGTCTTCTCCCGTGCCATGCGATCGCTTTGCAGCACGAAATCGCACACGAAATGGGCCAGCACCAGAAGAATCAGGAGATCGAGCAACGAGATCACGGCAACCGGCATCAGATCGTGACGCTAAGGCAGTTGGCACGGACGATTTCCACTCGAGTGGCCAGCATGGAATCAGTGGTCCGCTCCGGCGCCATGGAGGGCGACGACCTTCAGCTCAGGCACGTGAGGGAACGCCTCCGGCTTCTTTTTGACACGCACCTAAGCGAACTTCAGTACGACACCCTGAAGCCCGCGGTAGGGGAGGTGGTGATCCATGAGGGCGCTGAAGCTGAACGAGTCCTTCTGGTGGTGAGCGGAGAGCTCACCATTGAGATGCAGGACGGCTCCGGCAGGCCTCGTGTCCTGGCAACGGTCGGTAGCGACGAACTCCTTGGTGAAATGGCCCTGATTGGCGATTACCGCCATAGCGCTTCGGTGAGAGTGAGCCATGGCCCAGCCGAACTGCTCTCCGTAAGAGCCGATGACCTGCTTCAGGCCTCCCTTTATGACAGCGAGCTCGTGATGCAACTCCTGGCCCTGAGCAGTGCTCGCTGCCGGCGGGCCAACGGCCAGCTCTCCTTAATGCTTGAAGCACTCGACGCATTGGCTCGGAGAGATCGCCCCACGCTGTCCCGTTGCTGCAAGACGCTTTCATCTGAAGCAGACCGAGCCCTGAACCGGGCTGCCGATCTGCTCGAAGGATTAGTGCAAGACCCTTGGGCATCATGACCATGCCATTGGGATGGATCCGCCGCCATGCCGCCTTGCTCATGCTGGGCAGCACGGTTGCAATCGTGGCGGGGCTGAACGCCACAGCTCTCAATCAGCTCAATCTTCGCTTCGCAGGCTTGGTTCAGGAATGGCGCGGAAAGCGAACAGCTCCAGACCAGGTCGTGATCGTGGCGATCGATGATTTCAGCCTTCAACAGGCCCTTAACGCGGATCTGAGCAACGATCCATTACTGAAAAGCCTCACCCAATGGCCTTGGCCTCGACAGGTGCATGGCAGGGTTTTGGAACGATTATTAGAGGCCGGTGCTGATGTTGTGGGCTTCGATGTTCTGTTCGAAGCACCCAGTAGTCATGGGCCAGAGGACGATCAAATGTTTGCAGATGCACTGAAACGGCATCAACAGCACGTGGTTTTAGGCACCCAGGCGCTGACCACCCGTGGCCCTGTGGCGGGGGTGTCGTTTCTGGACATTGCCCCCTCCCTGAGCAAGATGTCACCCGTAGTGCATCGTGGCCTGCTGAACGGCGAACCCGACCCTGACGGGGTGATCAGACGGCGCCCCGGTGATGCCGTGATTTCCCTACGACAGCGACTAGGACCCTCGGTACCGGATGGACTCGCCAACGCAGTTTTAAAACGGCTGGGTGGCGACGTTGACGTAAAAACCAGCGGCTCCATCTTGCTGGATCCCTATGGACCTCCTCGCACGATCAAAACGATCTCCATCTGGGAACTTCTGGAACCCAAGGCCTTTGAGAGTTTGAAGGCATCAAAGCTCCTAAGGGGAGCCTTAGTTCTTGTCGGACCGACCGCAGCTGTATTTCAGGACCTACATCCGGCGGTGTTCTCTGGAGCTGAAGGGATGCCTGGTGTCGAGCTGCATGCCACCGAACTCGCCAATCGCCTCGAGGGCCGATCGCTGCGACGGATCTCAGCCCCTACCGGATGGAATTGGCTGATTGCTGCCGTCGTGATCGCAGCTGGGCTGATCGCGGGTCGCTGGGATCGACCACTCCCGAGAATCGGCTTCCTGCTCGGATCGGCGGGGCTCTTATTAGCGATCAGTGCGTCACTGGTGGCATGGGTAGGGATCCTGCTGCCGATGGTGGGACTAGCCGCAGGCCTTGGGATCACCGGCATCGTGAGCGGAGGAGAGGCAACCGTGCATCTGCAATGGCAACGTCGTCGACTACGCCGCACGTTGGGGCGCTATCTCTCGCCTGCAGTGGCTGCAGAAATCGCGGATCAACCAGAGGAGGCAGATGGTCTTCTTGGAGGTCGCTTAATAGATGTCGTCGTGCTGATGAGTGATATCAGGGGATTTACAGCGTTTACACAGACCATGACCGAGCATGGACGCGTCAAGGATTTGGTCGAACGCCTGAATCGTTATTTCGGTGAGGTGGTTGATGCCGTCCATGCCCAGGAGGGCACGGTGGACAAATTCATCGGCGATGCTGTCCTGGCTGTGTTCGGAGCTCCTCTGCAGAAGGACGCGGAAACGAACGTTTTGGCAGCGATACGCACTGCCCTCTCCCTTCAGGAACGACTCCAAGCTCTGAATCAGGATTGGATAGCAGATGGCCAACCTCCCTGGGAGCAGGTGGTCGTTCTGAGCTACGGCTGGGTGGTCAGCGGCAACATCGGCAGCAACCACCGAATGGACTACACCGTGATCGGTGATGCAGTCAACACCGCTAGCCGCCTGGAAGCCATCGCCAAGCGTTGCAATGCATCGATCGTGATGAGCGAAGCCGTCGCCAAGAAGCTCCCTAGCCACCTAACGCTGAAGGACTTGGGGCAGTACGCAATCCGTGGGCAGGGAGTGCAAAGTGTGTTCGCACTGCGAACTGACACTGACACCAGCGACCTTTGACCCACCAATGACTATGAGGGATCCATTTATCGATGGAAAGGCCAGTGTTCAGGAAGTTGCTTCTCATGGCCTTCGCTGCAGCTCTGGCAATCCCCGAAGCAAGCGCAGCCCCATTCAATAGAGCCAGGATCCGGCGCATCATCGATGGTCGAGAGGTCTTCATCGACAAGCGTGAAGCCGCGGTCAACCAGACCGCTGACCGGGGGCAAGAACTAAGTACAGGCCGGAGCCGGGCCGAGGTTCTGTTTGACCGACGAGCCCTCGGATTCCTGGGAAATAACAGCCTGATCCGACTCGGCGAGGATTGCTTCCGACTCGATCGCGGTCAGGTCTTGATCAACGGACCTCAGAACAGCTGCCTCGGAAGCAAAGTTCTTGGCATTCGTGGAACGACATACGTTCTGAGCGTGCGCGAAGACGGTGGCTATGACTTAGCGGTTTTGAGCGGTGAAGCCTCTGTTTCCGACAAAGAACAGGGACAGCAGAGCGACGAAAAACAGCCAGACATTCTCGCGCTCTACCCAACACTGAATCCAGTGATTGGGATCGGCTCGAGTGGCTGGGGAAGCAACGCTTCTGGAGAAACACTGGGTGAAGCCGCGGGCCTCATTCTGGGAGATGCCTCCTTCTTTCTCCCCCTCAGCCAAAGCATGGGAAGCAGCCTGCTTTACAGCTACTCAACAGGAAACACCAATTTTGACGGCGCATGGGGAGCCAGCACAGAGTTGGGATACAAGTGGTTCAATCCCAACGACCGCAGCATCAGCTCTCTGCTGATCGGATATGACGGCTGGGACATCTCAGGCTGCTTCCACTCTCAGCTTGCCGTGGGCGGGCTCTGGCAGAGAGGACGGTGGCAGTTGGGCGCAACTGGTGGTGTCCCCTTGGATGGGTGCCTCAACAATCTTGGATATGCCATCGGTCAGTTGGGAATTCCCATTGCCGATGTCGGTGACCAATCAATCACCCTGTCTCTTTCTCCATATCTCCTTCGTGGTATCGGGGACTCATACGGAGGTGGACGCCTCGGGATCACTGTTCCCGTCAGTAACCAACTGACCGTATCTGGTTATGGGCAGTACGACGATCTTCTGGATACCGTGATTGGCGGGCAGATCAACTACCGCTTCGCCACGAACGGTGGTTTTGTTAGGGACCCCAACCTTTCCCAGCAGGGACCTGCTTCGCCTTTACCTTGGCAGGCCAGGGAATTCATGACCGATAGGCCGATGCAAGTGGCCCTCAGTCGAAGCGGCACAAACAAACCGAGCATGCCCGGCTCATCGCCCTCCACGCTCGGAACTCTGACGAGCCAGGCGCAATCACAATCCGTGGTGAGACTTCAAGCAGGAGAAGAAGCAACCTTCAGCAAGGAAGGCATGTTGCTTAGTCAAACAAAAATGAGCAGAGAACGCTTCTCCCAGCTCGTGATCGAGACCATGAGCGGACAGAACCTGCTACCGGAAAGTCATGTCATCAACCTTGTCTACGAAAGGCTTTATGGACTCCCCGGCCGCGAGCTACTAGGAATCCTTGGATCCGACTGGTTCATCGCTGCTAGGACGCCCTATCCCAGGTTGCGGGGTGCCAACAACTTAGTAGTTCCTTCCGACAAACTCCCCAAACAACAGGCGCAGGCTGAACGCGAAGAAAACAAAGAAAATGAGAAAGATGATGGCAAAGAAGAGCAAGATCAAGAGAGTCAAGCCGAAGCTGATAAGCCTGAGCCCGAAGCGAAACCGGAACCCGAGCCGGAACCTGAACCAATCCTTCTGACCTACGTATGTAGAGCGTTCAGTGGAAACCCTGATTTCTCCTACTACACCGGAGGATTGATCGGGGGCAACTTGTCACAAGCAACGCGCTTCCAGACCAAATCATCCTCTGATGCTTCCTGTTCAGGCCGAGGTGCCGGATCCGACGGTGAAGAGACAACCGTTCCGCAATTTCTCTGAATCAACCAACCAATAACCAAATGACTTGAGTGGATTCAGAATGAACTGACAAGCCCTTCTCCAATGCGCATCAAACTTCAGGAACGCCTTCAGAGCCTGAAACTTTTGGCGGGCCTGGCATCCTTCCTGAAAAATCCAGGATCTTTGGAAAGTGTCTTCGCCGTTGGCAACAGCGTCAAAGACGGCCCTCTCGGCAAACAGATGATGCGCCATCTGCTGGAAGCCCCCCGTTTCAACGAACTTGTAGAGGAGCGCTGGCGCCCGCAGCCAATCGATCTGAACGTTCTGAAGACCCTGCCTGAGGGCAGCCTCGGTCGCATCTACGCCGACCAGCTGATCAGCCAGGGAATCACCCCCGACAGCTTGATCGATCCATCCCCAGTGACCACCGCGCAGGATTACGTGGTGCACCGACTCAAAGAAACCCACGACATCGTGCACGTCCTGACTGGCTTCGGGATCGATGGGGCCAGTGAACTGGGGCTCCAGGGGTTCAACCTTGCGCAGAATCGCTCACCCCTTGCCGTGATGCTGATCTTCGGCGGGATGCTTTCAGCCCTTCAGAACGACGAACCTCTCGCCCCGATGCTGCGAGCCTTGGCGCGGGGCTTTCAGATGGGACTTGATGCGGAGCTAGTCATTGCTCGAAAACTCGAAGATGGTTGGGATCGGCCCCTGAGCGACTGGCGAAGAGAACTGAAACTTCCCGTCGAGTCCGAGCCCTGACCAAGACGCTGGGGAGCAATGAGCTCTACAGCGCCAACAGGGTTGAGCCATGGACTCATGACAACGCTGCATGCAGCTCCTCCCGGGCCGCGGCCAACGCTCCATCCAGTGCAGCACCATCGCGGCCTCCAGCCTGGGCCAGGTTGGGGCGACCGCCGCCGCCACCGCCGCAGAGCTTGGCGATGCCACCAATGAACTTGCCAGCCTGGAGCTTGGCGGCAATCACCCCCTTACCAAAGGCTGCCACCAGGATCACCTTGCCTTGATCAGCTGGATCCGGCAGGCCTCCAAGCACCACGGCAGCCCCATCGCCGAGCTGATCGGCCAGGCTCTGGGCCGCCCCCTGCAGGCCGGCACCGTCCACACCATCCAAGCGTTCCACCAGCAGCTGGAAGCCAGCCAAGGCCGTGGCCTTGCCTGCCAGTGCCGCCGACTTGGCCACGGCCAACTCCGCCTGAGCCGCTGACAGCGCCTTCCCCGTGGCCTTGAGTTCCTCCTGTAGCGCCATCACCCGTTCCACGATCTCGCCGGGCTGCGCCTTGAAGCGATCGCCCAGTTGCTTCACCACCTGATCACGCTCATTGAGATAGGCGAGCACGGCCGGACCAGCCACCGCCTCAATGCGGCGAATTCCAGCCGCCACACCGCTCTCGCTGACGATCTTGAACAAACCGATCTCAGCGGTATTGGCCACATGGGTCCCTCCGCAGAGCTCCATCGACACCCCCGGGACATCGACGACGCGCACCACATCGGCGTACTTCTCGCCAAACATCGCCACGGCACCGGCGGCCTTGGCTTTCTCGATCGCCATCTCCTGCACCTCAAGCCGGTGGGCCTCGCTGATCCAGCCATTGATCAAGGTCTCGATCTGCTCGAGCTCCGCCCCTGTCACCGCCCGAGGGCAGTGGAAATCGAAACGCAAGCGCTCGAAATCCACCAGGGATCCAGCCTGGCCAATTCCGGGATCCACCACCTGCTTCAGCGCAGCCTGTAACAGATGCGTGGCGGTGTGATTGGCCTGGGCCCGGCGCCGACAGGCGCGATCCACCTGACCGTGCACCACAGCACCAACGCTGAGGCTGCCGCGCTCCACACGGCCGCTGTGCACGAACACACTGCGGTTCCGCGACACAGCGTCGATCGCCACGATCAGTCCGTTGCCGTCGGTGCCGTCTCCGGCCAGTACGCCACGGTCTCCCACCTGGCCGCCGCCCTCGCCATAGAAGGGCGTGGTGTCGAGCACCACCTGCACCGCATCACCGGCCACAGCGGTTTGGGCCGGCTCGCCGTTCACCACCAGCGCCTGCACGCTGCTGCTGTGTTCCAACAGCTCATAGCCCCGGAAGCTCGTGGCATCGAGTTCAGCCGCCACCTGATCGATCGCATCCTGAAGGGTGAGATCGATGCTCACCGCTGCCGCCTTGGCCCGCTGACGCTGGGCCTCCATCGCCGCCTCGAACCCCTCAAGATCCACCCTGAGGCCATGCTCCTCGGCAATCTCCTCGGTGAGTTCGAGTGGAAAGCCATAGGTGTCGTAGAGCTCGAAGGCCTGCTCGCCTGAGATCTGCTTGGGCTTAGCCGCAAGCACATCCGCCAGCAGCTTTTCGCCGCGCTCGAGGGTTTCAAGGAAGCGGGCTTCCTCACGCTGAAGTTCGGCAAGGATCACCTCTTTGCGGTCAAGCAACTGGGGATGCACCGCCTGCATCAAAGCAATCGACGCCTCACCCATCGCCGTCAGGAAAGGCTTGTCGATCCCCAGGAGGCGTCCATGCCGCACCACCCGGCGCAGCAGGCGACGCAGGATGTAGCCGCGGCCAAGGTTGCTGGCGGTCACGCCATCGCAGATGAGCTGAGTCACGGCTCGGCTGTGGTCACCGATCACTTTCAGGCTCGTCTTGCCCTTGTCATCCAGGGTCTTGTAATCAACTCCTGCAAGAGCAGCCGCCGTTTCGATCAGCGGATAGATGAGGTCGGTCTCGTAGTTGTTGGGCACCCCCTGGAGGATCTGGGCCATCCGCTCGAGGCCCATGCCGGTATCGATGTTGCGGTTGGCGAGCGGGGTGAGGATGCCCTCCGCGTCGCGGTTGTACTGCATGAACACCAAGTTGTAGAACTCGATGAACCGGGAGTCGTCTTCGAGATCGATTCCCTCATCACCAAGTTCGGGCTTGAAGTCGTAATAGATCTCCGAACAGGGGCCACAGGGGCCGGTGGGCCCAGAAGCCCAGAAGTTGTCGGCCTCATCCATGCGAATGATCCGCTTGGGGTTGACCCCCACCACGTCACGCCAGATCACCTCGGCTTCGTCGTCCTCACGGAACACACTCACCACGAGATTCTTCGGATCCAATCCGAACACCCCGGTGCTCAGCTCCCAGGCCCACTCAATCGCCTGCTGCTTGAAATAGTCTCCGAACGAGAAATTACCGAGCATCTCGAAGAAGGTGTGGTGCCGAGCCGTGCGACCCACGTTTTCGATGTCATTGGTGCGAATGCACTTCTGTGAACTGGTCGCACAGGGTGCCGGCCGCTCCTGCTGGCCGAGGAAGACCGGCTTGAACGGCAACATGCCGGCGATCGTGAGCAACACCGTGGGGTCCTCTGGCACCAGGGAGGCACTCGCGATGCGTGCATGCCCCCGCTGCTCAAAGAAGCTGAGGAAGGCCTCGCGAATCTGCGCACCGCTGCGGGGACGTGCTTCCTGCGGACGCGACGATCGTGCAACAGCCATGGCGGTTTCGGGCTTGAGGAGCAGGGCCAGCAGCCATGATCGCCCCTGAGCCGCCACTCACCTTGGCCGCCCCACCCACCTCCACCAAGGCACCGGACCCGGACAGCCGTGCTCAGCTGCGGCTGCGCTCCATGGGCTGGGCGCTGCTCGCGGGACTCTCTGCCGGGTTGATCGGCCTACCCCTCGGGGTGGAACAGGCCGTCCGCGCCACCGGCTGCGGGCTCTTCTATGGACTGCTGGCCTTCCATCTCGAACGGGTGGACCCGGAGGATTCACACCTGCAGGCCGGGCTTGTTGGCGCGATCTGCGGTGTGCGCAGCCTGGGGATGGCCCTGCCCTCTCCGATGGGGGGTCTGGACGCCCTGGCATCATTAGGAGAGGAACTCCTTCTGGCGTGGTTGCCGTTGATCGGCAGCGCACTCCTGCTCCACGGCACCCATCGCATGTTGTCTGCGTCGCGGCCATGAGCCTGCTGCACGCCACCTGGCTCCCTGCCATCCGCACTCCGACCAGCTCCGGGCGACCGGCCCTGCTGGTGTGGGCAGACACGTGGCGTGTTGCTGAGCCTGCCGGTCCAGGCCTCACGCCAGCGCTTCACCCCTTCACCCTGAGCCCCGATGATCTGCGGGCCTGGCTGACCGAACGCGACCTCCTCCCCGAAGGAATCATCGACGCGACCGCCTGCCTCACGCTGCCCAGCCGCAGTCTGAAGCGCCGCAAAAAACGATCAGACAGCAACGACAGCGAGGAGAACGACGGCTGGACAGGGCTCCCCCTCCAAGCGGGTGAGCCGATTCCCAAGCAGACCGAATGGTGGCCCTGGCAAGTGCAGGGCCTAGCGATCGAACCCGGTGCAGCCACCAGCTGGCTTGCACGCCTCCCCCTCTCGGGTCGCCACCCCGACCTGGCCGATGAACTGCGCTGGTGGAGCCACATGCAGCGCTGGGCCCTGAGCCTGATCGCCCGTGGACGCTGGATTCCACAGGTGGAGCAGAGCAAAGGCGAGGGCTACCCCCATCGGGCCCGCTGGGTGCCGCTGCTCAATCGTGAAGACGATCGCAGACGCTTAGAGGATCTGGCCTCCCGCCTGCCCCTGGTGGCCACCTGCGCCCTGCCCTGGCGGGAGCCGACCGGCCGGCGCAGCAATCGCACGACCCGGCTCAGGCCAGAAGCCATGCGAGCCGCCAACCCGGTGGCCTGCTGTCGACCCCGCAGCGGTCGCCTACGCGTGGCGACCCTCCTGGAGGACCTTGTGGATGCCCAATTGCGCATGGGCTTCACACCCCAAAGCGAGGGGCTCGATCCCCTCCTTGCCGCCTGGCAGGACGCCCTCGGATCCGACACCGGCGTGATCACCCTGGGCGATGAGGAAGCAGAACGCCTGGCGACCGCCAGTCACCACTGGCGAGAAGGAGTGGCCGGCAACGTGGCCGCTGCCCGCGCCTGCCTGGAACTGGAAACTCCAGCGGAAGGCGAGGACCTTTGGACCCTGCGGTTCGCCCTGCAGGCGGAGGCCGATCCCACCCTGAAGGTGCCCGCAGGGGTGGCCTGGGCCGCCGGTCCCAAGGGGCTGCAGTTGGGTGAGGTCGCTGTCGACCACCCTGGCGAACTACTGCTGGAGGGGATGGGACGGGCGCTCACGGTGTTCACGCCGATCGAACGCGGGCTCGACAGCGCCACCCCGGAAGCGATGCAAATCACGCCGGCTGAAGCCTTCGTACTGGTGCGCACCGCCGCCCGCCAGCTTCGTGATGTCGGCGTCGGTGTCGACCTGCCCCCCAGCCTGTCCGGCGGCCTAGCCAGTCGTCTTGGCCTGGCAATCCAGGCGGAACTGCCCGAGCGCTCCCGCGGCTTCACCCTCGGTGAAAACCTCGACTGGAGTTGGGAACTGATGATCGGCGGTGTGACGCTGACTCTGCGCGAACTGGAACGACTGGCGGGCAAGCGCAGCCCTCTGGTGAATCACAAGGGGGCCTGGATTGAACTTCGCCCCAACGACCTCAAGAACGCCGAGCGTTTTTTCGCCGCCAAACCCAATCTCAGCCTCGACGATGCCCTGCGCCTGACTGCCTCAGAAGGCGACACGCTGATGCGCATGCCTGTGCACCGTCTGGAAGCCGGCCCACGGCTGCAGGCGGTGCTGGAGCAATACCACCAGCAAAAGGCCCCCGACCCGCTGCCCGCTCCCGAGGGCTTCTGCGGTCAGCTGCGCCCTTACCAGGAGCGCGGCCTTGGCTGGCTCGCCTTCCTGCATCGCTTTGACCAAGGCGCCTGTCTGGCCGATGACATGGGCCTGGGCAAGACGATCCAGTTGCTCGCCTTCCTCCAACACCTGAAGGCTGAGCAGGAGCTGAAACGACCGGTGCTGTTGGTGGCTCCCACCTCGGTGCTGACCAACTGGAAACGGGAGGCGGCCGCCTTCACCCCGGAACTGCAGGTCAAGGAGCACTACGGCCCTCGACGCCCGTCCACCCCCGCAGCGCTGAAGAAGGACCTCAAAGGTGTGGATCTCGTGCTCACCAGCTATGGCCTGCTGCAGCGGGACAGTGAACTGCTGGAGAGCATGGACTGGCAGGGGATGGTGATCGATGAAGCACAGGCGATCAAGAACCCCAGTGCCAAGCAGAGCCAGGCGGCCCGGGACCTGGCCCGCCCCGGACGCAGTAGCCGTTTCCGGATCGCCCTGACGGGCACACCGGTGGAGAACCGAGTGAGCGAACTCTGGGCCCTGATGGACTTTCTCAATCCCAGGGTCCTCGGGGAGGAGGACTTCTTCCGCCAGCGCTACCGGATGCCGATTGAGCGCTACGGCGACATGTCGTCGCTTCGGGATCTGAAGTCCCGCGTGGGGCCCTTCATCCTCAGGCGCCTGAAAACAGACAAAGCCATCATCTCCGACCTGCCAGAGAAGGTGGAACTGAGCGAGTGGGTGGGGCTCAGCAAGGAGCAGAAGTCGCTCTATGCCAAAACCGTGGAGGACACCCTCGATGCGATCGCCCGTGCTCCCCGCGGCCAGCGCCATGGTCAGGTGCTGGGCCTGCTCACCAGGCTGAAGCAAATTTGCAACCATCCGGCTCTGGCTCTCAAGGAAGAGAGCGCCGGCGAGGATTTCCTGCAACGTTCCGTGAAGCTTCAGCGGCTCGAAGAGATCCTCGAGGAGGTGATCGAAGCCGGTGACCGTGCCCTGCTCTTCACCCAATTCGCTGAATGGGGTCACCTGCTGCAGGGTTACCTCCAGCGTCGCTGGCGCAGCGAGGTGCCCTTCCTGAGCGGCAGCACCAGCAAGGGTGAACGCCAGGCGATGGTCGATCGCTTCCAGGAAGACCCGCGTGGGCCTCAGCTGTTCCTGCTGTCACTCAAGGCCGGTGGTGTGGGCCTCAACCTCACCCGTGCCAGCCATGTCTTCCATATCGACCGCTGGTGGAACCCAGCGGTTGAAAACCAGGCCACTGACCGTGCCTACCGGATTGGCCAGACCAACCGGGTGATGGTGCACAAGTTCATCACCAGCGGCTCAGTGGAAGAAAAGATCGACCGGATGATCCGCGAGAAATCCAGACTGGCAGAAGACATCATCGGCTCAGGCGAAGATTGGCTTGGTGGCCTTGATATGGGCCAGCTCAAGGAATTGGTGAGCCTCGAGGACAACTGAGGACAACGCATGACCATCACCCCCACCGGTAACGGCATCAACACCTCCCTGGGCGATGAAGGCCTGGGGCAGCAGCCCTGGTGGGTCGAACAGTGGATGGAGCTGATCAACTCCTACCGCTTCAAGAAACGCTTGGAGCGGGCCTGGGCCTACGCCCGAGAAGGGCATGTGACCTCAATCCGCTTCGAGGGGCGACGGGTGCATGCCCGCGTGCAAGGCACCGGTGAAGACCCTTACAAAGTGAAGCTCTGGCTCGATGTGCTCAGCGACGAAGACTGGGGCTACGTGCTTGAGGCCCTGACCCAGAAGGCGCGTTGGTCAGCCCAGTTGCTGGCAGGAATCATGCCGTCGGACATCGAACGGGCTTTCGCAGCCAGCGGCAGGCGTCTGTTCCCCTTCAAACTTCAAGAGGTGCGCAGCGAGTGCAGCTGCCCTGACAAGGCCAACCCCTGCAAGCACATCAGCGCTGTGTACTTCCTGATGGGGGAGCGCTTCAGCGAAGACCCCTTCGTGCTCTTCCAACTGCGGGGAAGAACCCGGGCCAAGCTTCTGGAAGACCTGGCGGAACAGCGGCGTGAAGCCCTCGAGGCCATCGCCCAGGACGAGGAGGCGTCCCCCTCTGCAACCAGCGACACTTCCACGACCCTAACCCCACCCCATCCAGCCGTCCTGGATCCCACCCTCTGGTGGCGCTATGACGCTGCACTGGATGGAGACCTAGTGGTGATCACCCCGGCCATGGAGGGCGACACCGGCCTCGATGCGGCTGGCGAGCTTCCTCTGGCTGAGGAACCGCGATTTCCCGATGCCAAACAGCAGTTTCTTGCCCATCTGAGGAAGCAGGGTCAAACCCTGGCCCAGCAAGCGATGCTGGCGGCCATGGCCACCGGTGGCTGAGCAGACCTCCCAAGAGCACAACAGTGCCAAAGAGCGAGCCCTGCCCCTTGAGGAGGCTCCTTGGCTGACCCTGGAGAAACGCGGTCTCGTCAACATCCTGTTGCTCTCCCATCAACGGGCCTTCGGCACTCCGCTGCTGGCCGGCGACCGCACGGGCAGCTCGCGCCGCCTCGCCTGCCAGGAGCTGTTTGCCGTCGACATGGCTGTACTGGCCCATGACGGTGCTGCGCTCGACTCCAACGAAGGGCCCCGCCTCACCTATGCCAATGCCGCCGCCCTCAGGCTCTGGCGGCATACCTGGCCCACCATGATCGGGATGTCCTCCAGGCTCACCGCCCCCGCAAACGCCCGCCGAGAAAGGGCCCAGGCTCTGCAGACCGCCCAACGTCGCGATGCTTACCAGGGCTATCGCGGCATTCGCATCGATCGCGAGGGGCGGCGGTTCATGATCAACAACGCCAGCATCTGGACGCTCTGGGATGAGGAGGGGCGTGCCTGTGGGCAAGCCGCCGCCTTCTCAGATTGGTGGTGGCTCTAAGGGCTGCCACTAACCCTGTTCGGTTCTTGCTACAACCCAGGTGTGACAACCGAATCAGGTCGTCCAGACCGAACCAAAGAGGGCGGTTCTCCGGCTGTTTGTCCTCAATCAAGCCGCGCAGATTGGCGCTGTGGGTGACAACCAACACCCCAGAACTCCCCCCTTTTGGAGGACCTTTCATGATCACCCTTCGCCAATCCCCCTTCGACCTTTTTGAGCGCCTGGAGCAGCAACTGGCCCAGGCCGAGCGCGTTCCCGCCGCCGAGATCCGCGACCACGCTGATGCCTATGTCATCCGCGTGGAGCTACCGGGTGTCGAGCGCAACACGATCGACGTGCAGGCCACCGATCGCAGCGTGAGCGTGAGCGCTGAGCGCCAGTGCCCTGGCGAAGACAAGGCCGATGACACCGCCCTGTTGAGCGAGTTTCGCTACGGGACATGGAGCCGCAGCTTTCGCTTTCCCCAAGGCCTCGACCGCGAGCAGCTGCGCGCCAGCTATCGCGATGGCGTGCTTGAGATCCGGGCCGGCAAGGCCCAGACCCGCACGTCCGTGACCGTCGCCCTGGAGGACTGACCGGAAGACAGCTGCTGAGGAGAGGAACGGAGTCCTGGCCCCTGCCGAATCGGCAGGGGCCTTTTTCTTGCGTCGTGCTAACGGCCCAGACCGAGCAAGTCGTAGCCAATGAAAACCAGCGAAAACAGGACGAAAAACGCGAGTCCGATCCAACAGAGCCCCCGCATCAAGGGGCCATAGCGATGCTCCGCCGGCACGAGGGAACTGTTCATGGTGTCCATCGCCATCCAGGCGAACAAAGGAGCCGTGATGAAGCTGCCTGCCATCGCACCGAACACGAAATCCTTCACACCGACACCTCCACTGGCGGCCAACAGCAGGGCCCCAACGGAAGCGAGGAAATGGAGCAGCACCCAGAGAGCCAAGCGCCGGCGCTGGGGCCCTGGTGCAGCGTCACCCCGATCCTTGCCCTGCAGGAGTCCCTGAATCGCCGAAATACTGCGGGGATAGGCATCCAGACAGGTGAGGGTGGTGCTGAACATCGCTGAAAAGGCCGCTGGCACGATCACCCAGGCCGCCCAGCCACCCATCGCCTCGGTGTAAAGGCGAATCAGCTTTTGGGCAAAGGAGACACCACTGCCCGAGAGCATGCCGTCGCCGGTGCCATACATCGTGTAAGCCCCCAGGATCACGAAAAACACAGCCGTGATCACCGTCACCCCATAGCCAAGGTTGAAGTCGAATTCCGCCTCGGCCCGGGTCGCTGTGTGCTGGCTATCGCGGGCGCGGGAGAACATCCAAAGTGAGGGCCAGACACACATCTCCACGGGCCCTGGCATCCAGCCCATCAGGGGGATGAGGAATCCCAGATTGGCGAGGGTCCATGGGCTGGGATCCGAACGCGTCCAGCTGGCCGCCACATCAGCCACGGGTCCTCGCAGCAACAGGCTGAGGGCGGCAACACCGGTGAGCAGGGTGAGCAGAGCCACCAGCAGCTTGGAGATCCGGTCGAGCGCCCGATAGTGACCCACGAGCAGAAGTAGGGCACTGATGACGAGCACAGCGATCGCAAGGCCGTAGGGATCGAGCGTTTGAAGGAGCGGAACATTCGTGAGCAAGACCCCCGCCACAAAGCTGACCGCAGCAATCGTGAGCGTCCCCGTCACCAGACTGACGATCAGATAAAGCGGCAGATAAGCGCGACTGCGGGCCTGAAACCCCTCGAGCAGCGACTGGCCCGTGACGGCGGTGAAACGACTGCCCACCAACAGGAAGGGGTACTTGAGCAGATTGGTGAGCAGGATCAAACCCAGCAGGGCAAAACCGAAGCGGGCGCCCGCTGTGGTGGATGACATCAGATGGGAGCCGCCGATGCAGGCCCCCGCCAGAAGGATTCCAGGGCCCAGGCTCTGGCGCAGGCCACTCCAGCCCCGCGCAACGCTTGTGGTCATAACGGCCAGTCGCACTTCGGGTCATCCTCGACCCCAGCCCGTCACCCCCAGCCCGTCACAAGAGAGCCTGTAACGCCTGAGCGCTCGGCAGGGCTGGACACCTGAGAGTGTTTCTAGAGTCAGGCACCGCCGCGCAATGACGTCATGGCAGTTGCCACCGGCCGACTCAGCCTGCAGTGTGAGGCGATCGCTGCTGACACCACCACGATCCGTTCCCTCGACTGGGATCGGAGCCGTTTCGATATCGAATTCGGCCTGCGCAACGGCACCACTTACAACGCCTTCCTGGTGCGCGGGGAACGCACCGCCCTGATCGACAGCAGCCACGCCAAATTCCGCGAGACCTGGCTGCCACTGCTCCGGGAGCAGATCGATCCGAAAGCGATCGATGTGTTGATCGTGAGCCATACCGAACCGGACCATTCAGGGCTCATTGGCGACCTACTCGACCTGAATCCCGAGATCGAGATCGTGGCCTCGAAGGTGGCCATTCAGTTTCTCGAAAACCAGGTGCACCGACCCTTCCGCTCCAGGGCGGTGAAAAGCGGAGACAGCCTGGATCTCGGCATCAATCCCGACACGGGCACGGAGCATCGCTTCGAATTCCTCAGCGCCCCCAACCTGCACTGGCCGGACACGATCTTCTCCTTTGATCACGGCACCGGCATCCTCTACACCTGTGATGCCTTCGGGTTGCACTACTGCTCCGACGAGCTCTTCGACGTTGACCCAGGAGCGATCGCACCGGATTTCCGTTTTTATTACGACTGCCTGATGGGACCCAATGCCCGCAGCGTGCTGCAGGCCCTCAAGCGCATGGATGGTCTGCCGGCGATCAACACGGTCGCCGTTGGCCATGGACCGCTGCTTCGCCACCACCTGGATCACTGGATTGAGGACTATCGAGAGTGGAGCGGGCAGCGCAGTAAGGGAGAGACCTATGCGGCCGTCTGTTATCTCAGCCAATACGGCTTCTGCGACCGCCTCAGCCAGGCGATCGCACGGGGCATCGGCAAGGCGGAAGCGCAGGTCCAGCTCGTGGATCTGCGGGCGACGGATGCCCAGGAACTCTCCGCCTTGATCGGCGAGGCTCAGGCGGTGGTGGTTCCGACCTGGCCGGCGGAACCCGACAGCGAGTTGCAGGCCTCCATTGGGACCCTGCTGGCCGCCCTGCACAGCAAGCAATGGGTTGGCGTCTATGACGCCTTCGGCGGCAACGATGCCCCGATCGATGCGGTGGCATCCCAGCTGCGAGCACAAGAGCAGAAGGAAGCCTTCGCACCCTTGCGAATCCGCTCGCTTCCCACCGGCCAGGACTATCAGCGCTGCGAAGAAGCCGGCACCGACCTCGGTCAGCTGCTCACCCGTGACAAGACGATCGCGGCCATGAAGAGTCTGGATGGAGATCTCGACAAGGCTCTAGGCCGACTGAGCGGCGGGCTTTATGTGGTGACAGCAAGCCAGGGTGAAGGAGAGAGCCTGCGCCGTAGCGCCATGGTGGCGAGCTGGGTGAGTCAGGCCAGCTTCACGCCGCCGGGCCTCACGATCGCCGTGGCCCGTGACAGGGCGATCGAGGCGCTGATGCAGGTGGGTGATCGCTTTGTGCTCAATGTGCTTCGGGAAAGCAATCACCAGCCCTTACTCCGCCATTTCCTCAAACGATTCCCGCCGGGTGCCGATCGCTTCGCCGGCGTGAACGTGCTCGAGGGCGTTGCCGATGGCGGCCCGGTGCTTGGTGATGCGCTGGCCTATCTGGGTTGCCGGGTGGAGCAGCGCATGGAGGGCCCCGACCACTGGATCATTTATGCGGTGGTGGAACAGGGCAACGTGGCGGACGCCGATGCCCGCACCGCAGTGCACCACCGCAAAGTGGGGAACCACTACTGATGGCCACCGCGATGACCGACAGCGAGAAAGCTGGAGAGCGGCGGGTTGTTCTGCTGCCGATCGCCGAAGGACTGCAAAGCCTGCGGGGCCTGAGCCCCCAGCGCCTGCGCTTTGAGCTGGAATACGCCCTGGAACGGGGCAGCACCGCGAACAGCTTCCTGTTCGATGCCGGCGTCGATGCCAGCGGACAGGCGCGCCCTGCCCTGCTGGTTCATCCTCCAGGTGCCGCCTACGCCGATGTGTTCCTGCCGGTACTGGCCAGGAGCCTGCCCAGTGACACCCAGACGCTGCAAGTGGTGGTCGGGCATGTGAACCCCAACCGAGTGGCACTGCTGCGCAGCTTGGCGGAAACCTATGGCGGGCTTGAGCTCATCAGCTCCAACCCTGGAGCCAAGTTGCTGACGGAGCTCTGGAACCAACGCAAACCGCTACCGCCAGGGGAGCCTGACCTGCGACCACCGCTTCCGGAGCTCCCGCCGATTCAGGTGATCCGTCAGGAGACAACCCTGCCCCTGAGCCACGGCCATCAACTGCAGCTGCTGCCCGCCCCTAGCCCCCGTTGGCCTGGCGGACTACTGGCTTTTGAGGAAAGCAGTGGCCTCCTGATGAGCGACAAATTCTTCGCCGCCCACATCTGCACGGAGGCTTGGGCCGAAGCAAGCCGCATGGCGACAGAAGAGGAGCGCCGCCACTTCTATGACTGCCTGATGGCACCAATGGCAGCCCAAGTGGACTCCCTCGTGGAACGACTGGAGCAGCTCGACATCCGCACGATCGCGCCAGGCCATGGGCCGGCCATCGACGCCAGCTGGCGCAGTTTGCTCAGCGACTACCGCCGCTGGGGGGAAAGCCAGCAGAGCTCAACGCTGAATGTGCTGCTGCTCTTCGCCAGCGCCTATGGCAACACCGCAGCGATTGCCGATGCCTTGGCCCGCGGAGTCGGGCGCACGGGCGTGCGCGTCAACAGCCTCAACTGCGAGTTCACCCCCGCCGATGAATTGGTGGCGGCCATCCGTGCAGCAGACGCCATCCTGATCGGCTCCCCCACCCTGGGGGGCCATGCACCCACCCCAATCGTCTCCGCCCTCGGCACCGTGCTGGCGGAAGGCGACCGCAGCAAGCCTGTCGGGGTTTTCGGAAGCTTCGGCTGGAGCGGGGAAGCCCTCGACCTTCTGGAAACCAAGCTGCGCGATGGAGGCTTCAGTTTCGGCTTCGAACCGATCCGGATCAAATTCAGCCCCGATGCCGCCACCGTGCGCACCCTGGAGGAAACAGGCACCCGCTTTGCCCGTCAGCTCCAGCAGGAGCGCCGCAAGCAGCAACGGCGCAGCGCCGGGGGCCTCAGCGAAAGCCGCAGTGATCCCTCGGTGCTGGCCCTAGGTCGCGTGGTGGGCTCTCTCTGTGTGCTCACCGCCCGCAAAGGGAACGGCGACAGCGCCCAGAGCGGAGCGATGGTGGCCAGCTGGGTGAGCCAGGCCAGCTTTACGCCTCCGGGAGTCACGGTGGCCGTGGCCAAGGATCGCGCCGTTGAAGCCCTATTGCACAAGGGAGATCGCTTTGCTTTGAACGTGCTGGCGGAGGGAAGGGAGAGCGGCCCCATGAAGCAGTTCCTCCAGCCGTTTGAACCGGGAGCGGACCGCCTGGCCGGCCTCGAACTAGAGAGCAGCCCCGGCGACCAGCCCCTGCTGCCAGAAGCCCTGGCCTGGCTGGAAGGAGACGTGAAGCAACGGATGGAATGTGGCGATCACTGGCTGATCTATGCCGAGGTAATGCACGGGGGCATCCTTGACAGCGAGGGGGTGACGGCCGTTCACCAGCGACGTAGTGGCGCCAATTACTGAGAAACGCTGAAAACTGAACGACAGTTCAGTGCCCCCAGCAATCGAGCTCTAACTCATACTCGTAATGAGTATGAGTTAGAGTGCACTCAGTTGCGCTCCGCCCACGCATCCATGGATCTGAACAACGCCGCCACCCACGCCAATCTCGAGGCCGCCTTCGGCGGCGAGAGCATGGCCAACCGCAAATATCTCTTCTTCGCCGACGTGGCCAAAAAGCTCGGCAAGAACGAACTGGCCAAACTCTTTCGCGACACTGCCGCCCAGGAAACCGAGCACGCCTTCGCTCATTTCCGCCTGCTCCACCCTGAGCTGGTGATCGACGATCCGGCCAGCCTCAGTGAAGACGCCAAACAGGCGATGCTGGCTCGCTGCCTGGAACTGGCCATCGAGGGTGAAACCTACGAGTACACCACCATGTACCCCGAGTTCGCCGCCCAAGCCCGCAACGATCGCGATGGCGGCGCCGAGGCGGAATTCAACGAACAGATCGACGAGTCCAAGGAACACGCCGGCATCTTCCGCACCGCTGCCAAGAATTTCGGCCTGCTCGCACCGATCGAGCAGCATCACGCTGAGCGCTACGGCGTCGCCCTCGAAGCGCTGCAAGGCAAGGGAGAAGCCGGAGAGGCCGATGAGCCGGTCGCCGGCCTATGGATCTGCAAGGTGTGCTCGATGATCTACGACCCCGCCCAGGGCGACCCCGACTCCGGCATTGCTCCAGGCACGCCGTTTGAAGCGATTCCAGACGACTGGACTTGCCCGATCTGCGGCGCCCGCAAAGCCAGCTTTGTGCCCTACCGGGAAGCGGAATTGAAAACCGCCTGAAGAGCAATTGCGGGGAGTGTTCTTGCAAGCAGGCTCCCCCTGCTTGCACGATGTCCTTCACCATCCAGCCCCCCGTTCAGCGATGACGCCCTCCTCCCCTGACGTTCTCGTCATCACCGCCAGCAACGGCGAAAACCTCAAGCTGGGCGAGCGGTTCGTTGATCAGACCCAGGCCCTGGGTCATTCGGCTTCGCTGCTCGACCTGACAGTGCTGGATCTCCCCCTCTTCACCCCCAGAGCCCAAGACTGCGGCACTCCAGCGGCGGTCGCCCCTCTGCAGGAGCAGCTCATGAACGCAGCACGCTGGGTGATCTGCGCACCGGAATACAACGGCTCGATTCCGCCAAGCCTCAGCAACGCCATCGCCTGGCTGTCGACGCAAGGCAACGACTTCCGCGCACTGTTCAACGGCAGGCCCGTGGCCATGGCGACATTTTCTGGTGGCGGCGGCATGGAACTGCTGGTGTCGCTGCGCATCCAACTGACCCACCTGGGCGCCCAAGTGGTGGGTCGCCAACTGCTCAGCAACTACGCCAACCCCCCCAAGGACGAGAGCATCACTGATCTGCTGCAGCGTCTTCTGCAAATGACACCACTTGCACTCTGAGCCGAATGCCCGCACCTCTTTCCACCAACAATCCCGCCTTCGTCATCCGCCCAGCCGCAGAACGCTTCCACAGCAGCCATGACTGGCTCGACTCCTGGCACAGTTTCTCCTTCGCCGGCCATCACCATCCCAACTGGATGGGCTTCGGACCCTTGCGGGTGATCAACGACGACACCATTGCCGCCGGACGGGGCTTCGGGATGCATCCCCATCGCGATATGGAGATCATCACCGTGATGATCGAAGGCCAGATCAACCATCGCGACTCCATGGGAAACAGCGGCGTGATCCGCGCCGGTGATGTGCAACGCATGACCGCTGGCACCGGCATCGTGCACAGCGAAATCAACGAAGGCCACACGCCCTGCCGGCTCTTACAAATCTGGATCGAACCGACCAGTGCAGGCCTGCAACCGGCCTATGAGCAACGGCAGATCCCTGCGGGCAACGGCTGGAGCCAAGTGCTGAACCCCGATGCGAGCGAAGGAGCCATGGCCATCGCCCGCCCTGCACGGCTCTGGCGGGGACAGATCGAAGCCGGAGCGACGCTGCCCTGGCCAAAGCCGCTGAGCGGTTCCGCCTGGCTGCAAATCATTGACGGTCATCTAGCCCTAGAGGGAGCGAACGCCGCGGCCCCCAAGACTCTCAGCCGCGGGGACGGCCTGGGCTTCCCTGGCGATACTCCTCCAGGAGCAGCACTCAAGGCGATTACCAAGAGCGACGCGCTTCTCTTTGAACTGCTGCACTAGGACCCTCCACCCGGACGACGGGCTCACGCCACAGGTGGTGGTTCGCGCAAAATCTGCAGTCGCGCAGGATACAAATTCGGGTCACGCCCATGACAATCACTTAAACCGCAAGACTTTTCGGCACTGGCGATCGCGACCAAGTCAGCCATTGGTAACTCAGCCTTAAAGCGATCCCGAAGACTTTGGGAATTTGCCTGGCACACCACATCTGGCGGCCTGAAATGGCTGTGAATCCAACAACTTCCCTCAGAGATGGGATCCGAACAAGAGCTTCAGCCCGCGGTGCGTTATCGCGGATTTCTTTTGTTGGCGCAAAACAATCACAGCTGGCTCGTGAGGCCGGAGCGCAGTCCGATGACCCTTCTGCCATTCCGCACACCCACCTGCTCGCTGGAGGACGTGAAGGCACTGGTGGACTGGCGCTTGTCTCAGGAAAGCAGCCTGATCGGAGCTGCTTGATCAGAGCTGCTTGACTCGAGAGCTCTGATTAGGTCTGTCGAGTCAAGCAGCCTGGGGAGGAGGCGTGGGAGAGCCAAGGGGCTGAAACGGAAGCACCAACGTCGCCCAGTGCTCAGGGCGAACGGGGCGTTCCCGCCGAGCCTGACGCACACCGAAAGGCACCCTCACCACATTGGTCCCTTCCACCCGAAGAGTGTGACCTCGCTCCAGGGCAGATTCCAGACAATCAGGAAGTTCTGGCTCCTGTGGCTTGAGCGTTGTCTTGGAATTATTTTCGCTGGCCATGTCCCCCCCGACAAGGTTTGCTGTTGCCGGCCAGTGTGGAGAAAGCTCCGACACGGCGGAAGAAACCGAACAAAACTTTTTCGATTTCGGTGAAAATTTAGCCTGTCACCTGGGGATCGGCCAGCTCCTCGACCGTCGGACAGGTGCAAACCAGATTCCGATCACCAAAGGCATTGTCGATTCGGGCTACGTGGGGCCAAAACTTGTTCTCGCATTGACCAGGCATCGGATAAGCCGCCAACGTGCGGCTATAGGGGCGATCCCAGCTGTCTGCAGTCACCGCAGCGAGGGTGTGAGGAGCTCGTTTCAGTGGATTATTCAGTGGATCGCTCTGACCCAAAGCAATCGCATCGGCTTCCGCTCGGATCGCAATCATGGCGTCACAAAAACGATCCAGTTCAGAAAGACTTTCACTTTCGGTGGGCTCAACCATCACCGTTCCCGCCACTGGCCAGCTCACCGTTGGTGCATGGAATCCGTAATCCATTAAGCGCTTGGCAATGTCATCCACCTCAAGACCAGCCGATCGCTTGAGATCCCGCAGATCAAGGATGCATTCATGGGCCACCAGACCCTGCTCCCCCCGGAACAGCACGGGGTAATGCGAGGCGAGGCGGTGGGCCAGATAGTTGGCCGACAGCAGGGCAACGGCTGAGGCCTGGCGCAGGCCCTGCGCACCCATCATCCGCAAATACATCCAGCTGATCGGCAGGATGCCCGCACTACCCCAAGGAGCAGCTGACACGGCCGAGATCGCTTGCTCGCCGCCGCAGGGCACCAGGGGGTGTCCGGGAAGGAAAGGCAACAGATGGGAGGCCGCAGCGATCGGCCCGACCCCTGGCCCACCACCGCCATGGGGAATGCAGAAGGTCTTGTGGAGGTTCAGGTGGCAGACATCAGCCCCATAGGCCCCGGGACGACAAAGCCCCACTTGGGCATTGAGGTTGGCCCCATCGAGATACACCTGGCCGCCGTGCTGATGGACCAGCGCGCAGATCTCCCGGATCCGCGTTTCAAAAACCCCATGGGTTGAGGGGTAGGTGACCATCAGGGCCGCCAGTGAATCGCTGTGCTCCTGCGCTTTAAGACGCAGATCCTCCACATCCACGTTTCCCTGGTCATCGCAGCCCACAGGCACAACCCTCAGGCCAGCCATCACGGCACTGGCTGGGTTGGTGCCATGGGCACTGGTGGGGATCAGACAGACATCGCGATGCTGCTCCCCCCTTGAGCGGTGCCAAGCCCGGATCACCAGCAACCCCGCATATTCACCCTGAGAGCCCGCATTGGGCTGCAAGGACACCCCTGCAAAACCGGTAAGCGCCGCCAGCCAACCCTCAAGATCGTCGACAAGGCGCTGGAGGCCTTGGCATTGATCCTTAGGAGCAAAGGGATGCAAGGCGGCGAAGGCTCGCCAGCTCACGGGAGAGAGCTCAGAGGCGGCATTGAGCTTCATCGTGCAGCTGCCCAGCGGAATCATGCTGTGCACCAGCGAGAGATCGCGGCTCACGAGCCGCTGGATGTAACGCAGAAGCTCGGTTTCACTGCGATTCCGATGGAACACCGGCTGGCGCAGCCAAGGTTCAGATCGCAGGGGCAGCCCCGCCAGGCTGGTGCGAACATCCAGGCTCCCTGGATCGGGAAGAGCCAAGGGCGGCGCCTGTCCAGCCGCCTTCGCCAGCAGCGTCAGCAACACAGCCAGCTCCTCAACGGTGCTGAGTTCATCCAGGCTGATGCCAAATCCCGTTGCCTGAGCCGGTGCTGCCCCATCCGGAAGCACCCGCAGATTGAAGCCCTGGTCTGCCGCGAGCGCATGCACCGCCGGGGCGTGGGGCGAGACCACATCAAGGCCATCGAAACGGGGGCCCTTCGGCAGTTCGTAGCCCAGCCCCCGCAGCCCGTGCTCCAGCATCATGCGCAGACGCACAAGTCGCTGAGCGAGGGCTTTCAGCCCCTCAGGACCGTGGTGAATGGCATAGAAGGACGCCATCACCGCCAAGAGCACCTGAGCCGTGCAGATATTGCTGGTGGCCTTGTCACGGCGGATGTGCTGCTCGCGGGTCTGCAGCGCTAAACGCAAGGCCGGCCGGCCCTCGACATCGACGGATCGCCCCACGATGCGACCGGGTACCTGACGTTTGTAAAGGTCGCGGGTGGCGAAGAATGCAGCATGGGGACCACCGGCCGCCATCGGCACCCCAAAACGCTGAGCGCTACCGACGGCGATGTCGGCACCGAGATCACCGACCGGCGCAAGAAGCACCTGGGCCAAGGGATCAATCGCGACCGTGACCAAAACGCCATGGGCATGGGCCTGAGCGATCAGATCAGAGGGATCCCAAAGCCGTCCACAACGACCGGGAAGCTGCAGCAGAACCCCAAACACCTCAGCGTCCCAGTGGAACGCTTCCGGCTCCAGCACCTCCACCGAGATCCCAAGGGGTTGGGCCCGGGTTTGCAGCACGGCCAGGGTCTGAGGAAGCACAGCCGCATCCACGAGAAAGCGGCGCGCCTCCGACCGCTTGCAGACCGCCATGCTGAGGGCCATCGCTTCCGCGCAGGCCGTTCCCTCATCGAGCAGTGAGGCATTGGCGATCGGCAGACCTGTGAGCTCACTGATCAAGGTCTGGAAATTAAGCAGTGCCTCCAATCGACCCTGGGCGATCTCGGCTTGGTAGGGGGTATAGGCCGTGTACCAGGCAGGGTTTTCCAGCACGTGACGCTGGATCAGCGCTGGAGTGACCGTGTCGTGATAGCCGAGACCGATCAACGAACGCCGCAGCTGATTCGCGTCGGCGATCTCCCGCAACTCAGCAAGTGCTGCCGCTTCTCCCACACCTGCGGGCATCGCTGCCTGCGGTGCCGTTTCATCGAGAATGTCCGAAGGAACGACCGCCTGGACAAAGGCGTCGAGGGAGGAGTACCCCAGAGCCTGGAGGATGGCCCGCTGCTGCGCTGGATCCGGCCCCAGATGCCGCTCCACAAAGGGGGAGAGCTCCGTCTGAACCGGCTCGGAGGCGGGGCCTGCGCTGCGCTGGTCCAGGAGGGTCACGGCACGCTGGCGTTCAGGCTTGCGACTGTAGGCAAGTCCTCAGGCAGTCGCCGCTGCTGGGAATCGGTCATCCCCTGGAACGCCTTCAGCGGTTAGCTGGCCGCCACCTTGGTGGCGTAGGTGCCGGCATCCATCAGCTCGGCCAGCTGGGTGGGATCGGAAGGGCGGATCACCAGCAGCCATCCCTCTCCGTGGGGATCGTTCTGCAATTCCTCCGGGCTGGCGAGCACAGCCTCGTTGCGCTGCACCACCTCACCGCTGATTGGTGCGTACATGTCTTCCACCGCCTTCACCGACTCGACAGAGCCAAAGCCATTGCCCCGATTGAGCACCACGCCCACATCGGGCAGATCCACAAACACGATGTCACCCAGCTGATCGACGGCGAAGGCACTCAGACCAACCCGCACAAGCTCCCCGTCGGCGTGGGCGTACTCGTGACTGTCGGCGTAGCGGAACTGCTCAGGAAAGTCGAAGGCCATCGGGCCGGTGGTAGGCGAAAACCTCACCCAGTGTGGGGTAGATCCACCAGTCCTGCCGTTTGCAGGGCAGCGAGCGCCCGGATCAGGGCGAGCTCGATGTGACTGCGGTGGGTGCCGCCCTGCACATAGAGGTTGAAAGGAGGGCGCAGGGGTGCATCAGCCGAGAACTCGCTGGTGCTGCCATCAATGAAAGTGCCACCGGCCATCACCAGATCACTGGCGTAACCGGGCATCGCCGCAGGGACAGGATCCAGATAGGAACCGACCGGCGAACAGGACTGAAAGGCCCTGCACACGACCTTGAGCGCTTCGGGATCGCCCAGCTGCACAGCCTGAATCAGATCGCTACGGGGTGCCTGCGCTGCCGGCTGCACCGCATACCCCAAGGCGGCAAAGGTGCCAGCCACCAGATCTGCACCGATCAAGGCCTCGGCCACCATCTGCGGCGCCAGAAACAGCCCCTGCAGCACCAAGCGATGCAAGTCAAAACCGGTCCCCCCCTCGCTACCGATGCCAGGGGCAGTGAGCCGACAGCAGGCCTGTTCCACCAGATCAGCGCGCCCGGCCACATACCCCCCGGTGGGTGCGATGGTGCCGCCAAGGTTCTTGATCAATGAGCCAGCGATCAGATCCGCGCCGACCTCGGATGGCTCCCGCTCCTCCACCAACTCGCCATAGCAGTTGTCAACAAAACAGACGCAATCGGGCTGACGGGCGTGAATGTGCTGGCAAACCGCTTCGATCGCAGCGATGGAAAGAGACGGTCTCCAGCTGTAGCCACAGCTGCGCTGAATCAGGATCAAGCGCGTGGGCTGCTCCAAGGCTTCGTCCAGTGCCTGCAGGTCGACCGAGCCGTCGGCCTTCAGATCCCGCTCGTCGTAACGCACACCGAACTCCGCCAGGGAGCCGTGGCCTGCACCGCGCAAGCCGATCACCTCTTCAAGGGTGTCGTAGGGCCGTCCGGTGATGGCCAGCATGCGATCACCCGGGCGCAGCACTCCAAAAAGAGCTGCCGCGATGGCATGGGTGCCGCTTACGAACTGAAGACGCACCGCAGCCTTGTCTGCCCCCAACACCCTGGCGAAGACTCGATCCAGCACCTCGCGACCCTGATCTCCATGGCCGTAGCCCGTGAGCGAGGCGAAGTGCTGGGTACCGACCCGCTCAGCCGTAAACGCAGCGAGGACCTTTTCAAGACGGCTTGCCACCCCCGCCGTCCGTGCAGCAGCGGAGGCCGACTGCTGCTCCCGCACGGCCTGAACCACGGCCCTGGCCTGCGCCTCAGCCTCAGCCCGGTCTCCAGTGGCAGTGGCAGTGGAAGCGGCGAAAGACGAATCCATGAAACGGTGTCGCTCGCTGCATCATGCAGCGCTCTCCTACATTCTCTTCTCCAGCCGAACGCCTTCCAGCTCCGGGCTTACCGAAGTCAAGGGCGCACCGGTTCGAGGAGTACTCCTTGGTTACAACTGCACCGGCCCCTGCCGTCACCGACCGTGAGCTGCGCATGCGCGCTGCGGTCATGTCCCCGCGTCAGCCCCTGCCTCGCCGGCAACGACGCATCAAGTGGGGCACCACAAGCTTCATGCTCGTGATGCACGTTCTGGCCACCGTGGCCCTGCTGCCGCGCTTCTGGAGCTGGCAGGGAGTGGCAGCCCTAGCGGTTCTTTACTGGGTCACCGTTCTCGGCGTCACCCTTGGACTCCATCGCCTGGTAGCCCACCGCAGCTTGGAGGTTCCCCGCTGGCTCGAGAGGATCCTGATGGTGATGGGCACCCTGGCCTGCCAGAGCGGACCGATCGACTGGGTCGCTCTGCACCGCCACCACCACAAGTTTTCTGACCAACCCAACGACCATCACGACGCTGGTCGTGGCCTCTGGTGGAGCCACAGCGAATGGATGCTCCATGAAATCCCCGCCCTTGAACACAAGGAGCGCTTTGCAGGCGACCTCTTGAGCGATCGCTTCTACGTGTGGCTGGATCGCTGGTTCCTGTTACTCCAGATTCCCCTGGGACTTGGCCTGTACTGGTACGGCAACGCAGCGCAAGTGCATGGTGGCGGCCTGGGCCTGGTCCTCTGGGCCATTCCCCTACGCCTGGTGCTCGTCTACCACGTGACCTGGCTGGTGAACTCGGCCACCCATGCCTTTGGCTATCGCAATTTCGACTGCCCCGACCTTTCACGCAACTGCTGGTGGGTGGCGATCCTCTCCTTCGGCGAGGGCTGGCACAACAACCATCACGCGCACCCTGCCAGCGCTCGTCATGGCTTGCGCTGGTTTGAGTTCGACATCACCTGGCAGCACATCCGGCTGCTGCGGCGCCTTGGGCTGACCCGTCGCATTCGCCAGGCGAGTTACGTGCCCTGAGTCCCGGCAGTCAGCCCCTTGGCCTTCTGCCGCAATTCGGCCAGGAATCCTTCGGCTCCAGAGCGACTTGATCCGCCGAGGGCTTGATGGGTGGCATGCAAGTCCAGGAGCTCCCCATCGAGCTCCTCGGCGCTGTAGTCCCGCAGACCGGCCATCACAGCAGCGAAACGCTCCCGCCGCTGACTCTTGCTGGCTGGATAAGCAGCCATCACCTGATCGCGGCACTGCCGCCAGGACTGGCCGCCACAAAGATGTTCAGCCAATGCCGCACTGAGCGAAGCCCCCTCATCGGCTTCAATCCGCCAATCAAACCCAGGCGGCAACGGCGCCAAGCCCACGAAGATCTCGAGAAGATCCCCAGCTCCCAGGGCCTCACCCCGGGCATTGCGAAGCGGTTCAGCACCCGCGGCCAGCACCTCCAAAAGCTCGGGGTGCACCTCAGCAAGACGCGCTCGGATTGATTCCAAGCCGGCATGGAGAACTGCATTGGCCTGTCCTAAGGCGAGGAACACCTCAGGACCGGGAGACGCGAGCTTGCCGTTGCGCAGGTTGGAGATCTGGGAGTTATGCACACGGCCGAGATCCAGGGTTTCGGCGAGGGCGGGCAACACCTTGTGCGACCAGCCATTGCGCTCATGCCAGACGTGCACGAGATGGGCCATGGCCCAACGGCCCTCGGCGAGGCGCTCCCGGTAACCCTTGGTCACAGAATCAGCCTGGATATTGAGCTCAGCCACTTGATACGGATCCTTATCGCTTATAGTTTATCGATAGTTACCGGATCGAGCCATGGTTTCAAACGTGATCACAGCACCATCGCCACCCAGCAGGCCGACAGACTCGCACAGGGCCTTGGAAAGGGCTCAAGGGCTGCACAAACCCCGCAAAGGCGAAACCTCTGTGCCGCTGGATCACGGACGGCGCTGGGGAACCATCGGCTTCATGATCGCGATCCATGTGCTGGCCGTGGTCGCCTTGCTGCCGAGCTTCTGGAGCTGGCAGGCCGTCACCAGCCTGCTGGTTCTCTACTGGGTCACCGCCTGCCTGGG
This sequence comes from Synechococcus sp. BS55D, assembly GCF_004332415.1. Classification (NCBI taxonomy): domain Bacteria; kingdom Bacillati; phylum Cyanobacteriota; class Cyanophyceae; order Synechococcales; family Synechococcaceae; genus Synechococcus; species Synechococcus sp. BS55D. The sequence continues at coordinate 170,128 of NZ_PHQT01000001.1, forward strand.
GGTGACGATCGGGTATCACCGCCTGCTCTCGCATCGATCCTTCCAGGTGCCCCACTGGCTCGAGCGCTTCTTCGCCACCTGCGGCGCGCTGAGCTGCCAGCACGGACCCATCGACTGGGTGGGTCTTCATCGGCATCATCACAAGTTCTCTGATACGGATGCAGATCACCACAACAGCCACCGCGGATTCTGGTGGAGCCACATGGGCTGGATGTTCGAACCCATTCCAGCCATGCAGGCCGTCCCGCGCCTGAGCGGCGATCTGGCCAGCGATCCCTACTACCGCTGGCTCAACAACAATTTCCTGCTGCTGCAGTTGCCCCTTGCGGGACTGCTCTTCTGGATCGGCACCGCCACTGGCGCAGGCGGCTGGGCACTCGTGCTCTGGGGCATCCCCCTACGCCTCGTGCTCGTCTATCACGTCACCTGGCTGGTGAATTCGGCCACCCACTGCTGGGGCCAGGTGGTGTATGACAGCGGCGATGCCTCCCGCAACAACAAGTGGGTCGCAGCCCTCACCTTCGGCGAAGGCTGGCACAACAACCATCACGCTTTCCCCCATTCCGCCCGCCATGGGCTTCAGCCCGGTCAGATCGACCTCACCTGGGAGCACATTCGTCTGATGCGGGCGCTGGGACTAGCCAGCAAAGTGCGCCTACCCGTCGCATCGTAAAATTCTCGATCGCTCCATCGTCGTCGTCAGGAAGCATCCCCATGGCCAAGCGCGTACAAGTCGTTCTGAATGAGGACGTTCTCAGCCTCGGCCGGGATGGTGATCTGGTTGAGGTGGCTCCGGGCTACGCCCGCAACTTCCTGCTCCCCTTCGGCAAAGCCGTTCCCGTCACGCCTGCCGTGATGAAGCAGGTGGAGCACCGCCGGGCCAAGGAAGCCGAGCGCCAGGCCGCCCTCAAGCAAGAGGCCCTGGCCTTCCGCACCGCCCTCGACACCATTGGCCGCTTCACCGTCAAGAAGCAGACCGGTGACGACGACGTTCTCTTCGGCACCGTCACCAATGGCGATGTGGCCGAGGTGATCGAGGAAGCCACCAAGAAGGAAGTCGACCGGCGCGACATCACCGTGCCCGACATCCACCGCACCGGCTCTTACAAGGTCAGCGTCAAGCTGCACAGTGAAGTCACTGCTGAAATCAATCTGGAAGTGGTCAGCTACTGATCCCTCAAACTCAAGGGTTTCTTCCGTCACAACCCACTCTGACGCCTGCCCAAGGGTGCGCCAGAGTGGGTTTTCGCTTGCAGCCAACGACTCCATGGTGACCGTCCCCTTCAGCGATCAGGGCGGCGAGGCCGCTGAGGGGGGACGCCGGGGTTTCGGTCAGGGCCGCCGCCGAGATGAGCCCAATTTCGAAGCCTTACCGGACTCGATTCCCCCTCAGAACCTGGAGGCGGAAGAGGCGGTGCTGGGCGGCATCCTGCTGGACCCCGATGCCATTGGCCGCGTCGCCGATGTGCTCCAGCCGGAAGCCTTCTACCTCAATGCCCACCGGGAGATCTTCCGCACCGCGGTGATGCTCCACAGCCAGGGCAAACCCACCGACCTCACGGCCATGACCGCCTGGCTGGCCGATACAGGTGCCTTGGAGAAGGTGGGGGGAAGCAACCGGCTTGTGGAGCTGGTGGAACGGGTGGCCTCCACCGCCTCGATCGAGCAGGTGGCCCGCCTGGTGATGGACAAATTCCTGCGCCGTCAGCTGATCCGCTCTGGCAACGAGGTGATCCAACTGGGCTTTGATCAGAGCCTGCCGATGGAGCAGGTGCTCGATAAGGCCGAGCAGACGATCTTCGCCATCAGCCAGGAGAAACCCACCAAAGGCCTCACTCCCACGGCTGAGATTCTCACCAGCACCTTCAACGAGATCGAGAGCCGCTCGCTCGGCACCTCCGTGGCGGGCATCCCGGTGAACTTCTACGACCTCGATGCCATGACCCAGGGCCTGCAACGCAGCGACCTGATCATCGTGGCGGGCCGGCCAGCCATGGGCAAAACCTCGATCGTGCTCAACCTGGCCAAGAACGTGGCTCAACTGCACAACCTGCCGGTGTGCGTGTTCTCCCTGGAGATGAGCAAGGAGCAGCTCACCTACAGGCTGTTGTCGATGGAAGTGGGCATCGAAGCCGGGCGCCTGCGCACGGGCAGGCTGCAGCAGGAGGAATGGCCCTTGCTGGGGCAGGGCATCAACACCCTTGGCCAGCTGCCGATCTTCATCGACGACAAACCCAACTCTGGAGTACTAGAAATGCGCTCCCTCTGCCGGCGCCTGATGGCCGAACAGGGCAAGGAGCTCGGCCTGATCGTGATCGACTACCTGCAGCTGATGGAGGGCTCCACCCCAGACAACCGGGTGCAGGAGCTGTCGCGAATCACCCGGGGCCTCAAAGGCATGGCCCGAGAATTAAACGTGCCGGTGATCGCCCTCTCCCAGCTCAGCCGGGGCGTGGAGTCGCGCACCAACAAACGGCCGATGCTGAGCGACCTGCGCGAATCGGGCTCGATCGAGCAAGACGCCGATCTGGTGCTGATGATCTACCGCGACGAGTACTACAACCCGGAAACTCCTGATCGGGGCATCACCGAAGTGATCGTGACCAAGCACCGCAACGGACCCGTGGGCACCGTGAAACTGCTGTTCGAGCCCCAGTTCACCCGCTTCCGCAACCTGGCGGCCTGAGTCGTTTCCGATACTGGTGGGATGACACCCAGTCCAACCCCCACTGAAGTCTTCGACGTGATCGTCGTGGGGGGTGGCCATGCCGGCTGTGAAGCCGCCATCACCGCCGCCCGGCTGGGCCTGAACACCGCCCTGTTCAGCCTCAATCTCGATCGAATCGCCTGGCAGCCCTGCAACCCTGCCGTCGGCGGCCCCGCCAAAAGCCAGCTGGTGCATGAAGTGGATGCCCTCGGTGGAGTGATCGGCCGCCTCGCCGATGCCACCGCCATCCAGAAGCGGATCCTCAATGCCAGCCGCGGCCCTGCGGTGTGGGCCCTGCGTGCCCAGACCGACAAACGCCAGTATTCACGTCAGATGCTGCAGCTGCTGCAGCACACCCCCAACCTGGCCCTGCGTGAGGCGATGGTCACAGGGCTGGACATCGAAGGCGATCCCAGTGGCGGTGGTGAACGGTGGGATCCCAGCCAAGGCCCAGCCGCACGGATCACAGGCGTACGCACCTATTTCGGCAGCATCTACGGCGCCAAGGCCGTCGTGCTCACGGCCGGCACCTTCCTGGGGGGGCGCATCTGGGTGGGCCATCAATCGATGGCGGCAGGCCGTGCCGGCGAGCAGGCCGCCGAAGGCCTCACCGAAGCCCTGCAACAGCTTGGATTCCATACCGACCGTCTCAAAACCGGCACCCCGGCGCGGGTCGACCGGCGCAGCATTGCCCTCGATCAACTCGAAGAGCAACCCAGCGACGCCGCCGATCGCTTCTTCTCGTTTGACCCCGCCGCGTGGAGCAGCGGTGAACAGATGAGCTGCCACATCACACGCACCACGGCAGCAACCCATCAACTGATCAAAGACAACCTGCATCTCACCGCCATCTACGGCGGCGTGATCGACAGCAAGGGGCCGCGCTACTGCCCCTCAATCGAAGACAAGATCGTGCGCTTCGCCGATAAAGACAGCCACCAGATCTTCCTCGAGCCGGAGGGGCGCGACACGCCCGAGATCTACGTGCAGGGCTTCTCCACGGGCCTGCCCGAACCGATCCAGCTGCAACTGCTGCGCAGCCTGCCGGGCCTGGAACAAGTCGTGATGCTGAGGCCGGCCTACTCCGTGGATTACGACTACCTGCCCGCCACGCAACTGTTGCCCTCGCTGGAAACCAAACGGGTGCAAGGGCTCTTCAGCGCCGGCCAGCTCAACGGCACCACCGGCTACGAGGAAGCCGCGGCCCAGGGACTGGTGGCCGGCCTCAATGCCGCCCGCCGCATCCGCGGCCAGGAGCCGGTGCATTTCCCCAGAGAAGGCAGCTACATCGGCACGATGATCGACGATCTGGTGAGCAAGGATCTACGCGAGCCCTACCGGGTGCTCACCAGCCGCAGTGAATACCGGTTGGTGCTGCGGGGCGATAACGCCGACCGCCGGCTGACGCCACAGGGCCGTGAGCTCGGTTTGATCGATGACCGTCGCTGGCGCTTGTTTGAAGACAAACTCCAGGCGATGGAGGCCGAAAAGCAGCGGCTGGAAACCGTGCGCCTCAAAGTGAGCGATCCGGTGGCCCCTGCGGTCGAAGCAGAGACCGGTGCGCCAATTAAGGGCTCCATCACCCTGGCGGATCTCCTGCGACGCCCGGGCATGCATGCCGCCGATCTGGTGCGCCACGGCCTGGCCGATGCCGACCTCCCCCTGCCGGTGCGCGAAGGCGCCGAAATCGACATCAAATACAGCGGCTATCTGCAGCGCCAACAGCAGCAGATCGATCAGGTGAAGCGCCAGGGCCAGCGCAAATTGCCTGCCACCATCGACTACACCAACATCAGCACCCTCTCCCGGGAGGCGCGCGAAAAGCTCACGACCGTTCGCCCGTTCACCCTGGGGCAGGCCAGCCAGATCCCCGGGGTCAGCCAGGCCGACCTCACCGCTCTCCTGGTGTGGCTGGAGCTCCAGCAACGGCGTCGCCAATCCGGCGAGTCAGAGCTCGCCCCCCTGGGCCAAGCTCGATAGCGTTGCAGCAGACAACGGTCTGCGGTGCCACCACGCCTTTCCACATCCCGGGCCTACTGGAACCTGCGCGCAGAGCAGGTGATGGATCGGGTGTTCAGTGATGGCGAACAACGGCTTGAAGCCGTCACCGTGCAGGTGGAACCGGCCTCAGCACCTGCCGCCCCCCGAGCCACAGCAGCTGCACCAGAGCGTCAGCCTCGAACCCTCCGCTGGATGCTGGCGTTGATTGGCATGCCAGCCCTGATCAGCATGGCCATGAGCGTCTGGCTGGCGCGCAACTGGCAGGCCTCCCAACGGGCCCTCAGCCGCGAGCGTGACCTCCAGCTGATCGAACGGGTGCGCCGCCTGCCCCCTCCAGAACCTGCCAAAACCACAGACAACTCAGCCGCAACAGCCCCGTCAGCCGCCCAAACCAGCAACAGCGAGATCCGGCTCCCCACCAGCCTTGAACCGGTGATGGTGCCCTTGCCTGCCATCCCCCGAATCGATGGAACATCAGCGAACAGCGCCGGATCAGCAGCACCGGTGAATGCTCCAACCCCTCAAACGCCTGCTGGGTCTGACCCCCTACTGGTGGGAGTCGTTCATGCCGGTGGAGGCAAGGGCTCGGCGATCTTCCGCCTCGATCAGCTCTCCCTCTCCGCCAGCCCGGGGGAGATGATCGGCAACAGCGGATGGCGGCTTCACTCGGTTGAAGCGCAAGGAGCGGTCATCGAGCGCCAGGGTCAGCAGCGCCAGCTCTCGGTGGGAGGCGCCTTCTGAACGACGTACCCTCAGCCCTCTTCCCTTCACCCGAGCCTCTCTGGCAAGCCGCAAGCGCCTCGGTGATCGGTGCCGAAAGCCCTTGGTCACTGCCAGGCCCCTGGAGGCTGATGCTGCTGGGGGATGGCAGCCCCACCCGACACCTGCGGCTGCTCACTGGCCATCCCGTGGCCGTGCGCCTGATCGCCATGGAAGCCGACAGCACCATGGAAGGAGCACCTCGAGAGGTGCGGGAACTGGACCATCCGCTCCTGCGCCGGCAGGTCTGGTTGGAATGCGGCGGAATCACGCTGGCCTGGGCAGAAAGCTGGTGGAACCAGACGGAAGCGGAACAGCATCTGCAAGACAGGAATCTGCCGATCTGGCTGAGCCTGACCCAGGGCCGTTCGGAACTGTTCCGGGAGGTGGATGGCCTGGCGCTTGTTCAGAGCCATTGGCTTGAGGAAGGATTCCAGGCCACTGGTCCGTTTTGGAGTCGTCACTACCGCTTCTTCCGTCAGGGGCGGGAGCTGACCGTGATCCGGGAGGTGTTCAGCCCCCGATTGGAGGACTGGCTGGGCGCAGCTCCTCGACAAGCGCTTCACCTCCCGTCATGAAGGAATCACTCGGATTGTCCCGTTTTCCTCTTGACAACTTGCCATTCAATGTGCTCTCCCCATGATGGCTGCACTGGAACTCCACTCCAATGGCAAACCACTCCTGGCTGAGCCTTACTGAGCTGGGGCAGCTGTTTGGCATCTCCACCCGCCACTGTGAACGTGCCCTCGATCAGGCCGGCTGGCTGGACCGCCATGGCAGGCCGACCCCAGCGGCGCTCGACGCCGGTGCAGCCTCCGTTCAAGGACCGCAATGCCACCCGCGCGGCAGTCGCTGGAATGCAGACATCTGCCGCACCCTGCTCGAAACCCGGGGCTACAGGCCCATCAGTCGCGACGACCAGGTGAAGCAATGGGTGGCCCTGCTCGAAGCGATGAGCGAAGGGTCTCCATCCATCGCCGCCACGGCTGACCAGATGGCGGAGGATCTTCCCTCCGATCTGGTGGAGGACGTCAACGCTGGCCTGAGTCGCCTGGGCTGCCGATATCAGGCCAGCCGTAGGGCTTCCGCCTGCTGACGTGCCTTCTCCAACTGCTCCCGCAGGCGTTCCTCATCCGCATGGCTGAGGCTGGTCTGAATCAGACGGGCATGGGGAGCATGGCGGCGAAGCTTTTCGATCACGCGATCCGCGGTCACCTCGCGCACAAGCAGGGCCAGAGCCGCCGTTCCCTTGGGAAGGGTCTCCCCAAGATCGCGCAGGAACTGGTCATTGATCCCCATGTCACTGAGGGCACCGGAAGCCGCACCGGCACTGGCACCGACCGCCAAACCCAGCAAGGGATTGGCGAACAACAGCCCCACAAGCACCCCCCAGAAACTGCCACCGAGAGCACCCGCTGCCGTGAGGTTGATCGCCTGACGCAGGTGCACATGCCCGTCCTGCCCATGCTCAAGCACCACGGCATCCTCCAGGGCAATCAGATGCTCCTGCTGGAATCCCACCAGTTCCTGACGGACCTCCTCGGCCTCCTCCAGCTTGGGGAAGCCCACCACCACGAGATTGCTCATCAGTCCACAGTCGGATAATTCGAGGCTAGGAACGGTTCGGCGATCTCAACCGTCCCGACGACGACTGGAGCGGGGTAGAGAGCGGCGCACAGGAGACTCCGCAGCAGCGGAACCTGGACGTCGCACCGGAACGCCCTCAGGAACACCGGCGACTTCCGATGCAACGCCTCGCTTCCAGCGCTCCACCCGGAATTCACTCTCATCCGGCCACTCATCGTCGGCCACCGATGGCTGCCGCGCCTGAACTGCAGGAGGAATCAAAGGTGGCTGGCGGCGAGAGATCGCCTCGAGGGGCCGCTTGCGGCCGTTGGATCGCAAAGGCTGTTCAGATCGCAGGGGCTGTGCAGATCGAACAGGCTGTGCAGGCGGTTCCCGCCAGCTGTCACCGCCATCGTCCTCCTCATCCAGGAGCCAGTCGATCTTGTCGCCCACCCAACGCCCAACCGCATCCAGGCTGCCCGCAGCAGTCCGGCCTGAACGGGAGCCAGGGCGTCGTCCTGGGCGCGTCCCGGCAACACCATCCACCAGCTGTCGGCCCGTTTCCAGCCACTGATCCAAGCGTTGCGCCTGTTGCCGTCGTCCATCCATCTCCTGACGTTACCGACGCCGTCGTCTCAACCAACGCTCCCGGCGCCATCCCACCAGAGCGATGGCGATGCCAGAGCACTGAAGCACCAGCAGAAACAGATCGATTTCAGCCATCCGCCCCAGGGCCTTGATCCACGACAGAGCAGGTGTCTTGACCGTCATACGGCTGAAACTGCAAGACACAGCTGGCATGCCATCGCCCCCCATGGTGGCGATCACAACAGGAGCGACAGGCGGCCTGGGCCAGTCGGCGGCGGTAGGGAGAGCGATGCCCACAGCGGGGGCAGACCGCCAGCCAACGCGGGGCTGTCACAGGCACCGGAAAGTGATGGCGCACGCTCACCACAAATCGATCCTGGGCGCGGTTGATCTGCTCCATCCGCGCCCGGAACTCAGGTCCATGCCCCTCCGACGACCCCAGCACCAGATCCACCCAGGCGTGAATCATTTCGTGGCAGAGGGTGCTTTCCGTCGCCAGGCGTGGCAAGGGGTCGAGCAGAGGGCGGGAGAGCACGATTTCACGGCCATGGGGCGGGGCGACCTGGGGGCCACGGCGGTAGAGCCCGGCCGTGCGCCGCATACGGCCGTCACTCCAACGCACCGCAAGCAAGGGCTGCTGTCCGCGCACGAGGCTGCCCTCGAAATGCTCTCGGTTCAAGCGATGAAACAGGGGGAGCAGCGGCTCCAGGGCCATGGGAGGGGTCCGGTGAGCGTCCAGCCGGTGGTCAACGGCGCCAGTCTGCACACCTTCGGCAACGGCCTGCACAACCGTCAGTCAGACTCTTTGCGCATCATCGTGGCCGCGGATGGATCTGGCTCTGGTTCGGGAACTCGGAAGCAAGGCCCTGCTGGCCGGTGCCGGAGCACTGCTCCTCTACTGGACGATCACCGCCGTCAAGCTGGTGCTGAGCGCCCGTGGCATCAACCCCCTGATCAAGCAGTTCTTCACCCAGGTGGCAGCAGGACGCATCGACGCCGCCTACCTGCTCACCACCAAGAGCTACCGCCAGCACGTGAACCGCCAGCAATTCATCCGCTTCCTGGCTGGTCTCAAGCTCAATCGCTTCCGCAACCTCAAATCCGGTCGCCCAAGGATGCAAGAGGGCAACATCATTCTCACCGTGAAGCTGCTGGCTGAAAACAAAGAGGAAATGCCGCTCGACTTCACCTTCACCAAGGTGGAGGAGAGCTGGAAGATCGAGCGGATCACCCCGGTGAACGCCTGACGCCTCCCCCGTCATGACAGCCCCACCCCGGGAACGGGCCAGCGAACTGCGTGCTCTGCTCAACCGGGCTGCCCACGCCTATTACGTGCTGGATGCTCCAGTCATGGAGGATCCGGTCTATGACCGTCTCTACCGTGAACTGGCAGACCTGGAGGCTGCCGATCCTGAGCTGATCAGCGCCGACAGTCCGACCCAAAGAGTCGGAGGGTCCCCCGCTGAGGGATTCACGAGCGTGCGCCATCGCATCGGCCTGCTCAGCCTCGACAACGCCTTCAACATCGAGGAGCTCCAGGCCTGGCATGGCCGACTGCTGCGGGCTCTCGATCGGGAGCCGAACCAAGGCGAGCCTCTGCCAGCCCTGGCGATGGTGGGCGAGCTGAAGATTGACGGGAATGCCCTCGCGCTCAGCTATGAGCACGGCGTGCTGGTGCGAGCCGCCACCCGCGGCGATGGCGAACAGGGGGAGGAGATCACCGCCAATGTGCGCACCATCGCGTCCGTGCCCCTGCGTCTGCAACTGGAACAGCCCCCCGCATGGCTGGAGGTGCGGGGCGAAGCGTTCATTCCCGATGGCACCTTTGATGCCATCAACCGTGCGCGACAGCAGCGGGGCGAAGCCCTATTTGCCAACCCCCGAAACGCCTGCGCCGGGACCCTGCGCCAGCTCGATCCAAAGGTGGTGGCCGCCCGCAGACTTGATTTCTTCGCTTACACCCTCCACCTACCGGAAGGCTGGCAGGGCCATGGGAGCGACCCGCCACTGCCTGCCACTCAGTGGGAGTCATTGCTGTGGTTAAAAGCCGCCGGCTTCAAGGTCAATCCCAATGCCGAACTACTCCCCGACTTGGCGGCGGTCGAGACGTTCTTCGCTGCCTGGGACAGCCAACGCCACGAGCTCGATTACGCCACCGACGGGGTCGTGGTGAAACTCAACGACCTTCGCCTGCAGGACGCCGCCGGCTTCACCCAGAAGGCACCCCGCTGGGCCATCGCCCTGAAATACGCCGCAGAGGAGGCACCCAGCAAGTTGCTGAGGATTACCTGCCAGGTGGGACGCACTGGGGTGGTGACACCCGTGGCCGAATTCGAACCCGTGCCCCTAGCCGGCACGGTTGTGAGCAGAGCCACCCTGCACAACGCCAATCGGCTGGCGGAGCTCGATCTGCATGGCGGCGACACCATCGTGGTGCGCAAGGCAGGGGAAATCATTCCCGAGGTCGTGCGGGTCCTCACAGAACTACGCCCCGCCGGCAGCCAGTCACTCGCCCTGCCCCACAGCTGTCCTGAATGCAGCTCCGAGTTGGTGCGGGAAGAAGGCGAAGCGGCCACCCGCTGCGTCAACAGCAGCTGCCCGGCGATCCTGCGCGGGGCGCTACGCCACTGGGTCAGCAAGGGCGCGCTGGACGTCGATGGACTGGGCAGCAAGCTGATCGAACAGCTTGTCGACCGGGGCCTGGTGCGCTCCATCGCTGATCTCTACAGGCTCGATGCCGCCCTGCTGGGAAGCCTGGAGCGGATGGGCAGCAAAAGCGCCACGAATCTGCTGACCGCCCTCGAGGCCTCCAAGAACCAACCATGGCATCGACAGCTCTATGGATTGGGAATCCACCATGTGGGCGAGGTGAATGCCAAAGCGCTGGCGGCCAGCTTCACGACTGTGGAGACGCTGGCCCGCGCGGCAGCCGAGCAATCGGACGCGTTGACAGCCGTCCAGGGCATCGGCGGTGAAATCGCCCAGAGCCTGCAGCAGTGGTTCGCCACCAGCGCCAACCAGGAGTTGCTGAACGGCCTGCAGGCCATGGGCTTGAGCCTGGCGGCATCCGAGCAGGAACTGGCCGGAGCGGCCGCCAGGGAGCGCGATGGCCACCTCAACGGTCAGACCTTTGTGCTCACCGGCACTCTTCCCAACCTCAGCCGCTCCCAGGCCCAGGCCTTGATCGAAGCAGCAGGGGGCAAAGTCAGCGGGTCGGTGAGCAAGAAAACCCACTACCTGGTGGCTGGTGAAGAGGCGGGTAGCAAGCTGACCAAGGCCGAGGCCCTAGGGGTGCCGGTGCTGGATGAGGCAAGCCTGCAGCAGCTGCTGGCAGCCAATGGACCGAGCGATCATTCTTCCTCAAGAGCATCGAAGCAACTGGAATGACACCAACAGCCTTCCGCTGGATCAAAAGCGACTGCGGAAGGGCCAAATATGCCGATCTGGCAGGCCGCCGCGGTGCCATCGCACGACTGCGACTGGGCTGGTTCATCCTTATTGCCGCCCTTCGCGACTGGCGCCTGCCCGATCCTGATCAGACCTCAGGATCCTGATCAAGGCCAGGGCCCTCCTGCAGCGCCCGCCGGGCGGCACGACCCACGAACCACACCACGGCGATGGTGGCGAGCACACCGACAACCCGTAACCACCAGGCCCCTGGCGAGGCATCACCGGCCAACACCTCCCCAAAACGGGCGGCATCACCGGCCAAGGCACCAAGGGCACAAAACATCACCGTACCGGGAAGAATTCCGATCAAGCCAATGGTGTAATCGCGCAGCGACACTTCACTGAGGCCATAAGCCAAGTTGAGCAGCGAGAAGGGGAAGGCGGGCGAGAGTCGGGTGAGCAGCACCAACTTCAGGCCCTCGCGACTCACAGCACGCTCCACAGCCTGCAGCTTCGGCAAACTCGCCAATCGCTGCTGCGCCCATCCGCGCAGCCAGGTTCTCCCCAGCAGAAACGCCGCTTCAGCGCCGAGGCAGGCGCCCACGAAAACGATCAAGCTGCCCCACCAGGTTCCATACAGAGCTCCCGCGAGCATCGAGGCCCACACCCCCGGGAGCAGCAACGTCACCCAGAGGGCGTAGAGGGGGATGAACAACAGGGCCCCCAGCGGAGACTGCAGGGCGGGAAGCCAACCCTGCCAATCAAGGAGCACGCCCAGAGCCGCCAGCATCAACCAAGATCCTGCAGGCGACGGCGGGCCAACTCCGCTTGCGCTTCCGCTTCCGCAAGGTTGGCCTTGCATTCCGCCACCACCTCGGGCGGCGCCTTGTCCGCAAAGTTGGGATTGCTGAGGCGACCAGCCAAGCCTTTGATCTCCTTCTCCGCCTTCGCGATGTCTTTCTCCAGGCGCGCCTTGAGCGCCTCGAGGTCGACCAGGCCCTCAATCGGCAACAGCACCTGCAGTTCGCCGCTCACGCCAGCGAGCGCTTTCGCCACCGGTGCTGCTTCAGCCTGCTCAGCAGTCATCACCTCGACGGTCTCCGCGCGCGTGAGTGCACGGATGTCAGCACTACCCTGCTGCAGCACAGCCGTCAGAGCATCACGACCGGTCACGAAACGCACCGGCACCGTCTGGGATGGCTTCAAGCCGGCCACAGCACGCAGATTGCGCACGACTCGGATGGCCGCGATGAGTTCAGCAAACGACGACTCGAGCTCGTCATCCAAAGCCTCCATATCGACAGCGGGCCAGGATTGCAAGGCCAAGACCGTTGTCTCCGGTTGAGCAGTGACGCTATGCCAGAGCTCCTCGGTGAGATGGGGCATCAAGGGATGCAGGAACAGATGCATTTGACTGATCACCTTGGCCAGCACCTGCTTGGCGGTTCGCTGATCGGCCAGTGCCTCGGCTGAGGGGTTCTCGCCCGGATTGAGCCGACGCTTGCTCAACTCCAGATACCAGTCGCAGACATCGTTCCAGGCGAATTCATAGAGACCCTTGGCTGCTTCGCCAAGGCCGTAGCTGCCGTAGCGCTCGGCAGTTTCCCTGTTCACCCGTGCCAAGCGCGACAGAATCCAACGGTCGGCCAGCTGCAGGGCAGCGGGATCGGGCTCCCCGAGCTCAGCTGGCGTCGCACCATCCAGGTTCATCAGCGCAAATCGCGTGGCGTTCCAAAGCTTGTTGGCGAAGTTGCGCGCTGCCTCCACCGTGGCGGAGGTATCGGATTTGCGGTCGTAATCGAGGCGGATGTCCTGACCAGCACCGGCGACCTCCCGCACCAAAGCGAAACGCAGGGCATCGGTGCCGTAGCGATCGATCAGCAGCAGCGGATCGATGCCGTTGCCCGCGCTCTTGCTCATCTTGCGGTTCTGTTCATCCCGCACCAGACCGTGGATGTAGACCTCCTTGAAGGGCATCTCGCCGGTGAAAGCGCCGGCCATCATCGTCATCCGGGCCACCCAGAAAAAGATGATGTCGAAGCCCGTCACCAGGGTGCTGGTGGGATACCAGCGCTGCAGGTCAGCACTGCCTGTATCGGGCCAGCCCAGGGTCGAGAAAGGCCAGAGACCGCTGGAGAACCAGGTGTCGAGCACATCTTCGTCCTGCTCGATCTCCGCAGCAGGGCCGTACTCCGCTTTGGCCTTCTCCAGGGCTTCGGCTTCGTTGCGGGCCACCACGTAGGGCGTGGTGTCGGTGTACTGGCCACCAGTTTCGCTGATCACGAACCAGGCGGGGATGCGATGGCCCCACCACAGCTGGCGGCTGATGCACCAGTCGCGGATATCGGTGAGCCAGTCGCGATAGACCTTCTCCCAACGCTCGGGGATGAAGCGGGGATCCTGCTTCTCGAGAGCTTCGCGGCAGCGGGCCGCCATTGGTTCAGTTTTGACAAACCACTGGGTGGAGAGCAACGGCTCCACCGGCACCTTGCCTCGGTCGGAATAGGGAACGCTGTGGCGGTAGTCCTCCACCTTCACCAGCAGCCCTAGCGCGTCGAGCCCTGCCACCACTGCCTTGCGGGCCTCGAAGCGATCCAGCCCCTCAAACTGGCCGGCTTCGGCATTCATCGTGCCGTTCTTGCGCATCACGGTGATCTGGGGCAACCCGTGGCGCTGGCCGATCGCAAAATCATTGGGGTCGTGGGCCGGCGTCACCTTCACGCAACCGGTGCCGAAATCCTTCTCCACGTGATCGTCCGCCACGATCGGAATCTCCCGACCCACAAACGGCAGGGTGAGGGTCTGGCCCACCAGATGGGCGTAGCGCTCATCGGTGGGGTTCACCGCCACAGCCGTATCACCGAGCATCGTTTCGGGGCGGGTGGTGGCGACCTCCAGGTGTCCCTCACCACTGCTGAGCGGATAGCGGAAATGCCAGAGGTGACCATCGACCTCTTTCATCTCCACCTCCAGGTCACTCACCGCCGAACCGGAGGCGGGGCACCAATTCACTAAGTACTCACCGCGATAAATCAACCCCTGCTCATGCAGTCGAACGAAGGCCTCCTTCACGGCCTCACTCAGCCCCTCATCGAGGGTGAAGCGCTGACGCTTCCAATCCACCGAGTACCCCAGCCGCCGCAGCTGCCCAACAATCCGTCCACCGCTCTCGGCCTTCCACTGCCAGGCCCGCTCTAGGAAGGCTTCCCGACCCAGGTCGTGTCGGGTCTTGCCCTCCTCCTTGAGCTGCTTCTCCAGAATCGTTTGCACCGCAATGGAGGCGTGGTCGGTGCCGGGCAAGCAGAGCACGTTTTTGCCCGCCAACCGCTGATACCGCACGATCGTGTCGATCAAGGCCGTGTTGAAGGCGTGGCCCATGTGCAGGCTGCCGGTCACATTCGGCGGTGGAATCACCACCGAGAAGGGCTCGCCCTCGGCGCCAGGATCGGGATGAAACGCCCCCTGCTCCTCCCAGGCCTGCTGCCAGCGCGCTTCGGTGCCCACTGGGTCATAGGTCTTGGCGAGCTCAGACACAGCGAACAGGCAATACAGAGGCGCCATGCTCGCAAAGGGGCGTCACCCTTGAACCAGCAAGGAGGCTTGAGTCGTCAGCCAAGGCCTAGCCCTGGGCCAGTCGCTCCAGATACCCCGACCTTGCCCCAGCATTGATCCAGCCTGTAGCAATCGTCTTGCTAGCGGTGTGATTCACCCGCCCGCGATGGATGTGGGAAGGACCTGCGGGAAAGATCAGCAACTTGCCGCGCTCGGCAGGTTCGTGGTGCCCCTGCCAGTGGAACTCCGTCCCGGCATCCGTCACCGTGTCGCAGTAAAGAATCCAGGCCAGCACCCGATGGACTGGCTCGGTGGCCTCATCGCTGATCGTCCAGTCGCAGTGCCACTGCTTGAACCCCTCTCCCGGCGCATAGCGCTGAAGATTGAAGATCGGCAAAACAAACAGCTCTTGATCGGGGCAGACCTGCTGGAAGAGGGGTCGCTCCTGCAGATAGCGCTCCAAGCCAGCGCTGACGCCCCGCAGAATCACCTCAGCAAGGGCAAAAGCCTCGGGGTCACTGCGATCGATGGCCACCAGGCTGATGTCAGTGCTGAGCTTGGCGGGTTCAGAGGGATCGGCTGACCCGAAGGCCACTCCGGGCCGATGCAGATCAGTGCGCCGCTCAAAGAACGTCATCACCCCATCAGCCACGGCCTCATAGCCAGGGTTGCTGTAACGCGCGATCAGCTCCATGGAATCGCCACCACCGCATCAAGGGTCTGCCAGCGGGTCTGATCGCTCGTCACCCGGCTCTCAAGACCCACCCGCTTCAGAGCCTGCTCGAGTCGCTCCGGCGAAAGCACAGCCGGATCCTGGGGAGCAAGGGAGAGCAAGAGCACCTGCTGCTCCGCCGGATCGGCAAGCACCTGCAGCTCCAGATCCGTGAGATCCCTCTCGAAGAACAGACGCCGCAACCGGGAGGTGAGCCGAGGCCCGAGGGCCTCGGCGAACTGCTCCAGGGCATCCCTCTCACCGGAGAGACCACAGTTGAGAGCCAACCAAATCAGCAGTTTCGCCCAGCTGTCGACAGTCCAGAGGGGCTGGAAGCTGTCTCGATGCTGGCGGATCAGCTCGGCCAGGGCGAAATCCACCAGGGTGCCCTGCAACTGGGCCGCAGAAGGGAGCAATGGATCGGATCGCTGGCTCATACCTGCCATCCTCTCCTCCGGGGGTCAGACTGGACGTTGAGATGCCCGCCATGGTCATGACCCTGGATCTAAACGATCCCGAACTCGAGTTCTCGGACCTCGTCTACGCCTACCAAAGCTGGGTGATGGCGGTGATCAACGATGAAAAACTGGACAGTGAGGACAAGCTTCTCAGTGACGAGATCACCGAGGATGCCCTCAACGCGATGCGCTTTCTCCCCGGCGAAGTCACCAGCGCGATCGAAACCAGCCTGGCTCGGGTCTACGACGTCGATGCTGATGAACTAGCGGCTCTGCTCTTCCCAGAAGACTGAGCAGCAGACAATCCAGGCACAGGATGGCCAGCCAGATCACATCGGTGAATGCCCGCCAGCGAAGGCTGCTGGAGGAACTTGAGCGCTGTGGTGACGAGATGAGTGGCCAGCAGCTCCATCGCGCCATCCAGGCCGGAGAGCGGCCCATGGGCCTGGCCACGGTCTACCGCCATCTGCGCCTGCTACAGCAACAGGGGCTGGTGCGCTGCCGGCACCTGCCGACTGGCGAGGCGTTGTATGCCCCTTTAACCAGAGATCGTCACCATCTGACCTGCGTGGACTGCGGCCGCACCAGCGCCCTCAGCCACTGCCCAATCCATGGCCTGACGGTGCCGGCCGAGGAAAGCCAAGGTTTCGAGCTGCTGTTTCACACCCTGGAGTTCTTTGGGCTCTGTGCCAGCTGCCGGGAACAACAGAGGCAGCCTTGACGTTTGGAATGGGCGATACCGGGATCGAACCAGTGACAATCTGCTTGTAAGGCAGGTGCTCTACCGCTGAGCTAATCGCCCGTGCTGCTGATTGTGCCTGAAGGCGGCAGGCTTGGTCCAACGCTTCGATGCGACGCGATGGCCTCCGGGCGGGACCACGACCGCGCCACCAGCCTCTGGGCCCTGCCCATGGCCGGCCTGCTCGCCATGCTGCTGGGTGGTTGGGCCGGTGCCCTAGGGGGCCTGGCCTTCCTCATGGGTGGCCTTTGGCTGTCACCGGATCTCGACACCCACTCCCGCGCCCTCAATCGCTGGGGCCCATTGCGCTGGATCTGGTGGCCCTACCGGCGTCTGCTCCCCCACCGTTCGCTCTTCTCCCATGGGCCTGTGATCGGCATGGCCCTGCGTCTGGGCTGGCTCCTGATCCTGCTGCTGCTGGTCTGGCAAGCCCTGGCCTGGTTGCCACTGGCATGGGTTCCCAACATTCAGGAGGGACTGCCCTGGCTGCTGCAGCAACTGGTGGGACAACCCAACGCTCTTCTGGCCGTGCTGCTGGGCCTTGAGGCCAGTGTGTGGCTACACCTCATCCTCGACGGCGATCCGCTGCCGGCGGAGTGGCGCGCCAGACGACGCCGGTGAGAGGGTGGCGGCAACTCGCTGCCGCCGAGATGGCCGACCCTCAGACCCAGCCGCCGCACCACCCCGATCCAATCCGCCAGCTGGAGGCTGTGGTAGCCAGGCTGCGTGATCCTGCAGGTGGTTGCCCGTGGGATCTCGAGCAGACCCATGCCTCCCTCGTGCCCTATGTGCTGGAAGAGGCTCACGAGGTGGCTGACGCAATCCGCCACGGGGATGACCGTCATCTCAAAGAGGAGCTTGGCGATCTGCTGCTGCAGGTGATGCTGCATGCCCGGATTGCGCAGGAAGAACAGCGTTTCGATCTCAATGCGATCGCCGAAAGCATCAGCGACAAATTGATCCGACGCCATCCCCACGTGTTCGCCGGCGCTGAGGCGGCCGACAGCGCTGCGGTGAAGGCAACCTGGGACGCGATCAAGGCTGCAGAGCGGGCCGAGCAAACGGCAGATGGGGCTCCTTCCAGAAGTCCCCTGAGCGACCAGCTGGCTGGCAAGGTGCGGGGCCAGCCGGCAATGGCCGGCGCCATGACCATCTCCAAGAAAGCCGCCAAGGCCGGTTTCGAATGGGATGACCTGGCCGGGGTGTGGGACAAGGTGCATGAGGAGCTCAATGAGCTCAAGGAGGCGGTCGCCTCAGGAAACAGGGCCCATGCCCAGGAGGAACTGGGTGATGTGTTGTTCACCCTTGTGAACGTGGCCCGCTGGTGCGGCATTGATCCGGAGGCCGGCCTAGCGGGAACGAACCGGCGCTTTCTGGACCGCTTCTCCCGGGTGGAAGCCGCCCTGGGCGGAGACCTGCAAGGACGCGGCATCCAGGAACTGGAACGGCTCTGGCAGCAAGCCAAGGCCCAGATCAGAGCAGAAGCAAACTCTCCAGCCAGCTGAAAGCAGCCCTGAGACGCTGAGCGTCAGCTCATCGTGCCTTCCGTGCTGCCCCAGAGTTGACGCTTGGCGGCATCGGCCTTGCGAATGCAGACCTTCGCCTCACCGCGCGTCAGGCAGACCCGGGCCCGTTCCTCGAGCTGCATCAACTCCACCAACTGGGTTAATGCCCCTCGGCTTTGTGGATGCTTCATGTCGACCTCCACAGTCTTTCCCTTTACTTAACTGCTGCTTAACCTTTAAGTCAACTGGGCTCAGCTTTCTTAATCATCCAGCGATGGTTTGCCCTGACGCCGCCGCTTGAGGGCGCTACGCCGCCCCTTGGCCTCGAGGCTCCGCCGCACCGCACCCCGCCCGGGACGGGTGGCACGCCGCTCTGGTGGGGGTGCTTTCAATCCCTCCCTGAGCAGATCCCCCAAGCGCACAAGCGCCAACTGACGGTTCTGCCACTGGGAGCGCTCTTCCGCCACCACCACCCGCAGACAGGTGCCATCAAGTCGAGTGCTCAGACGCTCCTTCAAGCGCGCCCGACGAAACGGACCAAGGGCCGACGACCGCTCCAGATCAAACACCAGCTCAACCCTGGAATCGGTGGTGTTCACCCCCTGGCCACCAGGACCAGAGGCACGAGAAAACCGCCACTGAAGCTCAGCGGCCGGGATCACCAGGCGATCGTTGACGATGCAGTGCAGAACTGACAAGAGGCCTCCCGCCGGTTTTAGCTGGAGAGAACCGTTTGCCACCCCTGCGATGAACCACGATGCTGCGGCATCCACCTCCGGCTGGATCGACGAACCCCATCAGGGGGTGCGTTACGGCCTGGCCGGGCGCGTGATCGCCGAGGAGCAATCACCGTTCCAACGGGTCACGATCATTGAGAGCGAGCGCTACGGCAAAGGCCTGCTACTCGATGGTTGCTGGATGACAGCCGAACGCCAGGAGCGGCATTACCACGAATCGATCGTGCATCCAGCCCTTTGCAGCGCCGCACAGATTGAGCGAGTGCTGGTGATTGGCGGCGGCGATGGCGGCACCGCCCGCGAGTGTCTGCGCCATGCGGGCGTGCAGCACCTCGACATGGTGGAAATCGATGGGCTGGTGGTGGAGTGGAGCCAGCAGCACCTACCGAGCATCGGCGGTGGCTGCTGGAGCGATCCGCGCTTCCACCTCACCGTGGGGGATGGCATCGCCTGGGCCGCGAATGCCTCCGACGCCAGCTACGACGTGGTGATCGTTGATGGATCCGATCCCGCTGGCCCAGCCGAAGGATTGTTCAACCGCGCCTTCTTCGAGCAGTGCCGCCGCATCCTGAAACCGGGCGGTGTGTTTGCCACCCAGAGCGAATCACCCGAAGCGTTCCGGCAGGTGCACATCGACACCGTGAAGGTGATCCGCGAGGTGTTCGGCCACGCGGATCCGATGTATGGATGGGTGCCGATGTACCCCAGCGGCTGGTGGAGCTGGACCTTTGCCGCCACCGACAGCCCGCGTTACCGACGGCCCGACCCAGTGCGGGCCGCCGCCGTCGCCGAGGGCTGTGAGATCTGGAGCCCTCGCTGGCAATGCGGTGCCTTTGATGCCGTGCCTGCCTTTGTTCAACGGGAGCTGGCTTGATGGACACGACCACCATCAACACCCAACTGGTCAACACCGATCTGTTTGACACCGATGGAGCCATCTACATGGGCAGCCAGCGGGACCCTGCCGGCTGCCGAGTGGGGCTGTTCGGCGTCCCCTACGACGGCACGACCTCCTTTCGCCCCGGAACCCGATTCGGACCGGGGGCCATCCGGGAGGTAAGCAACGGTCTCGAGACCTATTGCCCCCAGCTGGACCAAGACCTGGAGGACCTGAACTTCGCGGACCTCGGCGCCGTGGACATCCCCTTCGGAGCACCTGAACCCGTGGTGACCGCGGTGAAACAGGCCACCGAAACCGTACTGGCCCTTGGCCTGAAGCCACTGATGCTGGGCGGCGAACACTCGATCAGCTCCGGAGCAGTCGCAGCCGTGGCGGCACGACACCCCGACCTGGTGCTGGTCCAGCTCGACGCCCACGCCGACTTGCGCCATGAATGGCTTGGGGCCAGCCACAGCCACGCCTGCGCCATGCGCCGCTGCCTGGAGGTGCTGCCCAGCCAACAGCTGCTGCAGATCGCCATTCGCAGCGGCACCCGGGAAGAATTTTCAGAACTGCGCAACACAGGCCGTCTGGTGGCGATTGAACGAATGACCGACGCCCTGAAGCCACTGCGGGGCCAACCGATGTATCTCACGGTTGATCTGGATTGGTTTGACCCGGCCGTCATGGCCGGCACCGGCACCCCGGAACCAGGCGGATTCCTTTGGGGCGACTTCGCAACCCTCGTGGATGAATTACGCCACCATCAGCTCGTCGCCGCCGACGTGGTGGAACTGGCTCCGCAGTTGGATCCTTCAGGCGTGAGCAGCGTGCTGGCCAGCAAAGTGACCCGCAGCCTTCTGATGCTGCTGCATCAATAGAAATGGCAGGCATCCAGCCGCTGCTCCCGCAGTCGGCTGTGCTGCCGCTCCAGCAGGCTCAGCACCATGGTCGGGTGGCGGTGGACCAGCTCCAAAAAGCTGATGCGAGGCAGACGCACGAAGGCCACCGGCGTCAAGGCCCGGGCATCACGGCTGTGATGCAGACGGTTTCCTGACAGGTCTTCATAGAAGAACACCTCCCCGGCGCCGTAACGAAGCCGGCCGGCACCCGGGGCAGACAACTCAACCAGCCCCCGCTCAAGGGCATAGATGGCCTGCACGGGCTCGGAACGTCGGAACAGGATCGCGCCCGTCGGCACCGTGTGCTGATCGGCGTGGGCGTGTTCTGCAATCAACTCCACCGGCGAAGGCAAAGGGCTGGTGGTAATCAAGGCAGAGGGTTCCCCCACGTGTTCCATCAGGCAATGCTCACGGATGAGATCGGAAAAAGAGGTTGCTCAGATCACAGAATAGAAATCCAAGCTCGATCTTCAGCTTTTCTTCTGTTTTTAGCTCAACCCTCACCCGCTGCCGCCAGGGGCAGGGAGCGTTCTTGCAGTTCCAACTGAACGTCTGACCGAGCGACTGCTTGCTCCATCGCCACGAGCCGAGGCAACGACGGTGGGCGGGCGGTCCAGTGATGACACCAGGCCACCCGAGCGAGATCCGCATGAACCGGCAGGCGGCGCAGGCAACACCAGCCGCCATCTGCAGCCGCAGCGGCACCTGCAGTGCAGTGAAGACAGGTGTGGCAGCAAACGTCTGCCAAACGCAAAACCCGGAGAGCGCCAAGCGTAAGGACGGTTGAAAAAGCGAACCACCTCCGCAAGCAAATCTGCGGCTTTGCTTCCAATTACGGTGCGGAGGGCGATCACCTTCGCCGAGAATGCAGATCTCGTGCCCTCGGTGAGTGATGGAGCTGAAACGCACCCCCCTGCACGATCTCTGCCAAGAAGCAGGAGGCCGCATGGTGCCTTTCGCCGGCTGGGAGATGGCCGTGCAGTACTCAGGGCTCGTGGCCGAACACACCGCGGTGCGTCAGGCGGTGGGCATGTTCGACATCTCCCACATGGGAGTGCTGCGCTTCAGCGGGCCTAACCCCAAAGACGCCCTTCAGCAGCTGGTGCCCACCGATCTTCACCGCATCGGACCTGGCCAGGCCTCCTACACGGTGTTGCTCAATCACAACGGCGGCATCCTGGACGACCTGATCGTCTACGACCTCGACGACAGCACGGTGCTGGCGGTGATCAACGCCGCCTGTGCCGAAACCGATCGCGCCTGGTTGGCACAGCAACTCAGCAGCAGCTCCATCAGCATCAGCGACGCCAAAGGCGATGGTGTGTTGCTGGCACTTCAGGGCCCAGAGGCCCAGGCCGTTCTGGAAGAACTCAGCAGCACATCGCTGCAGGAATTGCCCCGCTTCGGGCACAGGCTGCTCGCCCTGCCAGGGCTGAATGTGGAGGCCCTGGTGGCGCGCACCGGCTACACAGGCGAAGACGGCTTTGAATTGCTGCTGCCCCGTGACGCGGGCCGGGCACTCTGGAAACACTTACTGCAGCAAGGCGTGACCCCCTGTGGCCTCGGCGCCCGGGACAGCCTTCGCCTTGAGGCGGCGATGCACCTCTACGGCCAAGATATGGATGTCAGCACGACCCCCCTCGAAGCCGGTCTGGGCTGGCTGGTGCACCTGGAGAATCCAGTGGCATTCATCGGCCGGGATGCCCTCGAGCGGGAAGTGGCCTCAGGCAGCCAGCGCAGGCTGGTGGGACTGCGCCTGGAAGGCCGGGCCATTCCCCGCCACGACTACCCGATCCTCAAGGGTGACCAAGTGGTGGGCAAGGTGAGCAGCGGCGGCTGGGCTCCCAGCCTCGAGGCGGGCATCGGCCTGGGCTATGTGCCAACAGCCCTCGCAACGGTGGGCACCCCCCTCAGCGTTGAGATCCGCGGCCAACGCCATCCCGCCACCGTGGTGAAACGCCCCTTCTATCGACGGACCACCTGACGGTGCAGCCTCCTCCCTGTGGGAAACTCGCCTCTCACATCACGCCCCCTGGCCCCATGCGCAGCAACGGATGCGGAGATCTGCGCGAAACACAGGTCAACGAGCAGGTCATGCTCTGCGGTTGGGTCGACCGACGACGCGATCACGGTGGAGTGATCTTCATCGATCTGCGCGACCGCACCGGCACCGTGCAGATCACCGTGGACCCCGATCTTGGGGCCGACGCCTTCGCGGTGGCTGAACACCTGCGCAGCGAGACCGTCCTCCAGGTGCAGGGCAAGGTGCGGGCGCGGCCGACTGAATCCCTCAATGAACGACTGGCCACCGGCGCGGTGGAAGTTCTGGCCAGCACCATCACGGTGCTGAACAACGTCAAGGGCAACCTGCCCTTCCCGGTGTCGATCCACGACGAGGAGAACACGCGCGAGGAGCTCCGCCTGCGCCACCGCTATCTGGATCTGCGCCGCAAGCGCATGAACGACAACCTGCGCCTGCGGGCTCAGACGATCCAGACCGCCCGCCGCTTCCTTGAAGACGAAGGCTTCATCGAGGTGGAAACTCCGGTGCTCACCCGATCCACACCAGAGGGAGCCCGCGACTACATCCTCCCAAGTCGCGTCTGTGGGGGGGAATGGTTCGCGCTGCCCCAGTCACCCCAGCTGTTCAAACAGCTGCTGATGGTGGGTGGCATCGAGAAGTACTACCAGGTGGCCCGCTGCTTCCGGGACGAAGACCTGCGCGCCGATCGCCAGCCGGAATTCACCCAGCTGGACATGGAGATGAGCTTCATGGATCAAGAGGACATCCTCGATCTGAATGAACGGCTGATCAGCACCATCTGGAAAACGGTGAAAGGGATCGAGCTGCCCCGTCCCTTCCCGCGCATGACCTGGCATGACGCCATGGAGCGTTATGGCACCGACCGACCCGACACCCGCTATGGGATGGAGCTCACCAATGTGAGCGACATCGTTCAGGACATGGGCTTCAAGGTGTTCAGCGGTGCGGTGAAGGCCGGTGGCTCCGTGAAATGCATCGCCGTTCCCGGCGGAAACGATGCCGTGTCAAACGTGCGCATCAAGCCAGGTGGGGATGTCTTCAGTGAGGCCCAACAGGCCGGCGCCGGTGGTCTGGCCTTCATCCGAGTGCGCGAGGGCGGCGAGATCGACACGATCGGGGCGATCAAAGACAACCTCAGCGAGGCGCAGAAGCAGGAGCTGCTCAGCCGAAGCGGCGCCGAGCCAGGCACCCTGCTGCTGTTCGGTGCCGGCGACACCGCCACGGTGAACAAGGCCCTTGATCGGGTGCGTCAGTACCTGGCGCGCGAACTGGGCCTGGTGAAGCACGACCGGGACAACGACCAGTGGAATTTCCTCTGGGTGGTGGACTTCCCGATGTTCGAGTTCAACAGCGACGAGAACCGCTACGAAGCGCTTCATCACCCCTTCTGCGCTCCCAACAACAGTGATCTGGGCAGCGATCCAGCGCAATGGGCCCACAACCTGCCCACGGCCCGCGCCCAGGCCTACGACCTGGTGCTCAACGGTCTGGAACTCGGTGGGGGCTCCCTGCGCATCCATGACTCAGCTCTGCAGCGTCAGGTGCTCCAGACCGTTGGACTGCCCCTGGAAGAGGCGCAGCAGCAGTTCGGCTTCCTGATCGACGCCCTCGACATGGGCGCACCACCCCACGGAGGCCTGGCCTTTGGCATCGACCGCATGGTGATGCTCTTGGCGGGTGAGGAGTCGATTCGCGACACGATTGCCTTCCCCAAAACCCAGCAGGCCCGCTGTCTGATGACTTCAGCGCCCGCAGGGGTTGCCGACAAGCAACTTGAGGAGCTGCACGTGGCCAGCACCTGGGTGGATCCCGAATAGATTCCGCGCATTCCAAGCACTGCTGAGCAACGCGCGGAACCCTGAGGGCATTCAGGCGTACGCCTTTGACCACCAGTGAGCGATCGAGCGGGGCCTCCCGGGAGCGCAGGGGCGCAGGTAATGACCTGCTGCGCCTTTACCTGCAGGACATCGGTCGGGTCGATCTGCTCAGCAATGAAGAGGAGGTGCTGCTGGCCCGGCAGGTGCAACGGCGGGAGCAACTGCTGCGGGAGGAACGCGCCCTAGCGGTGAACCACCCGGTGCTGCAGACGCTGTTGGAGCTGGAGGAACTGCAGCAACGGGAGGCGAACCATCTCTGCCACTGGCCGACCCGCCAGGAATGGGCGCGAGCGGCGGGGCTAGCCGTCAGCGACCTTCAGGCGACGCTGACCGAGGGGTACGGCACCTGGGCAGAGCTGATCCAACTGGAACCCAGGGAGCTCAAACGACAGCTGCGTGACGGTCGCCGAGCCCGCGACCGCATGATCGCCGCCAACCTGCGCTTGGTGGTGACCGTGGCCAAGAAATATCAGCAACGGGGGCTGGAACTGCTGGATCTCGTGCAGGAGGGCACCCTCGGACTCGAACGGGCCGTAGAGAAATTCGACCCCACCCGTGGCTTCCGCTTCAGCACCTACTCCTACTGGTGGATCCGCCAGGGCATCACCCGGGCGATCGCCACCCAGAGCCGCACGATTCGACTGCCGGTTCACATCACCGAAAAGCTGAACAGGATTAAGCGAGTGCAGCAGGAAATCGCAAGTCAGGAGGGGCGACTCGCCTCCCTTTCAGACCTGGCGAAGCGTCTGGGGCTCAGCGAGGAAACGGTGCGCCTGACCTTGATGCGAGTTCCCCGCTCGGTCTCCCTTGAAATGCGCGTGGGCCGCGAACAGGACACCCAGCTCGGCGACCTGCTGGAGGATGGCAAAGCCACTCCCGAACAGGAACTGACCCGGGACGCCCTGCATGACGACCTGGAACACCTGCTGGATGAGCTCACTGACCGGGAGGCGGAAGTGATCCGTCGGCGCTTTGGACTCGAGGACGACACCCCCTGCACCCTGGCGCAGATCGGTGAAGCGATGGCCCTCTCCCGGGAGCGGGTCCGGCAGATCGAAACCCGGGCCTTGCTGAAGCTGCGCCAACCCCAACGACGTTGCAAGGTGCGGGATTACATCCAGGAGTTCGATTCCTGAGCGGGGCCTGCTGCCCGCCGCTAAGACAGCCGCTCAGACAGCCGCTAAGACATAGGCAACAGGACCTCACCGTCATGACCGGCACCCCCACGATCGACATCGGCATCCCCGCTGACCAACGCGAACAGATTGCCTCCGGCCTCAGCCGACTGCTGGCCGACACGTATGTGCTCTACGGCAAGACCCACGGCTTCCACTGGAACGTGACCGGCCCGATGTTCAACACGCTCCATCTGATGTTCATGGAGCAGTACACCGAGCTCTGGAATGCCTTGGACGTGATCGCGGAGCGGATCCGCGCCCTCGGAGTTGTGGCACCCCACGGCGGCAGCACCCTGGCCAGTCTGGCCTCGATCCAGGAAGCCTCTCAACAACCTGCCGCCCTGGAGATGGTGCGCGAGCTGGTGGCAGGTCATGAAGCGGTGGCCCGCACCGCCCGGAGCGTGTTTCCCCTGGCGGAGGCCGCGAGTGATGAACCAACTGCCGATCTGCTCACCCAACGTCTGCAGATCCACGAGAAAACCGCCTGGATGCTGCGCAGCCTGCTGGAGGGCTGATCACGATTGGCGCGATCCCTGGGATCCATTCCCCTTGGGGCGCTCGGTACATTGAAGAGTCGCCTGGGGGGTCATGGCCAAATTCGTCTTCGTCACCGGTGGAGTGGTCTCCAGCATCGGCAAGGGGATCGTGGCCGCCAGCCTCGGTCGTCTGCTCAAATCCCGTGGCTACAACGTTTCGATCCTGAAGCTGGATCCTTATCTCAACGTGGACCCGGGCACGATGAGCCCGTTCCAGCACGGTGAGGTCTTCGTCACGGAAGACGGTGCCGAAACCGACCTCGACCTCGGCCACTACGAACGCTTCACCGACACGGCGATGTCACGCCTGAACAGCGTGACCACGGGCTCGATCTACCAGGCGGTGATCAACAAGGAGCGTCGGGGTGATTACAACGGCGGAACCGTTCAGGTGATCCCCCACATCACCGGAGAGATCCGCGAGCGGATCCATCGCGTGGCCTCCAACAGCGGCGCTGACGTGGTGATCACCGAGATCGGCGGAACCGTCGGTGACATCGAATCCCTGCCATTTCTGGAAGCCATCCGCGAGTTCCGCGGCGATGTAGGTCGCCACGACCTGGCCTACATCCATGTGACCCTGCTGCCTTACATCGGCACCTCAGGTGAACTGAAGACCAAACCCACCCAGCACTCCGTGAAGGAGCTGCGCTCCATCGGCATCCAACCCGATGTTCTGGTGTGCCGCAGTGACCGGGAGATCAGCGATGAACTCAGGCGCAAGATCGGAGGCTTCTGCGGTGTTCCCCAACGGGCGGTGATCCCATCGCTGGATGCCGACAGCATCTATGCCGTGCCCCTGACCCTGGAGGAGCAGGGCCTTTGCCGGGAAGTTCTCGATGTGCTGCAGCTCAATGATCACGAGAGCGACATGGCCGGATGGGCCCAGCTCGTGCACAAGCTGCGCAATCCAGGGCCCGCCGTGAAGGTGGCCTTGGTGGGCAAATACGTGCAGCTGAACGATGCCTACCTGTCGGTGGTGGAGGCCCTGCGCCACGCCTGCCTGGCCCAGGATGCATCCCTCGATCTGCATTGGGTCTGTGCCGAGGAGATCGAAAATCGCGGAGCCGATGCCCTGCTGGGCGGCATGGATGCGGTGGTGGTGCCCGGGGGCTTTGGCAACCGTGGCGTCGACGGGAAGGTGGCAGCGATCCGCTGGGCCCGCGAACAGCGAGTCCCCTTCCTGGGGCTTTGCCTGGGCATGCAGTGCGCCGTGATCGAGTGGGCTCGCAATCAGGCGGGACTCATCGGCGCCACCAGTGCCGAGCTGGAACCGGGTACGACCCATCCCGTGATCCACCTGCTTCCCGAACAGCAGGATGTGGTCGACCTGGGCGGCACCATGCGGCTGGGCGTTTACCCCTGCCGTCTGGCTCCGGGAACGATGGCCGCCAGCCTCTACGGAGGCGAAGTGGTCTACGAGCGTCACCGTCACCGCTACGAGTTCAACAACTCCTATCGGAGCCTCTTCCTGGAGTCGGGATACTCAATCAGTGGAACCTCGCCGGATGGACGACTGGTGGAACTGATCGAACTTCCCGGTCACCCCTTCTTCACCGCCTGCCAATACCACCCTGAGTTCCTGTCCCGACCGGGCCAGCCCCATCCCTTGTTCAGGGGACTGATTGAAGCGGCACAGCAGCGGCTGCCCTCCAGCCCCAGCGAAGCGCTGCGTCAGGCTGAGCAAGTCAGCGCCAACACCAGCCCTTGAGCCAGCAGCTACCGGTGGTGGAAACCTTCCATTCCCTGCAGGGGGAAGGGCTCCATGCCGGCCGCAGTGCTTTTTTCATCCGGCTCGGGGGCTGCCGTGTGGGCTGCGTCTGGTGCGACACCAAACACTCCTGGCCTGCCGACTCCCACCCATCGAGGAGCGTGGAGTCCCTCGCCAGGGAAGCATCCAAGGCGGCCCGTGATGGCGCTGCGTTTGCCGTCATCACCGGAGGAGAACCGCTCCATCACAATCTCGATGCCTTGACGGCAGCCATCCGGAGCGCCTGCACCCTGCCAGTTCACCTGGAAACCAGCGGCGTGGATCCTCTGAGTGGCTCCCCCGACTGGATCACCCTCTCACCCAAGCGTCACCGTCCACCACGACCGGAGCTGCTGAGCCACTGCCATGAACTGAAGGTGATCGTGCACGAACCGGCAGATCTGCTGTTTGCCGAGGTGGTGTCAGCCCAGGCACCCCAGGCCCACTGGCTGCTTCAACCAGGATGGGAGAGCAGCGAAGGCCAGCAGCTAGCCGTGGATCAGGCCCGCAGCAATAGCCGCTGGCGACTCAGCCTCCAGAGCCACAAGTGGCTCGGGGTGCGCTGATTCAAAATCCCGCTCAAAGCTTTACGGCGTCCTGCTGACGGGTTTCCGCCTTCCAAATCCGCCAGCGCAGTTCGGTGCCCTTGGGCAGATCGACCACAATCGGCCAGGAGGCGTTGTAGGGCACGAGAAAAGGCTGTTTGCCGAGGGCGAGGAAAGAACGCCCTGATGTCTGATCCGGCGGGCACGCCTTGCGGGTGCTCATCACCACCACCGGACCCTTCAGCTCGAAAAGAGCCTTGCCGGATGCCTGAGGCAGACGACGCAGGCTCAGGGCTGGGCCGCTGAGTCGCTTGAGGTTGCAATCCTTTGCCACCTCCTGACCCACGATCAACTGCACACGCCAGTCCAGAGGATTCCTGGAGATGAGAGCGTCTGGACTCTTCGGCAGCAGACCAGAGGGCTGAATCACCCAACGCTGCAGCCCCGGCGCCGGTGCGGGATATCCGCTGAGATCCAAACGGGGAATCGCCTTTGCAGCTGGTGCCATGGCTGCCGTTGCGGCAGCCAGCAGGACCAGACCCTGCAAACCCACACGCTTTGCGCTTGATGCGTGGAAGCAACGCCTGGCCATGACCCTTGCGGCAACAGAATGCCAAGCATGACCGATTCCATCGCGATTGCCCTCCTATCCGGAGGGCTTGATTCCGCCACCGCCGCCGCCCTGGCCATCGAAGCCGGGCAAAGGGTGATCGGCCTCTCCTTCGACTACGGCCAGCGCCATCGCCGTGAACTGGAGGCCGCCAGTCGACTGGCAAGCACCCTGGGGCTGGCGGAACACCACACCATCGCGGTCAATCTCGCCAGCTGGGGGGGGTCATCTCTCACCGATGCACAACTCACGATTCCCAGTGATGGCGTGCAAGACGGGGTGATCCCCTCCACCTATGTGCCTGGGCGAAACACCGTGTTTATTTCGATCGGCCTCAGCCTGGCGGAGGCACGGGGTGCAGAACGACTAGTGCTGGGGGTCAATGCCGTTGATTACTCCGGTTACCCCGACTGCCGACCCGACTATCTGGCCGCTTTTCAAACCCTGGCCAATCTGAGCAGTCGGGCTGGGCGGGAAGGCCGGGGTCCACGACTCTGGGCACCGCTGGTGGAATGGAGCAAACAGCGGATCGTGGAGGAGGCGCTGAGGTTGGGAGTGCCCATTGAGCAGACCTGGAGCTGCTACAGCGGTGGTGCCGAACCGTGCGGTGTCTGCGACAGCTGCCGCATTCGTGATGAGGCTCTGAGAAGCGCCGGGCGGCCGGATCTCTGCAGCCCTTGCGCTCCAGGCGACATCCAGCCGTGTTGATCCGTAACGCCTGCCCCTGGCGAGAGCCGTCGTGGATCGCGACGGCCTTAGCGGCTGACCATGGGGAAGACGGCCTGATCTGGCTGGATGGCGATGGCAGCGATCTGGGTCGTTGGATCACCCTGGCGGTCGATCCACTCGAGCAGGTCTGCTGCAGAGGGCTGCCCAGTGACGCTGATGCAGCAAATCCCTTCACGGCCCTCCGCAGCCTGGGCCCCGGCCACTGGAGCGGCTGGCTCAGTTATGACGCAGCCGCGTGGCTGGAGTCAGGCAACCCCTGGAAAGCCGACTCGATGGCGAGCCTCTGGATCGCCCGACATGACCCAGTGCTGCGTTTCGATCTCCAGCGGCAGGAACTCTGGCTGGAAGGCATGGATCCCGGTCGCCATGCGGCAATGCTGCGCTGGCTGAGCGATCTCACGGATCACCCTGCGACCCCCGAGGCTCCAGCACCACGCCACAGCCCCTGGCGCCGTCACACCGACCGGGATGACTTTGTGGTCGGTGTGGAGCGGATCCGGGAACTGATCGCCGCCGGGGATCTTTTCCAGGCCAACCTCACCGCCTGCAGCAGCTGCAGGCTGCTCGAGCCCATCAGCAATCTGCAGCTCTACAGGCGCCTACGCCAACGCTGTCCGGCACCGTTCGGCGGACTGATCGTGGCGGCGGGAGAGGCCGCAGGGGAGGCACTGCTTTCCACATCACCGGAGCGGTTCCTCTCGGTGGAGCCCGACGGGCGGGTGGAAACCAGGCCAATCAAAGGCACCCGGCCCCGCGATCCAGATCCGGAGCGGGACGCTGATCTGGCGGCCGAACTGATCTGCAGCGGGAAGGACCGAGCGGAGAACGTGATGATCGTCGACCTCTTGCGCAACGACCTGGGACGGGTCTGCCAAACGGGTTCGGTGCAGGTGCCTCAATTGGTGGGCCTTGAAAGCTACGCACAGGTGCATCACCTCACGTCGGTGATCACCGCTCAGCTCCGGGAGGGAGCGACTTGGGTGGAGCTGCTGGAGGCGAGCTGGCCGGGGGGATCAATCACCGGTGCCCCGAAGCTGCGGGCCTGCCAACGCTTGCAGGAGCTTGAGCCAGTCGGGAGGGGGCCCTACTGCGGCTCCCTGTTGCGCATCGACTGGAACGGCCGTTTCGACAGCAATATCCTCATCCGCACGGTGCTGCGCCAAAACGACCAACTGCGCCTGCATGCAGGCTGCGGGATCGTCACCGACTCGCAACCCGAAGCAGAAGCGGACGAACTGGACTGGAAACTGCTGCCACTGCTGGAGGCCCTGGGATGAGCAACCTGTCCGCGCAGAACTCCAAGCCTGAGTCGATCAGCTGGTGCAACGGCCTTTGGGGTTCTGCAAAGGAGCTGGGGGTACCCCTCAGCGACCGAGGCCTGCTGCTGGCAGACGGTCTGTTTGAGACCGTGCTGGTGCAGGCGGGCAAACCACGGCTGCTGGAGGACCATCTCCAGCGCTGGCAGATGAGTGCGGCGCTGCTGGCCATGGCCCCTCCCCCTGAAGCGGACTGGCTGAAAGGCCTGATCACCGAAGCAATCGACCGCTGCGGTCTAAGCGGGGATGGGAATGAATGCAGCGGCGCCCTGCGCTTGAACTGGAGCCGAGGCGATGGCGACGGCCGCGGGATCGAACTTCCAACCGCAGCCACCGATCCAAACCAGCATCGCTTTTGGTTGACGTTGCAGCATCACACCCCGACCTTCTCCCCGGTCCGTTGCTGGATCAGTCGCCATGAACGCCGCAATGCCACAAGCCAGCTGAGCCGTTGCAAAACCTTCGCCTATGGCCAGGCGATTCAAGCCCGACGAGAAGCACGGACCCACGGCGCCGACGATGCCCTGCTGCTGAGCAGCAAAGGGGATCTTTGCTGCGGCAGTACCGCCAACCTGCTGGTCCTTCGCCAAGGCACCTGGATCACCCCGCCCCTGAGCAGCGGCTGTCTGCCAGGCATCATGCGAGCCCGCGCCCTGACCCTGCCCAACGCCAACGAGGAACCACTCGGCACACAACCGCAACCAGGGGATCAGTGGCTCCTGATCAACAGCCTTGGATGCAGGCCGCTGGCGCAGGTCGACGACCAACCCCTAAACGTCAATGTGGCCAGCGCCCAGGCGCTCTGGAGAAACCTGCTGGACTGAGCCGAGCAAAAAGAGACGCTGACGTTACCGAATAGTTACTGAATCAACACCGAATCGTGCCATGGATCAATCTGTGGCGGGAGCGCCGTGCTGTGGTGATGCTGCAACAAAGAGGCGCAAGCCGATGGAACTGAAACGCGATCTGGGGATCAGCACCCTCACCCTGGCCGTGGTCACCAGCACGATCGGGTCTGGGTGGTTGTTCGCGCCTTACTTCTCAGCCCGTAGCGCCGGGCCTGCGAGCCTGCTGGCCTGGGTTGTCGGTGGAGCCATGGCCTTCGTTCTGGCCCTGGTGTTCGCCGAGCTGGGAGCACTCGTCAACAGCTCAGGCGCCCTGGCCCAGATCCCGCTGCTCAGCCATGGGCGGCTCTCCGGCTTTATCGGCGGCTGGAGCGCCTGGATCTCTTACGTCTCCCTACCCACCATCGAGGTTCTGGCCCTGCTGCAGTACCTGGCCAGCAGCCTGCCCTGGCTCACCCACGACGAGGGTGGCCAGCAACTGCTCACCGGTGCCGGTCAGCTGCTGGCTGTTGCACTGCTGGTGTTCTTTACCTGGATCAATCTCGCCGGAGTCAGCCGACTGGCCCGATGGATCGACAGCCTCACGATCTGGAAACTGATCGTGCCGGTGCTGGTTTCAGTGACCCTGATGCTTCTGGCAGGCCATTGGGGCAACCTCGGCATTCGGGTCCCCATGGGACAGGGTGCCCTCGTGGACGCGATCGGCAGTGGTGGCATCCTGTTCAGCCTGCTGGGATTCCGCACCGCCATGGATCTCGCCGGGGAAGCACGCAGACCGCAGAGAGACGTGCCCCTGGCGATGGGATTGGGCCTGGGCCTCTGTCTGGGGATTTACTTGATCCTCCAGCTGGCCTTCCTGGTGAGCGTGCCTCCTGCAAACCTCGCCGGAGGCTGGTCGCGCCTCACCCTCAGCGCCCATGGTGGGCCGATGGTGGCCCTTGCCCTTGGCCTCGGCCTGGGCTGGGTGGCCACCCTGCTGCTGATCGATGCTGTGATCTCACCGGGAGCCACGGCCCTCACCTTCGTAGGGGTGTCGGCACGGGTGAGCTGGATGATGGGTGAATGCGGCCTTCTACCGAAAGGGCTCGGACGTCTCAACAACCGTGGCGTTCCCCACTGGGCATTAATCAGCAGCCTCGTGATCGGCTCCGCGCTGCTCTGGATCGGTCCGAGCTGGCAGACGGTGGTGAGTTTCCTCACCTCCACCCTGGTGATCGCCCTGGCGATGGGCCCGGTGAGCTTGCTGAGCCTGAGGCGGCAGCTCCCGAATGAACCCCGCCGGTTCCGCATCCCCCAGGCGCGGTTGCTCTGCAGCATCGCCTTCGTGATGGCCACCTGGGCCACCAGCTGGTGCGGCCGTCCAGCCCTGGAGGGAGCCGTGGTGGTGATCCTGATCCCCACACTGATCTATGTCGCCAACCGCTGGCGGCAACGCCAGCCAATCGATGCTCGCGCCGGTCTTTGGTGGATCCTCTATCTGGGTCTGCTGCTGCTGGACATGGAACTGTTCAGCGAAGGACAACCCTTCGCCCTGCCAACCGGCCTCCACCTGCTGCTGCTCACGGTCCTTGCCCTCGTGGTGCTGCCCCTGGCGACCTGCAGCGCCCTGAATGAAGTATCACCGCACGCGCTCACCGGCCTGGGACAAGACACAGCCGGATCCAAAAGGGCCAGCTAGGTTCCGGACATTCGTCCCATCAGCATGACTCTCGACCGTCGCAGTTTTCTTCTTGGCACCGGACTCACCGCCCTAGGCCTGGTGGGTTGTGCGAAAAAAGCCACCCCAGAATCATCTGGAGCGACGGGCGGAACCACAACAGCGGCCAGCATTCCCGCGGATGAAAACCCCAGATCCTGCAGGCCTTCTGATTCACTGAAGGCCCTCAAAGACGGCAATGCCCGCTTTGCTGCCGCCTGGGAGAAAAAGAACAGCGCCAACACCCCTCAAGAACGCGCTCAGGTGATGTCCAACCTCTGGCTGGACAATTGTTTCCTTCCCGCCAGTGTGCTTAGCGAGGGGCAGGCCCCATGGGCCACCGTCCTCACCTGTGCTGATTCGCGGCTGGCCCCGGAATGGATCTTTGATGCCGCTCCCTCTGATCTGTTTGTGATTCGCAGCGCTGGCAACACCGCGTTCGATGATGCGATCGCTTCCATGGAGTTCGGCGTTCTGGCCCTGAAGACGCCCTTGATCATGGTGATGGGCCATAGCGCCTGCGGCGCTGTAAAGGCTGCGCAAGGCGACGAACTCCCCACTCCGCTGCTGACGGAACTGGTGAAGCCGATTCGAGCGGCCATCCAACCAGGGCAAGATGTGGAAACGGCGACCAAAGCCAATGCCAGTTACGCCGCCAAGCAGCTCACCGCCCGAAGCGAGGTGATCAAAGACGCCGTCGACAACGGCACATTGCAGATCGTGGTCGGCTATTTCGACATTGGCTCTGGCAAGGTGACGATCGTCTGACGATCACACACTCAAAAAGCGATCCACGACCGCCTGACTGAGTTCGGCGGTCGGACCGCTCGCCACAATCCCCCCCCGCTGCATCGCGTAATAGCGATCGGCTTGCCGGACAAAATGGAGGTGCTGCTCCACCAGCAGCACACCAATGCCGGTCTCGGCAATAATGCGACGAACAGCAGCTTCAATGTCCTGCACGATGTTGGGCTGAATGCCCTCGGTGGGTTCATCGAGGAGCAGCAATTTGGGCTTGCCAAGCAGTGCCCGGGCAATGGCCAGCTGCTGCTGCTGGCCACCGCTGAGGTCACCACCCTTGCGGGGCAGAAACTCCCGCAAGATGGGGAAGAGCTCATACACAAACGGATCGATGCGCCGGTGGCGTCCGAGCCCACCTGGGAGCGCTTCCATACCCAGCATCAGGTTGTCCTCAACGGTCAGCTGGGGAATGATTTCTCGCCCCTGGGGCACATAGCCGACCCCAGCCCTTGCCCTCTGATAAGGAGCCTGACGGTCGAGCCCATCACCGTTGAAGACAATCTCTCCGCGGCGTGGTCGCAACAGACCGATCAACGACTTGAGCAGCGTGGTCTTACCCACACCGTTACGGCCGATCAGA
Source organism: Synechococcus sp. BS55D (assembly GCF_004332415.1). Classification (NCBI taxonomy): domain Bacteria; kingdom Bacillati; phylum Cyanobacteriota; class Cyanophyceae; order Synechococcales; family Synechococcaceae; genus Synechococcus; species Synechococcus sp. BS55D. The sequence goes on from NZ_PHQT01000001.1 coordinate 205,131, forward strand.
CAAACCATCTCACCAGATTTCACGGTGAGGTCCACGTCCCGAAGGATATGGCTCTCGCCGTAATAGGTGTTCAACCCGCGGATTTCCAGAAGTTCCGTCATCCGTTCTGCTCCTCCGTGGTTCCGAGATACACCTCAATCACACGCGGATCAGCCTGCACCTGATCCATCGTTCCCTCACAGAGCACATGACCCTGGTGCAACACCGTCACTGGGCTCTCCAAGCGCCGGATGAACTCCATGTCGTGCTCAATCACCAGCACGGTGTGATCCCCCGCCAACGACTTGAGCAAATCGGCGGTGAGATCCGTCTCCTCATCGGTGAGTCCTGCCACCGGCTCGTCGACCAGGAGAAGGTCAGGATCCTGACCCACCAACATCGCAATCTCCAACCACTGTTTCTGACCATGGGAGAGAGCGCCTGCAAGCCAGTCAGCCCGGTGTTGCAGATTCACGATGCTCATCAGCTGATGCACCTGATCGCGCTGCGTGGCATTCAAACCGCCTAATAACAGTGACCATGGCTGCTTGGGCCGGCTGACCGCCAGTGCCAAGTTCTCCTGGACGCTGAGCTTCTCGAACACCCGCGGACTCTGAAATTTGCGGCCGATGCCGAGTCGAGCGATGCGGTGCTCTTTGGTTCCCACCAGGGAGCGCCCCTTAAACACCACATCCCCTTCGGTGGGAGTGGTCTTGCCAGTGATCACATCCAAAAAAGTGGTCTTGCCAGCCCCATTGGGACCAATCACCGCCCTCAGTTCACCAGGCTGGAGACTGAGATTGAGATCGCGTAGGGCCAAGAAGCCGTCAAAGCTGACTGTGATCTGGCGTAACTCCAAAAGGGGAGCACTCATGGCTGCACCTCCTCCTGACCGTCGATTTCCAGTTGGGGGTAGGTGGCGATTCGACGACCCAAACCCAGACGGGAAAGCAGATTGCGAGGGCCATCTGTGCGGAACCAACCGATCACACCTTCCGGCAGTGCCGTGACCACCAAAATGAACAGTCCGCCTTGAATAAACAGCCAGCTCTGCGGCATCGCCTCGCTCACCAGGCTTTTGGCGTACATGATCGAGACGGCGCCGAGGATGGCACCGACCAACGTGCCACGCCCTCCGACGGCGACCCAGATCACCATTTCGATCGAAAAGGGCACAGCCATGTACTGGGGCGAGACGATCCCCGACTGCACCGTGAAAAGGGCACCGCCAATGCCCGCAAGGCCTCCGGCAATCGCAAACACAATCGTCTTGAACAGGGTGGGGTTAAAGCCGGTGAAGCGAAGCCGCGGCTCGTCATCGCGGATCGCAATCAGCACATCGCCGAAGCGACCACGCACCACCCAGCGCACAAACAGCCAGGCCAAGATCACAATCACAGCGGTGATCCAAAAGAACCAACGCTGCATCTCAGGTGAACCAACCATCTGTCCGAACAGCTTGGTCACATCGGTTTTGAGACCGTTGGTGCCGTTGATCAGCTTCTGTTGGCCATTGAAAAAATTGAAAAACACCAGCAAGGCCGCCTGGGTCAGGATCGAGAAGTAGACCCCCTTGATGCGATTGCGGAACACCATGTTGCCGAGCAGCGCAGCCAACAATGCCGGCACTAGCCAGATGGCAATCAGCGTGAATAGAGGATTGTGGAAGGGTTCCCAGAACAAGGGCAGCCGATCCACGCCATAAAGGCTGAAGAACTCAGGGATGCCGTTGGGATGGCTAGCAGAGCTATTGAGCTGGAGATACATCGCCGCCGCATAGCCACCGAGAGCGAAGAAAATGCCCTGCCCGAGGCTGAGCAATCCGGTAAAACCCCAGATCAGATCGATGCCGAGGGCCACGATCGCCAGGGAAAGGAACCGACCCAAAAGATTGAGCCGAAACACAGGAAGCACCGCTGGTGCCGCCACGACCGCGGCAACGATCAGCACCCAAAGGAGCACCAGGGGCCAACGGCGCTGTTGAAAGACTTGAATCATGAGCTCAGGCCTCCACCATGCGTCCCTTCTGCGGGAAGAGACCCGCTGGACGGAACTGCAGGAACACCACGATCAGAGCGAAGACCATCACCTGAGCCATGCTCGTGGTGGCGAAGAACTTCACCGCTCCCTCCAAGGGGGCAGGCATACCGGGCCAGATCGAAAGCAGCCGCCCTGCACCGATGAGGTCGGTCAGCAAGCCGATGAAGAAGGAGGCGATCACCGTGCCCAGCAGATTGCCAACTCCGCCAAGCACCACGACCATGAAGCAGCCCACGATGTAGGACGTCCCCACATTCGGACCGACTGAACCGAGCAACGACACCGCCACACCAGCGACCCCGGCCAAGCCGGAACCAATGCCAAAGGTGAGCACGTCGACGGTGTCGGTGGGGATACCCAGGCAATCACTCATCTCTCGGTTCTGGGTCACAGCACGGATACGCATGCCCCAGACGCTGCGGTTGAGGAACCAGGTCACGCCGACCACGGCCACCACCGTGATCACGATGATCACCAGACGAGGCACGGGGAAGGTCAGATCTGCGAACTCAAGACCACCACGCATCCATTTGGGCGCCGTCACATCCACGTTGCGAGAGGTGGCACGCGCGATCCGGCTGACCTGAGACGCCAATCCACTGGCAAACACCACGCCAACCAGAGCTGCAACACCCCAGCTGGCAGCACGCATCCAACGGGCTCGGGGTCCTTGCAGCAGGAGCTGAGGAAGCAACAGAGGCAATGAAAAACCAAGCACCAGGGCAAGCACCACACCGGCGGCCTGAGCCAGGGGCACGCTGCGCACGAACTGCTGCAGGATCAAGCTGACGCCCCAGGTGGCCAGCAGTGTTTCGAGGGGATTGCCGTAGAGGCGGCGAATCACGGTGCGTTCCAAAAGGATGCCCACCACACCACTGGTAATGAAGGCCAGCGGAATCGCCACAAGAACGTAGGTGTCGTAGATGGGTTGAAGCGCGGGCAGCTTGAAGATCAGCTGCACCACATAGGTGGTGTAGGCCCCAAGCATGATCAGCTCGCCGTGGGCGAGGTTGATCACACCCATGAGGCCGAACACAATCGCCAATCCGAGAGCAGCCACCAGCAGCACCGAGCCAATGGCCACCCCGTTGAACAGGCTTTCAAAAAGCAGTTGCACGGAAGTTGATGAAATGAGCGATCAGACAAACCACAGAAAGAGGAGCCCCAGATGGGACTCCTCCGGAAAGCATGCAGACCAGGGTTCGGCCTGAGTCAAGCGATCAGAGCTTGTACTTCTCGCCCTTGCTGGGATCACTCCAATCGCAGGCAAAGCCCTTCGAAGAAGGCTCAAATTGGTTCCAGGTCTGCGGATCGATCGGATTATCAGACTGCTCAACGATCTTGAACTGACCGTCAGCGGTGATCTGACCAATGCGCACAATCTGGGAGATGTGGTGATTGGGCCGCACCTCAATTGGACCCTGAGGAGCATCGAACTTGATACCAATCAGAGCCTCACGCACCTTGTCATCATCAAATGTGCCGGCCTTCTCAACGGCCTTCTTCCAGAGATAGACCATGTTGTAAGCCGACTCCTGAGGGTCAGCCACCACGCGGTTGTCACCATATTTGGCCTTGAAGTCGGCCGCAAATTTCTTCGATGCCGGTGTGTCGATCGACATCATGTAGTTCCAGGCGCCGTAATGGCCTTCGAGGAACTCAGGTCCAATCGTGCTGATCTCTTCTTCAGCGATCGAATAACTCATCACGTAGTAACCATTGGCAGGCGTGATGCCGGCGTCCTGGATCTGCTTGAAGAAGGCAACATTCTGGTCGCCATTGAGAGTGTTGATGATGACACCACCGTCAGGAAGAGCCTTTTTGATCTTGGCAATAATCGGAGCCACCTCGGTATTACCCAGAGGCAGATAGTCCTCACCAACAACCTTGCCACCGAGCGACTTCAGCTGCTCCTTGGTAATCGTGTTGGAGGTACGGGGGAAGACGTAGTCCGAACCCACGAGGAAGAAGGGCTTCCCTGCTGCAGGGGAATCCTTGAACATGAAATAGGTCGCCGGCTCAGACTGCTGGTTAGGAGTGGCACCGGTATAGAAGATGTTCTTAGAACACTCCTGACCTTCGTATTGAATCGGATAGAAAAGGAAGGCATTCTTCGATTCGTAGACCGGCAACATCGCCTTGCGGCTGGCGGAGGTCCAACCACCGAAGACAACGGGCACCTTGTCTTGATCGATCAGCTTTTTCGACTTCTCAGCGAAGGTGGGCCAATCCGAGGCTCCATCTTCGACGATGTACTCAATCTTGTATTTCTTGCCGTCGACCTCAACACCACCAGCAGCATTGATCTCATCAATGGCCATTTTCTCGGTATCCACGAGGGTGGACTCAGAGATGGCCATGGTGCCGGTCAGTGAGTGAAGGATGCCCACCTTCACCGTGTCGTCGAACTGAACATTGGAGGCCTGATCACCACCGCCACAGGCCGTGACTACCACGCCCAGCGAGGTCGCCGCCAGGCTGATCAGAATGCGTTTTGACAACGGTTGAGACATGGTGTGTTGACAGTGATAACTGTTGCGCTAGGCGCCATGAGACAGTCCCAGCCAGCCGGACTCCTTCCAGTAACACTCACTACCAATCGGACAGAAGAGGCCTGATATCGGAGCAAGCAATCACGAATTCGGTAGTTGTTGCAACACAAACGCCACCACCAAATCCAGCCCCTCACCGCTGTGCAGATTGGTAAAGCACCAGGGGCGATCGCCGCGCATGCGCAGGGTGTCGTGCTCCATCACGGCCAGGTCAGCCCCTACCAGAGGCGCCAGGTCGATCTTGTTGATCACCAGCAAATCCGAACGCGTGATCCCGGGGCCGCCCTTGCGCGGGATCTTGTCGCCTGCGGCCACGTCAATCACATAGATACAGAGATCAACCAGCTCCGGACTGAAGCTGGCCGCCAGATTGTCGCCGCCGCTCTCAACCAACACCAGATCTAGAGCTGGGAACTGAGCTTCCAACTCCGCCACCGCTGCCCTGTTGATGGAGCAGTCCTCCCGTATGGCCGTATGCGGACAGCCACCGGTCTCCACACCACGGATCCGTGACGGCTCTAAAGCTCCCGCGCGAGTTAAAAACTGAGCATCTTCCTGGGTGTAGATGTCATTGGTGACCACCGCCAACTGCAGTTGATCCCGCAGTCGCCGGCAAAGCGCCTCCACAAGAGCGGTTTTGCCGGACCCCACCGGCCCAGCCACACCAAGCCGCAACTTGCTCCCCATCAGCTTCGGAATAAACGGGAATACAACTCAGCATGGGACAGCTGCGCCAGCGATGCCCCCACGCCCGCTGACCACAAGGTCCGTGGATCAGCAGCGAGGAGCTCTTGGGCCTCGGCAGCGATCCGCGGCAACAGACGCTGCTGAAGCACCTGAGCCCTGGTCGGGCCCAAAGGCAACAGGCGCACGGCCGCACTGAGCTGATTGGCTACCCAGCTGTAGAGGTAGCCCTCCACCGTTTCAGCCTCCGACACCCCCAGCGACAGTGCCGCCCAAGCCCATGCCGCCGGCCAGGCCAGGGGGAGTGGTTCTGTCAGTGGATGACCCATGTCGGCCAACAGCTGCAGGAGAGACCCCCCCATCTGACGTTGTTGAGCTCGCACCTCCGCAGCTTCACGGGTGGCCAGCAGCCAACCATCCAGATCCAGCAAACGAAGTCGGGCCGACTGATCAGCGCCATTCACCCATCGGTCCAGGTCAGCCATCAGGGTGGCGAGGGCGGCAGCCTCCAACCGCAGGGATCCCCGCTCCAACTCGGCGATCAACCACTGCTCGAGACCAGCCTCACTCTTCAGCGCCCCGGCCTGGATCAAGACCTCTAACCCCTCCGAGTAACTGAACGCTCCCACCGGCAAAGCCGGGCTCACCAACTGGAGCAACGCCAGGGAGGTCATGGCGTTTCATGGCTGTGACGATGAGCATGGCTGTGACCACCCCCATAAGCGCCTCCCTCCGGAACAAACGGACGCTCACAGGCACTCACACGCAAGCCACGGCTCCGCAACATCGCCTCCAGCACCGAATCCGCCAGCAACAACAAGTCCCCGTCGTGGAGCTCGAGCGCCACATGGCGGTTGCCGAGGTGATACGCCGCCTGCAGGAGCTCCAAGACTGAATCCGCCTGCACCCGCAGCAACGGTTCCGGCGCCGCAATCACCACCACCTCCCAGCTCCGGGAACAATCCAACAAGCAATCACCGGGCTGAAGGGCACCCTCCCGCGGCAGCTGAAGCAAGAGAGCACGTCCACAGTGGCTTCGGCGGCGACCACGGAGCACCGTGCGTTCTTCGGCCGTGAGCGGCAATTGCAGGCGGCGGTCGGGCGGAAGATCTCCAACGGCCTCACCCACTTGGCGATGCTCCAACACGATCGGTTTGTGATCGCTCGCGTTGTCACTCATCGCGTTGTCGTCCAAGGCTGCTCCGCTTTCACCCTGAGCCTGCCCAGCCGTCTGCCTTGATTTGGTGTTGATTGCTACAGGTCATCGCAGCTCGAGCGCCGAGCGTGGGGGCATGCAACGCCTCGATCCCTGGCATGGCCGCTGCGACCTGCGGTTTGAACACCGGCAGACCGAGCACGGCGACGCAGGCACAGTTCACCAAGGGGGCTGCAGCGCCCCGTTCAAGCTTCTGCGGGCTGAACAAGGCAACAACGGTCGCTGTGAGCTGCCAATCCTGCATACAGCTGGAGGACTGGTGGGTGGCGACCAACTCAGCATTGCCCTGGCCCTGAAAACAAACAGCCGCTGCTTGATCACCAGCGTCGCCGCCCAGAAGGTCTACGGATCCATCGGCCGCAGCCGCCTCTACCCCGAAGGCCAATGGGCCCGTCAACAGGTGCACTGCAAACTGGCGAAAAGCAGCGATCTGGAATGGCTACCCCAGGAGCTGGTGCTTTATGCGAATGCCCTCTATGAGCAGCATCTGACGGTGCAACTACCAGCTGACGCCTCCTTTCTCAGTGCAGAAATCGTGCGGCTGGGCCGCACCGCCGCCGGAGAAACCCTGCAGCAGGGTCGCTGGCGCTCAGCCCTGAGCATCTGCCGACGCAGTGATGAACCTCATCAAGCCGATCGCTGGGAAATGGTGGACCGGTTGGACTTGGGGGGCGATGCCCTCAACGACCAGCACGGACTGAACAAACAGCCAGTGTTCGGATCGCTGGTGTGGGCTGCGCCGATGCCCTTGAGCGGCGATGCTCTGGCGCAACTGCTGGAGCTGGTCCGCAGCGATCGCGAAGGCCTGGAAGGCACGCTGCGCTGCAGCCCCTTGAATCAGGGCCTGGTGGCCCGTTATGCCGGTCCGTCCAGCCGCGATGCCCGCTTCTGGTTCAGCCGCATCTGGGCTCGTACCCGCGCCCTGCGCGCCCTGAGCGCTCCACAGATCCCAAGGGTCTGGCCTCTGCAGGAACAGCCTTTGCCACCGTCATCGTTCACCACGAACACTGCTTGGCCCGCGGTAAGGACACACTGAGAATGACCGAGCCAGTCCATGCATCTCAGTCCCCAGGAAAAAGACAAGCTCCTGATCGTCACCGCGGCATTACTGGCCGAACGGCGACTCCAGCGCGGCCTCAGGCTCAACCACCCCGAAGCGGTGGCTTGGCTGAGTTTCCTTGTGCTGGAGGGTGCCCGCGACGGAAAGAGCGTTGCGGAGCTGATGCAGGAAGGCACCACCTGGTTAAGCCGCGAACAAGTCATGGACGGCATTCCCGAACTGGTTCACGAGGTGCAGATCGAAGCGGTGTTTCCCGATGGCACCAAGCTCGTGACCCTGCACGACCCAATTCGCTGACCCACCACCCTGCATCCCTGCCATGGCCCCGCTGATTCCCGGTGAACTGTTGCCCGAACCCGGCGACATCGAACTCAACGCCGGCCGGCCCGTGACCACCATTCCCGTGGCCAACAGCGGCGACAGGCCAGTGCAGGTGGGTTCCCATTTCCATTTCGCGGAAGCCAACAACGCCCTGCAGTTCGACCGCGATGCCGCCCGGGGTCAGCGGCTCGATATCCCCGCTGGCACAGCCATCCGCTTCGAACCGGGTGACAGCAGAGACGTGCATCTGATCCCCTTTGCCGGTGCCCGGCGGGTGATCGGCTTCAACGGCCAAATCAACGGATCCCTCGACGCCTGACCCATGCCCTACCGCATCTCCCGCCAGGCCTACGCCGAGACCTACGGACCCACCACCGGTGACCGGGTTCGCCTCGCCGACACTGAACTGATTCTTGAGGTTGAAAAGGACTACACCGTTTACGGCGATGAGGTGAAGTTCGGCGGCGGCAAGGTGATCCGCGACGGCATGGGCCAGGCCCAGACAACCCGAGCAGGTGGTGCCGTCGACACCGTGATCACCAATGCCCTGATCCTCGATTGGTGGGGGATCGTGAAAGCCGATGTGGGCCTGAAAGACGGCCGCATCGTGGGCATCGGCAAAGCCGGCAATCCCGACACCCAGGCAGGGGTCACGATCGTGGTGGGCCCCGGCACCGAAGCGATCGCCGGCGAAGGTCACATCCTCACGGCCGGTGGCATCGACACCCACATCCATTTCATCTGCCCTCAGCAGATCGAAACGGCCCTGGCCAGTGGCGTCACCACCCTGATGGGCGGTGGCACCGGCCCGGCCACCGGCACCAACGCCACCACCTGCACCCCCGGCGCTTTCCACATCAGCCGCATGCTCCAAGCCGCTGAGGGGCTACCGGTGAACATTGGCTTCTTCGGCAAGGGCAACGCCAGCACGCCCGAAGCGCTCGAAGAACAGGTGCGCGCCGGTGCTTGCGGCCTGAAACTGCATGAAGACTGGGGCACCACACCCGCCAGCATCGACGCCTGCCTGTCGGTAGCCGACCGCATGGATGTGCAGGTGTGCATCCACACCGACACCCTCAACGAAGCAGGCTTCGTGGAAGACACGATCGCCGCCATCAAGGGCCGCACGATCCACACCTTCCACACCGAGGGTGCCGGTGGGGGTCACGCCCCAGACATCATCAAGATCTGCGGAGAAGCCAACGTGCTGCCCAGCAGCACCAACCCCACCCGGCCTTACACCCGCAACACCCTCGAGGAACACCTCGACATGCTGATGGTGTGCCACCACCTCGATCCCAAGATCCCGGAAGACGTGGCCTTTGCCGAATCGCGGATTCGCCGCGAAACGATCGCCGCCGAAGACATCCTTCACGACCTGGGCGCCTTTTCGATCATCGCCAGCGATTCCCAGGCCATGGGCCGTGTGGGCGAAGTGATCACCCGCACCTTCCAGACAGCCCACAAAATGAAGGTGCAACGGGGTGCCCTGCCGGAAGACTCGAGCCGCAACGACAACCACCGGCTGAAGCGCTACATCGCCAAGGTGACGATCAACCCGGCGTTGGCCCACGGCATCAGCACCGAAGTGGGCTCGATTGAAACCGGCAAGCTCGCCGATCTCGTGCTGTGGAAGCCGGGTTTCTTCGGCATTCGGCCCGAACTGGTCCTCAAGGGCGGCTCGATCGTGTGGGCCCAGATGGGGGATGCCAACGCCTCGATTCCCACCCCTGGCCCGGTGCATGGTCGGCCGATGTTCGCTGCGTTCGGCAAAGCCTTGGCGCCCAGTTGTCTCACCTTCGTGAGCGAAGCGGCGATGGATGCCGACATCCAACGCCAGCTGGGGCTGGAGCGCACCTGCATGGCCGTCCAAGACACCCGCAGCGTGGGCAAAAGCGCCCTCAAACTCAACGCCGCCCTGCCGAACATCAGCGTGGATCCACAGACCTACGAAGTGTTCGCCGACGGTGAGCTGCTGACCTGCGAGCCTGCCGAAGTGTTGCCCCTGGCCCAGCGCTACCTGTTGCTCTAGGGCTGGTGGTCTAAGGGAACTGCTTGAGGCCAGGATCAACCTGATTGAGCTGTTCACGGCTGAAACGAGGCGTGATCAGCAGGCGCAGGGGATCGCTACCACTGAACACTCCGGATCTGGCCGTCGGTGCTGCAAGCGGCGGCGCGGATGGGGTGTTGCTCAGGTGATGATCGAAGAAAGCGCGGGCCATCCCCTTCAATTCCTCTCGCGCTAGAGGCTGATCCGGACCGATCACAACAGCGGGCAACGCGGACGTGCCATCAAGGAACGAGAGATGGGTGCCGTTGTGTTGAAGAGCCAACAAGGAACCAGGCTGCTGAATCGACGTGAAGGGGATCAGCTGCTGAGAGACGGGCGGCGCAAAGATATCGCCCGTACCGGAAACAAACAGAATCGGCGCAGCAATCGCCTTCAGCGACGTGGGGCTGAAGATCGGATTGGTCACCGGATTCACCGCCACCGCTGCCTTCACGCGCGGATCTCGGAAACTCTTGCGTTGCACCACCTGGCCGGGGGCGACACATTGCCAGACCACCGCAGGATTGAGCACCACCTTGTCGGGATCGTTCAGCTCATCGCACCCCTTCAGGAGATAGGGCCAATCGAGCTCAGCACCAGCCAGGGCCGTCACGGTGTAACCGCCGAGCGACTGACCAAGCACGCCCACAGCGGCGGTATTCACCTTGGTTCCCCAACGCTGCTGCATCTGGTCGATCAGGTCACTGACGCTGAGCGGTTGGCCATACCAGGCATTCGCAGGCGGAATCGCACCGGTGCCCTGAATCGCCGCCTTGATCGTGTTGGCGCTGGTGAAAGGGAAATTCAGCGATGCCACGGCATAGCCATGGCTCGCCAGCTGCTGGCCCACATACAAGAGGGCATTCATATCGGTGTTCAGGCCAGGAGCAATCAGCACCAGCCGTGCCGGGCTGGCGCTCGTGGCACTGTTGGGGATGTAGGCGATGGCGCTAATCGTGTCGCCGAAGCGTCCCTGAAATTGAAAAGGGATCTGAGTGAAAGCCACCGCCCCCTTGTCGGCCATCGTCACCAGATCAGGACCCTGGGCCGGTTCCCCCTGAATGGAGGCAATGCGAGGAAACAGCTGGCTCTGAAGGTTGAACTGCTGGGTGAGCGATTGAGCCAGGGAGAGCACCGCAACCACATTCACCGGCAGGGTTCGGGTCGGATAGGCCTGGAGCACATCAATCAGGCGCAGCTCACCAGATTGGGCAGCTCCAAGAATCAAAGCGGAAGACAGCGCCGGCTCGGCAATCTCAGGAGGCTGGGCGAGCACCTTCACCAGTTGCTGCAAAGAGCGTTTGCCAAGTGGAGTGCTGAGGAAATTGGACGCCATCACATCCGTGACGGGCACGCTTTGATTCAGCAGATTGCGCAATGACTGCTGCTGCTGTGGTTTCAGCAGGTTGAAGTAACTCTGTAGATCCGGATTGACACGACCTGTTTCGGTGAAGGTCACCAGCGATGGCACCGACACATCGCGGGACAATTCACCGAACTGAAAGCGAACGCGCTCGGCTCCTATCGCTGGCAATCCCAGGGGCACAAGACCAGCCAGCAGGGAAAGCATCGTCAGTCCATAGCGACGCATGAGCAGCTCCATTCCGCCGCAGCACCCTCTCCGAATCAGGGCAGATTGACAAGTGCAGACGCTCGCCAGATTCAGGATTCCAATTCGGTAACGACCGCCACCCGCGATGGCACCACTGAAGCCTTGGATGGGCCCAGCCATTCCACGGCACATGTTCACCGATTACAAACCCAGCCGCGGCTACGACGAATATTTCTGCAGCGAGCAAGCGGAACCGCGCACTCCCCTGCTGCCGCTGCTGTCGTCCCTCGGGCGCATCGGCCTTGATGAACTGAATCGCTCACACGCCTCCGCCAGTAATCTGCTTCGCCGCCTTGGTGCAACCTTTCGCCTGAATGATTCAGGCCAGCTCGGTGGTGAGCGGATCCTTCCCTTTGATCCATTACCTCGCTTGATCAGTCGTTCCGACTGGAACAGCTTGGAACGAGGGCTTTTTCAACGCCTTGAAGCGATTGACTGCTTTCTTGCCGATGTTTATGGAGAGCAGCGGATTCTCAACGACGGTGTGATCCCCCGGGAGGATGTGGAGAGCTCCCAGGGCTGGCGTCCTCAGATGCAAGGCATGACAGTGCCGCTGGGGCGCTGGTGCCACATCTCAGGTCTCGATCTAATCCGGGACGGACGGGGCACTTGGCATGTGCTTGAGGACAATCTGCGTTGTCCATCAGGCGTGGCCTATTTCCTGGAAAACAGGCGGGTCATGAAACGGCTGTTTCCGAGCCTGTTCGAGGGCCGCACGGTGCAGCCCATCGACGACTACCCCTCCCATCTGCTGCGCACGCTGAAGGAACTCGCCCCCTGGACAGACACGCCCCGAGTCGTGCTGCTGACCCCGGGGGTGTTCAACAGCGCCTACTTCGAACACAGCTATCTCGCCCAGCAAATGGGTATCGCCCTGGTGGAGGGGCGAGACCTGGTCTGTGAGGACGGTCGGGTCTGGATGCGCAGCACCCGTGGATTGGAAGCCGTGGATGTGATTTATCGACGCATCGATGACGACTTCCTCGACCCTCAGGTGTTCCGCCGCGATTCGATGCTCGGCGTGTCCGGGCTGCTTGAGGTGATGCGTGAGGGACGGGTAGCGATCGCCAATGCCCCAGGCACCGGAGTCGCTGACGACAAGCTCATCTACGCCTACGTGCCCGAGATGATCCGCTACTACCTGGGAGAAGAACCGATCATCGCCAATGTGCCGACTTATCTCTGCTCTCGCCCCCAAGATCTCACCTACGTGCTGGAGAACCTGCGGGAGCTGGTCGTGAAGTCCGTGGCCGAAGCCGGTGGCTACGGCATGTTGATTGGCCCCCACGCCAGCCGGGAGGAGATCGAGGCCTTTGCTCTCAAGATCCAGGCCAACCCCCGCAATTACATCGCCCAACCAACCCTCGAACTCTCCACCGTCCCATCTCTGAGCGAAGGAGTGCTCTTCCCCTGTCACGTGGATCTTCGGCCCTACGTGCTGCGCGGACGCAGCAACTGGGTCAGCCCCGGCGGCCTCACCCGGGTGGCACTGAAGCGAGGCTCCCTGGTGGTGAACTCCTCCCAGGGGGGCGGCTGCAAAGACACCTGGGTTGTCTCCGACAGCCAGGTTGTCTCTGACAGCCAGGTTGGTTCCGAACTCACGCCATGTTGAGCCGCGTTGCCGACTCGCTCTACTGGATCAATCGCTACGTGGAGCGTGCCGAGAACATCTCCCGCTTCGTGGAGGTGAGTGAAGCGATGGCGCTCGACTGCCCACCAGGCAGTGCCGAGCCCTGGCTGCCATTGGTGGAGGCGAGTGGAGACCGAGAGGCCTTTGATCAGCACTACCCGGGCCAGAACCCGAAGGAGGTGATCCGCTTCCTTGTCTCTGATCGAGACAACCCCAACAGCATCGTGAGCTGCATCGCCATGGCCCGGGAGAACGCGCGCCAGATCCGCGATGTGATCACCACAGAGATGTGGGAGCAGATCAATGGTCTCTACTGGAGTCTCCAGGATGGTGAGGCGATTTGGCAGGAGCCGGAGCAGGAGCAGCTACGCGACATCCGTCGCGGCTGTCAGCTCTTTTACGGGATCACGGATGCCACCCTCAGCCGGGATCTGTCCTGGCTGTTCAGCCAACTTGGTCGCCTGATTGAGCGAGCCGACAAGACGTCCCGCATCCTGGACGTGAAATATTTCCTGCTGCTGCCCTCACCGGAAGAGGTGGGGGGCGTACTCGACGAACTGCAATGGATCGCCCTGCTGCGCTCTGCCGGGGCCTATCAGATGTTTCGCCAGAGCATGCAGGAGGCGATCGCCCCCAGCGCCGTGGCCTCCTTCCTGCTGCTGGATCCCACCTTCCCCCGCTCCGTGCGCTGCTGCCTCCAGGGCATCAGCGACACCCTGCAACAGATCCAGCGCCAGCCGGTGCCAGGTCCACCCGATGACCTGGAATGCCTGCGTGGCCAACTGCTGGCGCGCTGGAGTTTCGTGCGCATCGATTCCCTCATCCACTCCGGTCTGCATGAGGCGATCGATCACCTCCAGGCGGATCTGAACCGCTTGCATCAGCTGATTCACGAGCGTTACTTCACCCTCAGCGATCTCCGTTCCATCCCTGCCGATCCCGCATGCGCGCTCAGCTGATCCATCGCCTCAACTACCGCTACGCAGCTCCCGTGAGCCTTGGGGAGCACCGTCTCTGCCTGCAACCGAGGGGTCAGGGATTCCAGCGACTGATCAGCCATCAATTGGAGATCAGCCCCGATCCGGTGCATCGCCACGAACTGGTGGCCTCCAGCGGCGATGAAATCTGCCGGGTACGTTTTTTCGGCGCCACCGACCGGCTCAGCTTCATCGCCCGAAGCCTGGTGGAAACCCGCAGTGCACCACCGCTTGAGAGCTGTTTCAGTGGCATGGAACCCTCATTGCCCTATCCGCGCGGCCTGCTGAACAAGGATCTCCAGGGGGCGCTTGAGGGCTGGCTGCCCGATGGACAACACGACCCCTCGGCGGTGGAGCTGGCCCAGGATGCACTGATGGGCAGCAATCAACAGGCCCTGCCCTTTCTGCGCCAACTGGTGGAGATGATTCAAGATCGGGTCAAATACACCCAGCGCCACATTGGTCCGGCCTGGCCCGCCGGCCGCACCCTCCGGGAGCGAGTCGGTTCCTGCCGAGACCTGGCCATGCTGATGATCGAATGCTGCCGCTGTGTGGGTCTGCCAGCTCGCTTCGTGAGCGGTTACCACCTGGTGGATCCGGCCCCGGAACAGTACGACCTGCATGCCTGGGCGGAGGTGTATTTGCCCGGTGCCGGCTGGCGAGGCTTCGATCCAAGCGGCAGCGGCGCCATCGATGATCGCTACATCGTGCTGGCCAGTTCCTCAAGACCCGAGCTCACAGCAGCGGTAACCGGCAGTTTCAGTGGGCCGCCGAACACCGCCAGCGACCTGAGCTGGAGCATCGAAGCGGAGATTGATGGCTGTGGCCTGCAGCTTCGAGGGGAACATGGGCAGGAGCCTGATTCCAGGCAAGCTCAGGCCGCCTGAACCAGTGGCGCCAAACCATGCAAACGCGGCCGAGGGGCTGCGGTGGAGGTGATGGCAAACAGCTTGGGAATTTGGCGGCTGTTGTAAACGCGGAATTCACGCACGAGCGACGCACCGGTCTCACGCAGGGCCTGGTTGAGCACCACCGAACCCTCAGGATCCGACACGGAGCGATGAAAGGTGCCCTTCGGGATGCGCAGGATGTCACCACCGCTCTCCAGACGCACGATGTGGAAAGGCACCTTCCAGCTGAGATTCACCAGATAGAAGGTGCGACCACCACTGGCAGCCAACAGGTTGTCTTCCTGATGGGGGTGGAGATAGAACTGCCAGGCGCCGCTCTCAGGATCATTGGGGGGGCTGACGGCCGGACCGCTGTGGATCACCAGATCGCGGGCATTGGAGTCAGCGACGGTGACATCAAAGAAGCGCACCGCCGGCGTGTCGCGAAAGCGTTCGTAGGAGAGCAGTTCGAACACGGTGAGAGGTGGGCCGTAGAGCTAAAGCCTTTGTAAACGGCTGAAAAGCAACCGATGGTGCCAGATGCAACCGATTCCCAAGCCGGCGTTCAGCCGCCGAGATAGGCCATCTCGGCGCGCTCCGGATCGGTCTGCACCTGGAGACTGCGCTCTTCGCTGTAGCGATCCATGCGCGCTGACCAGTGATCCCTCAGCGCCACGACCAGCGACTCGGCATCAGGGTGAGGCTCAAGCCAGGGCCGGAGATTGAGCCCGGTCGATGCAAACAGACAAGTGAACAGCTGGCCATCAGCGGTGATCCGGGCCCGATTGCAATCAGAGCAAAACGGCTCGCTCACAGAGGCGATCATCGCCACCACGCCGGCTCCATCTCGGTAACGCCAACGCCGGGCCGTGCCCCCTGCTGGCCGACCCAGGGGCTCCAGGGGCCAAACCGCTTGCAGTTGGCGGAGCATCTCCGCCGCCGGCATGACCTGATCGCCGCTCCAGCCGTTCCGATGCCCCACATCCATGAACTCGATCAGGCGTAGTTCCAGCCCTTGGTCACGTGCGAAGGCAGCCAAGGGCAGCAGCTGATCCTCATTGCGACCCCGTTGGATCACGCTGTTGAGCTTGAGTGCACCCAAACGAGGGTCAAAGCCAGCCTCACGGGCCACCACAATCGCCTCACGCACCGCAGCGAGGGCGCGGGAACCGGCCTCGCCCACCTCTGGCAATCCAGCCATGGCGGCCACCACACCGGCATCGAGGCCATCGAGGCTGAGAGTGATCCGATCCAGACCAGCTCGCCGCAGACGCTCAGCCCTGGCTTGATCCAGGAGCAAGCCATTGCTGGTGAGAGCCACCTCCTCCAGTTGCGACAGTGGATCGCCTGGCTGTTGTCGCCGCAGGCGAATCGCCTCAAGCAAAGGCTCCAGCTGGTCACTGAGCAAGGGTTCACCACCGGTGAGGCGCAGGGAGCGAACCCCAAGGCGACAGCAGGCCTCAATCAGCGCCAGGCGCTGCGACTGACTCAGCAACCCGCTCACCTCCCTGTGGTCGGGCTGGCAATAGGAACAGGCGAGATTGCAACGGGCCGTCAACGACAGACGCAGCACCTGAAGAGGGCGCTGCCTGCGGTCCGTCACCAACTCAGAACTCACCATCAGTCAACGCTGCCAGATCAGCGGGATGGTTGGCATTGAGCAGCTGCTCTGGAGGCAGAAAAAAGGAGCGGTGGGGAATCAGGTCCAACCAATCGTGCCAGCGATGGCAGCCGCGACCTAACTGCCGCTCGAGTGCAGCGTGGGAGCCAGCCATACCGGGATAAATCCCAAGCAGGGGCTGCTGCCGTTCGCCGTCATGCGCCACCAAGGCCGCGTGCTCCTGTTCCCGCCAGGCGACCAACAGCGTGTCCAGCGCAGGGGAGGTGAGGTAAGGCAAATCGATCGGCAGCACCAACCAGGCCTCATCGACCCGAGCGGAAAACACGGCAGCAAAAGCCTGCAAAGGTCCGGCAGGAGGCCATGGCTCAGGCAGCACCAACAAATCCGGAAAACGCGAAGCAAGGTGCTCGCGATGTCGGGGATGACCTGACAGCACTAGCACCTGCAGACCCAGAGCCCTCGCCATGGCCACGGTGTTGTCAATCCAGGTCCCGCCCCTGGGATGGGGCAACAGCGCTTTGTCAGCACCCATGCGACGGCTGGCCCCTCCGGCGAGAACACACGCACGTAGCAGTCGCGGCACAACAGAGGCTCGGATCACCGTCACTTAGCACCGCCGCAGGGGGGCAATTCCGTAACAACAGCGACCAGGGAGATGGCGGGGAGGTGGTGCAATAGCCAGGCGGTTTGCATTGGCGCCGCAACTGAAATCCTGGGCGCTGCCTTTTCCGAAGCCGGGGTTTGATCCTTCCTCATCCACAACCCCATGCTTGGCGATCTTTGGTCGTTCCAAGGGAGATATCGAACGCTTCATCTCACTTGGTTCGCCTTTTTTCTCACCTTTGTTGTCTGGTTCAACCTGGCGCCCCTGGCCACCACGGTGAAGGCGGATTTCGGACTCAGTGTTCCCCAGATCCGCACCCTGGCGATCTGCAACGTGGCATTGACCGTGCCCGCTCGCATCCTGATCGGGATGCTGCTCGACAAGTTCGGCCCACGCATCACCTACTCCACCTTGCTGGTGTTCGCAGCCATTCCCTGTCTGATGTTCGCTGGAGCACAGGATTTCAACCAACTGGTGGTGGCCCGTCTCCTGCTCTCGATCGTGGGTGCGGGTTTTGTGATCGGGATCCGCATGGTGGCTGAATGGTTCCCACCCAAGGAGATCGGCCTGGCAGAGGGGATCTACGGTGGTTGGGGCAACTTCGGCTCCGCCTTCTCGGCCCTTACCTTGGTGATCGTGGCCGGCTGGCTGTCATTGTCCGGCGGCTTCGAACTACCGGGCGGCGAAATCCTGAACTGGCGCGGTGCCATCGCCCTCACCGGCATCATCTCCGCGGTGTACGGCTTCATCTATTACGCCAACGTCAGTGACACACCTCCTGGCAAGGCCTATCAGAAGCCGGCCAAGTCAGCGGGCCTTGAGGTCACATCCATGAAGGATTTCTGGGGTCTGCTGGGCATGAACGTGCCCTTCGCGGCCATCCTCTGCGTGCTCTGTTGGCGTCTCCAGAAAGTTGGCTTTCTGAATGCCGGCACCTATCCCCTGGCGTTGGTTGCGGTGCTGATCTGGTTCATCTTCCAGACCTGGGGAATCATCCGCACCAACCGTGAGCTGATCCTTGGCACCAAGACCTACCCCAAGGAGGATCGCTACGAGTTCAAACAGGTGGCCATCCTGGAGCTCACCTACATCGTCAACTTCGGTTCCGAGCTGGCCGTGGTGTCGATGCTGCCTGCTTTCTTCGAAAGCACCTTCGGTCTACCCAAGGCCACGGCAGGCATTCTGGCCTCCTGCTACGCCTTCGTGAACTTGATCGCCCGCCCCGGTGGCGGACTGATCTCCGATCGGCTCGGGAGTCGCAAAGGCACGATGGGCTTCCTCACCATCGGCCTGGGCATCGGCTATTTGGTGATGAGCCTGATCAAGCCAGGAACCTTCAGCGGCACTGCCGGCATCGCCATCGCCGTTTTGCTCACCATGGCCTGCTCCTTCTTTGTGCAAGCCGGTGAAGGTGCCACCTTCGCCATGGTGCCCCTGGTCAAGAAGCGGGTCACCGGACAGATCGCTGGCATGGTGGGTGCCTACGGAAACGTCGGAGCCGTGGCCTACCTGACGATCTTCAGCCTCCTGCCCATCTGGATGGGTGGTGATGCGAAGGATCCCTCACCCGAAATCGTGGCGGCCTCCAACAGTGCCTTCTTCCAGGTTCTGGGGATCGCTGGCCTGATCGTGGGCTTCCTCTGCTACTTCTTCCTCAAAGAACCCAAGGGATCCTTTGCTGAAGAGCATGCCGATGAGGCTGCACTGGCAAAGGTCTGATCAAACCGCGCCTCAACAGGCTGCACTCGTGGGGAGCCCAACAGGGCTCCCGCTTTTGTTGGCACATCGATCCCGATCATGTCCCAGCGCTGGTTAACTCAGCGCCAACATCCCTCTCGCCATGGCTGAGCCGACGACCAACCAACACAGCCAGTGTCCATACTGCGGAGTGGGCTGCGGTCTTGAGCTCCTGCCGCCGGGAGAAGCCGGAAAGGCCGTGAAACGCGATGCTGAAGGCACACCGATGTGGAGCTCCCGCGGTGATCGAGACCATCCCTCCAGCCTCGGGCAGGTTTGCATCAAAGGGGCCACGGTGGGAGAAACCCTGGCCCGAGGTCGACTGAATCAACCTCTCTATCGCGCCAGTCTCGACCAGGATTTTCAGCCGATCGACTGGGATCAGGCCCTGGATCTGCTTGAAGGTCGAATTCGTAGCACCCTTGCCGGCAAGGGGCCCCAGGCGATCGCCATGTATGGCTCAGGCCAGTTCCACACCGAGGACTACTACCTCGCCCAGAAACTGCTGAAAGGAGCCCTGGGCACCAACAACTTCGATGCCAACTCCCGGCTGTGCATGAGTTCTGCGGTGGCCGGCTACACCCGCAGCCTCGGTTCCGACGGCCCCCCCTGCTGTTATGAGGATCTCGATCAATGCGCGGTCGCCGTCCTGATCGGCACCAATACGGCTGAGTGCCATCCGGTGCTGTTTCAGCGTCTGCTCAAGCGCAAAAAACGAGACCCCAAGGGCCTCACGATCGTGGTGGTCGATCCCCGGGCGACCGATACAAGCAGGATCGCCGATCACCATCTGGCCATTGCCCCCGGCACCGATCTCGCACTGCTGCATGGTCTTGCTCGACTGATCGTTCAGGACAACGGCTTCGACAGTGACTTCATCGATGAGGCCACGGAAGGCTTCGCCGCCTATGCGAAGACCATCAGAACCTGGACTCCAGCCAAGGTGGCCGCACTCTGCGGAATCAGCGAAAAAGAACTGCGACAGGTCGCCAGGCTCTGGAGTCGCAGCCAGGGGGTGCTCAGCCTTTGGTCCATGGGTGTCAACCAACGGCGAGAGGGCACCGCCGTTGTGAGCGGCATCATCAACCTGCATCTGCTGACAGGGCAGATCGGCAAGCCGGGGGCCGGCCCCTTCTCGCTGACTGGCCAACCGAACGCGATGGGGGGGCGAGAGGCCGGCGGCCTGGCCCATCTGCTTCCGGGATATCGCCTGGTGAGCAATCCCGAGCACAGAAGCGAACTCGAGCGGGCCTGGGGTCTTCCGGAGGGCTCGATCCAGCCGACCCCGGGCCTGACCGCCTGGCAGCAGGTGGAGGCGATGGAGCGGGGCGAGCTGGATCTCTGGTGGGTGGCAGCCACCAACCCGTTGGTGAGCATGCCCAACCTAGAGCGGGTGAAGGCGGCCATGAAGCGCTGCCCCATGGTGGTGGTGAGTGAGGCCTACGCCGACACAGAGACCTCCCATTACGCCCATTTGCTGCTGCCCGCAGCGCAGTGGAGTGAGAAGGCTGGTGCGATGACCAACTCAGAACGGCGCGTGACCTTCTGCCCCGCCTTCCGGCCCCGGCACGGTACGAGCCGTCCTGACTGGGAGGTGTTTGCTGAGCTGGGACGACGTCTGGGATTCGTCGAGCAATTCAGCTATGTCTCCTCTGCAGAGGTGTATGCGGAATTCACAGCGCTCACCGCGGGCCGGGTCTGCGACATGTCGGGGCTCAGCCATCAACTCCTGGCGCAGCATGGGCCGCAGCAGTGGCCCTTCGAAACCGGACGCGAACCCAGCAACAGCTCCCGGCGGCTCTACAGCGACCATCACTTCCCCACCAGCAGTGGACGGGCTCGCTTTCACGCCGAAGACCCCCTCGGCCTGGCCGAACCGCCCTGCGAGATGTATCCGCTGGTGCTGTGCGTGGGCCGCTACCTAGGGCAGTGGCACACCATGACGCGCACCGGCAAGGTGGAGCGCTTGCGAGCAATGCATCCAGAACCGCGCCTGGAAATGCATCCGGAAGACGCAGCCCGCTTCTGCATCGAAGCCGATGGCCTGGCGGCCATCAGCTCACGGCGGGGCACCCTCACCGCCCGCGTCACCATCAGTGAGCGCATTCGCAGGGGGTCGGTATTTCTGCCGATGCACTGGGGATTCAGTCAGGACAATGCCTGTGAAGCCAACGCGCTGATGCACGAGCTGGCTTGCCCAGTCTCCAAACAACCGGAACTGAAGGCAACTGCCGTGGTGGTGGCCCCTGCAGTGTCGGTGGTCAAACCGATCGAACAGGACAGCCGGCGCTTGGATGCACTGCGACGCTGGCTCAGCCCAGCACTTCGCTGAACGCCGCCTCCAGATTCTGATGATCGTGGCCGGGCCGAGCCAGCTTGCAAAGCGCGAAACGCTCCAGTTCACTCAGACCAGCCCAACGGTCGAGCGCGAGGGGAATCCGCCTCCGCTGAGCCGCCTCCAACAACAGGTCCGGCAGCTGGTCAGAGCATTGCCAAGGCTCTGCAATGGCGACGGGCAGGTCAGTCACCATTCCGTCGGCCATCGCAGCGGTGCAGAGGCGCAAATGATCCCTCAACAGGTCAAGAGCCTTTGAATCATCAGCCCAGTCCACCAGCTCCTGGCGTTGCTGCTGACTGAGGGCAAGCCAATGATTGAGCCTCAGCTTGACGCCGCTCAAATCGAGTTTGCGCCGCACACAAAGAGGAATACAGCGCCAGTTGCCGATGAAATCCTGCTCAAAGGCAAAGCAATGACGGGCCTGATCGATCGACCGTTCAGGCATTGGTATCAACAGCAACCATGCACTCTTGTTTAGCCGAAAACGGTGTATCTGATGACCATCCATGCCAGCGGAAGCCAGCAAGCTCTGCGCACGCTGTACAGCCATCATGCGCTTCGCCATTTCTCTCGGCATGCTTTTGGGTGTCTCCCATGGCTGGGTGGTCTCCGAGGGTTACGCCTCCGACTGGCTCACTATCAATCCGGAAAGAACCATGACATTTCCGGGGCTGAATCGGGCATTCGGTAGCGAATCATTCAGTGCTTTTCCATAGTGGGATCTTCATCCCTTGCACTGCCTCCATGGCAACCAGCAACGTTTCGGCAACGAGCACCCGTAGCCCGATCACCATCGCCGCCGGTTTCATCGGTGCCTTCATCGTCGCCTCCCTGGCCGTTCAGATGGTGCGCAGCCAGATCGCGATCCATCCTGTGCAAGCCGAGGCATCGAAAGCGGCCACCGTTGAGCCAGTGATTCCCTCCCAAGCCAGTCTCTGGTCGGTGCTCGGCGAGCGCTGATCAACACGGACAGGCCAAGAAGACGCAAAGCCATGGCTGATGGCCTCACCCACCTCACCGGCCAAGGAGAGGTGCACATGGTCGATGTGGGCGATCGAGACATCAGCCGAAGGGAGGCTGTCGCAGAAGGTTGCCTGCGCATGGAGACCAGCACTCTGCAGCGGATCATCCAGGGAGACACTCCCAAGGGTGATCTGCTGGCCGTGGCCAGGATTGCTGCGATTCAAGGGGCGAAACGCACCTCAGAGCTGATTCCCCTCTGCCATCCCCTTCCCCTGAGCGGCATCGAGGTTGCGATCAAGCCTGACCAAGAGCTGCCTGGACTTCAGCTGCAAGTCCACTGCCGAACCACTGGGCAGACCGGTGTGGAGATGGAGGCACTCACCGCTGTCTCCATCGGCCTGGTCACCCTCTACGACATGCTCAAGTCCGTGGACCCCGGCATGACCATCGAAACGATTGGGCTTGTGGAAAAGCATGGCGGACGCCATGGCAGCTGGCACCGACAAGCTGCAGGCCATGACGGCTGAGCCCTTCGGACGCGAAGGGCTGCCGCTTGAGCAGGCGCGCGAGCAGATCCTCGAAGCGTTGCAACCCCTTGGCCGCAGCGAAGTTCTGCCCCTCGTGCAGGCCCTTGGCCGCACCACCGCCAGCCCCCTACAGGCGCTGGCCGCAGTGCCGGGGTTTCGCGCCTCGATCATGGATGGCTATGCGATTGCCGGTGCTGAGCAACCGGAGCCCGGTGCCCGCTGGCATCTGGTGGGGGCTTCAGCAGCCGGTGCGCCCTATGGCGCCAAGCTTGTAGCTGGTGAGGCGGTGCGCATCCTCACCGGCGCTGTGGTGCCCGAGGGGAGTGAGCGGGTGTTGCCGCAGGAGCTGGTGTCTGCCGCTGGGGATCAGCTGGAGTTACTGAAGCCCTGTGGGCCGAACCCCTGGATTCGCTCCCCGCAGGAGGAGGCGGCGCCGGGCCAGGCGCTGGTGGGCGTGGGCCAGCGGCTGGGGGTGGCGGAGCTGGGGCGGCTGGCGAGTTGCGGGGTGCGGGAGCTCCGCGTGAGCTGCCGGCCTCGGATTGGTTTGCTGATCAGCGGTGATGAGCTGCTGCCGCCCGGGGCTGAGCGCGGGCCGGGCCAGATCTGGGAAAGCAATTCCGCACTGCTGTCCGCTCTGCTCCAGCGCCTTGGCTACCCGGTGACCAAACAGCTGGTGGTGGCTGACGCGCCGGAACCGCTGCGCGAAGCCCTGCAGGAACTGGCAGCGACCTGTGATGTAGTGGTGAGCACCGGTGGCGTGTCTGCCGGAGACAGCGACTGGATCCGCCCGCTGGTGGAGGAGCTGGGGCAGGTGCGCTTCTGGAAGCTGTTTCTCAAGCCGGGGCGGCCATTTGCCTGGGGGCAGGTGGCGGGGGTGCCGTTCTTCGGACTGCCGGGCAACCCGGTGGCGGCAGCGGTCACAGCACTGCAACTGCTCTGGCCAGCGCTGCAACGCCTGGAGGGCGCTGAGCTGGAGCTGTTGCCCCGGCTCAAGGTTCGCCTGGAAGCACCCCTGCGCCGTGGAGCCGGCCGGCCGGAGCTGGCGCGGGCTCAGCTGATGGTGACGGCCGATGGCGCCTTGCAAGCCCGGGTGGAGGGATCCCAGGCCTCCTCGCGCATCGGTTCGCTGCAAGGTGCTGATCTGCTGCTGGAGATTCCCGCGGAGCTGGGGAGTCTGGAAGCAGGCACGGAGCTATGGGCACAGCTGCTGCGGTTGCCATTGCTCTGAACTCAGAGTGGCGTGTTGGCACTGAGCCATTCGCTGCTGCCATCAGCACGCCACTCCCGTTTCCAGAAGGGAGCCTCATGCTTGAGCAACTCCAAAAGCTCCTGGCAGCACCGCTGAGCGGGACCGCGGCGGTCAGCGCCGATCGCCACAAGCACAATCGGCTCACCGGGGAGTACACGCCCAATGCGGTGCTGAATCAGGCAGCTGCGTGCGTGATGGCGCGCGCCACAGGCGTGAGCCAGTTGCTCGAGATGACGTTCGCTCATGCCGGAGTAATGGTTCAGCTCCAGAGCCTCCAGCGCACTGCCATCAGCTGCATGAGCGCGCATGCGACCAATGAACAGACCCTCGGCAGCGCTGCTGGCATGACCTTGAGCATGGAGCTGACAATGCCATCGCTCAAGAGAGCTGAATGGCTCAAAAGGTTGATGGAGCAGTTCAATCCTCAGGTGCATCGGTCCCGAATCAGCGATCTGAATCAGTCAAAGAACTTGAATCAGCCCCCAGTGAAAGGTGGCAGAAAGGCCAGCTCATCGCCGGCATGCACCCTTTGCTGAGGGTCCACCAGGTTTTGGTTGATCGCCACTCGGATACTCGAACTCCAGGGACCGAGATTCAGCTGATTCCAAACCTCGAGGGCCGAGACGTTGTCACCTGCCGGCAGCGACAACTCCCGTTCAGACCAACCGGCCCGATCCTGCAGTGCTGCGAAAAGCAGCACCCGCACGTTGTCAGCGCCCCCCCGTTCCGAATCCGCTTTCAACACCTCGCCCACGACTCCAGCTCTGCATGGTTCTAGCGTCAGCACTGGCGAAGCTTCTTTGCTCTGACTCTCTCGATCGCTCTGCTGACGGTTTCCGATCGCCGCAGCCTCGCTGATGATGTCAGCGGCGACTGCCTGCAGCAGCGCCTCCAAGCGGCGGGTCACCACCTGGCAGAGCGCCGCATCTGCCCCGACGATCGCTACAGGATCCGTGCCAGCGTTAGCACCTGGATCGCCGATGAAACCATCCAAGTGGTGATCACCTGCGGCGGCACCGGACTGACGGGGAGGGACGGCACCCCGGAAGCGGTTGAACCCCTACTCGACAAATGCATCGACGGTTTCGGCGAATTGTTCCGGGTGCTGTCGTTTGAAGCAATCGGCACCAGCAGCCTCCAAAGTCGCTGTCTCGCAGGCGTGGCCAATGGAACGATCGTGTTCGTTCTTCCCGGCTCCCTTGATGCGGTGGAAACCGCCTGGGATCGGTTAATCAAGTCTCAACTCGATGCAACGACCAAACCCTGCAATCTCGTGCAGCTGATTCCCCGACTCAGAGAGTCGCCGGATCGCCTTGCAGCCGAGTCGTTCAAAAAGGGATCGGCATCGTGACCGCAGCAGGCTGAGGCGCACACGCCTCGATCTGCTCCGCCACCACATCACCCACCACCACGATCGAAGGAGAAGCGAAGGCCTCCTCCTGAGCCCGCTCGGCCACCGTGGCCAGCGTGGCCTTCAGGCAGCGCTGGCCAGACACTGTGCCTTGCTGAATGACCGCCACCGGCGTCTCGGCGCTCAAGCCACCCTTCACGAGCTCTGCTGCGATGCGGGGCAGGTTATGGAGGCCCATATAAATGACCAGTCCATCGCTGGCGCTGGCCAGGGCCTGCCAATTGACGCTTGGACGCCGTTTATCAATCTCCTCATGGCCAGTCACAAAGGTCACCGACGACCCCGCCCTGCGATGGGTGACAGGAATGCCGGCATAGGCGGGTGCGGCAATGCCGGCGGTGACACCGGGCACCACCTGCACGGGAACCCCATGACTGGCCAGGTGGGCCGCCTCCTCACCACCACGCCCAAACAGAAAAGGGTCACCCCCCTTAAGGCGCACCACACACTGATGCCGCTGAGCCAGCTCCACGAGCACCGCATTGGTGCTGGGCTGAGGCACGGAATGATGCCCCCTGCGTTTGCCGACGAACCGGCGCTCACAGCTCTCGGGCACCAGATCCAGCACCTCCCGCGGAACCAAGGAGTCATAGACGAGCGCATCACAACTGCTTAGAAGCCGCTGGGCTTTCACCGTGAGCAAGTCAGGGTCTCCCGGACCTGCTCCAACGAGATAAACGGTTCCCACCTTCAAATCTCCAAGAGTTGCATCGGTCACAGTCGCTTCGGTCACGGGAGAGCAGCAAGGAGATCGATCAAACCGGAGCGCACCAAAGGGACCTCCAACAGTGCAGGCGATCCACCAGCCTGACGCAGGGCCTCCGACATCCGGTTCGGTGCCAGTGCCAGTGGCCGAGGCTGATATCCCGGATGTTCGGTCTCAAAGACCTCCCACTGATCCGCCGGCACCAACGGACAACCCAGTTGAGTTGCCAGAAGGTTCAAGTAGCGATCGGCAGGCCCCGGTCGCACGGGGTGATGGACCACAGCCTGGGATGGCACCACCCCATCATCCGGGGATGACAGCCAGCGACCCAGCAAGTCTCGCCAGTAGGGCCAGGCACCGAGAAAAGGCAACAGGGTTGTGGACGTCCCTTCTTCACGCAGCCGTTGGCGGATCTGTGGCAAATCGGAACGCACATGACTGCCGGGCAACAGCAACAAAGGAACAAGCCACTCGTGCTCGGGTTCTGAGGTCGGGAACCCCAGCCTGGTCTGCGCCGGTTCAGCCGCTGTAAGGGCCTCCAGCAGCACTGGGGCCTGGCGACAATGCGCCACCGCATCAGCCAACTCGAGCCAACACGATGGAATCTCGCCGCCACTGCGGCCATGCACCACCAAGCGAAGAGTGGATCGCTGGAGAGAGCCAGATTTCCGTAACAACCGCCACGGATCAAAACGAGCAGGCGCTGATGAAGTCAGACCGAAGCAATGAACACCCTTCGCATCATGCCCAGACAACGCCCACGACCGAGCGCCATCTCCGAGCACAGGCGTCACGAGCGGCCAACAGCCAAGAGACGGTCGGAGCTCGATCGCGACCTGGCGGCGATGGCAAAAGTCTGGTGGATGATCCGCCAGGGCGCCGTGCGCATGCTTGGTGAAATCGGTCGTCAATACTGACCAGGACCCCCATGAATTGGGCGCTGCCATGCAGCCAGAAAGCGCCGCACTCACGTGTAGCGAAACAGACAAAATCGCGGGCTCGCACCCATTGGCCGTTTGGTGAGATCCGCTACCGAACGTCGCACCAGTCAGCCGCTAAAACCTCCCTGCAGCGCGCCTTTCCTTTTGAAGTGCTGCTCAACACGTCCTCTAAGAGACGTTTGCACTTCACCCGTCGATCCATGACCGTCAGCGCAGCCACCAGGGACTACCTGGAAGGGAAAAAGCTCAACAAAATCGAGCAGAACAAAGCCGAAAAGGATGGCCTTTTGGTTGGCAGCGAGATTGAACATTTTGCCCAAATCGGCTGGGAGCAAGTCGACGAAACCGATCTGCAATTGCGTCTGAAGTGGTACGGCATGTTCTGGCGCCCGAAAACACCAGGGAAGTTCATGCTGCGCCTGAGAGTGCCGAATGGTGTGCTGAACAGCGATCAGCTGCGCGTTGTCGCTTCGATTGTGGAGCGCTACGGAGACAATGGCAGCTGTGACATCACCACGCGTCAGAATCTGCAGCTGCGCGGAGTGCTGCTCTCTGATCTACCCGAGATTCTGAAGCGCCTTCAAGAAGCCGGGCTCAGCACGATCCAATCCGGCTTTGACAACCCTCGCAACGTCACCGGCAACCCAATCGCGGGAATCGATCCCACAGAAATCGTTGACACACGCCCATACACTCAAACACTCAACGACTTTCTCACCAACGACGCCAAAGGCAACAGCGATTACTCCAACCTTCCACGTAAGTGGAACACGGCTGTCGCCGGGTCGAAGGATAATTTTCTGCTTCACAACGACATCATCTTCCATCCGGTCGAGCACAACGGCGAACTGGGCTTCGGGGTTTGGATCGGTGGCATCCTCTCCTCCCAGATGAATGCCTACGCCATTCCCCTCAATGCCTGGGTGAAGCCGGATCAGATCTGCGCCATGACCGATGCAGTGATCAGCATCTGGCGTGACAACGGCGAACGCGACAAGCGTCCGAAAGGTCGGTTCCGCCTTTATCTCGACCAGGTGGGGCTGGAACCGTTCCGGGCGATGGTGGAGGCGCGCCTCGGAACTCTCACCCCGGATCCCGGTTCAGTCTTTGATGCCGAACCACGCTCCCACTACGGCATCCATCCCCAGAAACAGGAGGGACTCCACTTCGCCGGTCTGCACGTACCCGTGGGCCGACTCACGGCGGATGATCTGCAGGATCTCGCCAGCGCCAGCCTCCGCTATGGCGGCGGTGAGGTGCGACTCACAGAGGATCAGAACGTGATCCTTGTGGGCATTCCCACCGAACAGATCGGTGTCCTGGAATCCGACCCGATCGTGCAGCGCTTCCCTCTGGCACCAGGCACCCTTGCGGCCGGCACCGTGTCTTGCACTGGCAACACCTACTGCGGTTTTGCCCTCACCAACACCAAGGATCAGGCCCTGGAAGCAGCCCGACGTCTCGACGCAGAGCTGGAACTTCCCGCCGAACTCAAAATCCACTGGACAGGATGTCCGAATACCTGTGGCCAGGCCTACATGGGTGCCATTGGCCTCACAGGAACCAAAGCCAAGAACAGTCAAGGCGAGATGGGCGAGGGCTACACCCTGACCCTGGGGGGATCGCAGGGAGCGAATCCACAGATCGGCGAACTACACCGCAAGGCGATTCCAGCCGAGGAGATCCACTCGGTGCTCCGGGAGGTGCTGATCGAACAGTTCGGAGCCAAACCGCGCTCCTGAACCCAACTCCCAGAAGCAACGGCATCCGTGGCGCTGACCTTTTGAAGCCATGGATCAAGACCCATTCACCACTGTTCCATCTCACCCCTCCAGATCATGAGCACCTCACGCGATCTGTTCTCTCGCCTCGTCAATTGGTTCAGCGCCAGCGGTCGGGATCGAGCACCGATCCTGCGTCCCGCCCATCAGCGCGACCTGTTTTCCAAGTTGATGAATCGCATCAGCGGCTGAGCTTCCTGCATCCCACAACATCCCCCAGAGAGATCAACGCCATGAGTGCCACTGCCTCACAAATGGACTACGTCCTGCCCAATGAACTCGTCGACGGCATGATTGCTGCCGGCGGCAAGAAAGCAACTGTCAGCGTCAAGAACCTGCTGATTCGTGGTTTCTATTCCGGCGCGATTCTCGGCCTGGCCGTGATCCTTGCCCTCACCGTGGCCGCCCAGAGCAAGATGCCCTTCCTCGGCTCCCTGCTCTTCCCCTTTGGATTTGCCAGCATCGTGCTCTTTGGCATGGAACTGGTCACCGGCAACTTCGCCCTGTTGCCGATGTCCACCTGGGCGGGACGCAGCACCTGGAGCGCCACCTTCCGCAACTGGAGCTGGGTGTGGATTGGCAACTTCATCGGCACGGCCGTGGTGGCGCTGATCATGTGGGCCAGCCTCACGAGCGCCGGTCACGTGGCACCTTTAGCCGCGGCTGACGGCGGCAAGGGCTGGCAAGTGGTCGC
Source organism: Synechococcus sp. BS55D (assembly GCF_004332415.1). Lineage (NCBI taxonomy): Bacteria > Bacillati > Cyanobacteriota > Cyanophyceae > Synechococcales > Synechococcaceae > Synechococcus > Synechococcus sp. BS55D. The sequence goes on from NZ_PHQT01000001.1 coordinate 234,714, forward strand.
CGCAACGATCATCAAACTCAACAAGCTGAATGTGGTCACCAAATACGAGGCCCTCGGCAGCACCGGACTCTTCCTCGCTTTCCTTCGCGGCGTGGTAGCGAACTGGTTGGTTTGCCTTGGCGTGACGATGGCCCTGGTGAGCAAGAGCGTGCCTGGAAAACTGCTGGCCTGCTGGCTGCCGATCACCGCCTTCCAAACGATGGGCATGGAGCACATCGTGGTGAATCAATTCCTGCATACCGCTGGACCGCTACTCGGCTCTGGGGTCAGCTTCGGTCAGGTGATCGTTTGGAACTGGATCCCAGTCACCCTGGGCAACATCGTCGGCGGCATGGTGTTCATCGGCATGCTCTTCTACAGCACCCACCGCACCCCAGTGGAAAACGTGCTGCCCCGGGAGCATGACGAGAAGCTCGAGCGGGAACTTGCCGCCGAACTGGGAGCACGCTGATCCGAATGGCTGCCCGTGCAATCGATGAGGCCGCCCTCTGGGAGCGGCTGTCGCAATCGCGCAAGGTTCCTCTGGAACCCGACTGGCTGGGGGAGGCTTACTCCCCTGGCCTTTCGTCTGCACTCTGCAGTGCGATCAGTGAACAGCTCGGCATGCTCGGACCGCGGGGATGGCCCGTGATCGAAACGTTGATCCACAGGCATGGCCACCGGCCGGACCTGGTGCACGCCGCTGGGCTCTGTCATCAAGACTCCGCGCGCGACTGGCTGCTGCGTCAATTGCGCGAGAATGACTCTGACGCCGAATGCCCGGATCTCCCCCTGCTTGAAGCGCTCAGCTGCTGGGGAGCCGAACTCACGCTGACGGAACTGGAGCGAATCCTGGAAGCAGCCCCACAGGCCACAAGGCTGGCGGGTCTTGAGCTCCTGAGCTTCAAGACCCATCAACTGGATGCCCACACGCTGCTTCAGCTGTGCGCTCCAGCCCTGGCCGATTGGCGGGACCCAGTCACCATTGCAGCGATTCGTCTCTTGCAGCGCCGAGATGAGCCCTGCATCAGCGATGCCCTCGCTGGCTTGAGCCGCACGGGATCCGATGCCGCCGCCGCCGCCGCCCTCAAAGCACTCGGCTGCATAGCCACCCCCCGAAGCCAGGAACTGCTGGGCACTCTGGTCGTCGAGTTATCGAGAACCCGGCGGGACTTGGCCATGCGTCAGTTGCAGCAGCAATTTCGCAATCGGTAAAACAAGCCATGAAAAAGGGTCCGATCAAGTCGGACCCTGGGTTATAGCTGTCTCAATCCACAAGAAGATGGATCACCATTTTTTGTATGGGAGAAATTTGCCACACATCGTGATCTTGACACGATCACCCTTCGGATCCTCGACCTTATCAACATCGAGAGTGAAGTCAATGGCACTCATAATGCCGTCGCCAAACTTCTCTTGAATCACATCTTTTAGAGGCATGCCATAAACCTGCATGATCTCGTAAAAGCGATAAATCAGCGGATCGGTTGGAATCACAGGATCAAGGCTGCCCTTGGTGGGGTAGTCCTGCAGAGCAGCGGTGATCGCAGGATCCAAGGAAAGCAAGGAAGCCAACTTGGCGGCTTCCTCCGCAGATGCTGTGGCCTGACCATAAAAAAGAGATGCAATCCACACCTCATCGAGACCCATAGCTGCCTCGAGATCAGCAAAGGTCATGCCCTTAGCTTTTTTGGCGGCCATCAGAGTGGCCGTGACCGTGGCCTGAGATGGCGAGGCCAGTGAATGAGTCAGAGCTGATGCGGTCATGCTGAAACTAATAATGGGAACTGCCTTAAGAACAGCATCTCCTGTGAGACGTCTCAGCAGCTCAATAAGCTTGTCCGAATCAGGAACATCCAACTGAAGCATCGACTACAGAACCAAGGGTTTTGGCCAGGATTTAGCAGCCGTTTTAACAGAATTTTAGCGGCAATCCTTGCAGCATCATCTCAATCACTGACCAAAACTTCATGGCATTCATCCGCCGTATTCTCACGACAAGCTGGTCGACTCTGGCCTCGACCATTGACAAGATCTGGAGGCCAAGAGCAGCTAGCTCAAAGCAAAGCTTCCCCAACTTGATTGTTGAACGCCTCTATTACGCCGAGGGACGTCAGCATCCGGACCACCCCCTCCATGGCCTGCAAGTCGGCCTTGCCCGTTGGTAGCGGTTGTTACGCCCTGGGGGTGAGGCAATCAAGAACGATCGCTCTATAACGGGCTTTCCACCGTGCCTCAGTCGGCCACCAGCACCCCTGAGCTCCGCCAACGCTTCAAAGAGCTGCTGCGCAAAGTTGGCAGCGGTGAGCACACCAGCCGTGGCTTGAGCCGCGAGGAAGCCGATGAAGCCCTCGCTCTGATGCTTCAAGGACATGCATCGGACACGCAAATCGGTGCCTTCCTGATCGCCCACAGGATCCGTCGTCCGGAACCCCAGGAACTGGCAGGGATGGTGGACACCTACCGACGCCTGGGGCCCCAACTGACCAGCACATCGGCTCAGCCAAAGCCGGTCTGCTTTGGCATGCCGTTCGATGGACGCACCCGCACGGCACCTCTCTATCCCCTGACCGCTCTGGTGCTCTGCGCGGCCGGACAACCGGTGGTTCTCCAGGCTGGTGCTCGCATGCCCGTGAAGTACGGCGTCACAGCCCTGGAACTGTTCCAGGATCTGGGCTTGGATCTCCAGGGGCTGCCCCTGAACGCTGTGGCCTCCGGCTTCCGGCACCATGGCCTCGCCCTTATCCACCAGCCCGACCACTTCCCCCTCGCCGACAGCCTGATCCGCCATCGGGACGACCTGGGCAAACGACCACCGGTGGCCAGTGCCGAACTGCTCTGGACTGCCCACCATGGCGACCACCTGTTGGTGAGTGGTTTTGTGCACCCACCCACCGAAAGCCGCGCCTGGGAAACCCTGAGCCTGCTGGGGGAAGAGGATGTGATCACAGTGAAAGGGCTTGAAGGCAGCACAGACCTGCCGATCAGCCGCGCCTGCATCACGGCCCGCATGCGCCATGCAAAACCAGCGGAGCGGATGATCCTTCATCCGCGCGATCACGGGTGTTTCGGCCCCGACCAAGAGTGGACAGGCAAGGAAGCCTGGACGGAGCAGGCCCACGCAGCCCTCCGCGGTGCTGGCCCTCTGGCGGCAGCCCTGCGCTGGAATGCCGGTTGCTACCTCTGGTTCTGCGGTGTCAGTGCAAGCCTCAGTGCTGGCCTGGAGCGCGCGGAACAGTGCTTGCAGAAGGCAGAGGGTCAAACCATGCTCGAGTCTCTGATCCGTTGGCGCTCTGCTGTAGGAGGGTGAGATCCTCCGCAGCGCCCAGCCTTGCGTCGGCCTCCCGTTCCCACCCTGCTCAGCGCCTTTCTGACGCTGCTCAATGACCGGCTGGGTGAAAGCATCGTGTTTCCGCTGCTGCCGTTTCTGCTAGCGGGATTCAATGCCGATGGACGCACCCTGGGTTTACTCGCCGGCAGTTATGCGCTCGCGCAGTTCACCGTCACACCGCTGATCGGCGCCCTCAGTGATCGCTTCGGTCGCAGGCCCGTGATCGCCACCTGTGTGAGTGGCTCGGTCTTAGGGCTCGGTTTATTCGCGATCACAGTGAGCCTCGACTGGCCGATCGGATCGACCCTGCCGCTGATGCTTCTGTTCGCAGCGCGGCTGATCGATGGCATCAGTGGCGGCACTGCAGCCACGGCAGGAGCCGTGCTTGCGGATGTGACCCCACCGGAACGCCGAGCTCAGGCCTTCGGTCTGATCGGCGTGGCCTTCGGACTCGGTTTCATCATCGGACCGTTTCTCGGAGGGCAGCTGGCCCGCATCTCCGTCACCCTGCCGGTGTGGGTGGCCACAGGCTTCGCCGTGCTCAACCTGGTGGTGGTTCTACTGCTGCTGCCGGAGACCCACGCCCGTGATGCCCGCCGGGCAATGCCGCGCAAACGGGATCTCAACCCCTTTGCTCAGATCGCCAAGGTGATGGGCAACCCAGCGGTGGGACGTCTCTGTCTGAGCTTCTTTCTGTTCTTCCTGGCCTTCAACGGCTTCACCGCCATCCTGGTGCTCTACTTCAAGCAGCGGTTCAACTGGGGCCCGGAGCTGGCCACCACTGCTTTTCTGATCGTCGGAGTGGTCGCCACCCTGGTGCAAGGCGGCCTGATCGGACCTCTGGTGAAACGACTCGGTGAGTGGCGTCTCACCCTGATCGGACTCGGACTGGTGATTGCAGGCTGCCTGCTGATTCCCGCCACGGATCCTGAGCAAGCCCAAGTCGGGGTGTTCAGTGCCGTGGCGATACTGGCCACCGGTACAGGTCTGGTGACACCAAGCTTGCGCAGCCTGGTGTCTCGACGCCTGGACAGCGAGGGCCAGGGTGCTGCTCTAGGCAGCCTTCAGGCTCTGCAGAGTCTGGGCAGTTTTCTCGGCCCCCCCGTGGCCGGACTCAGCTACGACCTGATCGGTGCCGCCAGCCCTTTCCTGGGCGGTGCCATGGTGCTTGCCCTGGTCATCCTGCTGGTCAGCGGCAGCCCCCTACCGCTCAACTCAGACCTGAACACAAGCTCTCCAGAACACAGTCGGGGCAAAGCGTGATTGCTACGTTGCGCGGGCAGCAGCCACCACTCCAGGCCCTCCCATGTCCGCTCATCACCTGGCCCCGGAGCACTACATCAACCGGGAACTGAGCTGGATCGCCTTCAACGAACGCGTGCTGGAACTCGCACTCGATGAGCGAACACCCCTTCTGGAGCAGGCAAAATTCAGCGCGATTTTCAGCAACAACCTCGACGAATTCTTCATGGTGCGAGTCGCCTCCCTGAAGAGTCAGGTGGAGGCTGGTATCAGCAAACGCAGTGAGGATGGACTGACTCCCCTTGAGCAGCTGCATAAGATCCGCGAACGGCTGACGCCGGTCTTAGAGCAGCAACAAAAGCATTACCGCAGCCGCCTGAAATCACAGCTGCGCGAGCATGGCGCCCACCTGCTCGATTACGAGCAGCTGAACAAGAAACAGCGCCTCTGGATCGACAACTTCTTCCAGACAGCAATCTTTCCGGTGCTCACGCCGCTGGCCGTGGATCCGGCCCATCCCTTCCCCTTCGTCAGCAACCTGAGCCTCAACGTCGCCGCCCTGATCCTCGATCCCCAATCAGGCCAACGCCAACTGGCCAGGGTGAAGGTGCCCCAAAAGATCCTGCCCCGGTTCGTTGCAATCCCTACCGATCTCTGCGATTTGGAGCGTGAGCCCCTCCACACCGCCGTGCCCTTAGAGCAGGTGGTGGCCTTCAACCTCAGCCTTCTCTTCCCTGGTATGAAGATCGAAGGCCATTATTTCTTCCGCGTCACCCGAGACGCCGACCTGGAACTGCGTGATCTCGAGGCCGACGATCTCATGATCGCGATCGAGCAGGGCCTGCGCAAACGGCGCATGGGTGGAGAGGTGGTACGCCTCGAGGTGGCCGATGAAATGCCCCAAGACGTGATCGACATGCTGATGGAAGGCATGTCTGTGGAAGAGGAAGACCTGTACCGGATCGGTGGTCCCCTCGGCCTCGATGACCTCTTTGGTCTGCTGGCAATCCCCCTGCCTCAACTCAAAGATCAGGGCCACAGCGGCCAGACCCCAGCGATTCTGTCCCGGGCCCAGCGAAGCATGCTCGAGGACGGCTCGATCAAGGAAGAGGAATTTGAAAGCATCTTCTCGGTGATCCGTCGGCGTGATGTGCTGCTGCACCACCCCTATGACCTGTTCTCCACCTCCGTGGAGGAATTCATCAATCAGGCCGCTGATGATCCACTGGTGATGGGGATCAAGATGACCCTCTATCGCACCTCCAAGGATTCACCGATTATCGCCGCCCTCATCCGTGCAGCCGAAAACGGAAAGCAGGTGATGGCTTTGGTGGAGCTGAAGGCCCGCTTCGATGAAGACAACAACATCCAGTGGGCCAAACACCTGGAGCGATGCGGCGTCCATGTGGTGTACGGGGTGATCGGCCTCAAAACCCACACCAAGATCGTGCTGGTCGTGCGCAAGGAGAAGGAGCGCCTGCGCAGCTACGTGCACATCGGTACTGGCAACTACAACTCCAAGACCTCGAAGCTTTACACCGATGTGGGGCTTCTCTCTGCCCGTCCGGAACTGGGCCAGGATCTGGTGGAACTGTTCAACTATCTAACGGGCTTCTCGAAACAGCAGAGTTTCCGTCGCCTGCTCGTGGCCCCAGTGTCCCTGCGCAAGGGGATGGAACAACTGATTCGCCGGGAGATCGATCACGCCCGCGAGGGTCGCACCGGTCACATTCGGGCCAAGATGAATTCACTCGTGGATTCGGAGATCGTCGCACTTCTCTATGAAGCCTCCCAGGCAGGGGTGCGCATTGAACTCATCATTCGCGGCATGTGCTGCCTACTTCCTGGGCGAGAAGGTCTCAGTGAAACAATCAGTGTGGTGAGCATCCTGGGCCGCTTCCTCGAGCACTCCCGCATTTTCTGGTTCGCCAATGGCGGTGAGCCCGAGGTATTCATCGGCAGTGCTGATTGGATGCCCCGCAACCTCGACCGCAGGGTGGAGGCGGTGACCCCTGTCGAGGAGCCGGCCCTGCGCGAGCAACTGGAGCGCCTGCTCGCTCTCTACCTGGCAGACAACCAGGGTGCCTGGGACATGCAGAGCGATGGCAGTTTCCAGCGCCGCTTCGCCGACACTGAAGGCTGCAACTCCCAGCTGCAACTGATCGATCGTTGGCGGCAGGGAGTTCCCTCCGAAACAGCGCTCAAAGAAGCCAATGCAAACGATTCTTGATCTTCGTTACGACTGCTACAACATTGGCTGACAAAACAAACAGTTTCCCACAGGGAACAGAGGTCGCTTCAATTCAATATCTGCATCGCCAACAGAAGTGAGACGGCCAAGTATCAAACTCGTTCGAATGTCCTGAAAAGCTTCCAATTCATACAGCACACCCTCAGCTCATAGTGCTAAATTGCGCGCAAATCTAATCTCAGGAGGCCAGGGTGATGGGGATCCCTCTGGAATCTGCCGCAGGAGCACATCGCGCTTCTTCGTCGGAACCTGTATTGCCGAACACATCGCGTGTTCGCAATGCTGATCGCGCATCCAAACCAGCGCAAGGATCACGTCAGTCCCGCCAGGGCGGACGACTTTCCACTGATTCCATTGGCTATTACCTGAGCAGCATCGGCAGGATTCCTCTGCTCACGGCCGCCGAAGAAATCGAGCTTGCACACCACGTGCAGTCCATGAAGCAGCTTCTCGAGCTGCCTGAGCAAGAGCGCAGCCCACGCCAGAAGCATCAGATCCGCATGGGCAAACGCGCCCGGGATCGCATGATGGCGGCCAACCTTCGCCTCGTGGTCAGCGTCGCCAAGAAATACCAAAATCAGGGCCTGGAACTGCTGGACCTGGTTCAGGAAGGGGCGATCGGCCTAGAGCGGGCTGTCGACAAGTTCGATCCCGCCATGGGTTACAAATTTTCCACCTATGCCTACTGGTGGATCCGTCAAGGAATGACCCGGGCCATCGATAACAGCGCCCGCACCATTCGCCTGCCCATCCACATCAGCGAGAAGCTCTCGAAGATGCGGCGCATCTCCCGTGAGCTCTCCCATCGTTTCGGTCGCCAGCCCAATCGCCTAGAGCTGGCCCATGCCATGGGGATCGAACCACAGGATCTGGAAGACCTGATCGCCCAAAGCGCCCCCTGCGCCTCTCTCGACGCTCACGCCCGCGGCGAAGAGGATCGCAGCACCCTCGGTGAGCTGATACCCGATCCCAATGGCAGCGAGCCGATGGAGGGAATGGACCGCAGCATCCAGAAGGAGCATCTGGGCGGCTGGCTCTCCCAGCTGAATGAGCGGGAGCAAAAGATTCTCCGCCTTCGCTTTGGCCTTGATGGCCAAGAGCCCCTGACCCTTGCAGAGATTGGTCGTCAGATCAGCGTGTCCCGTGAACGGGTGCGCCAACTGGAGGCCAAGGCCATTCTCAAGCTGCGGCTCATGACCAACCACCAGCAGGCGGCCTGATTACACCCCTGCCCCTGCTGGTGATCGCCGCCTGGCTGGCCTGCGTGCTCGGCATCGCAGTGGTCGCCCGCAGGCTCTGGCCGGAGCGTCGTGAGCTGAGCCGCAAGATCGTGCACATCGGCACCGGTCCAGTCGTCCCTCTGGCCTGGTGGCTCGGGATCACGGCCGCCGTCGCGATTCCCATCGCACTGCTGGTCACCCTGGTGGCCTTGATCAATCACCGCTGGCGGCTGTTGCCGGCCGTCGAGGACATCGAGCGCCACAGCTACGGCACCGTCGCCTATGGCCTTTCCATCAGCGTGCTGCTGATGGCGTTCTGGCCTGACCATGCCGATGCCGTCTGCGCCGGTGTGCTGGTGATGGCTTGCGCCGATGGTCTTGCCGGATTAATCGGTCGCGGCATTCCTTCCGCCAGTTGGCGTCTGTGGGGTCAGCGCAAGTCGATACTCGGAACCCTCACGATGGCCCTGGTCAGCCTGTTGGTGCTGATCGTGCTGGCAGCGCTGACCTCGCCGTCTCCACCGCTCACCAGTTTGTTGATCATCGCGGGGCTGGCCACAGTGCTTGAACAACTCAGCTGGTGGGGCATCGACAACTTTTCTGTACCAGTGACTGTGGCCATCTGCTGGTGGAGCCTGAATCCCTAAACCCGCAGCAGCCTCTCCCAGTGTCGCTGCCAGTCCCCGTGGCTTCCAAGACCCACCACGAGCAGCTGTTCCCTGGGAAGCCGTTGCAATCCCGCCTGCCAGCTCGTGATTTGCTCTGCTTTCTCCATCCACAACGCCATGACATGGCCTTGGAGCCGGTCAGCATCCCAGTGCTGTTGAACAGCCATCCACTGCGTCCACTGCAACAAAGCGTCCAACTGGATCGGGCGAAAGCCCTTGAGTAACAACCCGGTTTCCTGCTCGAGCTCAAACAGACGCAGTGAATCCCCAAAACCAAAGAAGTGAAGAAACACCATAGGCCTCAGCTTCCCTAAGAGGTTTCCTCAACCTAGGCAATACGCAACGATACGAAGTTCAGCCTGAACGAATTATTTAACTGGCGCAAATCAACGGATTAATGATCAACAACCTTGGCACTCTCACGAGGAGAGTGCCAAGGGGCGACCTGCGGCCACCGCTGCTGCCAAACCATCAAGAAGTTGCTCTGTGGTGTCGATGCTGATGCAGGCATCGGTGACGCTCTGCCCGTAAGTCATGGCCGAACGGTCGGCATTGAGCTTCTGGCTGCCCTCCACGAGATGGCTTTCCAGCATCACGCCCATCAACTGGCCTGAACCCTGTCGCACCTGGTCAGCAACTGCTGAGAGCACCTCTCCCTGACGACGGAAATCCTTGTTGGAATTGCCATGACTGCAATCCACCATCAAGCGGGCGGGGAGTCCGGCCTGCACCAGAGCAGCAGACGCCTCCTGCACAGCCTCCAGATGGTAATTCGTGCCCCTGCTGCCCCCACGCAGCACGAGATGACCATCTGGATTTCCGGTCGTGCTCACGATCGAGGCATGACCCTGACCGTTGATCCCGAGGAAATGGTGGGGCCTCGAGGCGGCCTGAATCGCATGGATTGCAATCGTGGCACTGCCATCGGTGCTGTTCTTGTAACCGACTGGCATCGAAAGGCCTGAAGCCATCTCCCGGTGGGTCTGACTTTCCGTCGTGCGTGCGCCAATCGCCGTCCAACTGATCAGATCAGCGATGTACTGGGGCACCACAGGGTCCAGCAGTTCAGTGGCTGCCGGCATACCGTCGCGGGACAGATCCAGCAGCAGCGAGCGTGCCATCCGCAAGCCTGTGTTGATGTCGTAGGAGCCATCGAGGTGCGGGTCATTGATCAACCCCTTCCAGCCAACGGTGGTGCGCGGCTTCTCGAAATAGACCCGCATCACCACCTCCAACTGGTCGGCATGACGCTCCCGCAGAGGCGCAAGACGGCGGGCATACTCCCGGGCCGCGTCAACATCGTGAACCGAACAAGGGCCCACGATCACCAGCAGCCGCTGGTCCTCGCCCCGCAGGATGGCCTGGATACGTCCACGGGCCGCTGCAACCGTCTGTGTCGCCGCCGCATCGGTGGGCAAATCAGCGTGAAGCAGAGAGGGAGCCACAAGGGGGCGGGTCTCCACCACATGCAAATCGGAGGTGGTGGTGCTCATACCCCGCGCCAAGAAAAACCCAGATTACGGACAATCCCGGCAGCATCCGACACCAGGTCCGTTCACCCCAACAAGAAGAATGGATGCCAAGACCGCTGCCTGAGCCATCGCCATGCTGAGTGCCTACCGAGCCGCCGCCGCCGAACGCACCGCCCAGGGAATCCCTGCCCTGCCCCTGACAGCGGAGCAAACCCAGGCTCTCACCGGCCTACTCGAGGCACCCCCCGCAGGAGAGGAGCAGGAGCTGCTGCACCTGCTCAGTGAGCGCATCCCACCCGGAGTGGATGAGGCCGCCTACGTCAAAGCCTCCTGGCTCAGCGCGGTGGCCCAGGGCTCAGCCAGCAGTCCGCTGGTGACACCCCTTGAAGCCGTTCGCCTGCTGGGAACGATGGTCGGTGGCTACAACGTGGCAGCCCTGATCGAGCTGCTGCAGCACAGCGACAGCAGCCTGGCCGCCTGTGCCGCTGAGGGACTGAGCCGCACCCTGCTCGTCTACGACGCTTACAACGAAGTGATGGAGCTTGCTGGCTCCAAACGCTTTGCCAAGCAAGTCGTCGACAGCTGGGCCGCCGCCGACTGGTTCACCTACCGACCCGCCCTGGCTGAGGAAATCACTGTCACGGTGTTCAAGGTGGAGGGCGAGACCAACACCGACGACCTCTCTCCAGCGACCCACGCCACCACTCGACCAGACATCCCGCTGCACGCCCTGGCGATGCTGGAAACTCGGGATCCGGAAGGCCTGAGCACGATTGAGACGCTCAAGGCCAAGGGACACCCGGTGAGTTACGTGGGCGATGTGGTCGGCACCGGCAGCTCCCGCAAGAGCGCCATCAACTCCGTGCTCTGGCACACCGGCAACGACATCCCCCATGTGCCGAATAAGCGCGCCGGTGGGGTGATCCTGGGCGGAAAGATCGCCCCGATCTTTTTCAACACAGCCGAAGACTCGGGTGCTCTGCCGATCGAATGCGACGTCACCGCCCTCAACACCGGCGATGTGATCACGATCCGACCCCATGCAGGCACGATCGAGCGGGCGGCCGGGGAAGCCAATGCCGGTGAGATCATCGCCCGCTTCGAACTCAAGCCGAGCACGATCACGGATGAGGTGCGCGCCGGTGGGCGTATCCCCCTGATGATTGGTCGCGCGCTCACCGACAAGGTGCGCAACCAGCTCGGTCTGCCCCCGTCCGACCTGTTCATCCGTCCATCGGCACCGGTGGACACCGGCAAAGGCTTCACCCTGGCCCAAAAGATGGTGGGCAAGGCCTGCGGCCTGCCGGGCGTGCGCCCAGGCACCAGCTGCGAGCCACTGATGACCACCGTGGGCAGTCAGGACACAACGGGTCCGATGACTCGCGACGAAATGAAGGAGCTGGCCTGCCTGGGCTTCTCCGCTGATCTGGTGATGCAGAGCTTCTGCCATACCGCCGCCTATCCCAAACCGGTGGATCTCCAGACCCAAAAGGAGCTGCCCGACTTCTTTGCCCAGCGGGGCGGCGTTGCCCTGCGCCCCGGCGACGGCATCATCCACAGCTGGCTCAACCGGATGCTTCTGCCCGACACCGTCGGCACCGGCGGTGACAGCCACACCCGCTTCCCTCTAGGAATCTCTTTCCCGGCCGGTTCCGGTCTGGTGGCCTTCGCCGCGGCCATCGGCGCCATGCCGCTCGACATGCCCGAATCCGTGCTGGTGCGCTTCAGTGGCTCCCTTCAACCGGGGGTGACCCTGCGCGATGTCGTGAACGCAATCCCCTGGGTGGCCATCCAGAAGGGCCTGCTCACCGTGGAGAAAGCCAACAAGAAAAACCTGTTCAACGGCCGGATCATGGAAATCGAGGGTCTGCCCGATCTGAAGCTTGAGCAGGCCTTCGAACTCACCGATGCCTCGGCGGAGCGCTCCTGTGCCGGCTGCACGATCAAGCTCTCGGAGACAACGGTCAGCGAATATCTGCGCAGCAACGTGGCGCTGCTTAAAAACATGATCGCCCGGGGCTACAGCGACGCCCGAACCCTGGCCCGTCGCATCAAGGCGATGGAAGCCTGGTTGGCCGATCCCCAGCTACTGAGCGCCGACAGCGATGCCGAGTATGCCGAGGTGCTCGAGATCAACCTGGATGAGCTCACCGAACCCGTGGTCGCCTGCCCCAACGATCCCGACAACGTGAAGCTGCTCAGCGAGGTGGCCGGCGATGCCGTGCAGGAGGTGTTCATCGGATCCTGCATGACCAACATCGGCCACTACCGCGCCGCGGCCAAGGTGCTGGAGGGAGCCGGTCAAAACAAGGCGCGCCTCTGGGTATGTCCGCCCACCCGTATGGATGAGGACATGCTGAAACAAGAGGGCTATTACGCCACCTTCGAGGCAGCCGGCAGCCGCATGGAAATGCCCGGTTGTTCACTCTGCATGGGCAACCAGGCCCGTGTGGACGACAACACCACGGTGTTCTCCACCAGCACCCGCAACTTCAACAACCGACTGGGCAAAGGCGCCCAGGTGTATCTAGGCAGCGCCGAACTGGCCGCGGTCTGCGCCCAACTGGGCCGCATCCCAACCGCAGATGAGTACCGCAACATCGCCGCCGAAAAGATCGATCCTCTCTCCTCTGAGCTGTACCGCTACCTGAACTTTGACCAGATCTCTGGCTTCGAAGACGAAGGGCGTGTCGTGAGTGCGGACGACGAAGCGAAGGTGCTAGCGGGGGCTTGATCCCCCTGCTGGCACCCGCCTTGGTAGAACGCACCGCATGGTTGTTCTGAGCGAACCGAAGCAACGCCGGCACCAGCTGGGTTCCAGTCGCAGCATCCGCCGTTTACTGGAGCGGCGCTGGTGGGTCGTGGTTCTGGCCTTGATGCTCACCGGGCTCGGGGCCGCTCTGACCGGGGTGCTGTTCAAGGCGGGCATCAAGCTTCTGGGCAGCTGGCGACTGGAGCTTCTGGCCGACCTGCCCGCCTGGGCGGTCCTCCCAGGCCTCGGCGCCGTCGGCGGCCTGATCTCAGGCCTGATGGTTGCCAATCTGGCGCCGGCCGCCGGCGGATCCGGCATCACCCACATCATGGGCTTCCTCAAGCATCGGGCCGTACCGATGGGCCTCCAGGTGGGATTGGTGAAGCTGATCGCAGGCATCGTGGCGATCGGCAGCGGTTTTCCCCTTGGCCCCGAAGGCCCCTCCGTGCAAATGGGGGGATCGGTCGCCTGGCAAATGGCCCGATGGCTCAAGGCTCCGGTGGCCTTCCGACGCGTGATCGTGGCCGCTGGAGGTGGGGCCGGTATCGCAGCGGTGTTCAGCGCCCCGATCGGCGGCTTTGTCTACGCCGTGGAGGAACTGCTGCATTCCGCCCGCCCGGTGGTGCTGCTGCTGGTGATCGTGACCACCTTCTGGGCGGATGCCTGGGCCGACGTCCTCGGCCTGGCCGGCCTCAGCCCCAGCAGCGGAGGGCTTGACGCCACCGAAGGCTTTCAACTCGAACGGGAGTACACGCCTCTGGTGAATTTTCTACCGATCGATCTTGGTTATCTGATCGCACTGGGGGTGGTCGTCGGAGTGCTCGCAGAGCTGTATTGCCGCTATGTGCTGGCCATGCAACGCAAAGGCAATGCCTGGTTTGGAGACCGGCTCGTGCTGCGCATGGTGATCAGTGGCGGTGTGCTCGGAGGCGTGTATGCCTTTCTGCCTGAACCCTTTCACAACCTGGAAGGCCTCCAGCATCTGATCGCCGATGGCAGCGCCGACATCCCGATGGCGCTGGGGACCTTCACCGTGTTGTTCTTCAGCACAGGGCTGGCAGCCGCCTCCGGAGCTCCTGGCGGCCTGTTCTTTCCCATGCTCACCCTGGGAGGCTCCATTGGCCTGGCCTGCGGTATCTGGGTGGAAGCGCTCACTGGGCATGTGCCCAGCACTTACGTCTTTGCCGGCATGGGCGCCTTCGTGGCCAGCTGCTCGCGCACGCCGATCACAGCGATGTTTCTGGCCTTCGCGCTCACCAAAGATCTTCTGATCCTCAAGCCAATTCTGGTGGCCTGCTTAGCAAGCTTTCTGATCGCGCGGCTCTTTGATCAGCGCTCGATCTACGAACGCCAACTGGGAATGGAACTGCAGGTGGAGGACCACCTGGCCGCTCAACGGGAGCGCCGAGGCGGCATCCACCACGCCTGGGATGGATCGGTCCGACGCCGGGCCTTTCAGCCTCCCCCACCACCGCAGCCTGCGATTCAAGCTTCAGATGACCCTGCAGGATGATGGGGTATCCCGGACGCCCTCCTGAACCAGGAAACCCTGCTGTTTGATCCGGCAGTGCCGGACCCAGGCGCCCTGCGGACGGTGCTGGCCTTTCCGAGCACCTACACGGTGGGCATCACAAGCCTCGGTTATCAGATCGTCTGGGCCACCCTGGCGATGCGCCCCGATCTGGACGTCCGCCGCCTGTTCACCGATCAGGGAGATCCACCACACCGACACTGCGACCTCTTTGGTCTTTCCCTGAGCTGGGAGCTCGACGGACCGGTGCTGCTCGATCTGCTCGAACAGCAGCGGATTCCTATCTGGAGTGCTGATCGCAGCGACAACGATCCGCTGGTGTTCGGCGGTGGGCCGGTGCTCACCGCCAACCCTGAGCCCCTGGCGCCTTTTTTTGATGTGGTGCTGCTTGGTGATGGAGAGGAGCTGCTGCCAGCCTTCATCGATGCGCTCCAGAGCGTGAGAGATCAACCCCGGGCGCAACAGCTGCGTCACCTGGCCCGGATCCCAGGCATCTACGTGCCTGCGCTCTATGCACCCCGCTACGACCCGGATGGCTGCCTGCGGTCGATCGAGCCGATCGAAGCGGACTGCCCCGAGCGAATCGCCAAACAGACCTGGCGGGGCAACAGCCTCAGCCACTCCACGGTGATTACACCGGAAGCGGCCTGGCCAGAGATTCACATGGTGGAGGTGGTGCGTAGCTGTCCGGAACTGTGTCGCTTCTGCCTCGCCAGCTACCTGACCCTGCCCTTCCGCACCCCCTCCTTGGATGACGGCCTGATTCCAGCTGTGGAGAAAGGACTCACCGCCACCCGACGCCTGGGACTGCTCGGCGCCTCCGTCACCCAACACCCCCAGTTCAGCGAACTGCTGCATTGGCTTGGCCAAGACCGCTTCGAGGATCTGCGCGTCAGCGTCAGTTCAGTGCGGGCCGCCACGGTGACACCGGATCTCGCCCAGGGGCTAGCCCGTCGTGGCAGTAAGTCGCTCACGATCGCGATCGAAAGCGGCAGTGAACGGATGCGCGGAGTCGTGAATAAGAAACTGAGCACCAGCGAAATCGAAGCAGCAGCGCGGCATGCCAAGCAGGGAGGCCTGAGCGGTCTCAAGCTCTATGGCATGGTCGGGCTACCAGCTGAAGAGGAGAGCGATGTGGAAGACACCGCCTCTCTGCTGCTGGATCTCAAGAAAGCCACTCCGGGGCTGCGCCTGACTCTGGGTGTCAGCACCTTCGTCCCGAAGGCGCACACCCCTTTCCAGTGGCAAGGCGTGCGACCGGAGGCTGAACAACGACTCAAGCTTCTGGCGAAACGGCTCAAACCCAAGGGGATTGAGCTGCGACCGGAAAGCTACGGATGGAGCGTGATTCAAGCCCTGCTCTCCCGCAGCGATCGTCGGCTCGCTCCGGTGATCGCTGCCGTGCGCGGATCGCAGGACAGCCTGGGGGGTTGGAAGAAGGCCTACCGGGCAGCACGGGCAGGGGAGCTGCCATCAACCACCAGCGCCGGAGTCACCCTGCCCGTTCCCCCGCCCTGGGAGCAGGTGGTTCATGACGTTTGGGATGAACAGATGGTTCTGCCCTGGACCCATCTCGACGGCCCCGTTAGCGCGTCGACCCTGGCGGCCCATCAGCGGCAAGCCCTGGATCTGGCCTGAGCATCATCCGCAACCCAGCCAGCAGAATCCAGCCGGCGATGTTGAGCCGACTGTCAAAGAACGGCATATCGGTGCCATGCAGCACCACCAGGATCAAGACCGACGCCCACCAGGCCCGATCAAAGAGGGTGCGCAGCCCCCTCCGAAGACTGGTGATCAACAGAGCCAAGACAAAACCGATGAGGAGCATGGCCACCGGTAGGCCATGGCTCAGAGCGAGCTCCAGGGGAAGGTTGTGGGCATGGCCGTGCCACTTGCCGGTACGCAAGGGGTAGAGAACGGAGAAGGCAGCTGCCCCCCAGCCCAGCCAGGGACGTTCCCCGATCAGCTGCAATGCAACTCCCCATTGACTGAGACGGGTGGAAGCCAGCGCCCGCTCCGCCGCATGGCGACTATCGGTGAGCCGAGACCAGATCGCTTCAGGCACTAGGGCCCGGGCCGGCTGCTGAAACGCTGATGGCACCCCTGGCAGCACAGCCAGCAGCAGTGGAAACAGAGTCAGCAGCAACAGCGGTAGCAACCAGAACCAGCTCTGAGCTCCCAGCACGATTGGAACAGCCAGCACCAACGCTCCCCAGGCATTACGGGAATCGGTGAGCAGCAGAGCAGCCACCTGGGCAGTCGCGAGGAGAATCGCCAGGGCCCGCCGCTCTGGTTTCAACCCCGGCTGCACAAGGGCTGCAAGTGCAAAGGGCCAGACCAAAGCCAGCCAAGCCCCGGCGATATTGGCGTAATCGAACAACCCGGACAGACGGCCGCTCGGTTCACCCCCCGGGGTCACAAACCAGATGATCAGGCCGTTGAACAACTGCCAAGGACCCTGCCAACCCCACCAGATCTGGCCCAGACCGGTCACTAGCACTGGCACGGTTCCCGCCACCAGCCAAAGGGCGGTACGCCGGCGTCCGCCGGTATCGGAGACATAGGGCTGAAAGCCCCAGAACCCCCAGAAGAAAGGAAGCCAATTGGCAAGTCCAGCCCAGGCCAGCGGTCCTGAATAAGCGCGCAAACATCCGCTGACCATCAGCACCGCGGCCAGGATCAGGGGCAGCGTCCAGGGATCGCTCCAGCCGTTGCGCTCCCGACGCAGACTGCCGATCAGCAGCGCTGGGAAGAGCAGCAGGCTCCCTAACAGCGCAGAGGAAGGCAGCAGAACAACACCCAACTGAAAGAGCAGCCAGCCACTGGGGGCTGCCTGCCGCGGCCGCTCAGTGGCCAAGGCTCCCGCCAGAACACGGACCGGACTCACGCGAACACCGCAGTGCGGCCGCGATAGACCATCACCTGACGACGCAGATGCAGTCGCAGCGCCCTGGCGAGTGCCAGGCGTTCGGTATCACGGCCCTTGCGGATCAGATCCTCCACCTCATCGCGATGGCTCACATGCGCGATCGTTTGCTCGATGATCGGGCCGTCATCGAGATCTTCGGTGACGTAGTGAGCTGTGGCGCCGATTAGCTTCACACCTCGCTCCCAGGCCCGGTGGTAGGGCTGAGCACCCTTGAACGCGGGCAGGAAGGAATGGTGAATGTTGATGACGGTGGGGAACTCGGCAAGGAAGTCTGCACTGAGGACCTGCATGTACTTGGCGAGCACCGCTAGTTCAATCCGATGCTCCCGAAGCAACGACAAGATCGTCTGCTCTGCCTCGGCTTTGCGCTCCTTCTCCACAGGAACACACACGAACGGCACACCGAAGTCCTTGCAGAGGGACTCAAGATCGGGATGGTTGGCGATCACCAGAGGCACCTGCATCGGCAGCTCGCCGCTTCGGGCACGCCAGAGCAGATCCAACAGACAGTGACTCTGCTTACTGGCAAAGATCGCCACCCGGGGATGCTCATCAGAAAAGTGAAGCTGCGCCTCACCACCGAGGCGTTCTGCCAGGGCCGCAGCCGCCGGTGCAATCGCCTGGCGCGGTAACCCGAAACCGTCCAGCTCCCATTCAATCCGGCTGAGAAAGAGGCCGGCACCGGCATCGGTGTGGTGATCGGCGTGGCGAATGTTGCCGCCATTGGCCGCGACCCATCCAGCCAACTCGCTCACCAGGGCAGGTCGATCCGGACAGATCACCTGAAGAATCACCGATGGGGATGACACGATTCACCAACGTGGAAGCATCGATTCTGACCCTGTGCGATCACGGTTAAAGTCCTCGAGTCTTCCTTGGAATCCCAATGCTGAGCGCCATGCGTCGCCTCGCTGCGTTCTGCCTCTGCCTCGTCCTCTGCTTTGGCCTTGCGGCCTGCAGCGGCGGCGCAAAGGCCAAGCCCGCCACCATCAGCCCCGAGGAGATGGCCGTGATTCGCCGTCAGGCAGAGGGATTCACCAGTGCCCAGGAGCGACTGTCTGAACTGGCAGCGCTCGTGAACAAGCGCGACTGGACCTTCACCCGCAACCTGATCCATGGGCCCATGCAGGAAGTCGGCCGCGAAATGCTGTACATCAATCAGCGTCTGCTGCCAGGCGACCGGGCAGAAGCCAATGAGCTGGCTACGTCCCTGAAGGACGCCCTGGCGAACCTTGACGAAGCAGCCCGACTCCAGGACGGTGTGAAGCTCCAGAAGGCCTATGTGGAAGTCGCCACCGGCTTCTCCAACTACGCCAAGGTGATCCCCGCCCAAGCCCTCAGCTGAGCGCCTCAGTCACTGTTATCGGAGCCGGAGCCGTTGGGGCCGGCTGCGCCTGGCGCCTCGCCAAGGCCGGTCATTCCGTCACCCTGATTGATCCCAGGCTCGGCTCTCCACCCCCCTCCGGAGAGCGTTCAGGTCCGCTCGACAGCGGTACCGTCGCGTCCCTGGGAATCCTGATGGGACTGGTCTTCAGGCGATCCAGTGGTCGCGCCTGGCGCCTACGGCGACGCAGCATGGAACTCTGGCCCCAATGGGCAGAGGAGCTCGGTGATGAAAGGCAGCCCCTTCGGCTCCAGACACCGTTGGTGCAAGTGGCCGCCACCGAAGAAGAAGGCATGCAGATGCAAGCGCTTGCCGAGGAGCGTCAGAGTTCAGGGCTGCGTTTCCTAAGCCAGGAGCACCTGCAGCGGCAGCATCCCGACTGGCCTGGCGGAGAGCATGGCGCCCTTCACTCCGCCCAGGATGGACGCATTGATCCCCTGGCGCTCCTGAAGGCCCTGCGGAAGCAGCTGACTCGGCTCGATGTGACCCTGATCAGCGAAGCGGTGACGAGAATCCGCCGCGCTCCACCATCGCCTGCACTGATCGGGAAACCCTGGACTCTGGAGATTCAAAGCAGTGGGTTGCTCGAAACCGACCAGGTGGTGGTCTGCAGTGGCCTGGCCGCCCAACCGTTACTGGCAGAACTGGGCCATCAGCGTGCGCTGGAACCGGTCCTGGGCCAAGTGCTGGACCTGGAGCTGGCGGAAGCAAGCGCACCCTGCTCCCCCTGGCCGGCAGTGCTGGTCTGCCAGGGCATCAATCTGGTGCGGCAGGGTGCATCGGCGAACGGTCGTCAACGACTTTGGCTGGGAGCAACCCTGGAGCCAGGAACCCAGGCCGATCCGCAAGCCCTGAACCAGCTGCTCTCCCTGCAGGGCCAGGCTCCCGCCTGGTTGCAGCGGGCAACCATCGTCCGGCACTGGCAAGGGCTTCGAGCCCGACCGATCGATCGGCCTGCACCACTCCTGGAGGTGCTCGAACCAGGCCTGATCCTGGCCAGTGGCCACTACCGAAACGGTGTGCTGCTGGCCCCGGCAACAGCGGAGTGGGTCTGCGAACAGATCACAAACCGATGATGACGAGAGCCTTACAGACTCTTAAAGGCCAACCCAAAACGATCTGCATAGGGTCCGGTTAATGCCTCTAGCGAGCTGGTAAAGCCCACCAACGAGACCGAAAGCCTGGCTCTCGATTCCATCGATCTCGGCCCCGATCTGATCGGTGGTAATCCCAATCCACCCAAGGGTTACCCGATCGTCACCTTCACCTGGATCCTGGCTTACAAAACCGGGAATGCCGACCAAACCGATCGCCTGAAGAAGACCTATGTGAGCCTGCCCGCAGGGGTCGTGGAGAAGGCCAAGGCTGCTGTGTCCCAGATCAGCCAGTGATCCTCTGAAACCGATCCGTCTGATGCGTCAGACAGCAAAAAGGGGGCCTTCGGGCCCCCTTTCTTGATGGCGCAGATCGAGCGAACGACCCTCAGGCAGCAATCACTTGGATTCAGTGAATTCCGCGTCAATCACATCGTCACCAGCATCGCTGCTGGATCCGGCGGCACCGGCAGCACCATCAGCACCTGGGGCTGCAGCGCCATCAGCACCGGCCTGCTGGTAAACGGAGGCACCCAAGGCATAGAGCTCCTGCTGCAGTTGCTCCAGCAGAGACTTCATCGCGTCGAAGTCCTCCTTCTCGGTGGCCTCCTTGAGCTGGGTGCGCTTCTCCTCCACCTTGGCCTTGGCGGCATCGTCAACCTTGTCACCGAGTTCGCCCAACTGCTTCTCGGCCTGGTAGACGAGGGTCTCGGCCTGGTTCTTCAGGTCGATTTTTTCGCGCTTCTCCTTGTCGGCGCTGGCGTTGGCCTCGGCATCCTTCACCATCTTGTCGACCTCGGAATCACTGAGGGTGGAGGCACCGGTGATGGAGATGCTCTGCTCCTTGCCGCTGCCCTTGTCCTTAGCGGTGACGCTGAGGATGCCGTTGGCGTCGATGTCAAAGGTCACCTCGATCTGAGGCACGCCACGGGGGGCGGGGGGGATGCCATCAAGACGGAAGGTTCCAAGCGACTTGTTATCGGAAGCCATCTCGCGCTCGCCCTGGAGCACGTGAATCTCCACGTTGGTCTGACCATCCACAGCTGTGGAGTAAGTCTCCGACTTCTTGGTGGGAACCGTGGTGTTGCGGGAGATCATCTTGGTCATCACACCGCCGAGGGTCTCCACACCCAGGGAGAGGGGAGTGACGTCCAGCAGAAGGATGTCCTTGACCTCTCCGGCGAGCACACCGCCTTGAATGGCGGCACCAACAGCCACCACCTCGTCGGGGTTCACCGTCTGGTTGGGATCCTTACCGGTGATCCGCTTCACCAGCTCGAGCACGGCGGGGATCCGAGTGGAACCACCCACCATCACGATCTCGTCGAGCTCGCCAGCGGAGAGCTTGGCGTCCTTGAGAGCCTGCTCCACCGGCACGCGGCAGCGATCGATCAGCTTGGAAGCCAGTTCCTCGAACTTGGCGCGGGTCAAGGTGAGGTCGAGATGCTTCGGACCCTCAGGGGTCGCCGTGATGAACGGCAGGTTGATCTCGCTCTGCGTGGCACTGGAGAGCTCGATCTTGGCCTTCTCAGCCGCCTCGGTGAGACGCTGCAGAGCTTGCTTGTCCTGTCGCAGATCAATGCCTTCGTTGGCCTTGAAGCTGTCCGCCAGGTGATCAACGATCACCTTGTCGAAATCATCACCACCGAGGTGGGTGTCACCGGAGGTGGAGAGCACCTCAAAGACCCCATCGCCAACTTCGAGGACGGAGACATCAAAGGTGCCGCCGCCGAGGTCGAAAACGAGGATGCGCTCGTTGCTCTTCTTGTCGAGGCCGTAGGCAAGCGCAGCGGCCGTGGGCTCGTTGATGATGCGCAGCACCTCGAGGCCGGCGATCTTGCCGGCATCCTTGGTGGCCTGACGTTGGGAATCGTTGAAGTAAGCGGGAACGGTGATCACCGCTTGCGTGACGGTCTCCCCCAGGTACTTGCCGGCATCTTCAGCAAGCTTGCGAAGCACCTGAGCGCTCACCTCCTCAGGGGCGAACTGTTTGTCAAGCACCGGGCACTTGACCTTGACGTTGGAACCAGCCTTTTCAACGGTGTAGCTGACTTCCTTCGACTCTTCGTTGACCTCATCGACACGACGGCCAATGAAACGCTTGACCGAATAAAACGTGTTATCGGGATTCATGACCGCCTGGCGCTTGGCGATCTGACCAACGAGCTGGTCCTGATTCTTCGTGTAGGCGACCACGGAGGGGGTCGTGCGGAACCCCTCGGCATTGGCAATAACGGTGGGCTTGCCACCCTCCATCACAGAAACACAGCTGTTTGTGGTGCCGAGGTCAATACCAACAACCTTGCCCATGGGATCCCACCTCCTCGATTGAGTCCGTCTTGAACTTCTGCATCCTCAGCAATGGGGCCTCCCACAGGCGAGGTGTGGTTCCCGAACAGTTGGCCAGGCAGGCTGGGAAGTCAGCGCGCAGACCCGTTCATGACCAGCCCCGGGACCATCGGCGCCAGCACCGGTCTGGTGGGCCTTCTCGGCGATCCGGTGCATCACTCACTCTCCCCTGCCATGCACAACGCTGCTCTGCAGGCGATGGGGCTCGATTGGGTGTTTCTGGCCCTACCGACCCCTGCTGACCAGCTAGGCAGCGTGACCCAGGGGCTTGAGGCGATCGGCTGCCGCGGCCTGAACGTGACCATTCCCCACAAGCAAACCGTTGCCGGACTCTGCCGGGAACTCAGCCCCCTGGCCCAGAGAGTCGGTGCCGTCAATGTCCTGGTGCCGCACGCCGAGGGCGGCTGGTTTGGCACCAACACCGACGTTGAAGGCTTCTACAGCCCCCTGCAGGAAGCTGAATCCGACTGGAGCGAGCGCCGAGCCCTGGTGCTGGGCTGCGGTGGAAGCGCCCGTGCCGTGGTGGCAGGACTGACCGAACTCGGCTGCACCCGGATCCAGATCGCCGGTCGTCGCCAAACGGTGCTGGAGGACGTGATGGCAGCCTGCGGGAGCTGGTCCCCTCAACTGGAAACGCTCCTCTGGAGCGACGACGAGATCCTCAACGATGCGCTGGAGCACAGCGATGTTGTGGTGAACACCACCCCTGTGGGAATGGCCTCTCCTTCAAAACCGGAAGCCGCTGAAGCAAGCCCTCTGAGCACCCATCAGATCGATCGCCTGAAACCGGGGAGCTGGATGGTCGACATCATCTACACACCCAGGCCAACTCGCTTGCTCCAACTGGCGGCAGCCCAGGGCTGTCAGACCCTGGACGGTCTGGAAATGCTGGTGCGACAGGGGGCAGCCGCCCTGCGCCTCTGGTCCGGTCGCCAGGACGTTCCAGTCGAGATCATGCGAGAGGCCGCCCTGGCACAACTGACCCCTCAGGCCTGACCGCCTAGCGTCAGCCCAGCCATAACCGCCGCATGTCCATCCCCGTCTGGCAGCGACTGCTCGGCCTGCTGGTTTACGTGCTGCCCTGGAGTGATGCCATCCCCTTTGGCAGCCATCTGATGGGTCAGTTCCCCTGGCTGCAATGGCTCACCCTTCCGGCACTGCCGCTTGTGCTGCTGGAGCGGGGAATCCCCTTCGGCAACCTGCTGATCTTCTTCCTGTTGTTTTTGGCCGTTGTTCGCAACAGCAACGTGCCTTACTTCATCCGCTTCAACACGCTCCAGGCCCTGTTGGTGGACATCGTCGTGGTGCTGCTGGGCTATGCCTTCGCAATCCTGCTGCAGCCCCTGGGTGGCGGCCTGATGCTGCGAACCCTCTCCAGCACGGTGGTGATCGCCGTGCTGGCCGTGGTGATCTTTGCAGTGATCGAATGCCTGCGGGGACGGGAACCGGATCTACCTGGTCTCAGTCAGGCGGTCCGCATGCAGCTCTACTGAGCTGTCAACCCCTCAGGCGTTAAGTTGGTGAATCCGTCGCTCACCCTGGTGAGCCTTCAGTCCCCGTCGGATCGGATTCCATGACCCAGCAGCCCTACTACGAGACCATGTACATCCTCCGTCCGGATATTCCGGAAGAGGAAGTCGAGTCCCATCTCACCAAGTATCGGGACATCCTTGTGGAAGCCGGGGCCGAAGTGCTGGACAACCAGATGCGCGGCAAGCGCCGCCTGGCCTACACGATTGCCAAGCACAAGGAAGGGATCTACGTGCAGCTCAGCCACAACGGTGATGGCCAGCAGGTGGCCGTGCTGGAGAAGGCGATGCGCCTGAGCGAAGACGTGATCCGCTACCTCACCGTGAAGCAAGAAGGCCCTCTGCCCGCACCCCGGGTGATGCCTGGCAGCGAAACGGTGAGCGCAGAGCCTCAGGCAGCGGAGCAGGAAACCGCAACCGCCGGTTCCTGAAACAGCTGGATTGATGCAGCCATGGCCCGGCGATAATCTCCGGCCATGGCTGAACGATCGGACCCCTATCAAGCACCCTTCCCTGTCTGGAGAGCTCTCCATGAGCCCAGCGAGGAAGAAACAACCGATGTGAATCAACTCCGGCAGCGCGTGCAGGAGTTGGAGGCCAGGGTTGAAGAGTATGAAGCCCTGCTTGAAGAACTGCCCGCTCTGTTCGAACGCAAGTTCCAGCAACGGCTGGAACCGCTTCTGGAGCGGTATCGACTGCTGGCCAGTGCCCAGGACCTGAACACCACCAAGACGCCGCCCCTCCTCAAAGCAGCCCTGCGCTGGAAACAACGCAACGATTGCGAAGTCAACAACTGCGAGGTCCCGGAAAGGGCTGCCTGAACGTCAGCGGCGGCGAGCAGCAGCCCAGAGCCTGATCGGCAGCCCCCACACGTAGATGAAGCCCTCGGCGGCGCGGTGATCGAATTGATCGTCGCTGCCATAGGAGGCCATGGCCGGCACATAAAGGCTGCTGGTCTCCGAGGCTCTGCCGATCACGATCGCGTTGCCCTTGTGCAGGCGCAGACGCACCACCCCATTGACATGTTGCTGGGTGCGATCCATGAAGCCATCCAGAGCTTCTTTGAGCGGACCGAACCAGAGCCCCTGATAGATCAGATCAGCCCATTGCATCTCCAGCTGTCGCTTGGTGCGAAGCACATCCGCAGCCAAGGTGAGGCTCTCGAGTTCCTGGTGGGCCTGAATCAGCAGTAACAGGCCCGGGGTCTCATAGATCTCCCGGCTCTTGATGCCCACCACCCGGTTTTCAATCATGTCGAGACGGCCGATGCCGTGACGGCCAGCCAGACGGTTGGCCTCACGAATCAGGGCCACAGGATCGAGGCGCTGGCCATTGATGCTGACGGGATTGCCCGCTTCAAAAACGATCTCGATCTCCTCGGCCTGGTCGGGGGCATCGCTGATCGAGGCGGTCATGGCAAACACCTCCTCAGGAGGCGGCACCATCGGATCCTCGAGCGGTCCAGCCTCGATGCTGCGACCCAACAGATTCAGATCGATCGAGTAAGGGGATTTCTTACTGACAGGAGCCGGAATCCCGCAACGCTCTCCGTAGGCAATCGTCTCCTCGCGGCTCATGCCCCACTCTCGAGCGGGCGTCAGCACCTTCAGATCCGGAGCCAGGGCGGCGATGGCCACATCAAAGCGCACCTGGTCATTGCCCTTACCGGTGCAACCGTGAGCCACGGCATCGGCACCCACCTCGCGAGCCACCTCCACGAGACGGCGGGCAATCAGTGGCCGGGCCAGCGCTGTGGAGAGGGGATAGCGACCTTCATAAAGCGCGTTGGCACGGATCGCAGGGAAGGCAAAGTCACGAATAAAAGGCTCGATCAGATCACCCACCAGCGACTGGCTGGCGCCTGCCTCAAGGGCCTTGAGACGAATGGGCTCCAACTCGTCGCCCTGACCTAGATCCGCGGCGAAGGTGATCACCTCCTCCACACCCCACTCCTGCTTCAGATAGGGGATGCAGACACTGGTATCGACCCCACCGGAATAGGCGAGCACCACTTTCTTCGCGCGCCCCATTAACTGGACTCCTGATCACGATCGTCTGATTCTCCCTCCCCGTCGGCCCAGCCCAGCAAGAGCCACACCGCCAGCACCACAGGAGGACCGAACACCAGCACCAGCAGTCCTGGCCAGGCGAGCGGGACAGGATCGAGATGGGTCGCACCCCAGAGCCTTAAAGCAGCGCTGATGAACAGCGCCAGCAACCAGACCCCAAGCAACGAGCTCAGCTTGAGGGGCACGCTTTGAGGGGCAAGGTGGACATCAACGCTGTCTCCTATGATGACGGATTGGACTGATTGGACTTGTCCTCAGCGATGAGCAGCGCCCTCGACAGCATCAACCCGGCTCTGACCCGCTACGGGCGCAAGGAGCCCGCACCGGTGCTGCCCCTGCGTGAGGAACCCGATCTGCTGAGCTGGCTGGAAACCAGCGGTCGTCTGGTGGAAGACGAGGAGTCGACCTCACCGGAAGTGAGCACGGTGGAAGAGGAGGAACTCTCCGCACTGATGGGCGAGAAAGAGGACTACAACGCCGCTGACGAGCAGAGCGAAGAGAACTGGGAAGACTGATCCCACAGGCCTGAACCGCCCTAATCTCGGCGCGCCCGAACGCCCCTGCCTTGAGCGACTCCCTGGCGCCGAGATCCAGTTCAGACGGACGCATTGCAGCGACGGTTCTGGCCGTCGTTGTGTTCAGCATCGCCTTTGCAGCCGATCGTTGGATCCCCAATAGCCTGCTGAGCCTGCCGCTGCTGGTGGCCAGCCTGATCGCGGCCGCGACAACGGCCTGGGGGGTGCCGCAGCTGCGGGCCCTAAAAATGGGGCAGGTGATTCGGGAAGACGGACCCGAGGCCCATCAACGCAAAGGCGGAACACCAACCATGGGTGGCTTGCTGGTGGTGCCGGTCGGGGTGATCGTCGGCTCCCTCAGCGCCGTGGGCGAGGAAAGCGGTCCACGGCTGCTGGCGGTTGCAGCGGTCACCCTCGCCTACATGGTCATCGGCGGAATCGATGACTGGCGCAGCCTCACGCGACAGACGAACAAAGGACTGACGGCACGAGGCAAGCTGCTGCTGCAGGGCCTGACAGCGATTCTTTTCCTTGCCTTTGCAGGATCCCAGGGCTGGATCAGCAGCAGCGTTGCCCTGCCCTTTGCTCTGACCCTGTCTCTGGGATGGCTGATCTGGCCCCTCGCCCTGTTTGTGTTCCTGGCGGAAAGCAATGCCACGAACCTCACCGATGGCCTCGATGGACTGGCCTCCGGCTGCGGAGCTTTGGTGTTTACAGGGCTTGCCCTGCAGCTGATGTTGCGTGGCAACAGTGGTGATCCAGCCCTGGCTGGCTTCTGCATGGCCATGGCCGGAGCCTGGCTGGGCTTTCTCGCCCACAACCGCAACCCGGCAAGACTGTTCATGGGTGACACCGGGTCCTTGGCGATGGGGGCTTCCCTCAGCGCCGTGGCGCTGCTCAGCAACAGCCTCTGGCCTCTTCTGGTGATGGGAGGTGTGTTCCTGGCGGAATCCCTCTCCGTGATCCTTCAGGTTTGGGTGTTCAAGGCCACCAAAGGCCCCGATGGCGTAGGCCGTCGCGTGTTCCGAATGGCACCGCTGCATCACCATTTCGAACTGGGTGGCTGGAGCGAACAAACGGTGGTGCGCAGCTTCTGGCTGATCAATGCAGGCCTCGTGCTGCTGGGGCTGCTCGTCCTTCCGCCTACATAAAGGGAAAGAAGACCCCCTTGAATCCCTCCACAATCTGCAGAGCAACGGCTAGGCCGATCGGAAGCATCGGCCAGCGACGACGAAACGAACGCCAATGCCAGATCGATGGCGCCTGGTTGATCTCCCTGAGCATCAACAACACGAGATAAAGCTCCAGAAAAACAGTCAGCGGAACAAACACAAGAAAACTGGCGCCCTCCATCAACAACCGGTCCCATTGACCCGTCCTCGACACAAAGGAAACGGTGACCTGCAATCGTGCAGGCCAAACGAAGAACACAGCCCAGAACGCCCTCAGAAATGATGCTGTACTTCCAAACAGCACCAGCCAGCGGGCCGAACGCTCGAACCAAAGCCTGACTTGCTGCACGGGGAGTGGCCGATCCATGGAAAACAGAATTTAAGAGCCTTCCGGCTTACGAACCAGCGTCAAGCGCACACCTAAACAACACGAAACTGTTGCTTTCCCGTTACGTTTTCGTCTCAGGCTGAAGATCTTTCCGTTCTTCGGAGAGCATGAAACTCAGCCCCAGCCATCGACCCTGGACGCATTGCCATGGCCTATTTCACCTGGAAGGAAGCTGGGCTCACCAGCGATTGCCCCAGCCTCCAAGCCATGGCGGCCCGCTTCGAAGAAGCCGCGAGCCTGATGCGACGGATGGCCGGGGAAGGATTCCAGTTGGAACGTTCCGCCGGAGAGGCAAGGATCACCCATCCCCAGGCGGAGGTGTTCGATGCCTGGGGGTTCATCAATGAGGAATCGCCGGAACGGCAACTCACCTTGATTCCGGATCAACCCGATTGAGCCAACCGGCCTCACTGTCACCTGACCTCACTATCGCCGGAGCGCACCCACAATCCAAACCACAAGAAACGCGAGCGACGAAACACCCAGATAGATCAGAGCCCACTTCTGCATGGTGGCGATCTCCCAGCCGAACAACAGACCATCCGCCGCATCGCCAGCCGTGGAAAACGCAAAGACGACAGGCATGGCCGGTGGAGCGCGAAGATCACCCCATGCTGCCCTGTCCATGACGATGACCCTGTTTCCAAAAACGGTGATGCTGCTGGGTAGCGGCGAACTGGGGAAAGAGGTGGTGATCGCTGCCCAGCGCCTCGGATGCCGGGTGATCGCCTGCGATCGCTATGCCAACGCTCCCGCGATGCAGGTTGCGGATGCGGCGGAGGTGTTCGCCATGACCGACCCAGAGCTGCTGCAAACGGTGGTGCGACGTCATCAACCGGATGTGGTGATTCCGGAAATCGAAGCGCTGGCCGTGGATGCCCTCCAGGCCCTGGAGGATGACGGCATCCGGGTGATCCCTACGGCACGGGCGACGGCAGTCACCATGAACCGGGACCGGATCCGAGACCTGGCGGCTGGCCCCCTGGGACTGCGTACCGCGCGTTTCGCCTATGCCGCCAACCTCGAAGAACTGAGAAAGGCTGCGGAACCATTGGGTTGGCCCGTGGTGGTGAAGCCAGTGATGAGCTCCTCCGGCAAAGGGCAAAGCGTGGTGCACAGTGCCGATGAACTGGACGCGGCCTGGCAGGCAGCGGTTTCAGGAGCCCGCGGAAGCGCTGAGCGGGTGATCGTGGAGGAATTCCTTCGTTTCGAGCTGGAAATCACACTGCTCACGATTCGTCAGAGCGATGGCACCACCCTGTTCTGCCCACCGATCGGTCACGAACAGAGCGGTGGTGACTACCAATGCAGCTGGCAGCCCGCCGCCCTCAGCGCCGGACAGCTGGAACAAGCCCAAGCCATGGCGCGCAGCGTTACCGACAACCTGGGCGGTGCAGGACTGTTTGGAGTGGAGTTCTTCCTCTGCGGCGATGAGGTGATCTTTTCGGAGCTCTCGCCACGCCCGCATGACACTGGCCTGGTGACACTGATCAGCCAGAACCTGAGTGAGTTCGAACTGCATCTGCGCGCCGTGCTCGGTTTACCGATCCCAACGATCCGCTGCGAACAACCCTCAGCCAGCCGCGTGATCCTGGCGAATGAGCACCTGAAGCAAGTGCGTTACGCAGGACTGACAGAGGCCTTGCAGGAGAACAACACCGAAGTGCTGCTGTTTGGGAAACCCGATGCCCGGCCTGGCCGGCGCATGGGGGTCGCCCTCGCACAGGGATCGGATCTGAACGAAGCCCGCAGCAAGGCAGACCGAGCGGCAGACCGGATTCAGGTGCTAGGCGCCTAGCGACGCTGAAGAAAGCGATAGTGCTGGAGCCCTTCGAGCACACCAGACACTTTGGAGCGACTGGCAAAGAACACGCGCTGCTGCTGACGGAAGCCCTCCAGGCAAGGGTCATGTTCGGCAGGCACCACCGTGGCAGGCAGACCACGCACCAGTTCGGCATCGCCCTGCTGACTGGCCACCACCAAAATCCGATCGAGGGGCAGTTGCCAGCGAAGCGCGAGGAAACGGATCGCTTCACTGCGAGAAGCCCGCAGTGGCAACACATCCAGAAACCAGTGGCAGCGAAGGTAGGGACGCGCCGCCTGGCGACGTTGGCGCAGGCGCTGACGCACCAACGCCAGAATCGCCTCGCCAGGTTGTCGAAGCAAGTAGCTGACCTTGAAGGGGCCCTGCTGGGCTGAATCCTGCAACTCAAGATGGGCACCGAGATCGGAAAGGCTCCGTTCCACCTCCTCTCGCTGCCAGTCCACCGCAATCCGCGCAGCCCACTGGGGATCGGCTTCGAGATCCTCTCCGTAGGCGATCTCCGTGCCTGCCCGGGTGATCCACACCCCTGGCGACGGCAGGTGCAGCTCAGCAAAACGGTGACGGGCCGCGGCCAGCGAACGACCACTGAGAATCCCAAAACTGCCAGCCCCGGCCCC
The DNA here is from genome assembly GCF_004332415.1 of Synechococcus sp. BS55D. Lineage (NCBI taxonomy): Bacteria > Bacillati > Cyanobacteriota > Cyanophyceae > Synechococcales > Synechococcaceae > Synechococcus > Synechococcus sp. BS55D. Next base: position 265,031 of record NZ_PHQT01000001.1, read on the forward strand.
TGGCCCACTGGCCTCGAGCTGCTGCCGAAGCAGCTGAAGCGCGTCAGCATCGGGATGCTCGAGGCTGCTGTCGAGATCCAACAGCAGCAACCGATCACCAAGCGGACGCCTCTCAGGGCTGGTGGTTCGGACTGCAACTGGGGATGCAGCCGCATGGACCCGCTGCTGCATCAAGGCCAGATAACGGCAGACGTGGGCATCCCAGCTGAAATGACGACTGACCGCCTCAATGCCGTTGTCGCGCCAGCGACGCCAGCACTCCGGATCAGAGCTGGCTCGTTCCAGACCATCCTGAAGCGCCTCCAGGTCGGTCACATCGACCAGCAAACCGTTATCGCAACGCGCCAGGATGTCGCGCGGTCCTCCGTCATCAGTCGCCACCATCGGCAACCCACAGGCCGCGGCCTCCAAAAGGGTGAGCCCGAAGGGTTCCGTGAGCGCCGGATTCACAAACAAACCGCGACGACGAGCCGCCCAGCGATACACGGCGGGAATCTGCGCGCGCTGATGCTGTTTGGGATAAGCAACCTTGCCGTAGAGGTCGTAGCGATCCACCAGGTCGAACACCTGCTGAAACACCTCTCGCTGCTGTTTCTCGAGTTGACGGGGATCCTCTCGACAGCCGAGCACAAGCACCAGATTGTGGCGTTGCCGCAACACCGCAGAACGACCGAACGCCTCCACCAGTGCCGGAATGTTCTTGCGACGAACCGCCCTGGAAATCGCCAGCAGGGGAGGGAGTTCCGGTTCCCTGAGAAAGGACGCCAACAGACCATCCACCACAGGAGCTTCGCCTGGCGTGGCATCGGGATGGAACCGCTGGGAGTCCACGCCCGGCGGCACCACCTGAGCCTGTTCGGCCTGGAAGCGGCCGTAACGGGCATATTGCTCATCCGCCTCCTGGCGGGTGCTGGTGATCACCAGATCGGCATGGGCCAGGGCGAGCTCCTCGGCATCGATGCGCCGACTGATTGCAAACGCCTGCTCGATTTGTTCGTGATCCCCACCAGCGGCAAGCAAGCGACGCAATTTCTCGCGACCGAGGGAATGGCCGGTGAAGACCAGAGGGATGCCAAGCCGGCGACTGACCAGGGCGCCCAAGTATCCGGCATCGGCGTAATGGGCATGAATCCAATCCGGTCGATGCTGAGGATGCTGGAGACGAGTCACCAACTGATCAGCCAGCTCGTCGAGATGCGGCCAGAGCAATTCCTTGCGCAGATAGCGGCGTGGTCCGAAGGGAAAGCGCAGGATCGAAGCCCCCGGGGCGATCAGTTCCTCGCTTCGGGCGTAATCAGCGGAGACGCGCCGATCCTGAATCAGGCGAGTGACAACCTCAACCCGCTCCACTTCCGGACGAGCGGCCAGGCCCCTGGCCAGTTCGAGCACGTAGAGGGTCTGACCGCCAGTGTCGGCATCACGGCCAAGCTCAAGATCGTGCGACCGAAACAGTCCGTGCAGGTGCAGATGCAACAGCTTCAAACCCACACTCACCCCCGACGCACAACAGGGCAATCAAGCGATTGCCTTGGTTAAGAGATAAGGGCGGCAATCAAGCAAAAAACTGAAAAGAATCTGAGAGATTCGCTATTGATCACCCTCACAACCGCGAAACCGCTCTCCCTGCAAGGGGATTAGAGCAAAGGCTCAGGAGAACGACGCAACAAGCACATGAGGAAATGCAAACAGATCAGGGGTTGATGAAAAGCAGCCACCTGTCTTAAAAGGCTCCTACAAACCGCTGGTCACATCCACCAGTGGTCGAGCAGAACTGCCCCAGCGACCAGCGCTGAAGGTGAACGTGGTCGACACGCCCAACTGCTCGTGAATCCAAGCAAGGATCAGGGGCCCAAGCACGGGCGGGTCTGCTTGATCGGCAGGGGCCCAAAGATTGAAATGGTCACCCCCTGAAACAAGCACCAGCCGATGACCACGAGCCATCGGCTGGCCACGACGCAAAGGGGTAACCGCCTCGGGATCCGGAGGCACCACCCAGTCACTGGTGCCACTCACAAACAGGGCCTTGGCCTGAGCGGAGGGCGCACTGGTTTCGTCGAACAACAGCATCAGCGGGGGGCTCACGGCCACCACGGTCGTCACGCGGGGATCGGCAAGGGACCCTTGCTCCGCCCCCGTCAGCCAGCTGCACTGAAGGATCCAACTGAGGTTGCGTTCCGGATCGCGAGGATCCTGACAACGGTCCTTGAGTTTGCGACTGGTGGTGCCCAGGCCCCCAAGCTGCAGGGCGGACACGGCCCCCCAGGAATGGCCGACCACCGCCACAGCCCTGGTGTTGAGTGCCGTGCCAGGCAGCAGAGATCCGGCTTCGATGCCATCAAGCAGTGCCTGAACGTCCAGCGGTCGCAGTCGTAACTCCTCTGGACCCGGTGGGGGCTGATCCCCGAGGAGCATTGCTTTCTGCTGTTGGGAATCGCTGCCGGGATGGCGAGGCAGCAGCACGGTGTAGCCCTGGGAAGCAAGCAAACGGCCCCAACCCTCAAAGCTGGCAGGTTCGTCCCAGAGGCCATGAGAAATCACCACCAGGCGACCATTGGCCGCTCCCGTGGGCTTCACCACCGTGAGGCTGATCGGCTGAGGGCGGTGAGCCACCGACAGGCTGAGCTGCTCACGGGTCCAACCGGTTGCGGCCGATGCCAGCAGCGAGGGCGGTGCCGGCACTGCCGGAGTTCCCTGCTGCACCAGCTGGCGCGCATCATCCCAGTTGTTCTGAAGCCTCTGGGCGTAGAACGCGAGAGCCTGAAGATTGAGTGTGATGCTCTCGCCAGGCATGTTCTGCAACAACCCGAGCACGGTGGGTTGGCCGTCCCGGTACGTCGCCGCCAGCGCATCGCTGACCATGCGACCACTCGTGTCGGTGGGCAATCCCTCCACCTCCACCAACTCCGAAGCAGCCACTAAGGCTTGCTCAAGCAATGGATGGCCGACCATTTGCTCAGCGACGCCTCCGGTCTGTTCCGGCAGTGGTGCCGTAAGCAGCTGATTGAGCAGGCGCAGCACCGCACCCTCGCCGGCGCGATCGAGCTCCTGCAGATCGGGATTCGCCTGGATCAGTTCCGCAGCCGTTCGCACCTGAGCGATGTCCAAGGTGATCGTCATCTCCATCACCGGCAGGCGTAGTTGGAGGCGATCCACTGCCTCAGCAGGGAGAGGGGCCAAGCCCATGCCGCCGAAACAACAGGCCACCCCAGCAGCCATAGAAAGCAGGCGCTGTTGAATCCAGCTCTGTTTCATGCGACCCGTTTTCATGCAGCCCTTTTTCATGCAGCAGTGGCCATCTCTTGGGCGGGATGTTGCTCGAGCACCTTGCGTAGATAACGACCGGTGTGACTGCTGGGGTGCTGGGCCACCTCCTCAGGGGTCCCGCAGGCGACGATCTGCCCGCCCTTGTCACCCCCTTCTGGACCCAGATCAATGATCCAATCGGAGCACCGAATCACATCGAGGTTGTGTTCGATGCAGATGATCGAATTGCCCTTATCCACCAGTCGCTGCATCACATCCATCAACTTGTGCACGTCGTAGAAGCTCAGCCCGGTCGTGGGCTCATCGATCAAATAGAGCGTTTTGCCGGTGGCACGGCGTGAAAGCTCGGTGGCCAGCTTCACCCGCTGTGCTTCGCCGCCGGAGAGGGTTGGTGCCGGCTGACCGAGCTTCACGTAGCCGAGACCCACATCCACCAAGGTGCGCAGCCGATCCGCCGCCTGGGGAATGGCTGAGAAGACATCAGCCGCCTGCTCGACGGTCATCTCAAGCACATCAGCAATGGTGTGGCCCTTGTAGGTGACCTGCAGGGTCTCGCGATTGAAGCGAGCCCCTTTGCAGACATCACATTGCACATACACATCAGGGAGGAAATTCATCTCAATCACGTTCACCCCCTGACCGCGGCATGCCTCGCAGCGACCACCCTTGACATTGAAACTGAACTGACCGACCTGATAGCCACGGGCCTTCGCCTCCACCGTGGCCGCAAACACCTGACGGATCGGATCGAAGGCACCGGTGTAGGTGGCCGGATTCGAGCGGGGCGTGCGACCGATCGGCGACTGGTCGATCACGATCACCTTGTCGATCGACTTAAGACCGCGCAGTTCTCCCAAACCCTGCGGGAACGGCACCTTGTGACCGAGACCGTGCTCCAGGGCGGGGTGCAGCAGTTCATTGACCAGGGTGCTCTTACCGCTGCCGCTCACCCCGGTGACCGACACCAGACGACCAAGGGGGAACTCCACGCTCAGACCTTTGAGGTTGTTGCGGGCGCAATCGAGCAGCTTGAGGCTTCGGCTACCAGCGTTGCGCCGCTCCGCTGGCGTGGGAATGCTGCGGCGGCCACTGAGATACGCCCCCGTGAGCGACTGCTCCGCAGAGAGCAGATCGTCCAACGAACCCTCCGCCACGATGTGGCCCCCATGCACTCCAGCTCCAGGGCCGATATCCACCAAATGATCCGCCGCACGAATCGTGTCTTCGTCGTGTTCCACCACCACCAGGGTGTTCCCCAGATCGCGCAGACGCTCCAAGGTGGCCAACAGGCGGTCGTTGTCACGCTGGTGCAAACCGATGCTCGGTTCATCCAGCACGTAAAGCACACCGGTGAGACCGGCGCCGATCTGAGTGGCGAGACGAATCCGCTGGGCCTCACCGCCGGAGAGGGTCATCGCCGGGCGATCCAGGCTCAGGTAATCGAGCCCCACATCGAGCAGGAAGCGCAGGCGCATGCGGATTTCCCGCAGCACCAGATCACCGATCTGAATCTGACGAGATGAGAGCAGGGGTTCAGCGCCATCGGCAGCGCCGACCCCCATGAGTCGTTCAATGCGTTCCAGGGTCTGACCAACGCTCACAGCGGTCAGCTCAGTGATCCGGAACGGACCCACGCGCACCGCCAGAGCCTCCGGACGCAGCCGTTGACCAGCGCAAGTCGCGCAAGGCACCAGCTCGAGATATTTCTCCAACTTCTGACGTTGGGCCTCGCCACTGGCATCCCGCAGCTGACGCTCAAGAATTGGCAGGATCCCCTCGAAGGGCCTCTGGTAGCCGGCGCTCTTGCGATAGCGGCTGTCGGCCTGGATCAGGATCGGCTCGTGGCTGCCGTTGAGCAGCACATCCCGTTGGTCGTCATTGAGCTCCTGCCAGGGGGTTTTGATCTCAAACCCGAAGGCCTCCCCAACGGAATAGAGAAGAGAGAAGTAATAGCTGTTGTCCTTCTCTGCCCAAGGAGCAACGGCGGCATACACCGGCAGGGAGGGATCGGGCACCACCCGCTCCGGGGTGAATTTGCGCAGGTGTCCGATGCCGTGGCAGTCCTCGCACGCGCCGTAGGGACTGTTGAAGGAGAACAGGCGGGGAGAAAGCTCCTCAAACACAGCGCCGTGTTCCGGACAAGCGAAGTTCTCGGAGTAGAGCCGCTCCCGTTCCATGCCATCAGGAAGCTCCTCGTCCTTCTTGGGCACCACCTCCACCACCGCTAGGCCATCTCCGCGTTTGAGGGCCGTGCGCAGTGAGTCGGTAAGACGCTCCTGGATCCCCTCACGGGCCACCAAACGGTCCACCACGACATCAATGCTGTGGCTGTGGTTCTTGTCGAGTTCGATGTTGTCGGAGAGCTCGCGCACCTCACCATTGATGCGAACCCGTGCAAAGCCCTCGGCGGCCAGGCCACTGATCAGCTTGCTGTGGGTGCCCTTCTTGCCGCGCACCACTGGAGAGAGCAGCTGATAGCGGGTGCCCTCCGGGAGGGTGAGGATCTGATCGACCATTTCGTCGATGGTCTGAGGGCGGATCGGTCGATCGCACTGCGGGCAGTGAGGTTCACCGGCACGACCGAACAGCAGACGCAGATAGTCCTGGATCTCCGTGACCGTGCCCACCGTGGAGCGAGGGTTGTGGCTGGTGGATTTCTGATCAATCGAAATCGCTGGCGACAGGCCCTCGATCGCATCGACGTCAGGCTTGTCCACCTGACCGAGGAACTGCCGGGCGTAGGCAGACAGGCTCTCGACGTAACGGCGTTGTCCTTCCGCAAAGATAGTGTCAAAAGCCAAGGAGCTCTTGCCGCTTCCGCTCACACCGGTGAACACCACCAGCTTGTTGCGCGGAATCGTGACGTCGACATTCTTGAGGTTGTGCTGACGGGCGCCGCGCACACGGATCACGTCCTCGAGAGAGCCGCCGCTGAGGTTGACCGGAACCGCAGCCTTCATCGGCAGATCCTTGGAGGGCATCAGAGTCTACGGAGATGAATCCGACTCAGGCGGCTCGTTGCTCCAGCAAGCTGGCTGCATAGGCACGCGCTTCGTCCAGATCACCACCGGCGAGCTCCGCCAATTCCTGCTCTCGGGCCTGAGTGTCCCGCAGGTGGGACACTCGCGAGCGGGTCACACCAGCATCCACCGCTTTACTGACGCGAAAGTGATGGTCAGCAGCAGCGGCCACCAATGGCTGATGCGTCACGCAGAACACCTGGCGGTGACGCGACAACCGTCGCAAAAGATCCGCCATGGCACCGCTGACGCGGCCACTCACACCGGAATCGATCTCGTCAAACAGCAGCGTGCTGGACCCATCGACATCAGCCAGGCAGGTCTTAAGGGCCAGCAGAAAGCGCGACATCTCTCCACCAGAAGCCACCTCGCCCAGCGGCGCCAGGGGCTGGCCGGGGTTGGCTGAAAAGAGAAAGCGAATCGCATCCGCCCCGGATTCGGAAGGCTCGGCCGGATCCACAGCCACCTGAAAGCGAACATTAGCCAGACCCATGGGGCGCAGATAAGCCAAGAGGTCCTCCTCCAACTGAAGGGCCACTCCCTTGCGCAGAGCGGTCAACTGTTGATTGACCTCATCCCGACGCTGACGGGCCGCGGCTTCCTGTTGCTCCAGGGCGTGGACAACGGCTTCCGCTCCTCCGGGCTCGAAGCTCTCGCGCAAGCCATCACGCAGCACACAGAGCTCCGCCAGATCCTTACCATGACGCCGCTCCAGGTGTTTGAGCAAAGCCAAGCGCTCCTGCAGATCACTGAGACGGGCGGGGTCACTCTCCAGGGCAGCTCCATAGGTCTCCAGATCACGGATGAGATCCCGCAACCCCGCCTCCAGATCCAAACAGCGGTCACCCAGACCCTGGAGGGAGGCATCCAGTTGGGCCATCTGCTGCAGTTCATGGCAACAGACCAGCAGATGATCCACAGCGGAGGGCGCCTGATCGGCACCGTCCTGAAGGCGCCCGATCAAAACGGCAAGCCCCTCCTGGAGGCGCACGCCATGGACCAGTCGATCCTGTTCAGCGGTGAGAAGGGCGATCTCATTGGGATCGTCCAGAGCCGCAGCCTCCAGTTCCTCCAGCAGGGCCTGATGATGCTCTCGCTCTCGCTCGAGCCGTTCACGATCCTCGCGAGATCTCTCGAGAGTGCGCTGCTGATCGCGCCATTGCTGCCAGGCGCGACGCACCACAACCAAAGGTTCCTCAAGGGCGATGGAACCCAGTTGGTCGAGCCATTGGCGCTGCAATCCCGGTCGAGCTAGCTGCTGGGTCTGCCCCTGAACCGTGAGATCGATCAACATCGGCCGAAGGGAGAGCACCTGCTGACGATTCACGGCCACGCCATTAAGGCGAAAGCGGCTGCTAAGGCGATCATCCTGCCGACGCCAATCGCGACTGATCAGGAGCTCCTCCTCCTCCTCGAGAGGCAGCTCCTGCTCTTCCAACCAGGTGAGCATCGCGGGCTGCAGAGAAAAACGGGCTTCGATGGAGGCCCGCTCCCGGTCGTGGGGCACCAAACGCTGAGCCGCCGGACCCTGCAGGCCACCGAGCACAGCATCGAGGGCATCCAAGAGGATTGACTTACCTGCTCCCGTCTCTCCTGTGAGCACGGTGAAGCCCCGCTCAAAATCGAGCTCCAGGCGGTCGATCAGGGCGATGTTCTGGAGGCGCAGCCCGGTCAGCACGACAGCTCCCGGTGGTCACGTTGACCGTAGCGGCTGCCCAGCTCGTTTAGAAGGGGTGCACTGGCGTTGCCGGCCGTGATGAATCAGGAACTCGGAGATTTCATCGAGGCCTCGGGCCTGATGGAGTACGACCCTGCTGCGATCACCCGGATCTACGCGGGGCATCCCAACCGTCTGCTCAAGCGCCTCTGGCAGACCCTGATGCCGATTGGTCTACTGCTACTGGGCATCGGTTTCGACTGGCTCTTTCAACTGCTGAAGAGCCCGGAACGGGCCAGGCAACGGGCCCGGGAATGCGCCGAACTGCTCGTGGATCTGGGACCGGCCTTTATCAAGGCAGGGCAGGCCCTCTCCACCCGACCAGACATTGTTCCTCCGGTGCTTCTCGAGGAACTCGCCCAACTGCAGGACCAGCTCCCAGGATTCTCCAGCGAGCTGGCGATGGCCTGCATCGAAGAGGACCTGGGAGCACCGGTTGACTCCATCTTCGCGACCCTCGAACGGGAGCCGATCTCCGCGGCCTCGCTCGGTCAGGTGCATCGGGGGGTGCTGAAGGAAGGGCAGCGGGTGGCCGTGAAAGTGCAACGGCCAGGACTGCGGGAACAGATCACCCTCGACCTCTACATCGTCCGCAACATCGCTGCCTGGCTCAACAGCAACATCGGGCTGATCCGCAGCGATCTGGTGGCCCTGATCGATGAACTGGGCCGGAGAGTCTTCGAGGAGATGGACTACCTCAACGAAGCGCAAAACGCCGAGACCTTCCGCGATCTCCACAGCCACAACCCGCGCATCGCCGTACCGCGCATCTACAGGGAAGCCACCAGTCGCCGGGTCCTCACCATGGAGTGGATCGATGGTGTGAAGCTCACCAATCTCGAGGCTGTGCGGTCCATGGGAATCGATCCCGATGACATGGTCGAGGTGGGGGTCAACTGCAGCCTCCAGCAGCTACTGGAACATGGTTTCTTCCACGCCGATCCCCATCCGGGGAATCTGCTCGCTCTTCAAGACGGACGTCTCTGCTACCTCGATTTCGGAATGATGAGCGAGGTGAGCCGAGAGTCGCGAACGGGGTTGATCCAGGCCGTGGTGCATCTGGTGAACCGCAATTTCAGCAAGCTCTCCAAGGATTTCGTGACCCTGGGCTTTCTGGCGGAAGACGTGAATCTCGAACCGATCGTTCCGGCCTTCGAGAGCGTGTTCAGCCAGGCCTTGGAGATGGGAGTCAACCGGATGGACTTCAAGAGCGTCACCGATGACATGTCAGGAGTGATGTATCGCTTCCCCTTCCGGGTGCCGCCCTACTACGCCCTGATCATCCGCTCCCTGGTGACGCTGGAGGGAATCGCCCTAAGCGTCGATCCTGAGTTCAAGATCCTCGGGGCCGCCTATCCCTACTTCGCCCGACGTTTGATGGAGGACCCGGATCCGCAGCTGCGCCAGAGCCTCAAAGAAATGCTGTTTGACGGCGATGCGTTCCGTTGGGCGCGCCTGGAGAATCTGATGGCCAGTGCCGCCAGTCAAGCCCAGCTGGATCTCAACACCCTGCTGGATCAGGTCCTCGATTTCCTGTTCTCCCCCAACGGCGGCATGCTGCGCAACCAACTGGTGGAGGCGGTGGTCGATCGCCTCGACAGTTTTGGATGGCTGGCCATGCGTCGGATTGGCCGCCAGCTTCCCCGGCCCCTGCAACCACCAGCTCTGATGTTGCAATCCGACTGGAACAACAGCGACATGCTGGATCTCGAACCGATCCGACAACTGCTGAGCGTGCTCCAGCAACTACCGGGATTCCGTCCGGAACTTCTGCTCAGTCGTTTGCCCCGCTTGCTTCGAGAACCCGATGCACGCCGGATGGGTTTCAAGGTGGCCAAAGGGTTGGCCGAACGAGGAGTTGTCCGCCTTGTGAAGGTCGCCGCCGGAGTCCCTGCCTAGATTCCGCTGGCTTGGACCTGCCGATGCTTCGTTCCACCTCCGACCAATCACGGCGACGCGCTGTACTCGCCCTGACGACGGGTCTGGGCATCGGTCTCAGCAGCCTGTTGGCACCCGCCCACGCCGCCAAGGATGTGGCCTTCGTCAGCGGTGCCTTTCGGCGTTCGATTTCGGTAGCGGATCTTGCATACCTGGCTGACACGGGCAAACCCCGCGGTCTGCTGGCCGACATCCTGCGCCTCAGCCGTCAAGACCCTGAGGCTGTCGCCAAGCTCCTGAACCAAAAGCTCGATCTGCCCCTCGTGCTCACCAGTCGACTGATGTCGACCCGGATCGGCGATGTGATCATCCAACGGGTAGCGAAAATCATCTATCCACTGATGGTGCCGGCCCCGTCCGTGAGCGTGCCGGCCATCCGCGCCGGAGTGATCAACGGACTGCAAAAAGGCAGTGGCGGATTGAATGCGATCAAGTTTCTGGAGGCCTACCCAGCCGAGATCATGGAGGTGAACATCCCTGCCCTGATGGCCGTGATCGAAAAGGCGGAATCGATCGCAGGGCTGGTGAAATTCTTCTCCGAATCCCCCCTCGATGGACTCAAGGAAGCCAAGCCCTGAATCCATCCAACCGATGAGCCAGGGCCCAGCCGCATAGATTCCTTGGGTCCTTTGCGTTGTGCCGGTGTCTCTGCTCCAGAAGCTGCGCAGGCGTCTGACCACCGGTCCTGTGATGCAGGACTGGCCAGGCCTGATCGAGGCCTACAGGAGCTGGCTCCCCGTCAGTGACGCTACGCCTGTCATCACCCTGAGGGAGGGAGCCACCCCCCTGATTCCCGTGCCTTCAGTCAGCGAGCGGATCGGCCGCGGCGTGAAGGTCTACGTGAAGTACGACGGTCTGAACCCAACGGGATCCTTCAAGGACCGGGGCATGACCATGGCGATCAGCAAAGCCAAGGAAGCAGGCTGCGAAGCAGTGATCTGCGCCAGCACCGGCAACACGTCCGCTGCAGCTGCCGCCTACGCCCGCCGGGCCGGCATGCGAGCGTTTGTGCTGATTCCCGATGGCTACGTGGCCCAGGGAAAACTGGCTCAGGCCTTGGTCTACGGCGCCGAGGTTCTGGCAATCCGTGGAAACTTCGATCGCGCCCTCGACATCGTGCGTGAAGTCTCCGACCGCTATCCGGTCACGCTGGTGAATTCAGTGAATCCCTACAGGCTCCAGGGACAGAAAACAGCTGCCTTCGAAGTAATCGAAGCCCTGGGTGATGCCCCGGACTGGCTGTGTATTCCCATGGGTAATGCGGGCAATATCACCGCCTACTGGATGGGGTTCCAGGAGTACCACCAAGCCGGTCGCAGCCGCAGGCTGCCCCGAATGATGGGTTTCCAGGCGAGTGGATCCGCCCCACTCGTCAACGAGACCACGGTGGAACATCCGGAAACGATTGCCACAGCGATCCGGATCGGTAATCCAGTGAACCGGGAGAAAGCGATCGCAGCCCGCCAGGCGAGCAATGGTGCCTTCCTCGACGTCACCGATGCCGAAATCGTGGCCGCCTACAAACTTCTAGGAGGGCAAGAGGGTGTGTTTTGCGAACCCGCCAGCGCCGCATCCGTCGCCGGACTACTGAAGCGGAAGGATGAAGTGCCAAGCGGAGCCACTGTGGTGTGTGTGCTCACAGGCAATGGCCTCAAGGATCCCGACTGCGCGATCCAGAACAACGATGCCTCCTTCCACACGGATCTCGATCCAGACCTGGACACAGTGGCGAAGGTCATGGGGTTCTGAAAACAGAGCGAAGTCTCCCCCCTCTGAGAGGGGGTTTTTTTATGAGTCAGCAGCGCAACCAGCCAGCAAACTGCCTGCGGAAGACGGCCACCAACCGTTTCCAGAATCCGTGGAAAACCCTGGCAAACAAGCCTCGTCAACCAACGGCATCGTCTCCACAGCCTGTGCAATCTGTGCAGAACGGTCATTTCTCCAGATCAGCCTTCTCTCTCTCCCCAGGGCTGTGAACTGGAGATCGCCCATGAGGCAAGCGCTCTGGGCCTTTTTCCACGCTTTCCCCAGTACCGACTACGGCTGTTTGGATTGGTTTTAATAAAGATCAAATCCTTGATCCGGATCAGGAACAAACCAGATCCAATGCCATTGCACTTCTCCCGAGCCTGTGAAACCGTGGGAGGCCATTCAGAATCAACGGTCCAGACGTTGACGCCATGAAACTGGTCTGTTCCCAGGCTGAACTCAACGCCGCTCTGCAGCTGGTCAGTCGCGCTGTCGCGTCCCGCCCGACCCATCCGGTGTTGGCCAATGTGCTGCTCACGGCCGATGCCGGAACAGGTCGGCTGAGCCTCACCGGGTTTGATCTCAATCTCGGCATTCAGACGTCCCTGGCTGCCTCCGTTGACAGCAGTGGAGCCGTCACCCTGCCCGCCAGGCTCCTGGGGGAGATCGTTTCGCGGCTCTCGAATGAATCTCCAGTGACCCTGGCGTCGGATGAGGCGGGGGAACAGGTGGAGCTCACCAGCCTCAGCGGCAGCTATCAGATGCGTGGCATGCCCGCTGATGAATTCCCCGAGCTGCCGCTCGTGGAGAACGGCACAGCCCTGCGATTGGATGCGGCGGCCCTCGTGCGAGCCCTGCGGGCCACCCTCTTCGCCAGCAGCGGCGATGAAGCCAAGCAGCTGTTGACCGGCGTGCATCTCCGCTTTGAGGGGCGCCATCTTGAGGCTGCCTCCACGGATGGTCACCGTCTGGCGGTGCTGGCGGTGCCCGATGCCCTTCAGGATGATCAGGACGAGCTCGCGGTGACCTTGCCCGCCCGCTCCTTGCGGGAGGTCGAGCGCTTGGTGGCGGGTTGGAAGGGGGACGACCCTGTGACCCTTTTTTATGACCGGGGGCAGGTCGTAGTGCTTGCCGCAGATCAAATGGTGACCAGTCGCACCTTGGAGGGCACCTATCCCAACTATCGGCAGCTGATTCCCGAAAGCTTCAGCAGGGTGCTCGAACTGGATCGCCGCGGCTTCATCGCCGCTCTGGAACGGGTGGCTGTCCTGGCCGATCAGCACAACAACGTGGTGCGAATTGCCAGTGACACCAGCTCCGGTCTCGTGCAGATCAGTGCCGATGTTCAGGATGTCGGTAGTGGTTCTGAGTCCTTGCCCGCCGAGTTGAGTGGTGAAGCTGTGCAGATCGCCTTCAACGTCCGTTATGTGCTGGATGGTTTGAAAGCCATGGAGGGTGATCGGATCCGTCTTCGTTGCAATGCCCCCACCACGCCGGCTGTCCTCTCGGCCGCCGATGATGAATCCAGCTTCACCTACCTGGTGATGCCTGTTCAGATCCGCAACTGAGTCCTTGTCACGTCCCGATCAGATCCTGCTGAGCGATCTGCTGCGGCATCGGGTCCGTTGCGATCAGGGCCTCGATCACGGCCCGGGAGTGATGGCCTGGATGCATCCACCGGTGCATCGGTTGCTGGGTTGGGTCAGTCGTCCATCAGCGCTGCGCACCACTCGAGAGGTCTGGCGTCTTGATCAATGGCGCGGGCTCAGTGAGCAGGAGGCATTTGTCAAAGGTCCCCCGGCAGAGGCTGACCTCGCCACCCTTGAGCGTCTTCCCACGTTGATGGAGGCTGATCTGCTCGATCGCCACGGAGAACGGCTGGGCAGCATTGCTGATCTGGCTGTCGTACCGGCCACCGGTCAGATCCTCCACTACCTCGTGTGCAGGAGTGATCCACGGTTGCCCGGCAGCAGTCGCTGGCGTCTGAGTCCCGATCGGATCGTGGATCAGCAGCCTGGTCAGGTCACCACGGCGCTCCGGGAACTGGATGAATTGCCCTTGGCCCGAGCCAGCGTTCGTCAGGATTTCCTGCGGCGCTCCCGCCACTGGCGCGAACAGCTGCAGCAGATGGGTGATCGCGCCGGTGAACGGCTCGAAGGTTGGTTGGAGGAGCCCCCCTGGGAGGGCTCTGGGGGCGACTTTGATGCGGAATTGGACGACCACGACCAGGAGCGTTCTCAAGCTCGATGGTCTGAGGCATCGTCTTGGGAGGAAGAGGATTGGGGGGATACCTGGGCTGACGAACAACCGGTGCGTCCTGACTCCCCCTCATCACGTCGGCGGGATGACGATCCCGATCCCTGGATCTGATCCCGCCGTCGGCAACACTGGGAGAAGCTGACATCCCGTTTGTGGCTTCGTCTCCTGCTTCGGCGCAGTCGTTTGATGTGTCCGCCGCTCTCCGTCAGGAGGGATTGACCGAGGAGGACTACCGCGAAATCCAGCGCCGTCTTGGACGGGACCCGAATCGGGCGGAGTTGGGCATGTTTGGTGTGATGTGGTCGGAACACTGCTGTTACCGCAATTCCAGGCCGTTGTTGCGGGGATTCCCCACGGAAGGACCGCGCATTCTTGTGGGGCCTGGTGAAAACGCAGGTGTCGTGGATCTCGGTGACGGACACCGTCTCGCCTTCAAGATCGAGAGTCACAATCACCCGTCGGCGGTGGAACCGTTCCAGGGAGCGGCGACCGGCGTGGGCGGCATCCTGCGGGACATCTTCACCATGGGGGCCCGTCCGATTGCCTTGCTCAACGCGCTCCGCTTCGGACCTCTGGACGAGCCGAGCAATCGGGGCCTGCTTGAGGGTGTGGTCGCCGGCATTGCCCATTACGGCAACTGTGTCGGCGTTCCCACCGTTGGCGGGGAGGTGGCCTTTGATCCCTCCTACAGCGGCAATCCCCTCGTGAATGCCATGGCACTCGGTCTGATGGAGACCGATGACATCGTCAAATCCGGGGCCATGGGTGTTGGTAATCCCGTGGTGTACGTGGGCAGTACCACCGGTCGCGATGGCATGGGTGGGGCCAGCTTTGCCAGTGCGGAACTGAGTGCTGCTTCCTTGGATGACCGACCTGCCGTTCAGGTGGGCGATCCCTTTCTGGAGAAGGGATTGATCGAGGCCTGTTTGGAGGCTTTCAAAAGTGGAGATGTGGTGGCTGCTCAGGACATGGGCGCGGCTGGTCTGACCTGCAGCTGTTCGGAAATGGCAGCCAAGGGAGATGTGGGTGTGGAGCTGGATCTTGATCGCGTGCCCGCCAGGGAGGAGGGAATGACCGCTTACGAATATCTGCTTTCGGAATCCCAGGAGCGGATGTTGTTCGTGGTGCGTGCCGGGCGGGAGGAAGCGTTGATGGAACGCTTCCGCCGCTGGGGCCTGCAGGCGGCTGTGGTCGGTCGTGTTCTTGAGGAGCCCGTGGTTCGGGTGCTCCAGCACGGTGCCGTGGCGGCGGAGATTCCGGCCCGCGCGCTGGCGGAGGACACCCCGATCAATACGCATACCTTGATCGCGGAACCCCCTCTGGACATACAGCAGCACTGGCGCTGGACCGAGGCCGATCTGCCCGCAGCGGACCCAGGCCACGACTGGGGAGAGGATCTGCTCCGTTTGTTGGATGACCCAACCATCGCCAGCAAACGTTGGGTCTATCGCCAGTACGACCAGCAGGTGTTGGCCAACACCGTCATTCCTGCCGGTGGCGCCGATGCAGCTGTTGTGCGCCTTCGACCGCAGCAGGGGGATGGCTCTCTATCGGCTGTCGAGCGGGGCGTGGCCGCCACGGTGGACTGCCCCAACCGTTGGGTCGCCCTGGACCCGGAGCGTGGAGCCATGGCAGCCGTTGCAGAAGCGGCCCGCAATCTCAGCTGTGTTGGTGCCGAACCAGTCGCCGTCACCGACAACCTCAACTTCCCTTCACCGGAAACCGACCGTGGTTACTGGCAACTCGCCATGGCCTGCCGCGGTCTCTCGGAAGCCTGTAGGCAGCTCAACACTCCCGTCACCGGTGGCAACGTGTCTCTCTACAACGAGACCCGAAGCGACGATGGCACGCTCCGACCGATTCATCCGACCCCGGTCGTGGGCATGGTCGGTCTGGTGGAGACCATTGCTTCGGTGATCGGTCTGGGTTGGCGCCGTTCCGGGGATCCCCTGTTTCTCCTGGGTGTCGCCCCGGATGAAGCCAATGACGATCGATTAGGCCTGGCTGGCAGCGCCTATCAGGGGGTGATTCATGGCCTGCTCAGCGGCCGGCCGCCGCGGCCTGATCTTGCCCTTGAGGCTCGTGTGCAGGCTCTCGTGCGTGCCGGGGCCGCTTCCGGTCTGCTCGCTTCAGCCCACGACTGCAGCGATGGTGGTTTGGCTGTGGCTCTGGCTGAGAGTTGTTTAGCGGTTGGTCTCGGTGCACAGATTGATCTGTCCGCTTGCGCTGCGCGGCCGGAACGTCTCCTCTTTGCCGAAGGTGGTGCGCGGATCGTGATCTCCGTGAAGGCTGAATGTCTCTCGGCCTGGACGGGTTTGTTGGCGGGTCCTGAAGGTCGGGACGTGCCGGTCACGGCCCTGGGAACCGTGACGGATCAGCAGCGACTGACCCTCAGCATCGGTGAACAGCGCATGATCGATACCCCTGTTGAGGCCTTGGTTCAGGCCCATGAGCAGGCCTTGCCCCGCCGGATGGAGGCGTGAGGGCGTGAGGCACAATCAGAAGGAACTCTGAAGACGAGGCGCCCTGTGCATCAGTTTGCGGCTGAGCGTCCCGATCGAATGGAGGAGGCCTGCGGCGTTTATGCCGTGCTCGCGGCTGATCAGCCCGTGGCCAACCTCACCTACTTCGGCCTTTACTCCCTTCAACATCGCGGTCAGGAATCAGCTGGGATCGCTGTCTTCAATCAGGGCAAGGTGCGCCTGCATAAGGACATGGGTCTGGTCAGCCAGGTGTTTGATCAGGATGTGCTCGCTCGTATGCCCGGCCATCTCGCCGTTGGCCATAACCGCTATTCCACCACCGGTAGCAGCCGCGTCTGCAATGCCCAACCTGTGGTGCTGATGACCCGCCTTGGTCCGTTTGCCTTGGCTCACAACGGCAATCTGGTCAATGCCGCTGAGTTACGGGAGCGGGTTGACGATGGTGCTGCCGAATTCACGTCCACGACTGATTCAGAGTTGATCGCCCTGGCGATTCAGCAGGCTGTCGAGCGAGGGCTCGATTGGGAGCCGGCCATTCGCGAGGCCGCCGCCCTCTGCCGAGGCGCCTTCAGTCTCGTGATCGGCACATCAGATGCTCTCTTCGCGTTGCGCGATGGTTACGGCATTCGGCCACTCGTGTTTGGCCGTTTAGGTGAGGCCGCCGATGGTCACTGGGTGGTGAGCAGTGAAACATGCGGTCTCGACATCATCGGAGCTAGTTATGAAGATGATGTGAAACCTGGTGAGATTGTTCGTTTTCTTTGTGGTGATCTAGAGCCTAAGCGTGATCACTGGGTCGAGGCATCGACGCGGATGTGTGTGTTTGAAATGATTTATTTTGCTCGCCCTGATAGTCGTTTCTTTGGGGAATCTCTCTACAGCTATCGGCAGAGAATTGGTCAGATTCTGGCTAGGGAATCGGCTGTCGAAGCCGATCTCGTGATTGGTGTTCCTGACTCGGGAATTCCTGCTGCAATTGGCTACTCCCAGGAGAGTGGTATTGCCTTTGCTGATGGACTGATCAAGAATCGCTATGTCGGTCGAACCTTTATTCAACCGACTCAGGCGATGCGTGAAGCGGGAATCCGAGTGAAGCTCAATCCTTTGCCTGATGTGCTGGCTGGCAAGCGTGTTGTGGTGATTGATGACTCAATCGTGCGTGGTACGACCAGCCGAAAACTGGTGCAAGCCCTTCGCGATGCCGGTGCCACGGAGGTCCATATGCGTATCAGCTCTCCCCCGGTGACCCATCCTTGTTTTTATGGTATTGACACCGACACTCAGGATCAGCTGATTGCAGCTCGCCTCACGATCGAGGAGATCACCGCTCACCTCAAGGTGGATTCGTTGGCCTACCTCAGCAAGGAGGGCATGGTGGAGGCCGCTAAGGCTAAGTCCGAGCATTTCTGCACGGCGTGTTTCGATGGTGCCTATCCAATTCCCATGGATCAAAGCGTCAGCTCCAGCAAGTTGATGTTGGAGCCCTCGGGTGTGGCTGCGGTTAATAGGGCTCAGGCCTGATCGCTGATTATTGGAATTAAATCCACAAGCGTTTCCTCTGCTTTCAGAGGAAGCTGCAGCCCCTGGTCTGTTGCAATGTCGGCTGAGAGCAAACGGCCATGACGGCCCTGGCTGGAGACCACCCCCAGCAGCGTGTCAGCGGAACTGACCGCCACCACTCGATCGTTTGGCTCCTGATCCTCATGGAGCTTGATCACCACATCGCCTAGGTCACCACGCCTGCAGAGGCGTAGCTCATTCAAGGGCTGTCGGATCAACCGTCCCTTCTGGGTGGCAAGGATCAAATCGCTCTCTGACTGTTCATCAAGACTGAGGGCGCCGATCAGTTGCTCCTCGGGCAGCAGACGCATGGCGATGGGTCCTTGAGCCAGCTTGCCCATCAGCGGCAGGGTGCTCTCATCGACTGGCAACTGCAGCACCCTTCCCAGGTCTGACACCAGAGCCACCGTTCCTCCGTCTTTGCAGATCAGAGCTGTTTGCAGGCTCACGCCATCCTTGAGTTTGAGGATCGTCGCTGCTCGTCCTGAGAGGTCCTGCAGGTCTTCAAGGGGCAGCCGCTTGAAGCGTCCGTCTGTGCTCAGCAGCCCCAGGGACAGCTTGGAGTCTGAGTGTCCGGAGTCCGGCAGTCGCAGCAAACTGACCAGCGGATCGCCTTCCAGAGCGGTGGGCAGGAATCGCTCCAGGGAGCCTGGCTGCTGTCCGGCGAATTCCCAGCGCAGGAGCGCAATGCGACCGGTGGCGGAGAGGGCCAGCAATCGTGGTGCCGATGTGACGGGCAGGATCAGTCGTGCCGGTGCTGGTTCATCGCCCAGGGGAGCGGCTTCCTGTAGGTGCAACCGTCCGAGGAGCTGGGGGCTGATCACCTTCACCTGACCATCGGCCTGGATCAGCAGGCGGGCATCCCCCGGGAGGGCTTCAAGGGCCTGCTGACGCTGAAGTTCTGCGGTTGGTCGTTGATTGGCCGCCCGTTCTGCCAGCAGGTGATCGCCCCCTTCAATCAAGCGGGTGCGTCGCGGTGTTGCGAAGCGCTTTTTCAATTGTTTGAGCTCGGCCACCAGGGCATCCAGTAGCTCGTCCCGCTCCTGCAGCAGTCGTTGGAGACGGCTGCGTTCCTGACGGAGGTCGTTCGCTTCCTGGCGCAGGCTTTCCTGTTCCAAGCCTGTGAGTCTGCGCAGCGGCATCGCCAGTACCGCATCGGCCTGTCGCTCGCTCAGGCTGAGATGCACCATCAAGCTGGCTCGGGCGCTCGCGGCGTCGCGGGCTTTCTGGATCATCTCGATCACCTCTTGCAGCGCATTGAGGGCGCTGATTAGACCCTCCACCACTTCCAACCGGTCCTCTGTTTTGCGCAGCGCATGGCTGGTGCGCCGGATCAGGGTCTGCTCTCGGTAATCAAGGAAGGTTTGCAGCAACTGCCTCAAGGACAGCTGCTGGGGCTGACCATCCACCAGGGCGAGCAGGATGGCGCCGAAGTTGCTCTGTAGGGATGTGCGTCGTTGCAGGTCCTGGAGGACTTTTTCAGGTTCTGCATCCCGCCTGAGTTCCACGACGACGCGCATGCCGTCTCGGTCGCTCTCATCGCGGATATCGGCAATGCCGCCGATGCGGCCATCGTTCACCTGCTCTGCCAGTTTTTCGATCCAGCCAGCCTTGCTCAGTTGGAACGGCAGCTCCGTGATCACCACCGCATTGCGCTTATGCCGACCTTTGCCAGGTTGCACCTCTTCAATGTGGGCGACACCCCGCATGGGAATGCTGCCCCGACCGTTCAGGTAGGTCTCGCGTACACCACTTCCCAGCAGCACTTCTCCGCCGGTCGGGAAGTCTGGCCCTGGAACCAGCTCCAGGAGCTTGGCATCGCTCAGTTCGGGTTTGCGCACCAGGGCCACCAGGGCATCCACCACTTCACCCAGGTTGTGAGGGGGGATGTTGGTGGCCATGCCCACGGCGATGCCGGCACAACCGTTCAGCAGCAGAAAGGGAAGCTGGGCAGGGAGAACCGTGGGTTCTTGTTGGGATCCGTCAAAGTTGGCCGCGAAATCAACGGTGTCATCACCGATTTCGTCCAGCAGTCCCTCATGGGCGATCGGTGCAAGCCGCGTTTCCGTGTAACGCATGGCTGCCGGGGGATCGTCATCGACGGATCCGAAGTTGCCGTGGCCATCCAGCAGTGGATGACGACTGGAGAAGGTCTGCACCAGGCGCACAAGCGCGTCATAGACGGCCTGATCTCCATGGGGGTGGTACTTGCCCAGCACATCCCCAACCACGCGGGCGCATTTCCGGTAAGGCCGGTCTGGGGTCAGCCCCAGCTCGTGCATCGCGTACAGGATGCGTCGCTGAACCGGTTTGAGGCCATCGCGGGCATCGGGCAGGGCCCGACCCACGATCACGCTCATGGCGTATTCGAGATATGAGCGCTGCATCTCCTGATGCAGGGCGATCGGTTGAACGCGCTCCTCGGCCATCCGGATCGGGAATTCTGAGGGCGGAAGGGGCTCAGCCTACAGATCTCTGCGGGATTGATCAGGCGATTCAGCGTCCGCTGCTGGGATCGGCATTGGCTTCCGCCCGTTCGACAGCGTCTTTAAGGGTTGCGCTGGAGAGGAGCGTGCTCGTGGCCTGGCGCAGATTCAGACCCCAGAGCTGTTGTTTTTGATGGGCCGGCAGCACGTAATTGGGATCCTCCGCCAGGGCCTGACGGGCCAGGGTCAGGGCCTCATCACTGCCGGGTGACTGGCTGTTAAGGGCGGCGGCCAGCGCCAGCATCGGTTCTGCATTGCGTTTGATGTTCAGTACCCGCCGCCAGCGCTGGATTGCCTCGCGGGTGTTGCCCATTTCAAACAGCACCAGTGCCTGGTTGTTCACCGCTTCCCAGAAGGTGGGTTTGAGTGATGACGCTTTTTCAAAAGCCTTCAGTGCAGACCTGTAGTCGGTCTGCATGATCCGGGCGTTCCCCAGGTCGAAATAGGCGCCAGGGTTGTTGGGATCGAGCTTCAGCCCTTCTTCCAGCAGCGGGATCGCGTCATCTGGCCTGTTGTCCCGAAGGGCTAGAGATGCTTCTGCGAACCAGAGGCCGGCCTTCTTGGGGTTCAGTTGTTTGGCCCGTGCGAGAGATTCGGCGGCCTGATTCAGTTGCTCGCTGCGCAGCTGGGCTTCCGCCAGAACCGACCAAAGTCGTTCATCGTTGGGTTGCAGACGCACGGCGAGGGCAGCCAGACGGGCGGCTTCCTCGGGCTGTCCGAGCTTGAGCAGTTGTGCAGCGGTGCGTCCGATGCCGATGCCGGAACCCTCCAGTTCTTGGCTGCTGGGTAGATACACCGTTGGAACCAGTGCCCTTGAGGCAGGTGGCAGCATCACGCTGGCCAGGCCCATCAATGCCGCAGCACACCAGGTCGCTCTGCCGACGCGCTGACCCTGCCGCCCCATCACTGTGCCTCAGATCCGTTCAGGTTAGGCGGGCTCTCCACAGCCGTCGCTGCCGCGTTTCGTCTCCACATCCAGGGTTTGATCCGGCGCAGTGCCGATCCCTGCAATTTGTCTCTCCAGGTGACGTCATCCCAGCTGAGTGCCTGTTGGCGCGTCAGGCTGAGCACCCAGGGTCGCGGTTGCACATCGGGATCCTCACTGCTGGGGATCGAGCCTTGATTCCAAGGACAGACCTCCTGGCAGATGTCGCACCCGGCCACCCAGGGTCCGAGGGAGCTGCTGATCGCCTTTGGCAGTTCCGTCGTTCGGTTCTCGATGGTGTGATACGCCAGACAGAGTCGTGAATCGACGACAAAAGGTTCGCGAATTGCGGCGGTTGGACAGGCCTCCATGCAGCGTGTGCAGCGACCGCAGAGGGGCTTGGCAGCCTGGTCTGGATCCAGCTCCAAGGTCGTGAGTAGATGGCCGATCACCATCCAGGAGCCCCGCTGTTGATGGATCAGGTTGCTGTGCTTGCCGATCCAGCCCAGACCGGCTTCCTCAGCCCAGGCCTTGTCTAGTAGCGGTTCAGCATCCACACAGGCTCTCCAGCCCACGCCGGGATGCTGGGCTTCCAGCCAGCGACCCAGGCGTTTCAGCCGTTGGCTGACCACGCGGTGATAGTCCCTTCCCCAGGCGTATCGGGCGATCGCCAGGGCCCCCGGTTCCCGGTTGGAAGCCACGTGGTAATTGAGACCCACCGCAAGCAGGCTTCTGGCCCCGTCCAGCAACCGATCCGCAGCTAGACGCCGCGGTGCGGCCATCCAGCCCATCTCTGCCTGGTGGCCTGCTTCCAGCCAGCGTTGCAGGGCGGCTGTGCGCAGCTGCAGTCGGGCGCTACCCGGCAGTCGAGCGATGCCGACAGGGTCGAACCCCTGGAGGCGCGCCTGCTGTTTCAGGGCCCTGCTGAGCTGGCACAGATCGGTGTCATGCGACACGGAAATCGACCGTAAAGTTGGGCACCTTTTGGCATCTTGCCGTGTCCGCTTCCGCTTCGGGTTCCTCCTCCAACCTGCGCCTCGCGCCGGTGCTGCGTTGGCTCGGTCTCACCCTGGTGGTTCTTCTCGCTCTGCAGATCTCCGTTGTGCTCAGCGGTGCGGATTGGTCTGAGCCGGCTTTTCAGCAGCTGTTGATCGAGCGGCTGGTCAGCCAGGCACCGATGGGTTTTGTCGGTTTGCTGTTGATGCTGATCGGTTCCCGTCTGGATCATCCCGGTGCTGAGCGCACCGTGATCCGTTGGGTTGTCTGCGTTCTTTCCGCCCTGCTCACGGTGGTCATGATCGCGGTGGTTCCCATGGCGATCAGCGGCAATCAGACCCTTTCCGGTCAAGCCGATCAGACCCTTCAGCAGCGTCGCGGTCAGCTCGAGATGGCCCGTCAGCAAGGCAAGAATCCCGACAACGTCAAAATGCTCGGCGACCAACTGGCCCAGGCCGGTCAGCTCCCAGCCGGGGCGAGCGATGAAGAGAAAACCAAGGCGGCTCAGCGCTTTATCGATGGTCAGCTTCAGCAGATGGATGACCAGATCCAGCAGGCGGAGCGTCAGCGCAACCTTGCGGTGAATCAGCGCCGTTACGGCGGCACCGTCAGTGCTGTGGTGCTGGCTGTCGCCTTCGTTCTTCTTGCCTTTGCAGCCGTTCTCTGAACGGCTTTTCTGACTGATCCTCTGGCCGCTGGTTAGGTTGGACAGACCTCGTCGACTCCAGGACCGGGACGTTTCTTGGTGCAGTCCAACCCCAGACCTGATCTGCCGCTCAGCGCCAGACTTCAACAGGATCTCAAGAATGACCTGATTGCTGGCTTGCTGGTGGTGATTCCGCTCGCCACCACGATCTGGCTGGCGACCACGGTGAGTCGCTTCGTTCTGGCCTTTCTCACCTCGATTCCGAAGCAGTTCAATCCCTTCATCACTCTCAATCCGCTGCTTCAGGACCTGATCAACCTGGCTCTGGGGCTCACGGTTCCTCTGTTGGGCATCCTCCTAATCGGTTTGATGGCTCGCAACATCGTCGGCCGTTGGCTGCTCGAGTTCGGGGAGGGAACCCTGTCGAGGATTCCCCTGGCTGGATCGGTCTATAAAACCCTCAAACAGCTGCTGGAGACGTTTCTTCGTGACAACTCCAAGCGCTTTCGTCGGGTCGTGCTGGTGGAGTATCCGCGGGAGGGTCTGTTCAGCGTCGGTTTTGTGACTGGGATCGTTGGTCCCTCTCTGCAAGCGGAGCTTGATCAGCCCTTGCTGAGCGTGTTCATTCCCACGGCGCCCAATCCGACCACCGGGTGGTACACCCTGGTCCCGGAGAGCTCCGTCCGTGATCTGAATATTTCCGTGGAGGATGCCTTCCGCACGATTATCTCGGCTGGGATCGTCAATCCCGATGAACGGGAAGCACCGGTGAATCGCAGTTTCTCCAGTTTGATCTCCCAGTTGCGGGCCTCCGTGACGCCTTCTTCAAGCACCTCCGAAGCCTGACGCTTGCGTCTGCCGTTCCTCTTTCGCGAATCCTCCATGCAGTCCCGATCCCTGGCCCGAGAGCTGGCTCTTCTGGTGCTTGGTCAACTTCCTGACCGTGAGGTGAAAGCAATTCAGGAGTCGGCTAAGGCTGACTTCTCTGTGGAGAGCCTGCTCCAGAAAGCGCTTGACACGCTTCTTCAGCATTGGCGCGAGACCCTTGATGGCTGTGCTGCCGATCTGGAGAAGGCCCAGCAGCATTTGCTGGACAGCGAACTGAAGGATGGCGATCGCAGTGACAATGCCGTGGTTCGCGACCAGCTCAAGGCGTCCCTGGAGTCAGCTGAGCAGGTGCTGAACGGTTTGTCTGGATCTTTAGAGCTGCCTCGACTACTGGCCCTCGCCGATCAGGATCGTGTGCGGGAGGACGCCAGGCAGCGGATCGCGTTGGTGCTGGAGCAGCGCACCAGCATTGATGCCCGTTTGGATGGAGTGATGGAGGGCTGGAGGCTGACCCGTCTGCCTCGCATTGATCGGGATATTTTGCGTTTGGCTGTTGTGGATCTCACCGCTCTGAAGACCCCCGCAGCGGTTGCTTGTAATGAGGCTGTCGAGCTGGCCAATCGTTACAGCGATGATCAGGGGCGGCGCATGATCAATGGAGTGCTTCGCCGTCTCCAGGCGGCGGCATCCACCTCGTCCCTGTCCTGACCTCCGGTCACCCAAGCCCCGCATCGATGGTTTACGACTGGTTCAATCGCACTTCCGTTCCGCCCGGACAGGAGCCCGCCGATGGAGAGGTGACCGCTGCTGAACCCGCAGAGGCGGCTGAATCTGCGGTTGATCCATCACAGGCCAATGGGGCAGTTGTCGATGAGGATCCCCTGGAGTGGGCCCGGCAGGCCTACGCACGCCTGAAGGCGCAGAAGGCCCAGGAAGCATTGGCTGTTCAGGCAGAACAGCCTGTTCAGGCAGAACAGGCTGTTCCTGTTAAGGAGTCCATCGCGTCCTCTGAGTCAGCTCCTCTCTCTGAGTCTCAAGAGCGCGAATCCACACCCGAAGCGTCATCCGCGGTGTCGCCTGATCCGGCTCCGACAGCTGGTTTGTCCCTGCTGGAGCAGGCAGCGGCCCAGCGTCAGGAACGCCGCGAAGATCTCGAACGCCGGAGCCTTCCAGTCGATCCCGTGGAGCCGGTCCAACCGGCTCAGCCCTTGGACATCAGCGGATCTCCTGCTCTGGTCAGCGATGGTGACGATCCACAGCTCGGGGCATTCGATGACACCTTCACCTGGTCTGCCGAGGTGCTCGCAGCCCAGGGGCGCCGCGCTGAGCAGGTCTCGCTTGAAGAGATTGATTGGCTCGGTCGCCTGCGGCGCGGCCTTGAAAAGACCCGCCAGGGTTTTGTTACGAGCCTGCTGGAGAATCTGGGCGACGACCCCCTCACTCCAGAGGTGGTGGATGAACTGGAGGCTCTGCTGCTGCGGGCAGATGCCGGCGTGCAGGCCACCGATCAGGTGATGGAGGCCTTGCGCCGACGCCTGAATGAAGACGTGGTGGATCCTCGCGAAGGGATCCGGTTCCTGAAAGAGCAGCTGCGCAATCTGCTGGAGAAGCCTATTCAGGCCAGCGGTGTCGAGCTTCTCGCTCCGGAGCGCGGTCGTCTCAATATCTGGCTGATGGTGGGCGTGAACGGTGTGGGCAAGACCACCACCCTGGGCAAACTCGCCAATCTCGCCGTCCGCAGTGGCTACAGCGCTCTTGTGGCCGCGGCCGACACCTTTCGTGCGGCGGCGGTGCAGCAGGTGGCGGTCTGGGCTGAGCGCAGTGATGTGCCGGTGGTCTCCAATCCCTCGGCCAATGCCGATCCCGCGGCGGTGGTGTTCGATGCGATCGGTGCCGCCCGTTCCCGCAACGCCGATCTGCTCTTGGTGGATACGGCTGGTCGGCTTCAGACCAAGCACAACCTCATGGAGGAACTGCAGAAGATCCGTCGGATCGTTGATCGGCTTGCTCCGGAGGCCAAGGTCGAGTCTCTGCTGGTGCTCGATGCGAGCCAGGGTCAGAACGGTCTGAAACAGGCGATGGCCTTTGCCAAGGCTGCTGATCTCACGGGTGTGGTGATCACCAAGCTTGATGGCACTGCCCGCGGTGGGGTCGCTCTGGCGGTGGCATCGGAGGCAGGTTTGCCGATCCGTTTCATCGGAGCAGGGGAGGGGATCCGAGATCTACGGCCTTTCAACAGCTTTGAGTTTGTCGAGGCATTGCTGGCCGGCCGCTGAACCCTTGCTACCTTGCGGGTCCTGCCATGGTTGGCCGTGAGCAGTAAGCCACCACGGCGCCACTCCACTCCGCGTCAACGCAGTGCCCCCCAGGCATTGACGGCTACGGCATCGTTTCGGCAGCTTCTCGACAGCCTTTCCAACGAACAGCGCACCAACCAGGACCTGTTGGTGTCGCTCGGTTTCGCCCTGCGCAGCTTCACCAACCTTGATCGTTTCCTGGAGCTGGTGCCCGTGGTGGCATCGCGGCTCGTTGGAGTGGAAGGAGCCCTGTTGGTGCCGTTTCAGGCGGATGGGCGCCTCTGGCGTGAGCAGCTCCAGGTTTTGCCGTCCGATCGATCGGAGGAGCTTCTGCGACAGGTCGCTGCCTACGAGCCTGGGCTGGTTGTGGGTTTCGCCTCAGAGGAGAGTCAGCTTCAGGGTCTCGATCATCTGGTGCAGCGTCAGCTCGGTCGAGCGGAGCTGTTTGCCACCAGCCTCGTGGCCCGTGGTCGTCCTCGGGGTCGTCTTTATGTGTTCAGCCATGGGCCGTCCATGGCCTGGAGCGAGGTGCATCGCCGCCACGTGCAACTGGTGGCCGATCTGGCCGCGGTGGCGATTGAAAACGATCTGATGCTGCAGCAGGCCCGTCGCCATGAACGGGTGGATCGCCAGCTCAGCATTGGTGCGGAGATCCAGGCGCAGCTGCTGCCCGATCGCTGCCCGGTGATTGAAGGGGTGGAGTTGTCGGCCCGTTGCCGCCCGGCGTTTCAGGTGGGCGGTGACTACTACGACTTCATCCCGACGCGACCGGAACTGATCGGGCGACGACGGGAACGGGGTCGTTGGGCCTTAGTGATGGGGGATGTGATGGGCAAGGGGGTGCCGGCCGGTTTGCTGATGACCATGCTCCGGGGGATGCTCCGCGCCGAGGTGCTGAGCGGACTGCCTCCGGATCGCATCCTCCATGACCTCAATCAGCTGGCCCAGGAAGATCTGGCCCAGTCCCACCGATTCGTCACCCTTTTTTATTCCGATTTCGATCCACGCACCCGTCGGCTTCGTTTTGCGAATGCGGCCCATAACCCGCCGCTGATTTGGCGTGCCCAACAGCGAACGATCAGTCGCCTCGATGCACCGGGTCTGTTGATCGGTCTTCAGCCGGAGGCCGACTACGGCTGCGGCGATGTGGTGCTCGAACCCGGTGACGTGATTCTGTATTACACCGATGGGGTCACGGAGGCCCCTGGCATCACGGGTGATCGCTTTGATGAAGCTCGCCTGATGCGAACCCTTGAGGCGGCTTGTCGTTCTGGGATGGGCTCCCAGGGCATCCTCGATCAGCTATTTACCCGTCTGGATCGTTTTATCGGTGCGGATCGGCAGTTGGAGGATGACGCCTCGATGGTGGTGCTCAAGGTGCGTGAGGAGGTGATGCTTCCGTCTGTTCCCCGTTCTGCCCTCTGACAAGCTGAAGGCTGGTGGCGTGAACGGCAGGTATGGCAGCGGGAGTGACGGGCGGCGGCTCGGGCACCTGGAGTGATCGGTTTGAAGAGGGCTTGCACCCGGCGATCGAGCGCTTCAACGCCTCCATCGGGTTTGACATCACCCTGTTGCAGGAGGACCTGGATGGCTCGATCGCCCATGCACGCATGCTTGCTGAATGCGGAGTGATCAGCGGTGAAGAAGCCGGTCAGCTCTGCGCCGGTTTGGAGCAGATTCGCAGCGAAGCGGCATCCGGCCACTTCCAGCCTGGCCTGGCCGATGAGGATGTGCATTTTGCGGTTGAGCGGCGTCTGATTGCCTTGCTGGGTCCGGTCGGTAAGAAGCTTCACACCGGCCGCAGCCGCAATGATCAGGTGGGAACGGATCTGCGTCTCTGGTTGCGCAGGAGGATCGACGCGCTGGAGCAGGCGGTTGTGCGTTGTCAGCGTGCCCTGCTCACGCAGGCCGATCGCCATCGTGAGACCTTGATTCCGGGCTACACCCATCTGCAGCGGGCCCAACCGCTTTGTTTGGCCCACCATCTGCTGGCCTACGTGGAAATGCTCGAGCGCGATCGTGAGCGACTCAGGGATGTGCGCGTTCGGGTGAACATCTCTCCGTTGGGGGCTGCGGCATTGGCTGGTACACCCGTGCCGATCAATCGACGCAGCACGGCAACGGCCCTGGGTTTTGAGCGGGTCTATGCCAACAGTCTTGATGCGGTGAGCGATCGGGATTTCACGGTGGAGTTCTCCGCAGCGGCTGCTTTGGTGATGGCCCACCTCAGCCGCTTGGCGGAGGAGGTGATCTTCTGGGCGAGTGAGGAATGCGGTTTCGTACGTCTGACCGACCGCTGCGCTACCGGCAGCAGCCTGATGCCTCAGAAGAAGAATCCAGATGTGCCGGAACTGGTGCGTGGAAAGTGTGGCCGGGTCTTCGGCCATTTGCAGGGACTGCTGACGATGATCAAGGGGTTGCCGCTTGCTTACAACAAGGATTTTCAGGAAGACAAGGAAGCCCTGTTTGATGTTGTTCGCACGACCTCTGATTGTCTCGAGGCCATGGCGATTCTTCTCGAGGAGGGGGTGGAGTTCCGACCGGAGCGTCTCGAGCAGGCTGTCGCCTCTGATTTTTCCAATGCCACCGATGTGGCTGATTATCTGGTGACCCGTGGTATGCCCTTCCGTGAGGCTTATCAGTTGGTGGGTGCGGTGGTGAAGCGTTGCCTTCAGGACGGTGTGCTTTTGCGGGATCTCAGTCTTGAGCAGTGGCAGCAGTTTCATCCGGTGATTGAGGCGGATCTGCTGGAGGCGCTTGTGCCTCGCCGCGTGGTGGCGGCCCGTCTCAGTGAGGGGGGAACGGCTTTTGTTCGCGTTGAGGAGCAGCTGGCTCTCTGGTCTGAACGTTTGTCAACGAAGTGACTCACTGGGTCTACGCTGAACAAGCCAGAGGCCATTGATCCCCTTTCGGACCATGAACCGATGGCAGGTCAGGTCCCATCGGTCCCTCTTATCAACGGTCCATTAGGAAAGTGAGCATTTTCGTCGGCAATTTGCCCTTCCGCGCTGAGCAGGAAGACATCATTGAATTGTTCGCCGCCCATGGCGAAGTCACCAACTGTGCCCTTCCTCTGGAGCGCGACACCGGCCGCAAGCGTGGTTTCGCCTTCGTCGAAATGGCGGATGAGGCATCAGAAGCTGCTGCGATTGAAGCCCTTCAGGGTGTTGAACTGATGGGCCGCCCCCTGCGCATCAACAAAGCCGAACCCCGCGGCAGTGCTCCCCGTCGAGGCGGCGGTGGCGGTTACGGCGGTGGCGGCGGTTATGGGGGCGGCGGCGGCCGTGGTGGCTATGGCGGTGGCGGCGGTTATGGGGGCGGCGGTGGTCGCTCTGATGACGGCGGTGGCGGTGGTTATGGCGGTGGTTCCGGCGCCCGTGGCTGGGAAGATCGCAGCTACGGCGGTGGTGGCGGTTATGCGGGAGGCGGTGGAGCACCCCAGGGCGGTGACTACGACGATGGCCGCAGTCGTCGCCGCCGCGGCGGTGGAGCTACTGCTCCCCAAGGCGACGATTACGGCGATTACGGCGGCGCAGAGGGCTGATCCCCTTCGCTGTTCCAGGCGATCAGCGGCGCAGGTTCAGAGCCCGGCATCCTCAAGCTGCCGGGCAGCTGACTCGAGAACGGTCAGATCGGCTCCTTTGCGTTGGGCGTTCTGACCAAGATCCCTGCGCCAGTGGCGTGCTCCAGGCACTCCTTCCACCAGTTGCACGAGATGACGGCCCATGTCCCAGAGTCGTCCCCCCCGCTGGAGGTGTCGTTCCGCATGGGGCATCAGTCCCCTCACCACCCCTGAGGCGCTGACTGGTGGTCGTGCTGAATCGCCGTAGATCAGTTGGTCCACCTCGGCCCAGCGCAGGGGATGGGCGTAAGCCGCACGACCCACCATGGCTCCATCGCAGTGGCGCAGGGCATTGAGGCAGTCGCTTGGGGTGTCCAGCCCGCCATTCAGCTCGATGGTGAGCTCGGGTCGGCGCTCCTTCAGGGCAATCACTCGGTCGTGCTGCAGAGGCGGAATTGTGCGGTTCTGTTTGGGATCCAGTCCCTCCAGCCAGGCCTTGCGGGCATGCACGCTGAATCGTGATGCGCCAGCGGCGGCCACTGCATCCACGAAGGCGGTGAGAAAAACATCGCTGTCGAGCGCATCGATACCGACCCGATGCTTGACCGTCACCGGGAGATCCGAGGCGGCTTTCATTGCTGCGACGCATCGGGCCACCGTCTCTGGTTCGGCCATCAGGCAGGCACCGAAATTCCCCGCTTGCACTCTGGGGCTCGGGCAGCCCACGTTGAGGTTGATCTCGTCATAGCCCCAGTCGGCGGCCATTCGGGTTGCTTCCGCCAGCAGCAGGGGATCGTCTCCACCCACTTGCAAGGCAAGGGGGTGCTCTTCTGGATCAAATCCCAGCAGTCGCTCCCGCCGATCGCTGTGGTGCAACGCTTGGGCCACCACCATCTCGCTGTAGAGCAAGGCTCTTCTGCTGATCTGCCGCATCAGCAGGCGGAAGTGACGATCGGTGCAGTCGAGCATTGGCGCCACACTGAAGCGCCAGGGCGGTTCCCGGTCGGAGCTGGTGGGGGAATCCATCCCCCCATGCTGCCTCGCGCCAGGCCTCGCTTAGAACACCATCATTGCTTTTGCTCTCCGCCATGACCCTTTCCATTCGGCAGCGGTTACTGAGCCGTCGCTCTCTGCTGGGCCGCGTCATGGTGGTTGCGTTCGGTTGGATGGCAGCTCCCAGGCCTGTCCTGGCGGCGTCAAAGGCAGCAGACCCTGCCTGGACTCTCTCGGATGCTGAATGGAAGCGTCGGCTCACACCAGAGGCCTATCAAGTGTTGCGGCGGGAAGGGACCGAGCGCCCCTTCACCAGTCCCCTGAATGGTGAGAAGCGCAAGGGCACCTATCACTGCGCTGGCTGTGACCTGCCTCTGTTTTCCTCTGCCGCCAAGTTCGACAGCGGTACGGGTTGGCCCAGCTTCTGGGAGCCGTTGGCCGGTGCGGTTGCCACGAAAGTAGATTTCAAATTGATCATTCCGCGCACCGAGTACCACTGCCGTCGTTGCGGGGGCCATCAGGGTCATGTGTTCGATGACGGTCCAAGGCCTACCGGCAAGCGCTACTGCAACAACGGCGTCGCCCTCCGGTTCCAGCCCTCTGCATGATCTGATCGTGATCGGCGGTGGTGCCGCCGGCTTCATGGCAGCGATCACGGCTGCCGAGCAGGGGCTCAGGGATGTCCTGGTCCTCGAGGCCACCCCTGAGCCCCTCAGCAAGGTGCGCATCAGCGGCGGCGGCCGTTGCAATGTCACCCATGCCTGCTGGGATCCGATCGAATTGGTGGGCCATTACCCCCGGGGTAGTCGCCCCCTGCGCGGTCCCTTCAGTCGTTTCGCCTGCGGGGATGCTGTGGGCTGGTTTGCCGATCGAGGTCTGGAGCTTGTCGAGGAGCCGGATGGTCGGATGTTTCCTCTCGCTAACCGATCAGAGGCGGTGATCCAATGTTTGCGCCGTGCAGCTCGGAGTGCTGGGGTTGAACTTCAGCTGCGTGCTCCGGTGCGCAGCCTGCGGCAGCAGGACGAAGGGTTTCTGCTCGAGGGCCATGGCCGCCAAGGCGAGACAGCTCCGCTTTGGACGGCCCGTCGGGTGCTCGTGGCCACCGGTGGTCATCCCAGTGGACGGCGACTGGCTGCCGCTCTCGGGCACCAGATCGTCGATCCCCTTCCCTCGCTGTTCACCCTGGCACTTCAGGCCCCTGGGCTTACAGCCTGTTCTGGGGTGGCGCTCGATGGCGTGGAACTGGAGCTCAGCCTGTCCGGCGGTCGCTCGCGACAGCTGGGCAGGGTGCTGATCACCCACTGGGGGCTCAGCGGTCCGGCGACCCTCCGACTGACGGCCTTCGCTGCTCGTGGGTTGCATGCGGAGCGGTATCGAGGCGAGCTGACCGTGCGCTGGTTGGCCGGGTTGGCCAATGCTGAGGTCTCCGCAGCCCTGCAGACCCTGCGTCATCAGGAATCACGCCGCAGCCTCGCCGCAGCCCGACCCTATCCCCAGCGGCTGCCACGGCGGCTCTGGCTCACCCTGCTCGCTCAGGTGGGAGCTGATCCTCAGCGTCGCTGGGCGGACTGCCCAGCTGCCTGGGAGCGAGCCCTGGTGCAGGCGTTGACCGGCAGTCGCTATCCGATCCGGGGTCGAGGTCCTTTTGGAGAGGAGTTTGTGACGGCCGGCGGTGTCGCGCTTGGCGAGGTCAATCTGGCAACGATGGAGAGCCGACTGGTGAACGGTCTTTACTTCGCTGGGGAGCTGCTGGATGTGGATGGGGTTACCGGCGGCTTCAACTTCCAGCACTGCTGGAGCAGCGGCTGGCTGGCGGGTCAGGCGATCGCTGCCTCCCTCCCCTGAGCACTGTTCACTGGATCTGGTCGAACACCGTGAACATCGGCAAATACATGGCCAGCAGGATTGAGCCGACAATGCCACCCACCACGACGATCATGGCCGGTTCCAGCATCGAGGTGAGCGCTTTGACCGCCGCCGACACCTCGTCTTCGTAGAAGTCCGCCACTTTGCTGAGCATCTGGTCCATCTCGCCGGTTTCTTCACCGATCGCGAGCATGCTGAGGGCCATCTCCGGCAGCACCTTCTGGCGGTTCAGGGCTGTGCTCAGAAGCACCCCCTCCTGGACGAGCGTTCTTGAAGCCAGGATCGCGTCCGAGATGATCGAATGACCGGCCGTCTCGCTGGAGATTTCCAGAGACATCAGGATCGGCACGCCGGCGCGGGTGAGGGAACTGAAGATCCGGCAGAACTGAGCGGTGGCCGTTTTCGTGATCAGGTCGCCGAACAGGGGTAGGCGCAGCATCAGCCGATCCACCACACGACGGCCTTTGTCGGTGTTGTAGTAGCGAGCAAATAGCCAGACCCCCACCAGCAGCCCCACCGCGAAGACCAAGGAGGCGGAGGATCGCAGCAGTTTGCTGAGGTCCACCATCAGCTGGGTGAACAGGGGCAGTTCCGCCCCCAGGTCTTCGAAGATTCCGGCAAAGGTGGGAATCAGAAAGATCGTCATGCCCAGGAACACGAGGATGGCGATTACCAGCACCGCAACCGGATAGCCCAGCGCGCCTTTGATCTGGTTCTGCAGGCGGGCGTTGTCTTCGAGCAGTTTGGCCAGGCGTTTCAGGGATTCATCGAGCACACCCCCCGCCTCGCCCGCCTCCACCATGGCCACGGTGAGCTGATCAAAGACCTTCGGCCATTGCCGCATGGCTGCACCCATCGCCGTGCCCTGGTTCACCTCCAGTTGAACGGCGACGAGAGCCTTTTTGAACATCGGCAGTTTTTGCTGGCTGGCCATCAGATCGAGGCTGCGCACGATCGGTACGCCGGCATCCACCAGCGCGGCCAGCTTGCTGGCCCAGACGGCCTTCTCCTTCACGCCCGGAGGTTTCTGGAACGCCTCCCCCAGGTCGAGGGAGAGTAGTCCGGCCTTGGCTTGGCTGCCTGCGGCTGTCTGATCCTGGGTTTTGGCACGTAGATCCGTGGCCTTGATGCCGCGTCTCCTGAGCTGGCGCCTGGCGTCGGCGGGATCACTGGCACGGATCGTCACCGATCGCGCCTGTCCTGAGGCGGAGGTGTAGCTGGCGGTGAAGGTGGCCATCGTCAGCGCCTGGGTCAGCCGTTCAGCAACCGTTCCAGTTCGGACGGTTTGCTCGCTTTGGTTCTCGCCTCATCCAGGCTGATCTCGCCGCGGTTGACCAAATCCGCCAATGCCTTCTCCAGGGTCTGCATCCCCTGCTCTCCCCCGGTCTGGATCTGCGAGTAGAGCTGAGCGGTCTTGCCCTCGCGGATCAGATTCGCCACGGCTGGTGTGTTGATCAGGATTTCCTGGGCCATCACCCGGCCGAACTGGCCTGGTTGAGGATTCTCTTTCCGGCAGAGGGTCTGGGAGAACACCGCCACCAGGCTTCCAGACAGCTGCACGCGGATCTGGGTCTGCTGGCCGGGTGGGAAAACATCCACCATGCGGTCGACGGTTTGAGCGGCCGAGCTGGTGTGCAAGGTGCCAAACACCAGGTGACCTGTTTCCGCCGCGGTGATCGCCAGCTGGATTGTTTCGAGATCGCGCATCTCCCCCACAAGGATCACGTCCGGGTCCTCCCGCAGGGCTGCTCGCAGGGCATTGGCGAAGCTGCGGGTGTCTTCGTTGAGCTGCCGTTGGTGCACCAGGCTGCGGTCACTTCGATACACGAACTCGATCGGATCTTCGATCGTGAGGATGTGTTCTGCTCGGGTGTGATTGATGTGGTCGAGGAGGGCCGCGAGCGTCGTGGTCTTGCCCGAGCCCGTCGGGCCGGTCACCAGCACCAGCCCCCGCGGTCGCTTGCTCGTTTCCACCACCACCGAAGGCAGCTGCAGGGCCTCAATGCTGGGGATGCTGCTGCCGAGGGCCCGCAGGCAGGCGGCGTAACTGCCTTTCTGGCGATAAACGTTCACGCGGAATCGCGCCACCCCCTTCAGGCCGTACGCGCAGTCCAACTCCCACGTCTGTTCGAGGGTCTTGCGCTGACTGTTGTTCAGCATCGAGAAGATCAGCCCGTTGCAGGTCTCCTCCGTCAGGGGGGTCTCCGTGAGGGGGCGGAGCTGCCCGCTGAAGCGTCCGTAGGGAGGTTGCCCGCTGGCGAGGTGCAGGTCGCTTCCGTTGCCCTGAACCAGCTGTTCCATCAGCTCTTCAATCATCAGGTCCATGGCAGGCAGCTCATTGACGCGGGCGCAGGCAGTACGGACATTCCAGCCAGGCTTCCTGCAGTCCGCCACCACAACCGGCGCAGGTCAGGGTGCTCAGGGCCCGGGCGCGGCGTTCCGATTCGAGTCCGGCATCGGTGAGGATCATGCGTCCCACCTCCTCCAGGGTGGTGAGTCCTTGGCGCACCAGCTCCAGGCTGTAACCCAGCAGCGTTTTCATGCCGCTCTCCAGGGCGAGGCGCCGGATCACGTTCGTGGTTGCTCCCTTCGCCACGGCGGTGGCCAGGGTTTCATTCATGCGCAACACCTCATACACACCAACCCGGCCTCTGTAGCCACTGCCCTGGCAATGGCCACAGGCGCTGCCGCTTCCGTCGTGGTGACGGGCGCGCACGAAGCGCACATCGGTTTCTCTGTGGGTGATGAGTCCGAAGCGCCCCAGTTCGTCGGTATCGGGCTGGTAAGGCTCGCAGCAGTGGCTGCAGACCCGGCGCAACAGGCGTTGGGACACGATGCCGATCAGGGAAGCGCTGACCATGAACGGTTCGACGCCCATTTCGCTGAGACGGGCGATCGCACTCGGGGCGTCATTGCAGTGCAGGGTGGTCAGCACGAGGTGTCCGGTGAGGGCGGCTTCGATGGCTGTTTTGGCGGTTTCCAGATCGCGCGTCTCCCCCACCAGCAGCACGTCCGGGTCTTGACGCATAAAGGCGCGCAGGGCGGTGCTGAAGTCGAATCCCTTGTCACGATTGACCTGGCACTGGGTGATCCCAGGCAAGGTGTATTCAATGGGATCCTCCACCGTGGAGATGTTGATCCCAGGGTCGTTCCGTTCCGCCAGTAGCGAATAGAGCGTCGTGGATTTACCCGATCCAGTTGGGCCCGTGACCAGGATCATCCCGAAGGGTTTGGAGCCGAGGCTGCGCACCATTTGCAAGGCGTCAGCATCGGTGATCAGCTTGTCCAGCCCCAGCTGGGTGGCGCCGCTGTCGAGCAGCCGCAGGACGATCTTTTCCCCGAAGCGGCTCGGAAGGCTGTTGACCCGGAAATCAACGGTGCGCTTCTGGAAACGTCGCCGAATGCGCCCATCCTGGGCCTGTCGGCGTTCGGCGATATCCAAATCGGCCATGATTTTGAACCTTGAGGTCACCGCCGGCACAAGGCGACTCGGCAACGGTTCGCTGTAGCTCTGAAGCAAGCCGTCCTGACGGAAGCGCACCTGAAGTCCGGCCTGTTGGGGCTCTACGTGGATGTCACTGGCTTCCAGTTGCAGGGCCTGCAGCAGGATTCGGTTCACCAGATTCACGACCGGTGAGGCGTTGGTGTCTTGCAGGGTCTGCTCGAGGTCCTCGTGCAGGGCCGCCAGCCTCGCGGTTTCCTCGGGGTCTTCTTCCAGGACCCCCTCGGGATTGAAATTTTCAAGCAGGGAAGGGCTGGCGGCTGGGTTGGACGCCGGTTCTGCGCTGAAGGCTGTTTCTCCGGAGGCTGTTTCTCGGGAGAGCGTGCCCGTGATCAGTGTGACGGGGGTGTTGGCTTCAACAGTGCTCTGCGGTTCTTGGCGTTCCAGCCCTTGCAGCTCCAGCTCTTGGAGCAGCCTTGCCAGCTTTGGCTGGTTGAGGTCTAGTCCTTTGCGTTCGATCGCGTCCCGCAGGCGTGAGGCGCTGAGGGGTGTGGGCTGTTCCGGCAGCGGGATCTGCAGGAGCAACTCCAGTTCCAACCGTTGCCGAGTCGGTTCGGAATCGGAGGTTGATGCCTGCTCGTTCATGCTCGACTCCGCAGACGATGCAAGGTGATGGGTCGGAGGTGCGGGCTTCCGCCGCTTGTGGGAGGCGCGCCTCACCCTTCAACATGTCTAGACGTGAATTCGGTCCCGGTCAGCATGAGTGGCGATCTCTCCTCCCCTGCACATGAGTCCACCGCTGGTGGCGGTTCTGAGGTTCCGTCGTCATCTGTGAGTCCTGACTCCGCCGCGCAGCAGCCCTCAGATCCCTCGACCGATGGCTCCGCTGGTTCGATGGACAGCCCAACGGCCAGTGCAACGGCCGATGGGTCGACCGAGTCTGCTGCTGACAACAGTGCCCGGCTCGAGCAGCTGGAGCGCGAGCACAGCAGCCTTCGGGAAGAACATGAGGCCCTGCGCAGTCAATACATGCGCATCGCTGCCGATTTCGACAACTTCCGCAAGCGCCAGAGCCGGGATCAGGACGACCTCAAGCTGCAGCTCACCTGCAGCACCCTCAGCGAGATCCTGCCGGTGGTCGACAACTTTGAGCGGGCCCGCCAGCAGCTCAACCCTGAAAGCGAAGAGGCGCAGTCGCTGCATCGCAGTTATCAGGGCCTCTACAAGCAGTTGGTGGATGTGCTCAAACAGCTGGGAGTGGCCCCGATGCGAGTCGTGGGTCAGGACTTTGATCCGACCTTGCATGAGGCAGTGCTGCGGGAACCCAGCGACGAGCACCATGAGGATGTGGTGATCGAGGAGCTTCAGCGCGGTTATCACCTCAATGGCAGGGTGCTTCGCCACGCCATGGTCAAGGTCTCCATGGGGCCCGGTCCCCAAGGTGGGGCTGCAGCTCGTCCCGATGCCGATGCCGATGCCGATCCCGATGCCGACAGCAGCTCCGCGGAGACTGGAGACTCCAGTGATGCGTCCGCTTGATCGCCTGGAGCTGGCCCTTAGGGTGATGAACGGGATGACGAGCTGATGGCCGATTACTACGAGCTGCTCGGGGTCGGAAGGGATGCCGATGCCGACAACCTGAAGCGGGCCTATCGGCGATTGGCTCGCCAGTACCACCCGGATGTCAACAAGGATCCTGGTGCTGAGGATCGTTTCAAGGAGATCGGCCGCGCCTACGAGGTCCTCAGCGACCCTCAGACCCGTGCCCGTTACGACCAGTTCGGTGAGGCCGGTCTCGGTGGTGCTGCCGGCATGCCCGACATGGGCGACATGGGTGGCTTCGCCGATCTGTTCGAAAC
Source organism: Synechococcus sp. BS55D (assembly GCF_004332415.1). Taxonomy (NCBI): domain Bacteria; kingdom Bacillati; phylum Cyanobacteriota; class Cyanophyceae; order Synechococcales; family Synechococcaceae; genus Synechococcus; species Synechococcus sp. BS55D. Next base: position 302,921 of record NZ_PHQT01000001.1, read on the forward strand.
CTTCTTCAGCGGCTTTGGTGGAGCTGCAGGTGGGCGGCAGCAGCGCCGCCGCGGACCCCAACAGGGCGATGACCTCCGCTACGACCTCACGATCGATTTCGAGCAGGCGGTGTTTGGTCAGGAGCAGGAGATCCGTATCCCCCACCTGGAAACCTGCACCACCTGCAACGGCAGCGGCGCCAAAACCGGCAGTGGACCCACCACCTGCACCACCTGCGGTGGTGTTGGTCAGGTGCGACGTGCAACCCGAACTCCCTTCGGCAGCTTCACGCAGGTGGCGGAGTGTCCCAGTTGTGATGGCAGTGGTCAGGTGATCGCTGATCCCTGCTCCGCCTGCGGTGGCCAGGGGGTGCAGCAGGTTCGTAAGAAGTTGCGGATCAACATCCCTGCCGGTGTCGATACAGGCACCCGACTGCGGGTCGCCGGAGAGGGCAATGCCGGCCAGCGCGGCGGTCCCTCAGGGGATCTCTATGTCTTCCTCACCGTTCGTCCCCATCCCAGCTTGCGACGGGATGGCCTCACCGTGCTTTCCGAAGTGAAGGTGAGCTATCTCCAGGCCATTCTTGGCGACACGATCGAGGTGGAGACCGTCGATGGTCCTTCCAGCCTCGAGATTCCTGCCGGCACCCAGCCCAATGCCGTGCTCACCCTCGAGAACAAAGGCATCCCCAAGCTCGGCAACCCCGTGGCCCGAGGTCACCAGCGCATCACGGTCACCGTTCAGTTGCCCACCCGCCTCAATGCGGAAGAGCGGACCCTGCTGGAGGATCTGGCCGGCCACCATTCCGCCCGGGGTGAACAGCATCACCACCACAAGAGCGGATTGTTTGCCCGCCTGTTCGGACAACGCTGAACGGTGCCCTTTCCCGAGCCCGATTCGTCACTTGATCTTCGGGGCACCCCCTGCCCGGTGAATTTCATCAGGGCACGACTGGCCCTGGAGGGCCTGGAATCAGGGGCTGTCTTGGAGCTGGTCTTGGATCGAGGCGAACCTGAAGCCATGGTGTTGCCCGGTCTGGAGCGGGAGGGTCATGCCGTGTCGGTGCAGGAGACCACGGACGACTGGCTGAGACTTCACGTGACCTGCGCTGGTGGTTGATTCCGACCGCCGGCACGGAATGGTGGTGGCCCTTCAGGCCAACTATCTGGAGGTGGAGCTGGATGATCCGGAGGCGGGCATTCGCCTGCTCTGCACCCGTCGCACGCGACTCGCCCATCGCGGTGCCGCGGTGCATGTCGGTGATCGGGTCTGGGTGGAGGCGATTGATCGGGAGCACAACCGCGCCGTGGTGGCGGAGGTGGACCCGCGCAGCAGCTGGTTGACGCGTCCACCCGTGGCCAATGTCACCGCGGTGGTGGTGGCTCTGGCCGTGGAGCAGCCTGCCTTTGATTCTGATCAGGCCAGTCGCTTTCTGCTGACGGCGGAGCAGACCGGCCTGCAGGTGCATGTGCTGCTTAGTAAGTGCGATTTGATCCCAGCGGAGCAGCAGCAGGCGCTGGTCGAGCGTTTGCGTGGCTGGGGCTATGACCCCCTGGCGGTGTCCAGCCGTTCGGGCATGGGACTGGAAACGCTTCGTTCCAGGCTGGCGCAGGGGTCGCTCTCAGTGCTCTGTGGTCCATCTGGAGTGGGTAAGAGCTCCCTGCTCAACGGTTTGATCCCCGGGTTGGAGCTCAGGGTTGCGGCTGTGTCCGGTCGTCTGCAGCGCGGCCGCCACACCACCCGTCATGTGGAGCTTCATACCCTCCCTTCAGGCGCGAGGGTGGCCGACACTCCTGGCTTCAACCGTCCTGAGCTGCCCGGTGATGTGCAGAACCTGGAAGTGCTTTTCCCAGAGCTGCGTCGGCGTCTAGAGGATCAACCCTGCCGATTCCGTGATTGTTTGCACCGGGGCGAACCTGGCTGTGGGATCGATCAGGACTGGGATCGCTATCCCCTTTACCGGCGTGCCGTCGAGGAGATGCTTGCCCTCAGCCGCCCATCCCGGGGAGGTTGAGGTTGAGGCCGCCTGTGAGTTCCTCCATGCGTTCTTTCATGGTGCCGGTGGAGCGTTCATAGGCCGACTTGAGTGCTGCGAGCACGGCCGCTTCACAGGCTTCTGTGCCTTCTGACAGGAGAGCTGGATCCAAGCGCACCCGCAGGGGTTGCTGATTGCCAGACAGCCACACACTCGCCCGGCCATCGTCTGATGTGCCTTCCAGTTCCATGGCGTCGAGCTCCTCCTGGAGCTTCTGGGCGTCCTGCTGGATCTGCTGGGCCTTCCGGAACGCTTCCGTGAGCTGACCGAAATTGGGGAGTCCGAACCCTGCCATGACGCCTTTGGAGGAACCGGCAGGTTAGGCGGTCAGGGCGAGGGCGACTCGCTGAAGCCGAGGCGCTTCACTTCGGTGTGCAGTCGGATTCCTCGATCCCGTTCGACCTCGGTTTGCACCAGGTCGATCAGATTGCCGATGTCGGCAGCGGTCGCTCCTCCCAGATTCACGATGAAATTGGCGTGGATGTTGGAGACCTCGGCGGCACCAACCCGACGGCCCTTCAGGCCCAGTGACTCGATCAGTTGACCGGCCTTGAGTGGTTCGGGATTGCGGAACACGCTGCCGCAGCTCGGCCATTGATACGGCTGTGTGGTGGTGCGATGGGACAGGTTGTCGCTGGTGCGACGGCTGAGCTCGGCTGGATCATGACCGGGTTCCAGCAGGAATCGCGCGGCGATCACCAGGTGCTCGGCACTTTGCAGGCGACTGTGCCGATAGGAAAAGTCGAGGACTTCGCTGGTGAGGGTGATGGGCTCGCCGCTGGTGCCCTGGAGATCGAGAACGTCGACTGAGACCAGCCGTTCTGCGGTGCAGCCCCCTTGGGCTCCCGCGTTCATCACGGCGGCGCCTCCCACGGTGCCTGGAATGCCCACGGCCCATTCCAGGCCGTGGAGACCGGCCTTGGCAGCCCGGCGCGCCAGGGTGGGAATCGGCTCTCCGGCCCAGGCGCTGACCTCACCGCTGTCGCCACAGATCTGGGTGCCCTGCAACTTCCGCAGGCAAAGGGTGAGCCCCGGCAGCCCGCGATCGCTGATCAGCAGATTGGAGCCTGCACCGATCACCCGGATCGGTAGGGATTCGATCTGAGCCCACTGCAGCAGCTCCTGCAGCTGGTGGATGTCTGCTGGTTCCGCCAGCCATTCGGCCGGACCACCCACGCGCCAGGTGGTGTAGTCGGCGAGAGCGACCTTCCGACGCAGCAAGCCCGACTGCTCAAGCTCCATCAGGCCGCCAGTGGTGAGCGACATGAGGCTTTCGAGGAAGACGTGTCGTCGGCAAGACGGCTCCAGAGGCTGTTGACATCACCGGCGCCCATGGCGAGCACGAGGTCATCGGGCCGGCTGTGCTCCTGAACCAGAACGGTGAGCTCCTCCAGGCTGTCGGCCACCAGAACGGGACGCTCCGGTGCCAATCGATGCAGGGACGAGGCCAGTGCGTGGCTGTTCACGTCGGCGATCGGTGCTTCACCGGCGCTGTAGACGGGGGCGAGCAGAACGCAATCGGCCAGGGTCAGGGCCGCAGCGAACTCCTCGAGGAATTCCTGGGTACGGCTGAAACGGTGGGGCTGGAAGACCACCATCAACCGTTGGGGCGCTCGGGGCAGGGGACTGCGTCCGCTGTTGAGCATCAGGCGGACCATGCTGAGTGTGGCGCGGACCTCACTGGGGTGATGGGCGTAGTCGTCCACGATCTGGCGTCCTTGCCAGTCGCCGCGGAAATCAAAGCGCCGACCCGGGGCCTGCAGCTGTTCAAGTCCCTGCTTCAGCTGATCGAAGCTCACGCCCGCTAAGCGACAGGCAGCCAGCGCTGCGGTCACGTTGCTGAGGTTGTGCAGCCCAGGCAGGGGGAGGGTGATTTGCCCGATCGGTTCCCCAGCTTCGAAGAAGTCGGCGATGGTGCGGTCGCCGTCTAGTGCCACCGGTAGCGCTGCGAAATCGACTCCCTCGCTCCGTTGAACAGACCACCAGGCGGCCGCTTGAAAATGCTCGCGCAGGATCGGGTCGTCGTGGTTGGCCAGCAGACGACCGCAACCCTGGGCGAAACGCCCCATGGTGGCGATCAGACCCTCAAGGTTCTTGTAGTGATCGGTATGATCCAGTTCCAGATTGGTGATGACACCGAGTTCGGCCTCGAACTTCACCAGGGATCCATCCGATTCATCTGCCTCCGCGACCAGGAAGCGGCCGGTGCCGGCATGGCCATTGCTGCCGAAGCAAGGAACGACGCCACCGATGACGGCGGTGGGGTCTTCACCAGCCGCCGCCAGCAGGGTGGTGATCACTGTGCTGGTGGTGGTTTTGCCATGGCTGCCTGCCACCGCGATCGACGGTTGATCGGCGATCAGAGCAGCGAGTACGTCAGAGCGATGCCAGATGCTGAGACCGTGCGCGCGGGCGGCAGCGAATTCAGGATTGTTAGCCGGAATCGCGGTGCTGACAACCACCAGCGGGGCTGGCTCCGACGTGGCGATCAGCCCATCGATGGTGCTGGCCACCTGGGAATCCAGCACCTGGATGCCCTGATCGATCAGACGCTGAACGATCGGCGTGCGCTTGGGTTCAGAACCACTCACCCGATAGCCGCGTTCCGCCAGGATCAGCGCCAGCGCGGACATGCCAATGCCGCCGATGCCGATGAAATGAACGGGCTGCTGCCGGCTGAGCGAACTGGCCAATGGGCTGGATCGTGAGCCCGAAAGATAAGGCAGTCCTCGGCCGAAAGCTTGTCTTCGACACGCATGTCAGCACTCCACCCCTTGTCAGGTTCGGCGCCCACCTGGGGTCTTCAGGGATTGCAGCAGGGGCTTGGACAAGGGAATCCTATTGATTTCTGTATGATCGGCGGCCAAACCACCCACTGCGGTCCGCCGCTTTTGCCATGACCCTGCGCGTTGCGATCAATGGATTCGGCCGAATCGGTCGCAACTTCATGCGCTGCTGGATCAGCCGTGGGGCCAACACCGACATCGAGGTGGTGGGTCTGAACGACACCTCCGACCCCAAGACCAATTCCCACCTGCTCACCTACGACACAATGTTGGGTCGTATTCAGGGTGCAGAGATCGGTTACACCGACAACACCCTGATCGTGAATGGCAAGACGATCAAGTGCTACTCCGACCGCAATCCCCTCAACCTCCCCTGGAAGGAGTGGGATATCGATCTAGTGATCGAGTCCACTGGTGTGTTCAACACCGATGAGAAAGCCAGCATGCACCTGCAGGCCGGCGCCAAGAAGGTGATCCTCACCGCTCCTGGCAAGGGCCCTGGTGTTGGCACCTTCGTGGTGGGCGTGAACGCTGATCAATACCGCCACGAGGACTTCAACATCCTGTCCAATGCCAGCTGCACCACCAACTGCATGGCGCCGATCGTCAAGGTGATCGACCAGGAATTCGGCATCGTCAAAGGCTCGATGACCACGGTGCACAGCTACACCGGTGACCAGCGCATCCTCGATGCCAGCCACCGCGACCTGCGCCGCGCCCGTGCCGCTGCGATGAACATTGTTCCCACCACGACGGGAGCTGCTCAGGCTGTGGCTCTGGTCTACCCCGAAGTGATGGGCAAGCTCGACGGTCTCGCTCTGCGCGTTCCCACCCCGAACGTGTCCCTGGTGGACATGGTCTTCAACGTGAGCAAGAACACCACTAGGGAGGAGGTGAACGCTTCACTGAAGGCTGCGTCCGAAGGTTCAGCCAAGGGCATCATCAAGTACTGCGAACTGCCCCTGGTCTCCACTGACCACGCTGGCACCGATGAATCCACCATCGTGGATGCCGAGCTCACCAAGGTGATGGGCGGTGACCAGGTCAAGATCCTGTCCTGGTACGACAACGAGTGGGGCTACAGCCAGCGCGTGGTTGATCTCGCCGAAATCGTCGCCAAGAACTGGAAGTGATGACACAAGCACTCTCCTGAGTGCTGTTCGTGACTGTTTCAACCCCTCCTGGATGGAGGGGTTTTTGTTGCGGACTCTCCTGGCCGCTGGTCTTCCCCTAAGCGCTGAAATGGGTGTATCCGGCTGCTGCAGAGACCACGCCGCTGCCGTCGCTCCAGCAGATTTGACCGTTGGCGTCACTGATCTCGCCGATCCGCTGGCTGCCTGGTTGTTGGGCCAGCCATTCTCGTGCCCAGTCGGGGGGCAGGCTCAGCACGAGTTCAAAGTCTTCCCCGCCATTCAGGCACCAGCTCTGCCATGGCTCTGTCTGGGGCCAACCTTGGGCCAGGGGAAGCGCCCTGGGATCGAGCAGTGCTCCGCAGTGGCTGCTGCGGCAGAGATCACTGACCGCTGTGAGCAGCCCATCGCTGCTGTCGGTGCCTCCTGCTCGCCACTCCAGACCATCCGGTTTGCAGCCCAGCAAGCTGTGCAGCGCATCGAAACGGGGTTGGGGGCGTTGATGCTGGCGGATCGCCTGCTTGCAGAGTGCGGGGTCGATGCCTTCGAGTGCCGGATCCAGGCTGTTTTGGAGCAGCGCCAGCCCCAGCCTGCTGAGGCCATGGGGACCACTCACCACCAACCAGTCACCTGGCCTGGCCTGATTGCGATGCAGACGGAGTGGACTGCAGCGACCCAGGGCTGTGATCGCCAGCATGCGTTGATGACCGCTGGTGCAGTCTCCGCCCAGCAACACCCCGCCGTGGCAGTGCAGGGCAGCCTGAAGACCTTGATAGACCCCCTCCACCCAGCGCCAGGGGGTGTCGGCAGGGGCGACCAGTCCGACCGTGATTCCTAAGACGTGATCAGCGCCGCTGGCGGCGAGGTCGGAGAGATTGACAGCGGCAGCCCGCCAGCCCACATCCTCTGCCTCCGTGGTGGCATCACTGAAATGAATGCCATCCACCAGCAGATCCGTGTTCACCAGCAGCTTGCTGCCATCGGATTCGATCAGGGCCGTGTCGTCCTCGAACTGACCAGGAGGGGCGTAAGCGGCCAGGCGACGGATCAGCTCCGCTTCCCCCAGGTCGCGCAGACGTTCAGCCACGGAATCGTTCAGCCAAGGGATCGTGCTCAGGCGTGGGGCTGCAGCCGATCAGCCCCATCGATCACTTTGATGCTGACCACGTTGTCGTCAACACCGAGTTCCTCGAGCACATCAAAGCCATCCACGACGTAGCCGAAGGCCGCATTGCGTCCATCCACCAGGTTGAGACCGGCGGGGGTGAGCTCGGCCTCGTAGAGGAACATGAAGAACTGGGACGATCCATCGTCCAGTGCCTGGTCGGAATGGGCCCAGCCCAGGGTGCCGAGGGTGGCGAAGGGGAGTGTCGGAGTGGCCTTGTAGAGCCCCACATCTTCGAAGGTCTGGTTGTAGAAGGTCTCCGCTTCACCGGGAACGCGGATCTCCAGGGGCACGTGGCGTTCTTGTTTGGTGGTCGGATCGATGTAGCCGATTTCGGGCCCCTTGGGATCACCGGTCTGAAGGATGTAGAAGTCTTCAGCGCGGATAAAGGGCAAGCCGTCGTAGAAGCCCTTGAGGCTCAGATCGATGAAGGCTCCTGCGGTGAGCGGAGCGTTGTAGCCATCCACCACCGCGGTGAGATCGCCTTGGCTGGTGCTGATGGTCACGGTGGCGCGACCCTGCAGGCGGGGCAGGGCGTCGAACTCCGCAGGGATTGCTGGGATCGTGTCGTCCGTCAGCAGTGCTTCGAGATCACCGATCAGGCTGAGGGTGGATCGACGTCTGTCGATGAAGGCGGACTTGTCTTGCCGCTCCACTTCGTCTTGGAGTTGGTGGATGCCTTCGGAGACAGCATCGAGCAGCTGATCGGCTGTTGCTTGGTCCGCCTCGGGCATGGCGGTGAGGATCGTGTTGCGTCGCGTCGCCAGTAGCGCTTGGCTGCGGCTGAGGGAGCGGGCCAGGGCACTCCAGCGTTTCGCCCGCAGGTCATCGCTGGTGCCTTCGAGTCGGTGCTGGAGCTCGCGCAGGTCTACCTGATCGAAGGGGAGTGCGTCGCGGAGGATCGCTGCGGGATCCTTGACGGCATTGCCCTGGGGCAGCCCGGCATAGGCCGGTGCTGCCAGCCAGAGGCCAGTGGCGGTGATCAGGGCGATCAGCAGGGAGCAGAGTCGCTGATGTGCCATGGGGAACCCAGGTGCTGCCTGGACTTTGGCACAGCCGTATGATCCCCTGAACCGTTCCGCGGGAATGATCTCCAGCAACGACTTTCGCACCGGCACCACAATTGAGCTCGACGGTGCCGTCTGGCGCGTCGTCGAGTTCCTGCACGTGAAGCCCGGCAAGGGTTCTGCCTTCGTTCGCACCAAGCTCAAGGCTGTGCAGAGCGGCAGCGTGGTTGAAAAGACCTTCCGTGCCGGCGAAATGCTTCCGCAGGCCATGCTCGAGAAGGCCACTCTTCAGCACACTTATATGGAGGGTGACGATTACGTCTTCATGGACATGGGTTCCTACGAGGAGACCCGTCTCACGGCCCAACAGATTGGCGACAGCCGCAAATACCTCAAGGAAGGCATGGAGGTCAGCGTCGTGTCCTGGAATGGCAAGCCCCTTGAGGTGGAACTGCCCAATTCCGTTGTCCTTGAGATCACGCAGACCGACCCTGGCGTGAAGGGCGATACCGCCACCGGCGGCACCAAGCCCGCCATTCTCGAGACTGGAGCCCAGGTGATGGTTCCCCTGTTCCTCTCGATTGGCGAGAAGATCAAGGTCGACACCCGCAACGACTCTTATCTGGGCCGCGAGAACGGATGACCATGCAGCTTGATCACGACCAGCTCCATCGCCTCCTGGAAGTGCTCTCGGAGAGCGACATTCAGGAATTCCGCCTGGAGGGGGATGACTTCCGCCTGGAGGTTCGTCGCAATCTCCCCACCATCGCTGTGGCTGCTGCAGCTCCCGCTCCAGCAACTGCCTCTGCGGCACCGATTGAGGTGCGACAGGAAAGCACTGCTGGCCCTGCCACCCCACCCCCTTTGGTGTCGGCATCCCGCTCTGACCTGGTGGACGTCACAGCGCCAATGGTTGGCACCTTCTATCGCGCTCCGGCTCCGGGTGAGGATCCCTTTGTTGAGGTGGGCACTCGGGTGAACTCCGGTCAAACCGTCTGCATCCTCGAGGCGATGAAGCTGATGAACGAGCTTGAGGTCGAAGTGGCCGGTGAGGTGATTGAGATCCTTGTTGACAACGGCACACCAGTGGAGTTCGGTCAGGTTTTGATGCGGGTCAAGCCCGGCCAGTCGAGCTGAGCTCCCAGGCCGCTCGCAGGGCGGCCACCATGCTGTCTGCCCGGGCGACTCCACGCCCGGCGATGTCGAAGCCCGTGCCGTGATCTGGTGAAGTGCGCAGAAAGGGCAAGCCCAGGGTGGTGTTCACGGCTTGGTCGAAGGCCAGCAGCTTCACGGGAATCAAACCCTGGTCGTGATACAGCGCCAGGATTCCATCCGGACTGTCAGTGCAGGCCCCCTGTTGCCAGGATCGGGCGGCACTGAGCCAGCAGGTGTCCGGTGGAAGCGGTCCACTCAGGGACACTTCGGGATGGTCCTGGGACCACTCCTGAAGCAGAGGTGCCAGCCAGCGTTGCTCTTCATCCCCCAGCTGCCCCTGTTCCCCGGCATGGGGGTTGAGCCCTGCCACCAGCAGCCTGGGGCTGGGGTTGAAGCGCTGGCAGAACGCGGCGAGTGTATTGAGTTTGTGCAGGATGCGGGCTGGTGTGAGCTGTTCGGGGACGGTGGCAAGTGGAATGTGGGTGGTGGCCAGCAGGGTGTTGAGGCGCCAGCCAGTCAAGGGTGAGACCGCCGTGAACAGCATGGAGGCTTGATCGGTTCCGCATAGTTCCGCCAGCCGCTCAGTCTGGCCTGGATAGTGATGGCCTGCGGCATGCCAGGCATGTTTGGCGATTGGTGCGGTCACGAGGGCCCGCCCTTGCCCCTGGAGCACCGCTTGGGTTGCGGTGGTCAGCCAGTGAAAGCTGCTGTCTCCACTGATGGCGCTTGGGTCTCCAGCCTCGATCTTGTGGCTGAGGGGTTGGTCGAGCATCGGTAGCCCGTCTGGATCTGCCAGCGGGCCTGCAGCATTGGCCCGCAGCTGCTGATACGTGGCTTCTAGAGCGCGACGACAGCCCACAAGCAGGGGGTTCAGGTCGGATGGCAGAGCTGGTGAGGCGAGAGCCTTCAGGGTCACTTCCATGCCGATGCCCGCCGGATCACCCAGGGCGATCAGCAGCGTCTGATTAGCGTCGGAGGACTCGATCGTCATGGCGATGCTGCGCTGGTTGCTTCTAGGGCTTCTGCTGTATGGCCTGGGAACGGCCCTGCGTCAGGGCTGGCTGGAGGTGCAGTGGCACCGTCTGCTCCATGACGCCGGTCTCACATTCATTGATCCGGAGAAGCCGATCCAGTGGAATGAGCTGATTCTGGGCGCTCCGGAGTCGGAGGGGGCTGATCAGCAGAAGGCACCGCAGCCCTGAATCCTTCCACCTTGAGGCAGTCGAGCAGGCCGCTGCGAAAATCAGGGTGCAGCAGCGTGTAGCCAAGCTCCTGGCAGAGCAGATGATTGCTCACCCGGCGGTTCTCTGCCCAGAAGGAGCGGGCCATCGCGCTCATGGCGACGCTGGCTTCGCTGTAGGGCTTCGGTTCGGGGATGGCCACGCCCAGTAGGGAGGCGGCATGGCGTTGCACCGTGGCCGATGGGGCCGGTTCGTTGTCGCTGATGTTCACGATCTCAGGCCGCTGCCCCTGCGCCGCACGTTCGATCAGGTGCAGACAGGCGCCTGCAATGTCATCGACATGGATGCGGCAAAACACTTGATTGGGTTTGTCGATCGGTTGTAGTTCACCGCGGCTAATTGTCCGAAGCGGCGAGCGGTCGGGGCCGTAGATCCCTGGCAGGCGAAGAATCTGTACGGGAAGACCAGATTCCAGCCAGGCCTGCTCGCAGGCCAGTCGTCGCTGGCTGCGTTCCTGGGTGGGCTTGGCTGGATCCGATTCCTGCACCCAGCCTCCCTGGCGGTCTCCGTAAACACCGGTGGTGGACAGATAGCCCACCCACTGCAGGGGGAGCTGTTGCAGTTGCTCCCCAAGACAACGCAGCACCGGATCCTGTCCATTGCGTTCAGGAGGAATGGTGCTGAGCACATGGGTGACATCGTTCAACTGCTCCGGATCGGGATGTTTGGCAAGTTGGCTGTCAAAGCGCAGTACCGACCCAAGGTCTGATTCATCGGGAAGGCGCCGCGTGGTGAGAACCCTGGCCCCCTGGCGTCGAGCGAGGGCGGCCAGATGGCTGCCACTGAATCCGGCTCCCAGCACGAGGAGGGTGGCGTCCGGCGGCAGAGGCGGGCAGCGGTTGACAAGATCGTCGAGCATCAGTACAACTGTATTAGTTCACCGTTGGCTCATGACCGGCTCCTGCCTGACCCTGGTACCCACGTCATCCATCATCGCGCCGCGGCGCCGGGCGCTGCGCCTCTCCTTGTCCACCACTAGTGCCGCCTTGGTGGCTGCTGCCTGCATCTCAGGAGCGTTTCTGTTGGCGCCTGAGCAGCCTGAGCAGCAGGCCTCGATTTGCCAGCGCCATAACTCCGCTGTCGCCTGCCGCGTTTGGTGAGCGGAGTTCAGGTTCAGGCGGGTTGCAGCAGCCAATCATCGTTCTGGGCGTCATTGCCGGGGGCGTCATCGTGCTCCAAGTCATCGCCAGTGTTGCTTTCCAGCTCCGGTTGGGCCCACTGCAGAAGTCTGAGGGCGAGGCGCAGATCGCCATCCATCCAGGCGCGGATCGCCATGGCCCGCCGGGGATCGTAGAAGCGTTGCCTCCGGTACCAGTCGAAAGCATCGGCATCCGACTTGTGTCCATTGCAGGACAGGCAGGCCGGCACGCAGTTTTCAGTCACACTCAAGCCGCCACGACTGCGTGGCAGAACATGATCAATCGACTCTGATGGTTTGCCGCAATAAATACAACTTTTGCCCGTGAACTTATGCAGGGATTGACGCCATCGTCGGACACGCAATTTGGGACATAGATCTTCAAGGAAAACCGCATCCCTGCTGTGCATCCGAGTGCCTCGGTTGTGCGCAGTGTGCCGTCTCTTCCCGGTGCGTCAATGTGTCGAAGACTGCATTTCAGAAGGTTCATCTCGCTCTGGGATCACAGCATTTCCTGCCTGCTTGTGCCTTGGCTGAGAAGCCCTAAGATGGTTTTTGCTGACTGATTCAGCCACGGCTTCAACAACGGCATCGCAGTGTTATCTCGGGCTCTCTCCTGCAGGTCTTGTGCAGGTGATGCATCCCTTTGATGCCGTCACCCAGGCTCAGATCCGACGGATCCGACCCCGGGGGATGTGGCGCGGTGCCAAGCGAGGCTGGGAATTCCCCATGGCCGCGGCCAAGGAGCTTCAGGCCCAGCTGGGCCCGCGGTTTCCGGTGCGCGACGATCTGGCCCGCTGGATGGCCTGGCATCAGCATCCGATGCCGCCGTTGCCTTCCCATCGCCAGTTGGTGGCATTGGCCGATCTGGATCAGGCGCTGCCTGACGGACGTCAGCCGCTTCCCCATCAGCGCAGTGGTGCCCGATGGTTGCTGGCCCGCAGAGGCGCGGTCCTCGCCGATGAGATGGGTCTTGGCAAGACCCTCACCGCCCTGCTGGCGGCTCGTGCCATGCAACGTGCCCTCCCGCTGGAGCTGGTGGTGGTGGCCCCGGTCGGACTCCATGACCACTGGCGGCGGGAGGCTGATGCCCTGGGGCTCAGCCCTACCTTGCTCAGTTGGGCTCGACTCCCTGACGACCTGCCCGAGGCGGGAACGCTGCTGGTGGTGGATGAGGCCCATTTCGGCCAGTCGATGCAGGCCCAGCGCACCCAGGCTCTGCTGCGCCTCGCCCGTCACCCCCGGTTGCGGGCGATCTGGCTGCTCACGGGCACGCCGATGAAGAATGGCCGGCCCGATCAGCTCTATCCATTACTGGCGGCGATTGATCATCCGATCGCCCGAGATCAACGCCAGTTTGAGGAGCGTTACTGCCAGGGTCATTGGCGCGAGCAGGCTGGTCAGCGGCGCTGGCAGGCCGGCGGTGCTAGTCAGTTGGAGGAGTTGCGACGGTTCACCCGCCCGCTGGTGCTCCATCGGCGCAAGCAGCGCCTTTTGGGGCTGCCGCCGAAGGAGCGGCGCTTTGAGCCTCTCCAGCTGGAGGATGCTGAGGCCCGCGGGATGGATCACCGTCTTGCTCAGGTGATTGAGGAGTACCGCCGAAGGGTGCGGGCTGGATCGGTGCGCTCCGATGCGGAATCCTTTGCTGTGCTGACGGCCCTGCGCCGAATTGCTGCGGAGTTCAAATTGCCTGCGGCGGCCAGCCTGGTGGAAACACTGCGTCGCCAGGGACAGGCGGTTGTGCTCTTCAGCAGCTTTGTGGAGCCCCTGCATCTTTTGCAGCAGCGCCTGGGGGGTGTCGTGCTGAGCGGGCGATTGCGACCTGAGGATCGTCAGGGGGTGGTGGATCGCTTTCAGGCGGGTGAGACCGATTTGCTGCTGAGTACCTATGGCACCGGCGGTCTTGGCTTCACCTTGCATCGGGCCCGCAGGGTGGTGTTGCTGGAACGGCCCTGGACCCCTGGAGCTGTGGATCAGGCCGAGGACCGCTGCCATCGACTTGGGATGGATGGGGGGTTGATCAGCTACTGGTTGCAGTTGGGGCTAGCCGATCAGCTGGTGGATGCGCTCGTAGCCAGTAAGGCGCGCCAGATTGAGATTTTGCTGGGCCCCAGAAGCCTGACCCTGGAGCGTCAGCCCTTGCCCGCGCTGCTGCTGCGCTGTTTGCAGGACGCCTGACGCACCTTCAGCTCATGGCTGATCATCGGGTCGGCGGCTTTCCCCTGCTTGTTCACCAGCTGCATGGCTTGGTTGACATCGCTGCAGGCCTGATCGAGGCGGCCGAGCAGCGTGTAGAGCAGCGAGCGATCCGTGAGCGGACCCGGGTCGCTGCGATGGAGATCGACCACAGCATTGCAGCGGCGCAGCGCCCGTTCGAGTCGATTGAGATCAAGGTTTTCCAGGCAGGCCTGGGCGGGCAATTCAGGATCGCTGGCCTTGCGGGTCGGGGCTGAGCGGCTACTGCAGCCCAAGCCTGAGACCAACAGGCCGGCCAGAAGTAGGCCGACCACAAGGTGTCTGGGTTCAGTAGCTGTATCGCTGATCACCGTAGGTATTCGAGGAGGAGCCGGAGCTGGAGGACTTGGTCTTGGGTTGATCCTGGGGAAGCTTGGCGGAGCCGCCGGATGCCCCGAACAGGTCACCGAGATAGCGACCGCAGTCGGGATAACTGCCGGGATCGTTGACCACAGCCTCGGTGATCATCACAGCAGCATGTTCTGGGGAGGTTTTGAAGACGCTATTGCCCTGACGCTTCACCAGGGCATAAGAGGCTTCCCAGCTGACGGAGTGGTCGTTCCCGTTGCTGCGCATGAAGCAGTAGATCTGGGCGCCTTTGTTGAGTTCGGGCTTATCAGCTGCTTTGACGCCGCTCGCCACCAGGTTGAGCCCGGCGAGTCCGGCCAGGGTGAGGACGGTTGCAAGACGGATCTGGATCCTGGCCATAGCTGGACGTTGTCGACGAACTGCGCCAACGTATCGATTCCCCGGTCGCTGTCCAGAGTCCATTCAGGACTCGCCCATGCCTAGGGGGACCAGCAGTTTCACCACAAGCGGAAGAACAAGAAGCACCGTGATCAGGCGCACGGCATGGAGCGCGGCCACGGCGGCTCCAACGCCAAAGTCGGCACCGACCAAACTCATGCCGCTGATCCCGCCGGGAGCGGCTCCCAGCAGCGCAACCACTGGATCGATCCCGAGGAGGCGGCTGGTCCAGAGCCCCACCACCAGGCCTGTCATCACCAGGGTGACGGTGATCAGGATTGCCGGGCGCCAGAGCTGCTGAAGCTGGTCCAGGGATTCCCGCGTGAGGCCGGTGCCGATCACGGTGCCGATTCCGATTTCGAGGGCGGTGCGGGTTCCAGGGGGCCACTCCGCCTGGGGCAGCCGACCGCTCATGCTCACCAATCCGGCACCAAGGAGAGCGCCAGCGAGTGGTGCCGCCGGGATGCCGGTGCGCAGGGCCAGAAGACCGAGGCTTGTTCCTGCCAAGAGATAGACCAGAAGCGTTGCCGGAGCGGGCATGGGGGGATTCCGATCAGGGAAGACTTCCAGTCTGATCTGCGATGTGTTGTCATCGGCTCATTCCCTCCGGTCTTCCCCCGGTCATGACCCAATCCGTGTCCTTCCGAATCACCCGTACGGCTGAGGATGTCGCCCAGACCCTCAACGCGCTCTCTCAGCGTCTGGTGAAACTGGAGCAGCGGTTGGAGAGCGTGGATCTGCAACTGCGTCAGCAGCAGGAGGCCCAGGCCATGCCGGTTGCGGAGATCGAGCGCCTCGATGGAGTCGATCAGATTCTCCAGGACTGCCGTGAACTGCTCCTTCAGTCGGAACCTGCTCAGCTCCATGGAGAGGAGGAGCACCAGCACGACCAACAGCATGGCGAGCACGAGCACCACGATGAGGCCATGGCTGCTTGATGAACGGGCTGCTTGATGAACGGGCTGCTTGATCAAGGGGTTGCTTGAGGAACAGGTCGGTATCGCAGCGGGCTGGCCAGGGGTGTCAAAATAAAAAGAAAGCCAACCATGGCACTCTCTAATTCCAGCTCCTGTGCTCCAGCAGGTTCGGTTCGCTTGGGTCGCACGGCGTCCCTCAGCTGCAACCGCAAGGGTTTCATTGAGGGAGGACATCAGCTTGAAAAGCTGGAATTCGCCCTGGCCGTCGCGATGACCCGTGGTGACGAGGGTCGTTCAGCGCTGCTTAGAGCTCAGATTGATGCTCTGGGTGGCAACGTTGAAGAGCCTGGCACCTAAACGTGCAGCGTTGAGGCTGTGGCGATGCGGCGCATGGGCCTCAATCGTTTTCATGCCCTGAATTAACAGATCTGGGTGGGTTGTTGCTCAGAACAGCGATAGGATTCTGATTAGATCAAAGCAACAGAATTGACATCCACATTGATCAGATCGACGTCGATCAGATCAGCGATGGCCCCGCCAGCGGCTCGCCCTGATCAGCGTCAGTCTCATTTGAATGAGGCCAACCGTCTATTTGAGCAGGCTCGCCACGAAGCAGATGCTGGCAATATCAGCGCATCAGGAATTCTGATCCTGAAAGGTCTTGAACAGGAACGACGGGCTGGCGGCGTTGGCCCTCAGGTGATGCAACTCATCAAGCCCAGGCAGTGAGCCGAGAGCCTTGAATTCGACAAGCGGGTGACCGGACTCGAACCGGCGACGTTCAGCTTGGGAAGCTGACATTCTACCACTGAATTACACCCGCATAGCGGCAGTTTAAGTCACTGCCGCCGATGGTTTTTGCCTGGATCAGGAGTGAAGGGCGGCAGCGGCAGCGGCCACGCCGGCGCCCACGCTCGTCTTATGCAGACCCATGGTTTGCAACGTGGCCTCAATGGCGGCCACGGCTGTGAGTACATCGCGATCACAGACAAAGCCGAGATGGCCGATGCGGAACACCTGTCCCTTGAGGTGATCCTGACCGCCGGCGAGAAGGATGTCGAAGTGTTCTTTGACGCTCTTGCGCAGCACTTCGGCATCGATGCCCTCTGGAGCCACGGCGGTGATCGCCGGGCTGCCGTGTCCTTCAGCGGCATAAAGAGGCAGGCCGATCGCCTTCATGGCCGCCTGAGCAGCATCTCGATGGCGGGCATGACGCGCAAAGATCGCATCGAGGCCTTCCGCCTGCATCATGTCCAGCGCAGCCTCCAGAGCGAAGTAGAGGTTCACCGCCGGAGTGAACGGGTTGCTGTTTTTCGCTGCTGTTTTCCGGTAGGGCCCGAGATCCAGATAGAACTTCGGCAGGTCGGAGCGCTCGTAGGCCTGCCAAGCGCGCTCGCTCATGGCGACAAAGCTCAGACCCGGCGGCATCATGTACCCCTTCTGAGAGCCGGAGGCGACCACGTCGAGCCCCCAAGCATCCATGGGCACATTGCTGGCTCCCAGACTGGTGACGCAGTCGGCGATCGTCAGCGCTGTGCCATGGGCTTTGACATGACGGCTGATCGTCTCGAGGTCGTTGATCACCCCTGTGGAGGTTTCCGAGTGGGTGAGGATGACTGCACGGATGCGCTTCTCGGTGTCGGCCTCCAAGGCGCTGCGGAAGGCTTCGGGATTCAGAGGTTGTCCCCACTCCGCTTTGATCACCTCTACGTCCAGGTCGTAGGCGCGCGCCACTTTCACCCAGCGCTCGCCGAATTTGCCGTTGTCACCGCAGAGAACCCGGTCACCGCGGCTCAGGGTGTTGATGATTCCCGCTTCCATCGCCGCCGTGCCGCTGCCGGTGATGACCAGCACGTCCCCTGTGGTCTGGTGCAGCCAGCGGAGCTGTTCGGTGGTGCGCTTGACCACGGCTTGGAATTCGCCGCTGCGGTGACCGATGGGATGTCGCCCCAGTGCTTTGAGAACCGTTTCAGGCACCGGCGTCGGGCCCGGGATCATCAGGGTGAGCTTGTCCTGCACGGTCTCGGATCGGGAATCGGCCATTGTAAAAAACGATCTTCACAGGGCTTGTCCCATTCCTCACTGGACGGCTGGTTGTGACTGCCATGGCTGAGACCTTTCCTCGGGATCAGTCGGGACTGACCCTGCCCATCTGGGTGGCGGCGGCGGCCCGTGCTGCGCTGCAGATCCTGTGTGGTGAGCCCTTCCAGGCCCGGCAGACCCTTCAGGTTCCTGACCGTTCGGATCCCTTGATTGTGGCCGTCCAGTCCGGCGCTCCTCTACGACCCGGCCGTGACGCGTTGGCGATCAGTCGTTGTGATCCCGGTCCAGGGTTGGATCTGACCCGAGATCTCGAAATCTGGGTACGGGCTTCCTGGCGTAGGCAGTCGCAAGGCGCTGACTGGTTGGAGCTGATTCCAGGGGAGGGGGTCGGGCGCCTCGAGGCTGATCAGCAGCTTTGTATTTCCGATTTCGCCCGTCGCCTTCTGGAGCTGAATCTCCGGCCGTTGCTCCCGGAGGGTCATGGTCTGCGCCTGGATCTGATCCTTCCGGTCGGTCGCTCTCTAGCGGAGCGCACCAGCAATGCCGCTTTCGGGGTGGTGGATGGATTGGCCCTGATCGGAACCCAGGCCGAGGTGCAGGCCAGCGCCTCACCGGAGCAGCTCGCTCACACCCTGGACCAGCTCCGCGCCCTGACCCAGTCAGCGGGATTCAAGGGCGACCTGGTGCTTGTGATCGGTGAGAACGGCAGGGACCTGGCTCGTCGCAGCGGACTGGCGGATCAGGCTCCCGTGCTGAAGGCGGGCAATTGGATCGGTCCATTGCTAGTGGCGGCAGCGGAAGTCGGTGTGCAGAACCTGCTGTTGCTTGGCTACCACGGCAAATTGATCAAGCTGGCCGGTGGCATCTTTCACACTCATCACCATCTGGCGGATGGCCGGCTCGAGGTGCTCATGGCCCTCGCGATTGAACAGGGCTGGCCCGCCGAGCGGGTGCGGCCTCTATTGGAGCTCGCTTCCGTGGAGGTGGCTCTGCAGGAGTTGGACGCTTGGAATCGGGAACGCACAAGGGCGCTCTGGCAAGCGATCGCCGGCGCTGTCGAAGCCCGAAGCCAGAGCTACCTCGCCCGTTACGGCTCATGGCCTCTAGAGATCGGCGCGGTGCTCTTTGACCGCTCCCGCCGGCTTCGTTGGGCCGGCCCACGGGGCCTGGCTCTCTTGGAGTGCTGGGGTGTGGAGCTCGAAGACCCCCACTGACCCTTTCATTACGCTGAAGGGCACGACGGTCGATCCGTTCCGACCAACCTGCCGAGATGTCCCAGATCCAGCCCGATGGTCAGCGCAAGCCGGCCATCGTCATCCTTGATTTCGGTTCCCAGTATTCCGAGCTGATCGCCCGGCGCGTGCGCGAAACCGAGGTGTTCTCGGTGGTGATCGGCTACAGCACCACGGCTGAGGAGCTACGACAGCTGGCGCCGCAGGGGATCATCCTGAGCGGTGGGCCCAGCTCGGTGTATGCCGACGGGGCACCCCTCTGCGATCCAGCGATCTGGGATCTGGGTATTCCGGTGCTCGGGGTCTGCTACGGCATGCAGCTGATGGTGCAGCAGCTGGGTGGTCGGGTGGTCGCGGCCACCGGCAAGGCCGAATACGGCAAGGCTCCTTTGGTGGTGGACGATCCCACAGATCTGCTCACCAACGTCGACGATGGTTCGACCATGTGGATGAGCCATGGGGATTCCGTGGAGGCATTGCCGCCGGGTTTCGTGCGTTTGGCCCACACCGCCAACACCCCGGAAGCTGCGGTGGCGAACCACAACCGCAGGCTCTACGGCGTGCAGTTTCACCCCGAGGTGGTGCATTCCACCTGCGGCATGGCTTTGATCCGCAATTTCGTGTATCACGTCTGCGGTTGTGAGCCCGACTGGACCACCGCTGCGTTCATCGATGAGGCCGTCGCCCTTGTGCGGGAGCAGGTGGGTGACAAGCGAGTGCTCTTGGCTCTTTCCGGTGGTGTCGATTCCTCCACCCTCGCCTTTTTGCTCAAGAAGGCGATCGGAGATCAGCTCACCTGCATGTTCATCGATCAGGGCTTCATGCGGAAGGGGGAGCCGGAGTTCCTGATGGACTTCTTCGATCGCAAGTTCAACATTCACGTCGAGTACATCAACGCCCGTAAGCGATTTCTCGACAAGCTCCATGGCATCACCGATCCGGAAGAGAAGCGCAAGATCATCGGCACGGAATTCATCCGGGTGTTTGAAGAGGAGAGCCGGCGGCTGGGACCCTTTGATTACCTCGCCCAGGGCACCCTCTACCCCGATGTGATCGAGAGCGCCGGCACCAACGTCGACCCCAAGACTGGGGAGCGGGTGGCGGTGAAGATCAAGAGCCATCACAACGTGGGTGGACTGCCCAAGGACCTTCAGTTCAAGCTGGTGGAACCCCTGCGCAAGTTGTTCAAGGACGAGGTGCGCAAGGTCGGCCGCAGTCTCGGGCTGCCGGAGGAGATCGTCCGTCGCCATCCATTCCCGGGCCCTGGTCTTGCGATTCGCATCCTTGGGGAGGTCACCAACGAGAAGCTCGATTGCCTGCGGGATGCCGATCTGATCGTGCGTGAGGAGATCAAGGAGGCCGGGCTGTATCACGAGATCTGGCAGGCCTTCGCTGTGCTGCTGCCGGTCCGTTCGGTGGGGGTGATGGGTGATAAGCGCACCTATGCCTGGCCGATCGTGCTCCGATGTGTCTCCAGCGAGGACGGCATGACCGCCGACTGGTCGCGACTACCGGCCGAGTTGCTGGAACGGATCTCCAACCGAATCGTCAATGAAGTGAAAGGGGTGAACCGGGTGGTGCTCGACATCACCAGCAAGCCGCCCGGAACGATTGAGTGGGAATGAGTGGTGGGGGCTGGTGATCGGCCCTGGCTGCCGATACCCTGAGCCCCCGGCCTGAAATGGTGTGACCGCTGCCCAACAGCAGGACCTGCAACTGCAGCGCCGACTGCAGCAGGACAGCATTCAGCTGGCAGGTAAGACGATCTACATCAATCCGTTCCTGTACTGGCGGCGTTTCGACAGCAACACCGATCGCTGGTTGCGGGAGCCCGGTCAGCTCAGTGAGGAGCAGATTCGACAGAACCGCAGTCGCTTCTACCCCGAGCTGGCCTGGGATCTTCTCGATGAGGAGTCGCTCCAGATCAAGGATGGTGCTGTGGAGATGTTCCTCAAGAGCCTGGAACTGATCAGCACTTTTCACCCTGAACTCACCTCCGGCCAGCTGCTGGAGGTCGAGCGCAAGATGGCGATCACCAAAAAGCGGTCCTTTGAGCGTTGGGTGGAGAAGTCCTATCGCCGTCGCTTCAAGCAGGAGGAGCGTGACCGGCGTCGTTTCGCCCGGGACCGCTTCCTGCGGGGCTGGCGGGAATGGTTGGTGCAGGAAACCACCCGACAGGCGATGGTGCCGATGCTGGCTGTGATCGTGCTTGCCGCGGTTGGTGGCTGGACCTTTGGGGCTTCTCAGTCAAGTTGCCCCACGCTGGTGCTCCCTGCAGAGCAGACTGGAGGACGCTGAACGCGCCCTGGCCCATGGCCGACCCACGCCCCCTGGATGCTGTCCGGCTGACGTTGATGCAGGACGTGTTGCCGATGGGTTTGGCCCTGGTGGAACGGGTCCGCCGTGGGGGCGCTGCTGGCCTGGTGGAGACGTTCACCACATCGGCGGATCCTTTTCAGGATCTGCGCACCGAGGGAGAACCAGGAGCTCGTGAGCTTCGTGATCGATTGGATCAGGTGAGCCCGGGGCTTGGTAATCCGGTGATGCAGGTGTCGGTGGAAGTGGATCCTGTGGCACCGGAGCCGGCCGCTGATGATCGGGCTGAATTACAGCGGGTGTTGATTCGCATTGATGATCAGCTGGCGCAACTGCGCCAGCTGATGGCCTCCTGAGGGGGCGCGGACGGCAGATCTCATGGCACGATCCGGCCTCGGCAATCGCAACAGCTCGCGTAGCAGCCAATCGCGCAGCAGCCAGTCGCGTAGCAGCGGCCTCAACCAGCAGCCCCTGGTGCTGCTGGGTGTGGTGTTGGTGTTCTGCGGCGCCATGCTGGCTCGCCTCACCTGGCTGCAGGTGTTCGAGGGGGCCCACTACCGGGAACTGGCGGATGAGAACCGAATCCGCCTGGTCCCCCGTTCCCCCATCCGCGGTCGTCTGCTCGATCGCGAGGGACGGGTTCTGGCCTCCAGCAAGCTCACCTATTCGCTTTACCTGGAGCCGCGGTTGGTGAGTGACCGCCAGTGGCCCGATCTGCGCGATCGCCTGGCGACATTGCTCAACCTTTCGGCTGCTGAGCTTGATCAGAGGCGTGCTCAGGGGGTGGATCGGGATGGTTATCGGATCACCCTGGGCACGGATCTGACTTCGGAGCAGGTGCTGCGTTTCCGCGAGCAGGCGCTTGGGTTGAAGGGGGCCCAGGTGGATGTGGACATCCTGCGCTCCTATCCCTACGGCACTCTGGCGGCCCATGCTCTCGGTTACACCCAGCCGATCACTGAGCAGGAATACAAACAGCTGGCCGACAAGGGCTACAAGATCCGTGATCGCATCGGACGCACCGGCGTCGAGGCCGCCTACGAACGTCAGCTGCGGGGCAAGTGGGGTGGTCAGATGCTCGAGGTCAATGCCATGGGCGAGGTGCAGCGCAGCCTTGGCGATCGGCCGTCTGTGGCCGGCAAGGATCTCACGCTCACGCTGGATCTCGATCTTCAGAAGGTGGCGGAGCAGGCTTTGGCGGACAAACCAGGCGGAGCGATTGTGGCCATGGATCCCCGCACTGGAGCTGTGCTGGCTCTAGCCAGCAAACCCAATTTCGATCCCAATTTCTTTTCCAAGCTGGTCACCACCCAGAAGGAGTACGACGCCCTCTTCTCCAATCCGGCTAAACCGCTCCTGAGCAGGGCGATGAATCCATATGACCCTGGCAGCACCTGGAAAGCGGTGACGGCCATGGCCGGGATGGAGTCCGGTAAGTTCCCCCCTGAAACGAAGTTGCAGACCGCTGCCTGCATCACCTATGGCGGCCACTGCTTTCCCGATCACAACGGAGCCGGGTTCGGCCTGATCGGTTACGCCGATGCCCTGCGCTTCTCGAGCAACACCTTCTTTTATCAGGTGGGTGTTGGGGCCGGTTCCAAGGCCCTGAAGAAGGCCGCCACCGCCCTTGGCTTTGGTGGCAAAAGTGGCATTGAGATCGGCTGGGAGGAGAGCGTTGGTCTTGTGGGTGATCAGGATTGGGCCGCGGCTGGCCGTGGCTGGGCGAAGCCAGGCACCACCCCCTGGATCCCGGAGGACATGGCCAGTGCGTCAATTGGGCAGTCGGTGGTGCAGATCACTCCTCTGCAGTTGGCGCGGGCCTACTCCGTGTTTGCCAATGGCGGTTGGCTGGTCACGCCTCATCTGGCTGATCAGGGTCTCGACTGGACCAGTCCCTCCCGTCGCACCAAGGTGGCGATGAAACCCGCCACCCTCGCCAAGATTCGCGAAGGCCTGCGCAAGGTGGTCTCTGATGGCACGGGTGCCGGTTTGAACGGGCCTGGAATTCCTCCCGCTGGTGGCAAGACGGGAACAGCGGAAGACAGCACCGGCGGCCCGGACCACGCCTGGTTCGCCACCTATGCGCCCTATCCGGAAGGCCAGATCGTGATTGTGGCCTTCGCCCAGAACACCCCGGGTGGTGGCTCCGTCCATGCCCTTCCGATGGCCAAGAAGGTCATGGAGGTCTGGAACCGCAAGCGTGGGGCTAGGCCCTGATTCGGAGGGGTGTTGATCAGGCGGCGCTGATCTGATCGGTTTTGAGCACGCCCCGGTAATAGGTGCGAAGTTGTTCGGTGGCACCGGCCCACCCCCAGCGCTCGGCTTCGCTGCGCGCGGAACGGCGCAGGGCTTGCCGTTCGAGATCGTTGCCGAGTAAGCGTTGGGTGGCGTTGATCAGGCTCGCGGCTCCACCGTCAGCGCCATCGGGCTCGTAGAGGCAGCCGTTGATGCCATCGCTGATGATGTCAGGGATGCCGCCACGGTTGGCACCCACCACCGGGCAACCGGCGGCCATCGCTTCCAGCAGCACCAGTCCGAGGGTTTCGGTGCTGGAGGGGAACAGGAAGGCGTCGCCGCTGGCGTAGGCGCTGGCCAGCTCTTCACCTGCCAAATAGCCCACGAAGGTGGTGGCGGTTCCCTCGAAATGGCGTTCAAGCTGCTGGCGGTGGGGGCCATCGCCCACCAGGGCCAGGCGTGCATCCGGCAGGGCTTCAAGCACGGGCTTGATGCGCTCGATTTGCTTTTCTGCGGAAAGGCGACCCACGTAGAGCAACAGGGCGCCACGGTCATCGTGTTCACCGAGCAGGCGGCGACGCATGTCGGCCTGACGCAGCTCCGGACGGAACAGATCCGTGTCGACCCCGCGCTGCCAGAGGGCGGTGTGTTGGATGCCCTTCTCACTCAGCTCTTTCACCATGGCGGTGGACGTGCAGAGGTTGAGTTCTGCTTGGTTGTGGGCGGCTTTGAGCAGTTCCCAGAGCAGGGGCTCGAGCATGCCCATGCCGTAGTGCTCGAGGTATTTGGGTAAGTGGGTGTGGTAGCTCGCGATCAAGGGGATCGACTTGTTTTTTGCCAGCCAGATGCCTCCAAGCCCGAGCACAGCCGGATTCACCACGTGCACCAGATCCGGTTGGAAGGCGTCGATGGCTTCCGACACGGCAGGCCTGGGCAAGGCAAGCTTCAGCTCGGGGTACAGGGGCAGCGGCATGGCCGGCACTCCCATGACCCGAGCACCCATGTAGTGGCTGGGCGCTCCCTCCGGACAGAACACCAGGACTTCATCGCCGGCATCCACCAGGTGTTTCACCGTTTTGGTCAGACGGGTGACGATCCCATCCACCTTCGGCAGAAACGTTTCGGTGAAAAAGGCGATCTTCACGGGTTCAACGGGCGTGCAGGGGGAGCGTTCAGGTCTTGACCCCGATCGCTTCTGCCTGTTTGTTGGTCCAGGCTGACACGCAGGGGATGCGCTTGCGGTCGCAGCGGTCGGAGTAGCGGGTGGCGATCTCCACCACTTCCTTGAGCAGGCCGTCATCAAGGGTGGTGGGGTTCAGACCCAGCTCGATGAAGCAGCGGTTGTCCACGATCAGGTCGTTTTCCACGGCCTCGTTGCGAGGGTTAGGCAGGTGGTTGATCTCAGCGCCGGTCAGCGCGGCCACCTTCTTGGCCAGTTCACCCACTTGATGACTTTCGGTCATCTGGTTGAAGATCTTCACCCGTTCTCCCTTGGATGGAGGATTGTCGAGCGCCAACTGCACACAGCGCACGGAGTCGCGGATGTGGATGAAGGCGCGGGTTTGGCCGCCGGTTCCGTGGACGGTGAGTGGGTAGCCGATGGCTGCCTGCATCAGGAAGCGGTTGAGCACCGTGCCGTAATCGCCGTCGTAATCGAAGCGGTTGGTCAGACGTGGATCGCGGTCCGTTGCATCGGTGTTGGTGCCCCACACGATCCCCTGGTGGAGATCGGTGATTCGGACCAGATCGTTTTTGTTGTAGTAGAGGAAGAGCAGCTGATCGAGCGTCTTGGTCATGTGATAGACGCTGCCCGGGCTGGCGGGATGGAGAATTTCTTCCTCGAATCGGCTGCCATCGGGTTGGGGCACCTCAACCTTGAGATATCCCTCGGGGATCGTGGCGCCCCGATGGGAGCCATAGCCGTAGACGCCCATGGTGCCGAGGTGCACCACATGGATATCCAGACCGCTCTCCACGATGGCGGCCAGCAGGTTGTGGGTTCCATTGACATTGTTGTCAACGGTGTAGCGCTTGGTGGCGCTGCTCTTCATGGAATAGGGAGCGGCCCGCTGCTCAGCGAAGTGCACCACGGAGTCGGGCTTTTCTTCGATCAGCAGATCGAGCAGCCGCTGATACTCATGGGCGATGTCCATGTGCACGAAGCGCATGGGCCTGCCGCCGGTGTCCTGCCAGGCCTGAAGGCGTACGCCGATGCTGGTGATTGGTGTGAGCGACTCGACTTCGAGATCGATATCGATCTTGCGGCGGCTGAGGTTGTCGATGATCACGACCTCATGGCCCTGATCCGCCAGGTTCACAGCACACGGCCAGCCACAGAAGCCGTCACCGCCGAGAACGAGAACTTTCACCCCAAACTCCTGCTGAAGCGTGCGAGCCGCTGATCTGAGGCAAGCTACTACAGGCTTTTCAGCTGATGGCCACGGAGACCGCCATCAGGGCCACCACAAGCACGGCGCCGGCCATGATCAGCAGGCGGGAGGCGTTGCTGCGGCTGGATGATTCAGCCATCACTTCCATTCGCGGTTCTTTTGCGAAGGCATTCAGGCGGCCGCCGTCTTCTTGGGTGACCTGCATGGCCAGGCATTGCATCTGAGCAGGAACCTATGGGCGCAGGCCTGTTCTGGTGCGCTTCTGCCACGCAGCTTCATGGCCAGTGATCGTTCGTTACCTGACCTGGCCGGTGCTGGGTGAGCTCGCTGAGGCGTCCTGGCGCAGAGGCAGGCGTCCGGCTATGCGGGCCCATCGGCCTGCCTGCACGGCAGCAGCCATCGCTTCGGCCATGGTGGCGGGATCCCCCGCCAGGGCGATGGCGCTGTTCACGAGCACGGCATCGGCACCCATCTCAAGGGCCTGGGCCGCTTCGCTGGGTACTCCGATCCCCGCATCCACCACGACAGGCACGCCAGCGTTATCGATAATCAGGGCAATGTTGGCCGCATTGCGCAGCCCTTGGCCTGAGCCGATCGGTGAGCCAAGGGGCATCACCGTCGCGCATCCCACCGCCTCGAGTCGTCGTGCCAACAACGGATCGGCATTGATGTAGGGGAGCACGGTGAAGCCCTCCTTCACCAGCTGCTCTGCGGCCTCCAGGGTTCCGAAGGGATCGGGCAGGAGGTGGCGGCTGTCGGGGATCACCTCCAGCTTCACGAAGTTGTTGTCTTCCTGGCCGGCAAGCTTGGCCAGCTCCCGGCCGAGGCGGGCAACCCGGACCGCTTCCTCGGCTGTGGTGCAGCCGGCGGTGTTCGGAAGCATCCAGATTCGAGACCAGTCGATCGCCTCCATCAGGCCGGCATGGCCTTCGGCTACGGCCTGCACCCTACGCACCGCGACGGTGACCATTTCACAACTTGAGCGCTCGAGACTGGCCTGCATCGTGGCCAGATCCGGGTATTTGCCCGTCCCGGTGAACAGACGGCTCCTGAAGGCGCGGCCTCCAATCAAGAGCGGGTCGTCGTTCAGCTGTGGCTTGACGGGTTGTGGAGTCGGATCCATGGGCTTGCGGCGGATTGGTGTGAGAACCGGATCAGGGAGCGTTCCCGTCGGATCGGATGGCTCTACCGTGCGCCCATCATCCATTTCTATGCATGCCGATTCCAGTCGCCGTGGATCTGCCGGTAGAGACTCCGGTGGTCTTTGAGAACCAGCTGCCCCTGGATGCCTCCCAGCTGGCAGTGCCAATGGTGCTTGAGGGGTCTGTCGAGAATTTCGATCCGATTGCCCGTGCAGCCTCCCTGGCAGCCGCGATGCCCCGCCAGTGGTGCGGCTCCTACCGCTCCTTTGAGGGCGGCGGAAAGCTGCCGGTGCAGGTGACGCTGGCCAGTGTGCAGCCCTTCGGTCAGATGGTGGCGGTGCGTGGCGACATGCGGATCGGCGAGGTGACCACGGCGGTGCAGGGCAACCTCAACGCCAAATCCGACCAGCTGGATCTGCTGCCCCTGTCCGATCAGCTCACCGCCGGCCTCGAGCCAGGCGGTGCCTTTCTGGGATTGCAGGGGGCAACCCTCGCCGGTTGGATGGCTCCGCGGATGACCAGCCCTGGTGGTCGCTTGAACCTTGCGGCCAGTTGCCCGGCTTCAGAATCCCTTCCCGTTCGCGGTCTCTGGTGAATTGCCGCTTTCAGGCTTTCGGCTCAAGCGCTGTTCGATCCGCTTGAGCCGTTTTTTGGCTGTTCCATTGTTGGGTTCGAGGCTCAAGCAACGCCGATACAGCTCAGCAGCCTCTTCCGGTTGCAGGAGACGCTCTTGGGCGAAGGCCAGATTGTTGAGGGCGACGGGATAGTCGGCCTTGGCCTGGAGAGCAGATTTGTAGTGCTTCACAGCTGCCTGAAAGTCCTTCTGGGCTGCGAGCGAGAAGCCTAAGGCGTTCTCCACCAGGGCTCGAGCTTCATCCGGTTCTCCGGAGAGTCGTTTCAGGGCTTGCCTGAGATTGGCGGTGGCCTGGGGATAGAGGCGTTTGCGCAGCTGAACGGAGGCGAGCTCATAGAGCTGACCTGCATCACGCGATGAGGCAGCTCCGTCCTGTTCAAGGCGGATGAGGGAAAGCTCATCACGGCGCACACGCAAGAGCTGGCGACCGACCACGACAGCCACGATCGCCAGCAGTGCAATCAGACCCAGCAGGTAGGTCTGCGGAACGAGGATGTCCATCACGAAGGGCTCCTCGGATCAGTTTGAGCTCAAGCCTTGGCGGCCGTCACCACAGTGGTGAAGGTGCCGGGATCGGCCACGGCGAGTTGGGCAAGCATTTTGCGATTGATGCGCACATCGGCCTTCTTGAGACCACCGATCAGACGGCTGTAGCTCAGACCGTTCAGGCGGGCCGCAGCGTTGATGCGGGCAATCCAGAGGCGGCGGAAATCGCGCTTGCGACGACGGCGATCACGGTAGGCATTGCAGAGAGCCTTCATGACCCGCTGATTGGCGGTACGGAACAGGGTTCCGTTGCTTCCGCGGAATCCACGGGCTAGGCGGAGGATCTTGTTGCGACGCTTGCGGGCGACGTTGCCTCTCTTGACGCGGGCCATTCGGGTAAGAAATCAGAATCGAACGTTGAGATGCCTTGGAATTCAGGCGTAGGGCATCATCAGGGCCACACGATCTTCATCGGTGCGGTCCACAACAGCCTTCGTGCCCAGGTGGCGCTTCAGCTTCGGGCTCTTGTGATCGAGCAGGTGGTTGCGGAAGGCCCGGCGACGCATGAATTTGCCAGTTGCCGTCGCCTTGAACCGCTTTGCGGCAGCTTTGCGGGTCTTGAGCTTGGGCATGTCTCTGGCTGCGCGTGGCACAAACGACAACAATACGCCCTCAACCTCCCCCCATCCATGCCACGCCCTTCTGCAGCTCTGAGGCAGGGATTGATCCTGCAGGCACTCCTGCTCATCGCAGCGGTTGCAGGTGGTTGCCGGGCCCAGGAGCTGCAGGCACCGCCCCCGATGGAGTCCTCCGTCGAGCGGCCTACCCACCGCGTGGTGGCGCAGCCGCCCTCAGCACGGAAGGATCGGCTCTGGGTGGCCCTCGAGGACCATCTCGGTCGTGGTGCTGGCCAGGGGGCGCCGGTGCCCCTGTTGACCCTGCAAAGCGCGGGAGTCGCTCCGCTGGTGTTGCGGTCTTCAGGGATCAAGGAGCCGTTGCAAACCGCTGCCCGTCTCAGCTTCAGCTGGCGTTCGGTCCCCCGCCAAGCGCCATTGGAGCTCGCTCGTCAGGTGGCTGGACCCTTTGCCAGTTTTGAATCCGCCGAGCGGGTGGCCACCCGCTGGCGCGGCCAGGGAGTGCAGGCCCTGGTGGCCCATCCCAATGAATGGGAGGTTTGGGCCCCTGAAGCAGCGCTGCCGCTCCCGGATGTTCCTGTCCGTCGGGTGAGGGAAACGTTGACGATGTCCATTCAGCCTGTGCTGGAAGGGGCCCAAGGTGGCCGAACGCTTCAGGGACCTCTGCTGATTGAGGCCCCCGACGGTCTGCGCTGGAAGGGGGGCGTGATGCGCGGACCCTTCCGGCTCCAGGCGGATGCCTATGGCAGCTGGACATTGCTGGAGCAGGTGCCCTTGGAGCGTTATTTGGAAGGGGTGGTGCCCCATGAGATCGGTGCCGGCTCGCCAGCGGCGGCACTTGAGGCCCAGGCGGTGCTGGCCCGCACCTGGGCGCTTGCTAACAGCCATCGTTTCGCGATCGATGGCTATCACCTCTGCAGCGACACCCAGTGCCAGGTGTACAGCGATCCTCGGCAGGCCGGGGCATCGGTGCGTCAGGCCATCAAGGCCACGGCTGGTCAGGTGCTCCAGTGGCAGGGTTCGCCGATCAGTGCCGTTTATCACGCATCCAACGGTGGGGTGATGGCGGGAGTGAACGAGGCCTGGGCGATGCCATCTGTGCCTTATCTGCGCAGCCAGGCTGATGGTGGCAAGGCCTGGACCGGGTCCGTGCTCGTCCCCGTGCCGAATCAGGCAGCGGTCGAGGCCTTGCTGAAGAGGTCAACTGGCGCCTATGGCTCCGGACATCCCCGCTTCCGCTGGACCCGCACCTACAGCGCGGCTCAACTGCAGGGGGCCTTGGCTGCTCAGGCGCCCCGCCTTGGGGTGGTGCAAGCGGTCAGCGTGCTGGAGCGGGGTCCGAGTGGTCGGGTTTTGGCCTTACAAGTGGTTGGAGATGGTCCTGGCTCACCCGTGGTGCTGCGACTGGATGGGATCCGCCGCAGCTTGCGACGTCTTCCCAGCACCTTGATGGTGGTGGAGCCTGCTGGTGCCGGGGTCTGGCGTTTCCGGGGCGGTGGTTTCGGCCACGGGGCCGGTCTCTCCCAGGCTGGAGCGATTGATCTGGCCCGTCAGGGCTGGTCGGTGGAGCGCATCCTGCAGCACTACTACCCCGGCACAACGCTTGTTCCTCTGTCGGCTCTCAGGAAGGCCTCTTAGAGTCCCGGCATTCCGGGATGCTTCATGGCCGTGGCCGCAGTGACTGGCGATCACCGACGCGGCAAGACGGCCCTGTTCCTAGCTGCCTGTGGCTGTGCTGGAGCGGCGCCCCATTGGTTGGACCCCGCCCGCAGTCTGCTGCCGGCGATCACCCTCGCCGTGGTGCTGGGTGGTTATGGCTTGCGAACCGTGCTGCGAGGACGCGGTGCGGAATCTGTTGACCCAGGCAGTGCAACTACGCCGCTGGATACCGGCAGCTGGCCTGCGGTGGATGTGGTTGTGGGTGCCCGTGATGAGGAGGCTGTGATCGCTCGGCTGGTGGAACGGCTAGCGGCTCTGCGGTATCCCGCTGACAGGCTCAGCTTCTGGGTGGTGGATGACGGCAGTCAGGACCGCACTGGGGCGATTCTTGACGGGTTGCAGCAGCAGCATCCCCAACTGCGGGTGCTGCACCGTCCGCGCGGAGCCGGTGGCGGCAAGTCGGGTGCGTTAAACGCCGTGCTCAAGCAGCTTCGCGGCGACTGGTTGCTGGTGCTGGATGCCGATGCTCAGCTCCAGGAGGACGTGCTCGAGCGCTTGTTGCCTTATGCGCTGGGTGGCGGCTGGTCGGCTGTGCAGTTGCGCAAAGCGGTGGTGAATGCGGGTCAGAGTCTGCTCACGCGCGTTCAGGCCATGGAAATGGCCCTCGACGCCTTGATTCAGCAGGGGCGTTTGCTGGGTGGCGGCGTGATGGAGCTGCGCGGGAACGGTCAGCTGCTTAGCCGTCGCAGCCTTGAGGCCTGCGGAGGTTTCAACGAAGACACGGTCACCGACGATCTCGACCTCAGCTTTCGCCTCCTGACCGAGGGATCTCGGATCGGCCTGCTCTGGGATCCACCTGTTCAAGAGGAGGCTGTTGAGTCGGTGTCGGCGCTCTGGAAGCAGCGGCAGCGCTGGGCTGAAGGAGGTCTTCAGCGTTTCTTCGATTACTGGCCCCAGCTGTTGTCGAGTCGGTTGAGCCCGAGTCAGCGTCGTGATCTCGCCTGTTTCTTTCTGCTCCAGTACGCCCTGCCGGTGGTCTCGTTCGCCGATGCACTCACCAGTGCGGCGACTCGCACGGTGCCGGCCTACTGGCCCCTGTCGATCGTTGCGTTCAGCGTGTCGGGTCTGGCCTATTGGCGTGGGTGCCGTCGGCCCAGCGAAGGCCCGGAGCTGCCGAGGCCCGAGCCCCTGTCACTGCTGCTGGCGATTGCCTACTTAGGCCATTGGTTTGTGGTGATTCCTTGGGTGAGTGCCCGAATGGCCCTGTTCCCGAAGCGGCTGGTTTGGGCGAAGACCAGCCACCGGGGCGAGGCGACGGTCGAGGCCTGAACCTCAGCTCTGGCCGTCGAGATCCACGTCAACCACATCGCCATTGAAAAAGTCGGCGAAGCGCTTCACTTTGTCGTCCATCGGTGAACTCAGGGGTCGCGGCTCCACTGGCTTGTTGTCGGGCACTTGGGCCACCGGCAGCTGAGGTTCGCCAGCGCCGGTGGGTTTCGCATCGGGGATGGTGGCAGTTGCTATGGGGGGCGATGTCTGTGGGGTGGATGGGCCTGTGACGGGTTCGGCAGGCGCGGTGATCTTCATGCGCTCGCTCAGTGGGGTGACTGACGGACTGACCGGTGCCGCTGGGGTCAAGGTCCCGCTCTGGTTTTCCAGCACCAGCTGACGGTTGCCGCCCAGGGCGCGGCTGATCGCCTGCTCCAACAGGCTGGCTCGGCTCTGCACCATGCCCATCCAGTTGCCGGCCACCTGGACCACGGCGCGGTGGGCATCAAGGCGTACCAGCTGGGCTTGCTGGGAGAGCAGCATGCGGGTGGAGGGCAGTTCCAGGCTCCCGAGGATCTGCTGCCAGAGCTCGCCCAGGTTGGTGGGGTCGGGTGGAGCAGCTGGCTCTGTGGCTGTCTCCGTCACGGGCTCAGGGACTGCCGCGACTGGCGTTGGGGCCTGTGTCTGGGTTGGGGGCAGGCTCACCGCGGCCTTTGCAGGGGCTGATTGCACCCCTTGTGTTGGCTGGGCCTGGGACTCAGGTTCCGCCAGCAATCCCAGAAGCAGCACCTCCAGCCATAGACGCGGCTGCACACTGAGACGGAGCTGTTGCTCACTGCCACGCAGGCGTGCTTGCCACTGGAGCAACCGCTGCCGGCCGATGCGTTGGGCCAACGGCGGCAGTTGATCCCGGAACTGGGGTGACACGCTGGTGAGTTCAGGCCTGTCGGGAGCGGCGGCCATCAGCACTAGATCCCGCAGGATTCCCGCCAAGCCCTGCAGCACCGCTCCGGGGTCGCGGCCACGATCGAGCAGGCGCCTGCTGCTCTCCAGGAGAGGCAGTGGCTCACCAGCGGCCAAGGCTTCGCTGAGATGGATCAATTCCTGTTCGGGTACGGCCCCCAGCAGTTCCCACACCGCATCGGCTTCGATCGGAGGTGGCAGCAGGCTGAGCTGATCCAGCAGGCTTTCGGCATCGCGCAGACCGCCCTGGGCCCTTTGCGCCACCACATGAAGGGCCTCCGGTTGAATCCCGATCGCTTCCTGTTCGGCAATCCAGCGCAGGTGGGCTTCGAGAGCCTCGAGGGGGATGCGCCGGAAATCAAAACGCTGGCAGCGACTCAGGATCGTGGGCAGCACCCGCTGGGGATCGGTCGTCGCCAACACAAACACCACGCGCGGTGGTGGCTCCTCCAGGGTTTTCAGCAGGGCGTTGAAGGCGGCGGTGGAGAGCATGTGGCATTCGTCCACCACGTACACCTTCCAGCGGGCCTGCACCGGGGCAAAGCGGGAGCGCTCGATCAGGTCACGGATGTTGTCAACACCCGTATTCGAGGCGGCATCGATCTCGATCACATCGAGGGCGCTGCCGGCGGCGATCGTGGTGCAGAGCTCGCAGGTCCCGCAGGGCTCAGGTGTGGGCCCGTCGCTGCTCAGGCAGTTGAGCGAGCGGGCGAGGATCCTGGCGCTGGACGTTTTACCTGTGCCCCGTGGGCCACTGAACAGATAGGCCGGAGCGATGCGATCGCTGCGTAGGGCGTGGCTGAGGGTGGCGGCAATCGCGTCCTGCCCCACCAGCTGATCAAACCGCTGAGGTCTGTACTTGTGATGCAGCGGCTGGTAGGCCTGACTCATGCGCTGCCGGCGGGACCCAGAGGTTACTCAGGTCTGCCTTGTTCCGATGTGGTGTCAGCGGCTTCCAGAAGCGCAACGATCTGTTGCTCCAGTTCCTCCACGGCGGCTAGTTCATCCGCGAGGGTCTGGCCGGCCTGGAGCAGGCGTCGGCTCTGGCGGTTACCGCGATTCGAAGCGCCGCTATCGGGGCCGCCCCGCAACCACCCCTTCGCTTGCTCCAGGGTTGTTTCGAGTTTTGCCAGCAGCCGTTGACGCAGTTGCTCGAGTTGGCTCAGGCCTCGGCGTGCCTGATCGCGGGAGGTCTGATCCACCAGGCCTTTGCCCAGCAGCAGGCGCAGGCCCGTGAGCAGGGCAGCGGGCATCAGTTGACCGAGGGCCAGGGCGCCCAAGCTGCCGGTGTGCAGCCAGTCCTCCACCTGGCCGCTGCGGTGGCGACCGGTCTTGCACCAGGTGGCGAAGTGCTCGCAATTGTTGAACAGCAGGTTGTAGTTCTGCTCGCCGATGCGGCTCATGGCGCGTCGGAGCGTGATGCCCGCTGGTGAGGCCTGTGGGTGGTCGATCACGCTGACCTCCTGGCCGCGGCTGAACTCTTGGAGAGAGCTGCGCAGGATTTCACGACCCTCTAGGTAGTGGGCCACGCTGCCATCGCCCAGATCGATGCCGTGATGCAGAAACAGGCCGTGCTGCCGGGGAACCGTGAGATGGTCGGCGGCGGCCATGGGGATTGCTCTCAAGCGCGGTGCTTTCAGTAAAAACCCCCCGACCTGCGAGAGGAGGGGGGGGTGGAGTCGGTGTGTGGAGACCACCGAGTCATCCGCAACAGGGTCAGAGGACCTGAGGGATGTCGTTACCGAAGTTGTAGGACCAGATCTGATTGTTCATGGCGGCGTCAGAAGCATCGCCGCTGGTCATGGAGCTGAGCTGAGCAGCGGAGAGGTCACCCCCTGTGTAGAGGGCCTCAAGGACGCCGTCGGCAAAGATGCCAATGCCGTCTTGCCCGTGAGCAGAGGCAGAGGAGAAGGAGAGACGATCGGTTGCGACGCCGATGATTTTGATTTGGTCATTGGCATCGAGTTTTTCGATGATGTCGGCCTTTTCACCATTGGGGCTGTTGCCGGCTTGTCCGTACCACCAGTTCACGAGGAACTGGTCGGATTTGATGGCGATGAGATCGACAAAGCCGTCGGCTTGATCGGTGTAGGTGTTCCAACCGAAGTCCCCATGAAGTTCATCGGAACCGGAGCCACCGGAGATGATGTCGCGACCATTGCCGCCGTGAACGAGGTCATCACCGCCTTTGGCATCGAGGATGTCCCAGCCAGCGAGCCCGCGGAGAGTGTCGGAGGAATCGCTGCCATTCAGCACCGAACATGCTTTTTCAAAGCTCTGCAGAGAAGGCAGAGTTCCGTCATCGATATTGACCTGCTTGGCTTGGAGATAGTCTCCGTCGTTGCCGGCTTGTGCAACGCGGTTGACGGTGATCGTGTCCGTCCAACTGCTTGCTTCAACGGTGAGTTGGTAGCCAAGCCCATCTAGATCTTCAGTGGCTGAATTAGTCAGATTTGTGCTTCCTATCCAAGTCGCCACGATGGTTTCGGCATCATTACTGCCTGAAAAAACCAACTCCTTGGGAGTGATCGGTGGTGTCGATGGCGGTATTGCTTGGCCCCAGAGCTTGTAGAGAGCAGCCCAGTCGTTGTCAGATAAGTCATTGGGCCAGTTCCCTGAGGCGGGATTCCGATAGGCCATAACGGTGTCTTCTGGATAAGCACTCTTCCATGGGTCGGTGATGCCATCGACGGCGTCTCCATCACCGTCCTCGAAGGGGTGCTCTAGTCCTAGCGTATGCCCAATTTCATGAATGAGAGCGTACCGGAAATAGCCATCGCTTGAATCATTGAATGCTGGTTGATTGAGATACACCTCCCAGAAATAACCATTGGTGTTGGTGTAGTTTGAGACTGCGAGTCCTAGAGTGTTGCTATTGCTTGAGCCAGTATTGATTTCTTTGTCGAGATAAATGGCTACATCGGCCGACTTTTGGTCAGATGTAAATCTGAAATCAATTTCCAGTTCATCATCAAGCGTGTTGTAAAAATCTTTGACGTAATTGAGGTCTGAGTCAGACCAGGTGAATGTCTCAATGACCTGAGATCCGTAGCTTCCGCCAGCCACTGTTGTAGGACCAGCTGCGTTATGCAGATAGACATCGATGTAATCGTCTTCTTGCAGCAGCTTTTGCGTTACATTTGCTAGGTTGTTATCGATTAGGAATTCGGGGTCAAGGCTACGCACTGTCTTTTCCCAGGCTTTCCCCAAGTCTAAGCGGATGCTTTGCGCTGATGGTGAGGATTGTCTGAGAGCTCCAGCTGCGCGCGCTTGAAGCGCCTTAGGGCAAGGGTTTGAATGTGTGACCAAATCGGTATGACCAAATCTGATTGTTCATGGCGTCATCCGAGGCGTCGCCGCTGGTCATGGAGCTGAGCTGAGCAGCGGAGAGGTCGCCCCCTGTGTAGAGGGCCTCAAGGACGCCGTCGGCAAAGATGCCAATGCCGTCTTGCCCGTGAGCAGAGGCAGAGGAGAAGGAGAGACGATCGGTTGCGACGCCGATGATTTTGATTTGGTCATTGGCATCGAGTTTTTCGATGATGTCGGCCTTTTCACCATTGGGGCTGTTGCCGGCTTGTCCGTACCACCAGTTCACGAGGAACTGGTCGGATTTGATGGCGATGAGATCGACAAAGCCGTCGGCTTGATCGGTGTAGGTGTTTCGACCGAAGTCCCCATGAAGTTCATCGGCTCCCATCCCACCGGAGAGGATGTCGCGGCCATTGCCGCCATGAATCAGGTCATTGCCAGCACCTCCGTCGAGGATGTCCCAGCCGGCGAAGCCGCGAAGGATGTCGGAGCCCTCGCTGCCTTGGAGCCAAGAACCGACGATGACCAGGATCTGTTCAGCAGGCGGTTGGGAGGGATCAAAGTTGAGTTGCTTGGCCTCAAGGCTGTCTCCTGAGCTGGAGGCAGTGGCGATGTGGTTGATTTGATAACTCTCCGATCGACCTGCGGACCGGCTTGAGGTCTGCACCACTACGACTTCAAGGGTGTTGCTCTGGGACTCCACTTGCTCTGCCATGGCCGAAGGATGAGGCTCCTTCAGCTCTTAGGCTCAGATCAGTGACTGTGATGGGTGCTGAAACCCCTTTCACAGCATCAGCGCAGCACCCTCAGGCTGATTCCTGCTGGCGTTCGCTGCCTGGCAGTGGCAGCACCTTCCCGCCGGTGTGTTCTTCCACCATGGCTCGCGTCACGGTGAAGGATTTCACGTTTTTGCGTGAAGGCAAGTCGTACATCAGGTCGAGCATCAACTCTTCCACGATTCCGCGCAGCGCCCGGGCGCCGGTTTTGCGCCGGTGCGCCTCGCGGGCAATCGCTACGACCGCGTCGCTTTCAAAATCCAGTTGCACATTGTCCATGCTCAACAGGGTGCGGAACTGCTTGACCAGCGCATCGCGGGGCTCGGTGAGGATCGATTCCAGCGCTTGTTCATCCAGAGGTTCCAGCACAGCGCTCACCGGCATGCGGCCGATGAATTCCGGGATCAAGCCGTACTTCACGAGGTCGTCCGGCTCCAGATGGCGCAGCACCTGGGCAGCTTGCAGGTCGCGATTGGCCTTGTTGCGACCGCGCCCATCACTGCTGGGCACGAAGCCGATCGCATTGCGTCCGAGTCGCTTCTGCACCACGTCATCGAGGCCCACAAAGGCGCCGCCGCAGATGAACAGGATCTGGCTGGTGTCGATCTGGATGCAGTCCTGATAAGGATGCTTGCGACCGCCCTGGGGAGGCACGTTGGCCACGGTGCCTTCCAGCATCTTCAGGAGTGCTTGCTGCACCCCCTCGCCCGACACATCACGGGTGATCGATGGGTTTTCGCTCTTGCGGGCGATCTTGTCGATTTCATCGATGTAGATGATGCCGCGCTGGGCTTGTTCCACATCCATGTCGGCCTTCTGCAGAAGCCGCAGCAGGATGTTTTCGACGTCTTCCCCCACATAGCCGGCTTCGGTGAGGGTGGTGGCGTCGGCTACGGCGAAGGGCACATCCAGGAGTTCTGCCAGGGTCTGGGCTAGCAGGGTCTTGCCGCAGCCGGTGGGACCGATCAGCAGGATGTTGCTCTTGTGAAGGCGGGTGGCGGTCTGTTCGGTTTCGCCCTTGCCATCGCCCTGCCAGGCCAGGCGCTTGTAGTGGTTGTAAACCGCTACGGAAAGCACTTTCTTGGCCGCTTCCTGACCGACCACCTGATGGTCGAGAAAGCTCTTGATCTCCTGTGGTTTGGGGATCGAGGCAAGGGTGGGGGCTGGCTTTGTGCCCTTGCGGGTTCCCTGGGCTGCCTTGCGGGAGGTTTCGCCCCCCTGGCGGGGGTTGCCCTGGGCATCGATCAGTTCTTCATCGAGGATCTCGTTGCAGAGATCAATGCACTCATCACAGATGTACACGCCGGGACCGGCGATCAGCTTGCGGACTTGCTCCTGGGACTTGCCGCAGAAGGAGCACTTCAGATGGGCGTCGAATTTGGCCATCGGGCGCTGGTCGCTTCAAACGGGATAAGTCGGATCGACGGATGGTCGCGGTCCGGATTCCCAGGATCGCCGTGGAGCTGCGCGATGTCAGCCCTCCGTAACGATTCCTCCGTCCGCGAGACTGTCCACCACCCGGTCGATCAATCCGTATTCAACCGCCTCTGCTGGAGAAAGGAAGTAATCGCGGTCTGTATCCTCAGCGATTTTTTCGAGGGGCTGGCCCGTGTGCTCGGCCATCAGACCGTTGAGGGTGTCTTTCAGGAACAGGATCTCCTGGGCTTGGATCTCGATGTCGACAGCCTGGCCTTGGGCGCCACCGAG
This sequence comes from Synechococcus sp. BS55D, assembly GCF_004332415.1. Taxonomy (NCBI): domain Bacteria; kingdom Bacillati; phylum Cyanobacteriota; class Cyanophyceae; order Synechococcales; family Synechococcaceae; genus Synechococcus; species Synechococcus sp. BS55D. Next base: position 341,253 of record NZ_PHQT01000001.1, read on the forward strand.
GGGCTGGTGGATCATGATCCGGGCATTTGGCAGGGCGAGGCGCTTGCCCTTGCAGCCACCGGAGAGCAGGAAGGCGCCCATGGAGGCGGCCAATCCGTAGCAGATGGTCACCACGTCAGGGGCAACCTGCTGCATGGTGTCGTAGATCGCTAGTCCGGCCGTTACCGAGCCACCGGGGGAATTGATGTAGATCTGAATGTCTTTTTCAGGATCCTCAGCTTCTAGGAACAAGAGCTGAGCCACTAGGGCATCGGCAACTTGGTCATCGATTCCAGTTCCCAGAAAGATGATCCGCTCCCGGAGAAGACGCGAATAAATATCGAAAGCCCGCTCGCCTCGACCCGACTGTTCCACCACGGTGGGCAGCACACCAGGGGAGGCCGATGGCATGGCTGAGACGGGGCTGATGCCCCGCCAGTGGTTCTGGATCGGATGGTGGTGACGGGCGTCGATCACGCGGCAGCTGGCGGGTTCCTGTATCAGCTCAATCTATGGGTGCTGATCAGCCGTCGGCGTCCCCATCGGCCTTGGCTTTGCTGGTTTTGGCTTTTGCCGCAGGTTTTTTCTTCTTCTCCTTGGCGGTTACAGCCTCGGAGCTCTCAGGGGCCTTCTCGACCACGGTGTTGTTCTCTTCCAGCCAGCCGAGCAATTTGTCGCGCAGCAGGTCGTCGATCACGGCCTGGCGCAGCCGTGCCGGATCGATGTCGCGTTCACCGGAGAGCTGGCGCTTCACCTCCTTGAGCTTGGCTTCGATTTCTGTGTCCTCCACCTTGAGGTCTTCCGCTTCGGCCAGAGCACTGAGGGCGAGGCTGCGACGGAGGCGCTCTTCGGCTTCGGGTCTGGAGGAGTCCATCAAGGAGCGCACCAGCTCCGGGGTGAACAGGGATTTCACATCCATGCCCTGCTGGGCGAACTGGCCAGCGGTCTGCTCCACCAAGTTGCGCACTTCCTGCTGCACCAGGCTTTCGGGCAGCTCCACCTCCAGCTGCTCCACAAGGGCGGCCAGCAGGGCGTCGTGGCGATTGCTCTTCTGGCGTCGCTCGGCGTCGTCCTTGAGGCGCTTCTCCAGTTCTTCACGCAGCTCCGCCATCGTCTCCTTATCGCTGGCCTGCTTGGCGAAGGCGTCGTCGAGCTCAGGCAGTTCGCGGGTCTTGAGGTCCTTGAGGCTGATCACAAAGCTGGCCTTGCGACCGCGGGCATCCTCTTTGGGGTAATCCTCTGGGAACTGGCAGTCGACGGTTTTCTCATCGCCGATGGCCATGCCGACGATCCCTTCCACGAAGCCCGGGATCATCCGCCCGTCCTCCAGTTCCACATCCATCGAGTCGGCGCTGCCACCCTCGATCTCACTGCCGTCATCGGCATAGGTGCCTTTGAAGCCCACGACGGCCACATCACCGTTGGCGGCGGCCCGGTTGTCCACCGGCACCAACGTGGCCATCTGCTTGCGGGATTGATCCAGCATGTCGTCCACCTGAGCAGGATCAAAGCTGACGGCTTCCGCTTCGGCCTTCAGCCCCTTGGTGGTTTTGAGTTTCGGCACTGGAGCCACGTCGGTTTCGAGCGTGAGCGTGAGGGCCTTGCCGGGGTCAAAAGCTTCCAGCAGGCTCTCAAACCCGCCGGTTAGATCGGGTTGCCCCAGGGCCTCGATCTGTTCTTGTTCGATGGCCTCCCGCCAGACTCCGTCGACGATGGCTTCCAGGGCGGTGGCTCGGATCCGCAGCGGGCCGATCTGTTGCAACAGCACCGCCCGGGGCACCTTGCCTTTACGGAAACCAGGCAGATTGATGCTGCGGCTGAGGCGGGTCACCGCTGCTTCGTAGCTCTCCTTGCAACGCTCCGCAGGAACTGCCACTTCCACCGCCAGGCGGCTGCCCGGACGGGCGGTGGTCTTGACCTTCAGGGACGCGGCGCTCATGCAGGAGTAGTTCGGGCAGCCCAACACTTTATGGAAGCGTCAGTCCGTGGATCGCCACGTATTGTGAGGGCAACGTTTCATCGGATGCTCCAGCCTGGCGCTGCTGCTGGATTCCGATCGTGGCCAGGGGCCAGCGTCGTCATTGCAGTTCTAAAACCCACCGCTTGTCTCCCTCTCCGTCGAACCCCACCGCTTCTCTGCCGCATCGCCCCTTAACCGTCGCCGTGCTCGGTGCCAGTGGTGCAGTGGGACAGGAGCTTTTGCAGCTGCTGGAAGAGCGTGCATTTCCGGTTGGTGAGCTGCGATTGCTTGCTTCAGCCCGTTCCGCTGGAACGACCCAGAGCTGGAAGGGGCAGGAGCATTCGGTTCAGGAAGTGACGGCTGCCTCCTTCGAAGGGGTGGACCTGGTGCTCGCCTCTGCTGGTGGTTCGGTGTCGCGTCAATGGCGCCAGGCGATTACTCAGGCCGGCGCCCTGATGGTGGACAACTCCAGCGCCTTTCGCATGGAGGACGGTGTGCCGCTAGTGGTGCCTGAGGTGAATCCGAAGGCGGCCTTCCAGCATCAGGGCGTCATCGCCAATCCCAACTGCACCACGATCCTGCTCACCCTCGCGCTCGCTCCCCTGGCAGCGAAACGACCCATGCGTCGTGTTGTGGTGAGCACCTATCAGTCGGCCAGCGGTGCCGGTGCCCGGGCCATGGAAGAACTGCAGACCCTCAGTCGTGTGGTGTTGGACGGAGGTGAAGCCAAGAGTGAAGTGCTGCCCCATTCCCTCGCCTTCAACCTCTTTCTCCACAACTCGCCGCTGCAAGCCAACAGCTACTGCGAAGAGGAGATGAAGATGGTCAATGAGACCCGCAAGATCATGGATCTCCCTGAGTTGCGTTTCACGGCCACCTGCGTTCGCGTGCCCGTGCTGCGTGCCCACTCAGAAGCGGTGAATGTGGAGTTTGAGCAGCCGTTCCCGGTGGACGAGGCCCGTGCTCTCCTGGCGGCAGCTCCTGGGGTCGAGCTGATTGAGCAGCCCGAGTGCAACCGTTTCCCGATGCCCACAGATGTGACCGGCCGCGATCCCGTGGCGGTGGGTCGGATCCGTCAGGACATCAGTGATCCCAACGCCCTGGAGTTCTGGCTCTGCGGTGACCAGATCCGCAAGGGCGCGGCCCTCAACGCGATCCAGATTGCCGAACTGCTGATCAACGCATGAGCCTCTCCGCAGCCCTCTCCCCCACCCCCTTCGGCCGTCTGCTCACGGCGATGGTCACTCCGTTCGATGCCGACGGCCGGGTTGACCTGGCCTTGGCCGGTCGTCTCGCCCGCCATCTCGTGGACGAGGGATCCGATGGTCTTGTGGTGTGCGGCACCACGGGTGAATCCCCCACCTTGAGCTGGCAGGAGCAGGTGCAGCTGCTGGAGGCCGTGCGTCAGGCGGTGGGCTCTGGGGTGAAGGTGCTGGCGGGCACCGGCAGTAACAGCACCGCCGAGGCGGTGGAGGCCACCCGAGAGGCGGCGGCTGCCGGGGCCAATGGTGCCTTGGTGGTGGTGCCTTACTACAACAAGCCTCCTCAGGAGGGGCTGGAGGCCCATTTCCGGGCCGTGGCCGAGGCTGCCCCCGAGTTGCCGTTGATGCTTTACAACATCCCCGGTCGCACCGGCTGTTCGATGGCGCCGTCCACGGTGGCTCGACTCATGGATTGCGCCAACGTCGTGAGCTTCAAGGCCGCCAGTGGCAGCACCGATGAGGTGAGCCAGCTGCGCCTGAGTTGCGGTGCCCGGCTTGCCGTCTACAGCGGGGATGACGCCTTGACGCTGCCGATGCTGGCCGTCGGTGCCGTCGGCGTGGTCAGCGTGGCCAGTCACCTGGTGGGCCGGCGCCTGCGCGCCATGATCGAAGCCCAGCTCAGTGGCCGCAATGCCGAGGCCCTCGGCCTGCATGAACAGTTGCTCCCTTTGTTCCGGGCTCTGTTCGCCACCACGAATCCGATTCCGGTGAAAGCCGCCCTTGAGGCCAGTGGTTGGCCCGTTGGAGCCCCCCGTCTTCCCCTTGTTCCCCTCGAGACCGCCATGCGCGATGACCTGATCCAAGCCCTGTCTGCCCTGCGTCAGACCTGACGCCACGGCTGGCCGGCGATCACGCCTTTGTTCTTCGATTCATCTGACATTCATGACTGCTTCGATCTCTACGTCCCGCAATGGCGCGACCGCCGCCCAGGAGCCCTGTCTGCGCGTGATTCCCCTCGGGGGACTGCACGAGATCGGCAAGAACACTTGCGTGTTCGAGTATGGCGATGACCTGATGCTGGTGGATGCCGGCCTGGCCTTTCCGAGCGATGGCATGCACGGCGTGAATGTGGTGCTGCCCGACACCAGTTTCCTGCGCCAGAACCAGAAACGGATCCGGGGCATGATCGTGACCCACGGCCATGAAGACCACATCGGTGGCATTGCCCACCACCTCAAGCACTTCAACATCCCGGTGATCTACGGGCCCCGGCTGGCCCTATCGATGCTCACCGGAAAGATGGATGAGGCAGGTGTGAGCGATCGCACCACCCTGCAGACCGTCGGTCCCCGTGATGTGGTGCGAGTCGGTCAGCATTTCTCAGTGGAGTTCATCCGCAACACCCACTCGATGGCCGACAGCTTCTCGCTGGCGATCACAACTCCTGTGGGCACGATCATCTTCACGGGCGACTTCAAGTTCGATCACACCCCAGTGGATGGGGAGCATTTCGACCTGGCCCGTCTCGCTCATCACGGCGACAACGGCGTGCTGTGCCTGTTCAGCGATTCCACCAATGCTGAGGTGCCTGGATTCTGCCCGCCGGAGCGTTCGGTCTTCCCCAACCTGGATCGTCACATGGCCCAGGCGGAGGGTCGGGTCATCGTCACCACCTTCGCCAGTTCGATTCACCGGGTGTCGATGATTCTGGAGTTGGCTCTCAAGAACGGCCGCAAGGTGGGTTTGCTTGGCCGATCCATGCTGAACGTGATCGCGAAGGCGCGGGAGCTCGGCTACATGCGCGCTCCGGATGATCTGTTTGTGCCGATCAAGCAGATCAATGATGTGCCCGATCGCGAAACCCTGCTGCTGATGACCGGCAGCCAGGGGGAACCGCTGGCTGCCCTGAGCCGGATTTCCCGTGGTGAGCACCCTCAGGTGAAGGTGAAAACCACCGACACGATCATCTTCTCGGCCAGCCCGATTCCTGGAAACACGATCTCCGTGGTCAACACGATCGACCGCCTGATGATGCTTGGGGCGAAGGTGGTCTACGGCAAGGGCGAGGGCATTCACGTGTCGGGCCATGGCTTCCAGGAAGACCAGAAGTTGATGCTGGCGCTCACCAGGCCCAAGTTCTTCGTGCCGGTGCACGGTGAGCACCGCATGCTCGTCTGCCACGCCAAGACCGGTCACTCCATGGGTGTGCCGGAAGACAACACCTTGATCATTGAGAACGGTGATGTGGTCGAACTCACGGCTGAGTCGATCCGCAAGGGTGATCCGGTCAAGGCCGGTATTGAGCTGCTCGATCAGTCGCGCAACGGCATTGTTGATGCTCGTGTGCTGAAGGAGCGACAGCAGCTCGCGGAAGACGGCATCGTGACGATCCTGGCGGCGATCAGCACCGATGGGGCCATGGTCGCTCCCCCTCGGGTGAATCTGCGTGGTGTGGTGACCACCGCGGATGCCCGCAAGATGTCGCTCTGGACCGAGCGGGAAATCAGCTGGGTTCTGGAGAACCGCTGGAAGCAGCTCACTCGCAACACCGGCGGCAAGGCCCCTGAAGTGGATTGGATGGGTGTGCAGCGCGAGGTTGAGGTGGGCCTGGGCCGGCGTATGCGCCGCGAGTTGCAGGTGGAGCCTTTGATTCTTTGCTTGGTGCAGCCCGCTCCCGGTGGCACACCGGTGTACAAGGGCCGCGCCGATGCCGAGCCTGATGATCGTCCGGCACCACGGGGCCGCGGCGGCCGTGGCGGTCACGGTGGTGGTGGCCATCACGGCCAAGGGCGTCGCGACCGCGACCGCGCTCCTGCCCCCGTCAAGGCGGTACCGGCTCCTGCAGCTGCGGGCCAGTCAGCTCCAGCGGAGTCGACTCCGGCATCCACTGCCGAGAAGGCTGTCACTACTCAGGCTGTTGCCAGCAAGGCTGCTGTTGCGACCAAGGCGGTGGCGACCAAGCCAGAGCCGGATCAGGAGATGCCGGCCGGTCGCACCCGCCGCCGCCGTTCGGCGGCGGCCTGAGGGCCGATCAAGACTCAGATCTTCCGCAGTGAGTCGGTCTTGCTGCGGAAGGTGTTGAGCAGCAGCTGCAGATAGCTGACGCTACGCAGCTTGATATTGGCGGTGAGCGACATGCCCACCTGCAAGGGCAGGCTGGTGCCGTTCTTCAGCTTGAGTTGCTGGCTGTCGAGCTTGATCGTGGCCGGGAAGCGGTACTCCTGGCGGCCCTTCTGGGCGTCGGGGGCGAGGGCGTCCGATCCCACCGACGCCACACTGCCTTCCAGCACGCCGAAATCGGTGGCAGGGAAGGAATCAATGCTGATCTCGGCTGGTTGGCCCTTGCGCACGAAACCGATCTTGCTGCTGGGGATTTCCACATCGGCCTCGAGGGTGTTGAACGGCACCACCTTCAGGGCTGGTTCGCCAGTTTGGGCCACAAAGCCTGGCGTGGTGAGTTTGAGATCGAACACCACTCCATCGACCGGGGCCCGCAGGGACTGGTAGCCAAGGGTCACCTCCGCCTGGGTGATCTGGGAGCGCAGCTGGGCCAGGTCGCTGCGCAGGCCAGCGGTTTCGGCATTGATCTGTTCGATCTGCTGGTCAAGCACGCTTTGTTGGCGCCGGCCTTCAACAATCTCCTTGTTAACGCTGCCGCGCAGTTCCTCCACCTTGTTTTGTTGCTGCAGGTACTGCAGTTCTGAGGAGGCGCCTTCTTTGGCCAGTTTGGAGAGACGACTCAGGATCTTGTCTTCGAGGGCAAGACGGGCCTGGAGGCTGCTGATCTGCTCACGGTTGATCTCGTTGCTCCGTGCCTTCTCCTGTTGCTTGAGCAGCAGTTGCTGTTGCTTCTGGGAGAGCTGCTGCTGCTTGAGGCGCTGGGATTCCTGGAGCGACTTCAGTTCTTGGCTGCTGCTCTTCTGATCGAGCTCGATCAGCACCTGGCCTTTCTTCACTCGTTCGCCACCCTTCACCAGGATTGCCTTGACCACACCTCCGGACGGGATCTGAAGGTCTTTGACGTTGCCGACAGGCTCGAGTTTGCCCTGGGCTACCACCACCTCTTCGGTGCGGGCGATCGCCAGCCAGCCGATGCCGATCAACGTGGTGCCGACCAACCCCCAGGTGACGGAGCGCAGCCAGATGCGGTCCTGCTGAAGCACCGATTCGTTGTGGGTGAGGGAACCGGCACGACGCTCGAGCTGATCCTGAGCCTTGCGGATCAAACCACCGATCGGGTTATTGGATTGGAACGGACTCATCTCAACCGGCCTCCTGCTGGCGATACAGCGCGTAGTAACGACCCCGACGTTCCATCAGTTCGTCGTGACTGCCCACCTCGGCCACCACGCCCAGGTGCATGACCACGATCAGGTCAGCCCGGCGCACGGTGGCGAGGCGGTGGGTGATGAAGAAAACGGTGCAGTCCTGCAGAGCTCCGACGAGGTTGTCGCAGACCCTTCGCTCGGTTTCGTAGTCGAGGGCGCTGGTGGCTTCATCCATCACCAGTAGCTTGGGGTTGCTCAGCAGGGTGCGGGCGATGGCGATCCGTTGCCGCTGTCCGCCGCTGAGGGAGGCTCCGCGTTCACCCACGGGGGTGCTGTAGCCATTGGGCAGACCCATGATGAAGTCGTGTGCATCGGCCAGCTTTGCGGCCATCACGATTTCGTCGCTGCCGGCATCGGGCTGGGTGAGCGCAATGTTGTCGCTGATCGAGCCAGAGAACAGCAGGGGGTCCTGGGGCACGATGCCGATTTGGCGGCGCAGGGAGTACAGCTCCACCTTGTCGATGTCGTAGCCATCGATCAGGATCCGACCCTCCTCGGGGGCGTACAGGCGGGGCAGCAATTTCATCAGGGTGCTCTTGCCGCTGCCGCTCTGGCCGACGATGCCCACAAAGGTGCCCGCCTTCACGTGCAGGTTCACGTCTTTGAGCACCGGATCCATGTCGGGACGGAAACGGAAGCTGAGGTTTTCGAAGCTCACGTCCCCCTCGATCGGAGGCAGGGGCACCTTGGCCTTGTCGAGTGCGTCGGATTCCTGGGGGGTGTCGATCACATCGGCGAGACGTTCGAAGCTCACCTTGAGCTCCTGGATGCTTTGCCAGATGCTGGATAGGCGCAACAGCGGCTGGGTCACGTAGCCGGAGATGATCCGGAAGGCGATCAGCTGGCCGAGGGTGAGTTCTCCGCTCAGCACCAGGGTGGCGCCGACCCAGAGCACCAGCAGCTGCGAGAGCTTTTGCAGCACCTGGGAGGTCTGGTTGAGGACGGTGCCGCTGATCGTTTTCTCGAACGAGCGGTTGATGTAGGTGGCATACAGCTCCTGCCAGGAGAAGCGACTCACCATCTCCACGTTTTGGCTCTTCACGGTCTGAATGCCGGTGAGCACTTCCACAAGATGGCTCTGGGTCTTGGCGTTGGCCTCTGCGGCTTGGCGGTACTGACGGCGGAATAAAGGCGCGCCGATCAGGGTGAGAGCGATCTGAATCGGCAGCACCGCCAGGGCAATCAGGGTGAGCAGCCAGCTGTAGACAACCATCACCACGATGTAGATCACCGAGAAGGCGGCATCGAGAAGCGTGGTGAGTGCCTGACCGGTCAGGAAGTTGCGGATCTTTTCGAGCTCGCTGATCCGGGAGCCCAGTTCACCGACGGGGCGTTTGTCGAAGTAGCCGAGGGGTAAACGGAGCAGGTGATCGATCACTTCGGCGCCGAGGCGTTGATCGATGCGGTTGGTCGTTTCCGAGAACAGGAAGGTCTTGAGGCTGCCGAGCACTCCCTCCAGCAAGGTCACGGCCACGAGGGCAATCCCCAGCACCTGGAGGGTGTCGAGGCTGCGCTGGCTGATCACCTTGTCGATGATCACCTGGATCAGCAGGGGGTTGGCCAGGGCAAAGAGTTGCACCACGAAGCTGGCGATCAGCACCTGCACGAGCACGCCGCGGTAGCGGCGCAGGGCCGGCCAGAACCAGGAAGGTCCGAAGCTCTGGTTGAGGGTGGCGTTGGAGCGCTCCAGCAGCAGCACATCGAGGCCCTCGGGGAAGGCGTCGTCCAGTTGCTCGGGAGCCAGTTCAACGATGCCGTCCCGGGGGGAGGCGAGGACGAGGCCGCTTTGGTTGCTGCGTGCCACCAGGGCGAAGCTGTCTCCCCAGGGCACCAGGGTGGGAGTCTGCAGGCGGGTCCCCATGGCGGCGGCAACCCGGGCACCGGACACATGCAAGCCAAGGCCTGCGGCGATCTGGCCGCAGAGCCGCAGATTTGGTTCCTGCCCGCGGCGCGTCATCTCCCGCAGCACCTTTTCGATCGCATCGCGGCGGAAGGGCAGCTTCATGAGTTGCGCCAACATCTGGAAGCAGGCCAGGGTTTCCTGGAGCACGCCTTCGGCGCGGATCAGGCGCAACTGATCGAGCAGGTCGGCATCGGGACTGAAGCGGCTGACCGGTGCTGGACCAGCGGGAGTGGGGACCCGTGCACTGTCTGCCGCTTCTGTCGTCGTGGCAGTGAGCTCGACGCTGCTGGCTGTTGCTTCGGCGCCCTGCGGTTCGCTGCTGGTGATCTGCTCAACAAGAGCCGTTGGCAAGCTGATGAGGCGTGCGGGGAACGGTTGACTGGCCGGCGGCAGTGCCGATGGATTCAGGCGTTCACCTGGGGTGCAACCGGCCCAGGCGGAGGTCAGAAACACCTGGCGGTTCGATGTTTCTGCCTCTTGGATTGCTGCTGCATCGAGAGGCACCCTTCGGGCTTCCCGCAGGGCCTCTTGGAGCAGTTGCAGGGAGGTGTGGTCGGCCCGGGCGTTGCGCTCCTGCAGATCCTGAATCAGAGCGGTGGTTTCCGAGGCCCAGAGCTGGGTATCACACCAGCGGCGGAAGCTGTCTTCCTCTTGATAGAGCTCGGCCCAGAGTTCATCGCTGATCGCTGCCGCGGTGAGTGAATCACTGGCGATCAGGTTTTCGACACCCCGACCATTCATCAGGCTCGCAGCACCCAGCACAGCACCGGGCTCAAACTTGCCGAGGGACAGAAGGCGACCTTGATCCTGGCCGACGAGTCGTGCGCGGCCCTGGATCAGGATCAGCACCCGCCCCGGAATGACGCCGGGTTCCACCAGTTGCTGACCAAGCTCAAACGAGAGCAGTTGGGCCTGTTGCAGCACACGCTCCTGGGCGGCTTTGCTCAGGCAGCGGATCGCTTCCTGCCGGATCAGCTGGCCAACGGGTGTCTGGGTCATGACGCAGAAGAACCGCCGCTGTTGGCCTCAAGCGCGCCCAATGTACGGGAGGTTTCCTGCTTCACCCACTCCTGAAGCAATTCCATGCTCATTTGATCGGCCATCCGTTCATCGAACGTGGCTGGTGCGAAGCGTTCGAGCCGGGCAACCACCCACCAGCGGTCCACGCTGAAGGGTTCGAGCAGGGTACCTGGCTTGGCGGCTCGCAATTTCTCCGAGAGCGCTGGATGGGATTGATTCAGGGGCACCGGCCCCACGACGCCGTTGGTGTTGCGCTCTGTGCCTTGAGAGAAGCGTGCTGCCAACTCGCGGAAATCGGCTTCTCCATGGGCGATGCGCAGGTAGAGCTCCTGAGCCTGGGAGCGGCTGTTCAGCCGAAGAAGGCTGTAAACCACACGGTCCAACCGGTTTTTTTCCACGAGGAAACGGGCTTCGGCTTTGGCGCCGAACTGTTCGCGGGCGAGACGACTCATGCGCAGTGGTCGTTCGATCACGTCGCTGGGCACGGCGTCGGCGGTGATCCCCTGCTGACGGGCGTAGGCCTCTGTTGCAGCCGCCAGCGCTTCAGGGTCCGGCTGGATGTCTCGGATCAGTTCGCTAACCAGCATCCGTTCGATCAGGGCTTCGAGCAGGTTGTGCTCGCGGAGGAGATCGAGCCCCGCACCACCGATCAGTAGCTGCAGATCGGGAAGGGTTGGGTTAAGCACGCCAGAGTCGGATCTGGGCGAACAATACTCAGCACAATCGGTCTTGCTTGCGATGGGTCGCGTGCAGCCACCCTTGATCTTGTTGCTGGGGATGCATCGCAGCGGCACCTCCCTGTTGGCGGGTCTCCTGCAGCGGTTGGGGGTGGCGCTGCCCGGCACCTTGATCGCCGCAGATGCCCACAACCCCTCGGGGTATTTCGAGTGGCGGGAGGTGGTGGATCTGCAGGAGCAGTTGCTGGTGGATCTGGAGCGCTGGTGGCCCGCGGCGGAGGGATTGCGTCCCTTGCCGGAGGGCTGGCTCGACCATCCAGCAACACGAGCGGCAGCCGCGCAGTTGCAGCATTTGCTCAGTGCGGAACAGGCGCGCCAGCAGGGCCCATGGCTGATCAAGGATCCACGGAGCTCACGGCTGCTGCCTCTCTGGCTTGGGTTGGCTGAGGCCCTGGAGCTGCCTCTGCACCTGGTGCTGTCGATCCGAGATCCGGCGGAGGTGGTCACGTCACTCATGCGTCGCGATCGGGTGGCGACGGGGATGGATGCGTTGCGCGCCCAGCGGCTTTGGTGGTTGCACAACCAGGAGGTGCTGGCGGCACTGCCGCCAGGCCAGGCTCTGACGCTCGTTGATTACAGCGCTTGGTTCAGCTCTCCGGAGCAGCAGCTGGAGCGCCTGCTGACGGCTCTACCCGACCTTCAGCCAAGGGAGGAGCAACGCTTGCAGGCCCTGGCGCTGATCGATCCACGCCTGCAGCGCAGTGGACGCACGCCGCTCCAAGTCAGGGCTCTGGATGAACCGGTTGAGGTGGGGTATCGCCGTTTGCAGGCAGGGGCGCGGTCGCTGGAGGCCTGGCCTGGGGCAAGGATTCCGTCGCTGGAGCAGCAGGATCCAGAGCTTGCTGCTGGCGATCTGGCCGATCCCCATGGTTGGCGAGACTGGTGCGACCGTCATCACAGCTGGCCAGCCCCCCGCCGCCATCCGCCCTTGCCTGTGGGCAATTGTTTGCATGTGCAGGTGCTAGGGCGTTCCCGCTGGAAACCGCGCCTTGGACGCTGGCTCAGACGGTTGCCGCTCAGCGTTTGCCCTGAGGCATCAACGCGGCGGATAGCCCTGAACTTTTCCGTGCCCGCTCCAGCAGCGGCGCAGCAGTGGCAGCAACAACTGGCGCAGGCGGAGCTGATCTGGGACCCGGATCCGTCCCGGGTGCGGCTGCTGCGCGCCCTTGGTTATCCCGCCTATTGGTTGGATCCAGCGGCTCCGCCTCACCGATGTCCGCGTCGATCTCTTAGGCCGTTCTTTAAGTCAAAGGGCCATTGATTCTTCAGAATCCCCAGGAGCGAACCGGGCTTCAGTAGTTGTGATCCCGAGTCGTGAGCTGATGCTGGTGGTGGTGGCTTATCAGGCCACGGCCACGGAAGTGGAGCGTTTGCAGCAGTGCCTGCGCTGCCTGGATTCCCGCATCGGTTATGCCTTGGTGATCAACGCCTGGCGCCGTGACACGGCGGCGGAGGCTCTGAGTGAGGGAGCGGATCTGGTGATTCGCAACTCCAGCAATCTCGGTTACGGCCGAGCCCTGAACAAAGCGATTCAACGGCTGGGGGATCGCCTGCCCCTCGTGGCGGCGCTGAACACCGATCTGCAATGGGAGTCAGGCAGCTTCGAAACGATGCTGACCTGGATGCAGGAGCATCCCGATGTGGTGCTGGCGGTGCCGGGGATCCGCAGCCGCGACCCGCAGCGCAGCCTGCAGCAATTGGCCAAACGAGACCCCACGTTGTTGGCGCTGTTCAGTCGTCGATTCCTGCCCGATCGGATCAAGCCCGCCTGGCTGCGTCGCTATGACGCTCGCTATGTGATGGCGGATCTCAACTACGAGCAGGTGTTCGAGGCGCCTTATCTCAGTGGCTGTTGCATGGTCATGCGCCTGGACGCCTTCCGCGCCGTGGGCGGTTTCGATGAGCGCTTTTTTCTCTACTTAGAGGATGCGGATCTCACCCGTCGCCTGCGCAGCCATGGTCGCTGCGTGCACTTGCCCTTGGTGAATGTGGTGCATGCCTGGGGCCGCGGTAGCCATCACAGCCTCTGGCTCACCTGGGTGAATCTGGTGAGTGCCTTCACTTACTTCCGCAAATGGGGTTTGAAGTGGATTTGAACATCCAGCTTCAAAAGGGATAGAGGCGCAGATCGGGGCTCGGCCAGGCATCGAGATGGCTCCGTTCCAGACCCAGCCCGCTGAGGATCGAGGCCAGCCGTTGGCGGGAGGCCTCCGGCCCCCATTCCCGTGCAGCAAAGGCGGCGCCAAGGGTGCTGAAACGCTCCCAGGTGCTCTGATCGTTGAGCAGCTGCATGACGGCTGCAGCGAAGGCCTCAGCGCTGTCGGCCACCAGCAGTGGTGGGTTCTCTTGGGCAGGGAGCCCTTCGCAGCCGATGCTGGTGCTCACCACCGGTAGCCCCTGCCGCAGGGCTGTGCCCAGCTTGCCTTTCATGCCAGCGCCGTAGCGCAGGGGCAGAACGGCCACCTGCATGCGTGCCAGCAGGCCTTCGAGATCCTCCACGAAGCCATGCACCTGGAGGCATGGGCCCTGGAGGCGGCGGATCGCCTCCGGTGGCTCCTGTCCCACCACATGCAGGGTCAGATCCGGGAGGTTTGGCAGCAGCAGGGGCAGCACCGCCTCGGCGAACCAGAGCACGGCATCGGCATTGGGTCCGTGACGGAAATTGCCGACAAACACCAGATGCTGTCCCCCGAAGCGGGGCTGGAGAGCGGCGTTGTCCGAGCGGCTGAGCATCAGCGGTAGCCGGTCGATGCGCTGCTGCGGCAGGGCCCGTTGCAGGGCCTCCTGTTCCTGGCGACTGAGCACGATTGTGCTGTCGGCCTGCCGGCTGTTGGCCCACTCCTGGTGACGGCTGCGCTCGGCGCGGCGGGCGAGGGCCTGATCGTTGCGCAGGGCGGCCTCCCTGCCCCAGCGCAGGTAATGCAGATCATGGGGGTAATAGATCAGCCGTGCCTGGGGGCAATGACGACGGGCGGCCTCCAGGTGCACCTGGGCCAGCTCAGGCCGGAACACAAGCACCAGGTCGTAGTCAGACCCATGGCGGCGCAGATGGCTGTGGATGCTGCGGATGTGGGGGGCATGCAGACATTCAATCCCGAGCCGCTCGCAGAGGGCGGTGCCGGCCGCCGGCGCCGGTTCCGCGGCAGCGAGCAGGCTGGGCTGCACGTTGAGGTCCCGCAACAGCAGCATCAGATTGAGCAGGCAGACGGAGCCGGCATCGCGGTCGGGGCTGGGAATGGTCTGGTCGATCAGCAGGGCCCTGTAGGCAAAACCGCGGTTGAGTTCGCGCCGAACTTCCAGGCTTGATTGCTGCTCTGGCGGAGCGTGCTGTTGGAGGGCGTCGGCCCAACGCTCTCTGAAGCGCTTCTGATTGAGAACCTGATGACGCTTGAGCCCCTGCCTGGGGTCGGTGCCATGGCTCACGCCTTCGTGATGCACCACCACTGCAGCGGGTTGGTAAAGCACCTCTCGGCCCGCGGCCCGCACCCGCATCGCCAGGTCGGTGTCTTCGTAGTAGGCGGGCCGGTAGGCGGGATCAAACCCCCCCAGCTGCCGGAAGAGATCGGTGGGCAGCATGATCGCCGCCCCTGAGCAGTAGTCGACCCGGCGCAGGTGGTTGAACTCCGGGCGGCTGGGATCCTGGAAACGGCCCACGTTGCAGGCGGAGCCGTCTCGCCAGACCAGACCACCGGCCTCCTGCAGCAGCCCCTCTGCGTCAATGAGGCGGGCACCGACCAGACCGGCACGCCGTTGCTGCTCGAAGGTGTCCCTGAGGGCATCGAGGCTGCCTGCCTGCACGATCGTGTCGTTGTTGAGCAGCAGCAGGTGGCGGCCACGGGCCTGGGCGGCGGCTGTGTTGCAGCTGTCGAGAAACCCAAGGTTTTGGCTCTGCCGGATCAGGCGTAATCCGGGAACGGAAGCCAGCAGGCCGTAGTCGTCGTTGGGGGAGGCATCGTCAAGCAGGAGTAGTTCCCAGCTGCGGCTCGGCGGGTGGGCCTGGAGGCTGAGCAGACAGGCAACCGTGGTGCGGAGCTGGTCGTAGCAGGGCACGATCACACTGATCTCAGGCGCCGCTGCGCTTGTGGTGCTGAAGTGCAGGGAGGCAATGGCGGCGTCCAGGCCGTCCTGGCCTGCAGCAATGGCCGGTCGCCACGGTTTTGCTGACGGTTTTGCGGACGGTGTCGCGGACGGTGTCGCGACCCTTCGTCCCCGCCAGACGGTCGGCAGGAGCAACAGCTGGCGCCGCAGTGCCTGTTTGCTGCCAGCGGGCAGGGGCAGTCGGCGGTATCCCCAGCGCAGCAGCTGTTTCATGGCATCCCGCCCCAGCCCTCCGCCAGACCCTGTCCATGGGCCAGCTGTAACCAGGGATGCCGCGCCTGCAGGATGCGGCTGATCGAGCGTAGTTGCTGCAAGGTGCGGGTGGCCATCATGGACTCACCATGGCTGGTGTAAACAGCCAGTCGTCGCGGGCAGAGCACACCGCTGTAACCGGCAGCGATCAGCTTGCACCAGAAGTCGTAGTCCTCCCAGCCACCAGGGATGTGCTCGAAGCCGCCCACGGCCTCCCAAGCGCTGCGGCGGATCAGCGCCATGGCATCCACCTGGTTGAAACGCTGGAACTGCTGGGCCTGCCAGCTGATGCCCCCGAGCAGCGCTCCATGGCTGACAACGCCATCCTCCTGATCCACCGCCACCAACGGATGCACCATGGCCGTGCGTTCGGGTGCTTGGCGGGCCACCTGCAGGCAGGCTGCGGCAGCGTCGGGCAACAGCCGGTTGTCGGCATCGAGCACGAACACCCAGGGGGCGCGGGCGGCGGCGAAGCCGCTGTTGCGGGCCGCGGCTAGACCGCTGTTGTTGGTGTGACGAAGCAGCAAGGCGCGTTGGAATTGCTGGCCGTGCTGATCCAGCCACTGCTGCACCACCTGGACACCGTCGTCGCTGGAGGCGTCATCGACCACGATGAGCTCCAGGGTCTCGAGTCGCTGCTGGGCGACCGATTCCAGGGCTGTGCGGATCCGGCCGGCGTAGTTGTGCAGGCTGATCGTGATCGCCAGCTCCGCGTTTGCGCCGCTGCTCTCGTTGCCATCACCCCAGCTCCAGATCAGATCGCGAGCGGGCGTCGGGGTGTGGATGGGTCCCGGGGGCGGGCCGCCGGCGCGGCGCCAGGTCAGCTCACTGTGCAGGCTGGCGGGATGCAGCGGGGCCTGGAAGGCCTGGGCTGGCAACCAGTTCCTGGAGGCGGCTTCTGCGCTGGGATGTTCCAGGGCGCTGAACCCTCGACCGGTCTGTTCGGCGCGCGTTGGTTCTAGACGCACGAGCTGATGCCCCAGCTGCTGGCAGCGGTTCAACCAGGCGGCCAGTGCTTTTGCCTCAGCTTCGCTTTCGAGGAGTAGCTGATCGAAGCGGGGCAGGGTGTGGAGGTCGCTGGGGATCCTCTGCTCCCAGGCCTCACCGGCGCTTCCGAGCACCAGCAGCCTTGCTGGATCGAGGGCGGCAGGATCCGGCAGCCCCAGCAGCAGCGCTGCCTCAACCGTGAGCTGGTCTCCCTGCAACCAGGGGTTGCGGGCCGTGGTCGCTGGTCGGAGGCGATAGGCGTTCACCCCCAGGGCCCGCAGCACTGCGACCCGCTCGGGGTCGGGA
Organism: Synechococcus sp. BS55D; assembly: GCF_004332415.1. Lineage (NCBI taxonomy): Bacteria > Bacillati > Cyanobacteriota > Cyanophyceae > Synechococcales > Synechococcaceae > Synechococcus > Synechococcus sp. BS55D. The sequence continues at coordinate 358,025 of NZ_PHQT01000001.1, forward strand.
TCAAGTACGGCGACATGGCGGCGGCGCCATTGCAACACTTCACCGGCCCCCGGCAGCAGCGGCAACGGCTGGAGGTTGAGCAGCAGGTTGCGTTGGTCAGGTGTGCTCCATGTCGGCGACCAGGGAAGCTGTTGCAGCCAGGCATGCCATTGCCAGTTGCGGCGGTCCTGCGGCCTTGCCTGCAGTGGTAGACCCTGCAGGCTCTCGGGCAGGGGCAATTCGTTATTGCCGGTGGTGCTGGCTAACTGGCGCGCCTCCTCCGAGCTCAGGCCGATCAGGCTCCAGCGCAGCAGTCGCCGCCGCGTGCGTAGGAGCCCGCCACCGCTCAGGTGTCGGGCTCCATGCCTCCAGGGATGGCGGGGATTGAGGAGGGCCTGGAGCAGGGCTGGTCCGAGGGCGCGGCCGCTTGTGCCCAGCCGTTGCAGCAGGGCTGGCAGCAGGGGATTGGCCCGCGCGATCAGGGCATCAAGGTCGGTCGACAAGGCGATCGCTCATCAAAAAGGTCCGACTCCTAAGAGCCGGACCCATGGTGATACGAATCCGACCGAGATCAGATGCGCACGATGGAGCTGGAGGGGTTGAAGTCGTCGGCATTCACACCGGTGAGGGTGGTGGTGCCATAGCCCTCACGGATGATCGCCAGATCGTTGCCGATCTGCTTGAGGCTGAACGCCTGACCGCTCACGATGCCGAGTTTGTCGCCTCCCTTAGCGGAGAAGTCGGTGATCACATCGGTGCCCTTGCTGAGGCGGAAGAAGTCGGCACCCTTGCCGCCGGTGAGGGTGTCGTTGCCTCCGTTTCCGTTGATGTCATCGCTGCCGTCGCCACCATCGATCACATCGTTGCCACCCATGCCGGTGATCAGATCCTTGCCGCTGGTGCCGGTGACGGTGTCATCGCTGTGGGCGCGGTTGATCACGGAATCAAAGCCGCTGATCGGTGAGGAGTTGATTCGGTACTCGCGGGTGACTTTGTCGGGGATGTTGAAGTTGAACATGTTGATCTGGCCGCCGTAATCAGCCAGTCCAGCGGCCACATCGCCACCCGATTCACCGGAGTGCTGGATCACACCGATCAGGGTCTGGGCGGCCAGACCGAGTTTGCCGATCACTTCCTGCTCACCGGTACCCTTGAGCTCGTCCATGGAATAGAAGCTGCCGTCGGCCTTGGTGGCGACCAAACCGGTCACGTTCCAAACGCCGGAGTGCTCCGAGCTGGTGGCCCTAGAGAAGGCACCGGGCAGGGAGGCCACGCCAGCTTTGGCGCGGGGGTGGAGGCTGCCGCCACCAAGGCTCAGCAGGAAGCCAACACCGTCTTCCTTGAGCTTGAGGGTTTCGGAGTCGATTGGCAGCACGAAGCGGCGCTCGCCGTAATCGTTGCCGGAATCTTCGTCCACGATCAGGTAGTCACCGTCGGCCGTCTTGATCCATTGCAGACCATCAGGAGCCACGGTTTTGGCAGCCTTGCCCTCGATGTGAGTGGCAGCGGTCTTGCTGCCATCGGCATTGAGGGGGCCAGTGTGGGCTTGGCCCAGCCCACCGGTTTCGAGGGTGAGGGCCCCATCCACAGCAGCCACCAGGCGGGTCACATCCACCGAGAGGTAGTCGGGCAGTTTGCCGGCGGCGGCGGCCAGTTCGCTCTGGATCTTGCTGAGGTCGAAGGCCAGCAAACCGCCCTCGTCGGTCATGTTCTGGATGAAGCGGGTCTTGCTCGTGTCGGGGTCGGCAGCAGCGTGCTCCAGCTTGGAGTCACCATTGAAGAAGGTGTAACCGCTGGGCTGCTCGGCGGCTTTCTCCCAGAGCATCATCTCTGTGTCTTGCACCGCCTCGGGGCTGTCGAAGCCATCCCAGCGGTAGCTGGTGGGATAAAAGCGACCACTGAAGCTGTCGGGGGCTGAGGCATTCTTGAGATAGTCGTCCATGACCTTGTCGTCATAGACGCCGTTGCCGTCCTTGTCGGGTGTCACGCCCAGAGCACTGGCGGTGCTGCCATCGATGGCCATGCCGTAGATGCGGCCGTAGAGCAGACCGTTACGGGCCAGGAACTTGTCACGCTCGGAGGCGGTGGCGTAGTCGATCGCCGAACCATCGGCCAGCTTGTCCTTGATGCCCACATACACGCGGTTGGGGACCGGCTCCTGGTTGTGGTTGTAACCAGAGAGGGAGATCAGCGTGTAGTCCTTGCTGCCGGGGTTCAGGGGCACGAATTTTTCGTAGCCGGTCTGACCCAGCACCGGTGCGGTGTAGGCGGTTTGGTTAGCGATATCCACCACCATCGAGGCCAGGCCCATGGTGGCGTTGGAGTCGGTTTCACCGTTGTCAAACATGGATCTACCGATGTTCCACTCCTCGGCCATCAGCCATACGTCGTCTTCAAAGCCGATCCCGCTGCCCCACTTGTTGGCTTGCTCGTACCAGGCTGCGCAGAAGGAGTGGAAGAACCAGTCTCCTTGGGTGAGTTCTTGGCCGGCCTTGAAGGGAATCACCGTGCCGTCGGCCTTGGTCTGATTGCCCCACTTGGCGCTGAGATCCGAGCTGTCGGTGTTCTTGCCGTCCACCACTTCACCGAACACGTTGTAGACGGTGTCGAAGAGATGGCCGCTGCCCTTCACCATGGAAGCGGCGGCATCGTTGTTGTTCAGGAAGTCGGCGAACTTGCTGCGGTCGTAATCGATTGTGTGGATGTGGGAGCCGGTGAAGGTGGCACCGCTGTCCATGACCCAGCCATAGGTCTCGTTGGACATGGTTGCGTACGACTCCGACTGGTAGGCAACCCGAACGGTGTTGTTGTCCTTCAGCCAGCCGGCGATGCCGTCGGGATAGCCGGTCAGGGGCTTGCCGGTTTTGGAATCGACTTCGCCGACGGTGGCGATTGCCTTGTAGTGGCCGTAGGGATAAAGAATATTGCCGTCTTGCCCGTCCAGGAGTTGGCTGGCTTCCGTGGCAGTGCCGCCCTGGGGGATGCGTGCAGTGGTTGTACCGATGTACGGGGCCATGGTCAAAAAATAAAACCATCCCATCCTGTTCACGGTTCCTATTAGCTGATGTGGCCCAGTTGGCTGTTTTGCTGTCGCCGTGGATACAAAAAAGCGGTCCCAAATGGGACCGCTTGCACTGGTGAATTTGTTGAAGATCAGATGAACACGATCTGGTTGTCGCCGAAGTCGGCGCTGCTGATGTTCTTGAGGGTGGTCGTGCCGAAGCCTTCGCGAATGATCTGCAGGTCGCTGCCACTCTGGTTGAGGCTGTAGGTCTGACCGCTCACGATCGCCACCCGGTCACCAGCCGCGATGTTGAAGTCAGTGATCGTGTCGCTGCCCTTGCTCAGGCGGAACACATCAGCACCGCCACCACCGGTCAAAGTGTCATCGCCGGCATTGCCGTTGATGTCATCGCTGCCGTCACCACCGTTGATCACATCGTTGCCCGCGAGGCCACTGATGAAGTCAGCGCCGTTGGTGCCGGTGATCGTGTCGGCCACAGCGTTGCCGAAAATGCTGGCATCGAAGCTGCTGATCGGTGAAGGATCGCTGGCGTCCGCATAGGTCTTGTTAGCGAACTCGAAGATGTCGAGGGTGCCGCTCACTTCGTTGGCCGCCATCAGGAAGCCGCCGCCATTGCTGCCGGTGCTCACATACTCCAGGCCCTCAGGAGAGATGCTGTTCTCGTTGACGAGCGCATTCACGTAGTAGGCGTTGTAGGGATCGGTGACGTCGTACTGAAGGATCGCGGAGCTTGTGCCGCGCTCGAGGCCGACAAACACATAGGTGCGGCCGTTGATGACAGCGGTGGTCACACCCTCAGGCTCGGTGCCCTTGTCGTCGGAGCGACTGTCGTTGAGGATGCCGAGCTCGAAGGCTTTCTGCTCCAGCTCATTGCCGGAATCAAACACCACGTTGCCTTTGCCGTCGTAGATCGTGAAGGAGCGACCACCAAAGCCATAGAGGCGCTTGTCGGTGTTGAGGTCGACGATTGTTTTCAGGCGACCTTCACCTTTGGCAGCCACGATCGTGTTGGCGCTGGGCTGCTTGAGCTTGCCGGCACGCTTTTCATCGCTGTAGAACTCGTCGTCAGCGCCTGCGCCGTATTTCTTGGTGATGAAGAATTCATCGCCTTCTTCGGCTTCGAAGTCGAGGCTGGTGCCGATGCCGGCGCCCGCATACACGTAGAGGGTTTCGCCGGTGAGCGGATCGGCGAAGCTCTCGATGGCGCCCTTGGCTTTGTTGGTGCCCACGGAGTAGATGCCGTCGGCGGGAGCTTCGAAGTTCACATCATCCGGGCGGACGCGGCCGTCGCCTTCGTTAGCGGACACGACATAGGTCTTGCCCTCGGTGCTGAAGCTTGCAATGGTGTCGGCCATGCGCACGCCGTAGAAGCTGCGGTCTCCAGGGAGGAAGCCACCGTCTTTGTCGGAGGTGTCCACAGCCAGCTGCTGGAAGCTGATGAAGCTCAGCTGGTTGTCGGGGCGGCCGCTGGCAGAGAGGAAATCGTTGTCGTAGCCAACCACCAGGTCACCATCAGGGCCAATCGCCAGGCCCTCGGGCTTGTCGAATTTGGCGGAGGCACCGATCGAAGGAAGGTTGAACAGATCGGTCTGCTGCACCTGGGCGATGCCGGCAGCGGCCAACTTGGTCGAGAGGCTCACAGCGTCGAGCTGTTCGGGCTGGCTCACACCGAGCTTGGCGCTCCAGTCGAAGCCCAGCACGTTGGTGGCGTTGGCCAGATCGAATTCGAGGATCGATTTGTTGGAATCGATGCTGGTGCCGCTGTCGCGATCGAGCACATAGAAGGTGTCGCGCTCGGCGTCGTAGACGGCATCGCCGATCTTGTCTTGGTTGGAGGCACCAGCCTGGATGTAGAGGAACTCCTTCTTGGCTTCGCCGGTGGTGGGGTCAACGGCGACGATGCGGCGCAGCAGTGAATCCTTGTCGTATCCAGAGGGACGCATCGGACTCTGAATGAAGGCGTAGAGCAGGCCGTCCTTGCTGTTGTAAGCCAGGCCTTCAAAACCACGGTTGGCGCGGCGATCTGAATAGACCGACGGCAGGGTCTTGAGGGTGTAGCTGCTGACATCACCTCGTCCTGTGTCGTAGCTCACCGAGGAGTAGTCGGTGTCGGAAGGCACGATGCGGTGCACCAGCTTGCCGCTGCTGGCATCGAAGATGCCGATCTGGGGGCGGTACTCATCGGAGATGGCGAACACCGGATTGCCACCGTTGAGGCCGGGAACGGTGAGTCGGATGATGGATTCGGTGTCCATGCCGAAGGCGTCTGCGGCGATCGGGGTGTAGCCGCCGTTGCCATCGGGCTTGAAGCCGGCGTCATCGGGACCGCTCACCGACTCGGCACCGCTGGTGGAATCGACCGTGAACAGCTGGCCGATGCCGGTGAGATTGCGCCACTTGACGGTGCTGCCGTCGAGGTAAGGGACCTGTAGAGCGATCTGACCGGTGGCGGTCACGCCGTTGGCATCGCCAGACAGTGTGTAAACGGTGGGGGAGAACTCGGGGGCGTTGAACACCTTCTCGCCCTGGTAAGCCTTGGGGATGCCGTCCTTAACGGGCACGTCCTGGGCCTGGGGACCGCGGTCACTGATTGTGTAGTAGAGCTTTGTGCTCTCGTCGTACCAGAGGCCGGAGAGGCCGCCAGCCACGATCTTGTCGCTCGGGTAGTTGCTGTCGGCAATCACATTGGTGCCGGGAGCGAAATCGATCGAAAAGCTCACGTCCTTGGCGCTGGCCAGGCCACGATCCCAGTCCTTGATGCCAAGGCTGCGGATGTCGCTGATGCTGTAAGCCGAAGGATCGTCGCCGGCGATGTTCACCACGGCGAGCGCATTGTTTTCCTGCAGGCTCACGTAGGCGGTATCACCGCTGATCGTGACGTATTCAGGCTCGATGTCGGTGGAGGCATCGCCGGTGCTGATGCGCACCTCACGGGCCTTGAGGTAGGCGGTTTGTGCGGCATCGAAGCCGAGGTTGGTGACCACCGAGTTGCCGGGGTTGCTCCGGTTTACATCGATCACGCTGATCGTGCCGGGGCGATCGATGCTGTCTTCAGTTTCAAACCATTGGTTGGGCTCAGCCTCATTCGCCACAACGATCTTGGTGCCGTCGGCGTTGAAGCTGAGGGAGTCGGGCAGGGTGCCCACCACCACATTGCCGATGTTGCGGATCTTGGTGCTTGAGCCGCTGCCGCTGAGCTTGTAGAAGACCACCAGGCCTGCATCTTCCTGCGACTCCTTGCCGGCGATCGCCACGGCAGCCAGGTCACCATGCACGGTGACGCTCTGGGCATCGCCATCGAGGCTGTAGCTCTTCACCAGCTTCGGGGAGCTGGGGTTGGAGAGGTTCACCACGGCCAGCTGATCGCCACCGGTGATCACCAGGGCGACCTTGTGGTCTGCGGCGTAGGAGACGATTTCGGCGCCGCCGAGGTCGATGGAAGCCGTGGCCATGGTGGAAGGAAGGGGGATGATTTGGTTGCTGTTGCCGAGACCGCTGTTGATGATGCGTTTGTCGTCATCAACGCTGGTTTCTGCGGCTTTGAAGGCCTTATCCGCACTCGGATAGAAGGCCTGCAGGTATTGAGCGAGTGCGGTTTGCTCGCTCACCTTGGTGCCCGATTCGGTGATGTCGGTGATCGAACGCGACACCGTGGAGAAGGGATAGCTGTCGCCGTCGTTGTTGGCGAGGAAATTGAGAGTCACCATCTTGATGGTGCGGTCCGGATTGCCTACCAGCTGTCCGTTCTCAACGATCACGTCGGTGACGGCATCGTTCTCATCGACAATCACCAGGGTTTTGATGCGCTGCTGACCTGCTTCAGAGGAGTAGTCGACAGCGTGGTTGAACTCGAAACGCATCCCGGCGATCTGGGGGAACTGGCCCGGGGTGTTGCCGGCGGAGCTGGCGCTGATGGCGTGCTCCATGAGCGCACGCAGGCCGGCTGCATCGGTCTCAACGGTGACCAGTGTGTTGTTGAAGCGCAGGCTGTTCTCAATATCGAGCTGAGAAATAGCCCCAGCGGGCTTGTCGTAGCCATCCTTGGCCAGCGACTTGGCCAGGGGTGCCACCAGTTCAGGGGCAGCGGCGGTGCCGCCGATGTCTCCGATCGCAGCTCGCAGGCCGCCACCGTTTTTCAGCGAGACCTGGATGGTGGGATCAATCGTTCTGGCTTTCCAGAGCTGGGAATCAGCAGCCAGATTGCCGAAGTTTGTTTCCTCGGTGCGAATGAAGCCACGATTGCCCTGCAGGTACACATCGGTGTATCCGTAGATCTGTTGATCCTTACTGGTCACCACACCGGTGACGGCATTCACCAGGTTCTGAACAATGGCGGCAGTGCCTGTGGTCGCGTCACCGCCCACGGAGCTCACGCCGGCAGCAGTGGCAGGTATGCCGTCGGCCTTGATCAAGGAGGGCACACCGGAATCGTTGAAGCTCAACTGGATGCGACCGACCATTTCGTATTGGCCGGGAACAGACACCACATAGGCGGTAGTTCCATCCTTGTTTGTGGTGATGAAGATGTCGTCATCCGTGGAGGAGGTGCTGCCGTTGTCGAAGGTGCTGGCTTCGGAGCCACCGGCCACCATCACATCAACACCGGAGAGGGCGCGAATCAGGTCTTTCTCCATCTCCACCTGCTGAAGGTGCGACACCAGGATCACTTTGTTGGCACCGGCGGCAATGGCGGCGTCAATGCTGGTCTGCAGTTCAGTGGCGAGGGCCGCCACAACTTTGGCCCGCTCAGCGTCATTGACGGGATAGGTGCTCAGACCACCACCGCCTTCAGCCACCACGGCTCCGGGCGAGGAGATGGTGCTGAGAATCGGTGTGGTGGCACCGATCACGGCCACCTTCTCACCACCATCGAGGGTGAAGGATGCGGCGGCGGCCAGTTTGCGGGCGGCGGCACCTGCGGTTCCATCAACGATGCCGCTTTGATAAAGCGCGTTCAGGCCTGAGTCCGCGGAGACATCGAGGTTCGCCGACAAATAGGGGAACAGGGTGCCGACATAGCGGTCACCAGCGGGTCCTGCAGCGCCACGGGAATCCTGCTTGACCAGGTCGGCGAGGGCGCTGGTTCCGGCATCGAATTCGTGGTTGCCCAGGGCGGAGGCATCGAAGCCGATGGCGTTCATGATCGCCACATCCACAACCCCGGGAAGCTCGCGCAGGGAGTCGTAGTCGGTGGTGCTGAGCAGGGTGTTGTAGGCGTTATTCAGAACGCCGCTGTCGCGGAGTGCAGCCCTATCGCCCCCTGCGTTGTAGAAGGGCCCCGGAATCATGTTGTCGCCTGCCGACAGCACCAGGGTGGGGATGCTGCCGTCATCGAGGGCGTCGACGATGGCAGCGAAATTCACGGCTGCATCAAGGGCGCCGATGGAGCCACCCTCCAGATCTGAGGCGTAGAGGATTTGCAGTGAAAAAGCCATGAAACGCCAGACCTTGCGGCAGCAGAAACAAAACGTTCCCAAGGTTGCAAGTCTTCGCTTCAGCCAGCGTGTTTCCAACTACACGGCGATGTAGCAACCGCTACGTCGCCTGCTCGCCGTTGTCTTTGAGCTGTTCGCTACAACCTGTAGCGGAGCAGGAAGGGGCTGAGATCCACGTTGCTTGGCTCCGGTTGAGCGTCCTGTTGGATCACAACCTCCTGCTCTGGGGTGGGCTCGAGGGGTTCGCAGCGCGTGCTTCTGGATTGACCTGTTGACGGAGAGTCCAGCCACGGGGTGGCGGCATCGGCGCTCAGAAATGGATCTTGGATCAGCGCCTGTGACTGTTCTTTGGTGACAGTGGCTGTGGCTGAAGGAAGGCAGCGCCCAATCCCCTGCTCAGCCAGCTCTCGAAGGGTCTCGGGTGGCTGGCAGCTCAGCACCCGCTGGTAGTGCGCTTCAGCCGCCGCTCGATCCTGGAAGCCATGGAACTCGATGTGGCCCAGCAGCAGTGAAAGCACAGCTCGCCAAGCGATCAGGGCCTCCTCGGAACGACCCTTCGCTTCCGCCCCATTGAGTTCCTCCAGCAGGGTCATGCTCAGATCCCTCGCCTGCGGATAGTTCCCTTCCCCATAGGCCTGTTCGGCGCTCAGATAGCGCTGCTGAAAGTCGGCATCCAAGGCGGTTCAGGCGCGCTGTTCCAGTTGTAGGGCCTCTGCACGCCAGTGGATCCTCCAGCCAGCGCTCAGATCACGGCCAGCGGCGGGGCTGCCGGCCGCTGTCGCCTGGGCCAGCTCCTCCAGTTGGGCGGCGGTGAGCGGCGGCACCCCCCTGTCCCGCAGCCAGTGGGCCAGCAGGGTGCGGCGGGTTTCGAGCGGGAGGCTGCCGAAACGGCGGCGGTCGAGCGATCCCTCCGTCACGCTCAGGTGCTCCAGGGCCAAAGCGTTCAGGCTGGTTTGAGTGTCCCGCAGTTGGGACATCCGCTCCGCCAGCTCCGCCAGTCGTGCGCTGCAGCCCGGATGCAATTGCTCCAGCACGGGCAGTACCTCGGCGCGAATGCGATTGCGGGCATAGGCCGGATCCCGGTTGCTGGGGTCATCCCAGATCGGCAGGGCCAGCTCACTGCAGATCCTGGCGGTGTCGGCGCGGCTGAAGTCCCGTAGGGGACGAATCAGCTGCAGGTCGCTGCCCTCGAAAAGTCTTCGGCTGTGAAGTTGGCTGCCCAGCCCGGCCAGATCACTGCCGCGGGCCAGTTGCAGCAGCAGGGTCTCGGCTCGGTCACTGGCGGTGTGCGCGCTGATCACGATCTGGCAGGGGTGGTGGGGGTCCAGGCCGCTGAGCCGTTCGGCTTCGGCGGCGAGCGCGCCATAGCGCCAAGCGCGGGCGCCGGCTTCGCTGCGCTCAGGGCTCTCCAACGCGGCACGCCCTACAGCAAGATCCAGACCCTGAGCACGGCACCAGGCCTGCAGTTCCTGAGCGATCCGGCTGGATCCCGCATGCCAGCCGTGGTCGCCATGCCAGAGATGCAGCTGCCAGCCATGCAGAGGCTGGAGGCCCCGCAGGAGGGCCAGCAGGGCCATCGAGTCTTGGCCACCGGAGAGGGCCAGCAGCAGACGGCTGCCCCGGGGGAGCATCGCCGGCTGTGCCAGGAGCCGGCGATGCAGGCGGTCGTGCCAGGGAGTCCAGCCCATCGGGTGCGGCCTGCGTGCGGTGGGAGAATCAGGGCATTCGATTCCAAATCATGACCCGCCTCAGCTCCCTGCCTGCTGCCCTGCGTGCGCGCCTTGCGCAGCGTTCGGCCCTGAAGGTGATCGCCGGTCTGATGAACTTTGATGCCGACTCCGTCGCCCGGGTGGCCCGCGCGGCTGGCTTGGCTGGTGCTGATCTGATCGATGTGGCCTGCGATCCCGAGCTGGTGGCGCTGGCGATTCGCGAATCCGGCGGTGTGCCCGTGTGTGTGTCGTCGGTGGAGCCCGAGCAGTTTGTGGCGGCTGTGGAAGCTGGTGCGGCGATGGTGGAGATCGGCAACTTCGATGCCTTCTATCCCCAGGGCCGCATCTTCGGGGCGGCTGAGGTGCTGGCACTCACCCGCCAGACCAGGGCTCTGCTGCCCGAGGTGGTGCTGAGCGTGACCGTGCCCCACGTGCTGCCGATGGATCAGCAGGAGCAGCTCGCGGTGGATCTGGTGGAAGCCGGTGCCGACCTGATCCAGACCGAAGGCGGCACGAGCGCCAAGCCCTTCAGCGCCGGCAGCCTCGGCTTGATCGAGAAGGCTGCCCCCACGCTGGCGGCCGCCCACAGCATCAGTTCTGCTCTGCAACAGGCCGGTCTCGAGGCCCCTGTGCTCTGTGCTTCCGGCCTCTCGGCCGTGACGGTGCCGATGGCGATCGCCGCCGGTGCCGCGGGTGTGGGTGTGGGTTCGGCTGTGAACCGCCTCAACGATGAGCTGGCGATGGTGGCCGTGGTGCGTGGTTTGCGTGAGGCGCTCGGCAGCGCCATCACCATTCGGGTGTGATCACCCAACTGGTCAGCTTGATGGGGTGTCTCTAGCGTTTGGTCAGCCTTGCTCTGCCCGCGATGAACACCCTCGGCTGGTTGCTGCAATGGCCGATCCGGGCGCTGGTGTTGCTGCTGGTGGCGGCGCTGCCCCTGGGGGTGGAAATGGCCAACTTCGGCACGGCTCTCTGGGCGGCAATCCTGATCGGCCTGCTCGGCACCCTGCTGATCGGGCCCCTCAAGCTGCTGTTGGGGCCCGCCTGGGCCATCACCTCCCTGGGAGGGTTGATTGCGCCGGTGTCGTTTCTGTTCAACTGGCTGATCACCGTGATTCTTTTTGGCCTAGCGGCCTGGTTGATCACTGGTTTTCGTCTGAAGAACGGCCTGTTTAGCGCGATCCTTGGGGCGGTGGTGTACAGCCTGATCAGCGACTTCGTGCTGCGGGCCCTGGGGCTTGTGGATGTCGAGGTCACCAGGGCTGGCTTGTTGGTTGCATAAAAACTCCCCGGCGGTGGAGCCGGGGAGGATGCCGAACCCTGAAGGGCCAGATGGCGAAAGGAATCAGGCCATGAACTCGTTGTTGGCCCAGAAGGAGGCCAGCTCCTGGTTTTGATCCAGGGCATGGGCGCGGCGGATCGCGCTTTCGGCGTTTACCAGACCAAACCCGAAGGTGGTGTCGAAACCGCCGGCACCGATATCCATGGTACTACCGATCAGGATTTCGCGCAGCTCACCGCCATCGATGTTGGCGTTTTCACTCCAAACGAGGGCGGCGACTCCAGCCAGGTTGGGGTTGGCGCAGGAGGTGCCGCCGAAACCGCGCACGTTGCCTCCACTGTTGAGGATCGAGCGGCTGTCGGTGGGGGCCACCAGGGTGAGGTTCTTGCCTCGATTGGAGTAGCCCGCCAGATCGGTTCCGGTGGCATTCAGGAGACCGTCGACTTCGTCCTGACCAGTGAATTGCAAGGCACCGACACTGGCCAGATTGTTGAAGCGGTTCGTGCCGCTGGCCACGCCTGACACTGAGCTGAGGTAGTTGGGATCAGTGAGGTTGCCACCGGGTCCGCCATTGCCTGCTGCAATCGAGAAGAAGCCGACATCGGCGGTGGAGTCCAGTAGGGCCGTCATTTGCTCGCGGGTGGCACCATCGGTCCACCAGCTTTCTCCTTGGATCCCTCCCTGGAAGACAAGTCGTTGGTTGCCTTGGCGTTGGCTCATGGCGGAATCAATCGCCCCGTAAAGGGAGGTTCCACCGGCATAAACGTTGTAGGCCCAGAGCGATGCACCGGGGGCGATACCCGCCACTTCGCTGCCGTCATGGGCGGCTGCCATCACCGACATGGCCTGGTGACCATGGTCCGGCTGGTTGGTCAGGGTGTTTGTGGCTGTGCGATTGATGGCATGGTTCAGATCGCCATGAACATCACCACGACCTGCTGCATTGGCATCGAACCCTGTGTCCAAAGACACGAGCACGACATCGTCAGAGCCGGTGTTGAAGCGCCAGGCACCGTTCACATCCATCACCTGGGTGTTCCATTGGCGATCACTGGTGGCATCGAGATTGGGGGTGAGATCGATGGTGATGTCGGAGAAGCGCAGACGTTCGATCCCCTGGAGGTAGAGCTCATCACCGTTTTTGAGGCTCAGGGAGTCGAAGACCGTGCCGCCGTAGAAGGCCTGGCGACCAAGATCGGAGGCCGTCGCGGCATCGATGCCGGCGCGTCCGTTGAAGCTGAGCACATCGGTGCTGCGAATGCCATCGAGATTGAGGAAGTCGGTGCCACCGCGGCCCTTGTAGATCCGGGCGGAACCGATGGCAGAGCCGATATCGTTGTAGTTGAACGTGTTGCTGGTTTCATCACCCAGATGATTGGCGCCGTATTGCATCGGCTTGATCAGGGTGATCGCTTCTGAGAAGGATTCCAGCTGCTGAGGGCGTTCCTCACTGCCGCTGAAGAGATTCACCTCAATGCTGTATTGGTCGCGGAGGCTGCCTGTCGAAACGGCATCGAGCTTGTCTTTGAGGTTCACAAGGAAGGAACCCTGGGACGCATTGATCTGCTGGGTGCCGAGATTGATTACACGGCCGGATTCCAGATCCTTCGCGCTGATGGAGGCAAACACATCGACTTGATTGACGTGCACTTCGCCATCACGTCCAATTTGAATGCGTGAGGCTTCCTGCAGATAGTCCGGCCCCCAGTTGCGGGAGTCGAAGTTCACTTTGAGGGCGCCGTCTTCCAAGACCTCGGCCAGGCTGCCATCGCCTGATGCATCAGTAATGCGGCGGATTTTGAGAACGGGCACCTTGGGGTCGAAGGCATCTCCGGGCTTGCTCCAGTCGATCTTGAGTTGCTTGGGATCAAGGCCGGTGGCTTGAAGGAGTTGTTGATCCAGGGGCTGATCGATGTGGAAGCTCTTGTCGCTGATGATTGAAACCGTGGCGTTTTTGTCGATGGCATCGACTGATTGATTGAGCCCCAGCACGCTGGATTTGAGATCAGCATCTTGAAGTTGAGGTGCTTTGGGTTGAAGATCTGAGGCGGGGATCGCTTTGGCGAACCGGGAGTGCCATTGGGGAATGAAGTTGGTCATGGTTGAAGTGGTGGAGAGGGAGCGATTGCTCTGACCTCATCACCTTCTTCCGATTGCCCGGGCTTGTTGTTGATCAGCCTCAGTGATGCCTGTGACTTTGCTCACAGGGCTCTTCGTTGCCGGGTTTTCCCTATGGGGTCTGCTTCAAGCCGCCAGCTGATCGAGCACCTGCCGGGCCCGTTGCACCACGGGCTGGGGCACGCCAGCGAGACGGGCGGCCTCGATGCCGTAGCTGCGGCTGGCGCCACCGGACTGCACGCGATGCAGAAACACCAGGTCATCGCCGGTTTCCTCCACCAGCACCTGGAAGTTGGCCACATTCGCTCGCTCCGCCGCCAGGTTGTTGAGCTCGTGATAGTGGGTGGCGAACACAGTGCGGGCCTGCAGATCCCCGGCCAGGTGTTCGCTCACGGCCCAGGCGATCGAGAGGCCATCGAAGGTGGCGGTGCCCCTGCCGATCTCGTCGAGCAGCACAAGGGAGCGATCGCTGGCGTGATGCAGGATGTTGGCGGTTTCAGCCATTTCCACCATGAACGTGGACTGGCCGGCGGCGAGATCGTCGACGGCGCCCACACGGGTGAAGATGCGATCGGCGATGCCGACCACGGCTGCCTGGGCCGGCACCCAGCTGCCGGTCTGGGCCAGCAGCTGAATCAGACCGATCTGTCGCAAATAGCAGCTCTTGCCGCTGGCATTCGGTCCGGTGAGCACCACCAGATCGGTGCCATCGCCCAGGTGCACGTCGTTGGCGGTGAAGTTGCGCTCCACCAGCAGCTGCTCCACCACCGGGTGCCGACCGGCTGTGATCTGCAGCTCGCGGCCATCGCTGATCGTTGGCGCGCACCAGCGGCTTGTGGCCGCCACCTCTGCGAGGCCACCGACCGCATCGAGGGCCGCCACGGATCGGGCGGCCTGACGGATCGGAGCGGCCATGGCACCCACCTGCTCCCGTAGCTGGCAGAACAGTTCGTACTCCCGCTGGCAGGCGCGGGCCCGCAGCTGGAAGATCGTGCCTTCCCGCTGCTTGAGTTCGGGCGTGATGAAGCGCTCCTCATTGGCGAGGGTCTGACGCCGGATCCAGTGATCCGGAACGTCAGCGGCCTTGGCTTTGCTCACCGCCAGGAAATAGCCGAAGGTGCGGTGATACTGCAGGCGCAGATTGGCGTTGCCGCTGGATTGGCGCTCGAGCCGTTCCTGTTCCGCCAGCCAAGCGTCTTGATCATCGAGCTGGTTGCGCAGCCCATCGAGCAGGGGGTCGACGCCGTCGTGGATCAGGCCGCCTTCGCTGAGCGACAGGGGTGGGGTGTCGATCAGGGCATGGCGTATCGCTTGAGCCAGCTCCGCCAAGGCCGGATCCGGGCTGCAGAGATCCTGCAGCCAGTCGGGGTGCCGATCGTCGATTGCACCCTTGAGCCGCCCGGCCAGCTGGGGCAGCCGCTCGAGCCCATCGGCAATCGCCACCAGATCACGGGCCCCTGCATGGCCGGCACCGGCCCGGCCCGCGAGCCGCTCCAGGTCGCCCATCGGTCGCAGTAGCCGGCGCAGGGCCTGGCGCAGGTTGCGCTGCTCCACCAGCAGGGTCACCACAGCCTGGCGTTGCTGGATGGCGATGAGGTCCATCAACGGCGCTTCGATCCAGCGGCGCAGGCAGCGCCCACCCATGGCCGTGTGGGTGCGATCCACGGCCCAGAGCAGGGAGCCCTGCAGCTGTCCGTCGCGCTGGGTGGCGGTGAGCTCCAGGTTGCGTCGGGTCTGGGCGTCGAGCATCAGGGCTTCACCGCTGTGCACGATGACGGGCACCTCGAGGGGCACGCTCAGGTCGTCCTCCAGGGGCTGGGTGTCGCGCAGGTAGCGCAGCAGTCCGCCAACGGCTCGCAGGGCCAGGGGCAGGTCCCCCAGGCCGAGGCCATCGAGGCTGGCCAGGCGGTAGTGATCCAGCAGGGTCTGCTCCGCCTGCGGTCGGCTGAAGGGGGTGGTGGCCATCGGCGTCAGCCGCAGGCGCTGGGGGCACCAGGAGGGGCTGGCGTCGTCGTCGGCTGATGGGGCCCAGAGCAGCTCAGCGGCCTCCAGTTGGCTCAGCCGTTGGTGCAGGCCAGCACCACCGGTTTGCTCCATCACCTGCACCTCACCGGTGCTCACATCGGCGTGGGCCAGACCCCAGCGGAACGGTTGCTTGCCCTTGGCTGGCTCCACCACCACGGCCGCCAGCCAGTTGTTGCGGCGGGCCTGGAGCATGCCCTCCTCCAGCACGGTGCCGGGGGTGAGCACGCGGGTGATGTCGCGTTTGAGCAGAGCGCCCTTGGCGGGGGTGGTCTCCAGCTGGTCGCAGAGGGCCACGGAGTAACCGCGGCGGATCAGCTCGGAGCAGTAGCGCTCCGCGGCGTGATGGGGAATGCCGGCCATGGGCACACGGCCGATCGTTTTACCGCCCTCCTTGCCGGTGAGGGTGAGTTCGAGCACCCGCGAGAGTTCAATTGCATCGTCGAAAAAGCACTCAAAGAAATCTCCGAGCCGGTAGAGCAGCACGCGCTCGGGGTGGGCGGCCTTGAGCTCCACGTAGTGGCGCAGCATCGGTGTGAGCTGCAGCGGGTCTACCTGGCTGTGGTGGGCCCAGGCCGGTTCGTCGCTGATTGCGTCGTTTTCAGGCTCGCTCGTGGCGCTGACTGCCTCAGGGTCGAGTTCGGCGCTTGGTTCGCGGCGCTGGCGCGGCCGTTGGCTGGCATCAGCGCTCAGGCTGGCATCGCTGAGGTCTGCGGTTGCTGAAGCGTCTTGGCTGGCGCCCGCTCGCTGCTGGGGTTGCTCGGCTGGCTCAGGCGCTCCGAACAGATTGCCTTGCAGGGCCTGTTCTGGGGGTTGGGCGGCGGACCGTGGCATGGAGGCGAGTCCGGCGTGGGCAACGACGGGATCGTACCGATCCCGCCCTGGCTGCTTCCAGGTTTTCACTCTTCTCCTATCCCCCGTAACCTGAACGACCGGCCGTTGGCACCCGACGTCATGCCCGCCTACGAGCTTTCGGCGCCCTATTCACCCAAGGGTGATCAACCGACGGCGATCAAGCAGTTGGTGCAAGGGGTCAACGGTGGTGAGCGCTTTCAGACCCTGCTCGGGGCGACGGGCACGGGTAAGACATTCACGATGGCGAATGTGATCGCCCAGACCGGCCGTCCGGCGCTGGTGCTCGCCCATAACAAGACGCTGGCGGCCCAGTTGTGCAATGAGCTGAGGGAGTTCTTCCCCCACAACGCCGTCGAATACTTCATCTCCTATTACGACTACTACCAGCCCGAGGCCTACGTCCCGGTCAGCGACACCTACATCGCCAAGACGGCGTCGATCAATGAGGAGATCGACATGCTGCGCCACTCGGCGACGCGCTCGCTGTTCGAGCGGCGCGATGTGATTGTGGTGGCCTCGATCAGCTGTATTTACGGCCTGGGGATTCCGAGTGAATACCTCAAAGCGGCGGTGAAGTTTGAGGTGGGGGAGACCCTCAACATCCGCAGCCAGCTGCGGGAACTGGTGAACAATCAGTACAGCCGCAACGACACGGAGATCGCCCGCGGGCGCTTCCGGATCAAAGGGGATGTGCTCGAGATCGGCCCCGCCTATGAAGACCGGCTGGTGCGAATCGAGCTGTTCGGTGATGACGTGGAGGCGATCCGCTACGTGGATCCCATCACTGGCGAGATCCTCCAGAGCCTGGAGTCGATCAACATCTACCCGGCCAAGCACTTCGTGACGCCGAAAGACCGCTTGGATACAGCGATCAAGGCGATCCGCACGGAGCTGCGTGATCGCTTGGATGTGCTGAACACGGAAGGCAAGTTGCTGGAAGCGCAAAGGCTCGAGCAGCGCACCACCTACGACCTGGAGATGCTGGGGCAGGTGGGCTATTGCAATGGGGTGGAGAACTACGCCCGCCACCTGGCCGGCCGCGAGGAGGGCACACCGCCGGAGTGCCTGATCGATTACTTCCCCGACGACTGGCTGTTGATCGTGGATGAAAGCCACGTGACCTGCTCGCAGCTGCAGGCGATGTACAACGGCGACCAGGCGCGCAAGAAGGTGCTGATCGAGCACGGCTTCCGTCTGCCCAGCGCGGCGGACAACCGCCCGCTGAAGGGTGAGGAGTTCTGGACGAAGGCGCGTCAGACCGTGTTTGTGAGCGCCACCCCGGGGGACTGGGAGCTGAAGGTGAGCGATGGGCAGGTGGCTCAGCAGGTGATCCGGCCGACGGGGGTGCTGGATCCGATCGTGGAGGTGCGGCCGACGACGGGCCAGGTGGATGACCTGCTCGGCGAGATCCGCAGCCGCGCGGCCAAGCAGCAGCGGGTGCTCGTGACCACCCTCACCAAGCGGATGGCGGAGGACCTCACGGATTATTTGGCCGAAAACGAGGTGCGGGTGCGCTATTTGCACTCGGAGATCCACTCGATCGAGCGGATCGAGATCATTCAGGATCTGCGCCTTGGCGAATACGACGTGTTGGTGGGGGTGAACCTGCTGCGAGAGGGCTTGGACCTGCCGGAGGTTTCGCTGGTGGCGATCCTCGATGCCGATAAGGAGGGTTTCCTGCGGGCGGAGCGCTCATTGATCCAGACGATTGGCCGCGCGGCGCGGCATGTGGAGGGGGTGGCGCTGCTCTATGCCGACAACATGACCGACTCGATGGCCAAGGCGATCGAGGAAACCGAGCGCCGGCGCAAGATCCAGCACGCCTACAACGAGAAGCACGGGATCGTGCCGACGGCGGCGGGCAAGAAGGCGAGCAATTCGATCCTCAGCTTCCTGGAGCTGTCGCGCAAACTCAAGACCGATGGTCCCGATGCGGATCTGGTGCAGGTGGCCGGGAAGGCGGTGAAGGCTCTGGAGGATGACACCGACGGCATGGCCCTCGATGCCCTGCCGGAGCTGATTGAGCAGCTCGAAGCGAAGATGAAGGAGGCGGCCAAGAAGCTCGACTTCGAGGAGGCGGCGAACCTCCGGGATCGCATCAAGCAGCTGCGTCAGAAGCTGGTGGGGAGCGGCTGAAGCGCCGCCCAGTCGTCAAACCCCCAGCGGTGATTCGGTTCCCTGGGCTTCATGGCGCACGTTGCCGCCGAGCCCGAAGCCGGCGTGCACGGCCTGCAGGGCGGCGATGCCATCGGCTTCCGCCACCACGCAGCTGGTGCGGATCTCACTGGTGGCGATCAGTTCGATGTTGAGGCCGGCATCCGCCAGGTAGCGGAACATGCGGCCGGCGGTCCCGGCGGTGGCGGGCATGCCAGCACCCACGGCGCTCACCCGGGCGATGGCTGGTCCGTCTTCCAGTAAGGCTCCAGGCCACTGGGCCAGCAGGGCACTGAGGGCCTGGTCGGCGGCGGTTCGGTCCTCGCGTTTGAGCGTGAAGCTGATGTCGCGGCTGCCATCGCTGTGCTGCCGCTCCGACTGCACGATCGCATCGATGCTGATGCCGGCATCGGCGAGGGCCGAGCAGAGGGTTGCGGCCGTGCCAGGGCGGTCGGGAACATGACGCACGCTCACCTGCGCCTGATCGCGGTCAAGGGCGACACCGCGCACCTCCGGCTCTCCGGCGCCGGTGGCGGGGGGATTGATCTGCAGCTGCGGCTCGGCCAGTTCGAACGCTTCGCTCACGGCCCGCAGCGCCTTGCCGCCCAGGGAGGCATCGATCACGCAGCTCACCTTCACCTCGCTGGTGGCGATCAGGCGCAGGTTGATGCCCACCCGCGAGAGGGTGTCGAACAGACCGGCGGCGATGCCGGGGCGACCCATGATCCCGGCGCCGCTGATGCTCAGTTTGCTCATGCCGCCCTCGGCCACCAGCTGGCCGCCCATCGCGTCCACCAGCTCGGTGCAGATCCGGCGGGCCTTGCCCAGATCCGCTTCCGCCACGGTGAAGGTGATGTCGTTGCTGTTGCCTTCGTGGGTGGCCTGGATGATCAGGTCCACATTCACGCCGCCGGCCGAGAGGGCTTCGAACAGGCGGGCGGCCACTCCGGGTTGGTCGGGCACATGGGAGAGGGCGAGCACGGCCTGTTGTTCCAGCAGCTCGGCTCCATCCACGGGCCGGCCCAGTTCCAGGCCCTCGCGGCCGATCGGGCGGGCGCTGCGGCTGGTGAGGGTGGTGCCGGGCGCATCGCTCCAGCTGGAGCGCACCACCAGGGTGACGCCGTAATTGCGGGCGATCTCCACGGCGCGGGGGTGCAGCACGGCGGCGCCGAGGCTGGCGAGCTCGAGCATCTCGTCGCAGCTCACCTGCTCCATCAGCTGGGCATCGGCCACTTTGCGCGGATCGGTGGTGAGGACTCCAGGCACATCGGTGTAGATCTCGCAGGCATCGGCGCCGAGCGCTGCGGCGAGAGCCACGGCGGAGGTGTCGGAGCCACCGCGGCCGAGGGTGGTGATTTCAGCGGCGCCGCCACTGCTCTGGCTGGTGCCCTGAAAACCGGCCACCACCACCACCTGGCCGTCGCCAAGACGACTGCGCAGGCGCTCGGTGCGCACCTCGAGGATGCGGGCGCGGCCATGGGCTGATTCGGTCACGATGCCCACCTGGGCGCCCGTCATCGAGATGGCGGGAATGCCGAGCTCATGGAGGGCCATCGAGAGCAGGGCAATCGACACCTGCTCACCGGTGGCCAGGAGCATGTCCATCTCCCGCTGGGGCGGGTTGCTGCTGATGGCGCGGGCCTTGGCGGTGAGTTCGTCGGTGGTGTGACCCATGGCCGACACCACGATCACCAGGTCATGGCCCTCTTCCTTACAGGCGGCGATGCGCCTGGCTACGGCCTGGATGCGCTCCACGCTGCCGACGGAGGTGCCGCCGAACTTCTGCACCAGCAGGGCCATCCATGCCGCTTCATACCGGAGGCGATTGTCTCACTGGGTCAACCCAACAGCTTTCCCCTATCCCAACAGCCCATCGCGGAAGGCATCGCCGGGCTGGGCACCGCGCTTGAGCGCCGCTTCCACATCCAGGAGCCGGCCCAGCAGCTTCAGGCAGCGGGTGGGGGGCCGGCCTTTGAGTTGCTTTCGCATCACATAGATGCGCTTGGGGTTGCCGATGCCAGCGGCCTTGGCGATCACGTTGGCGTCCCGTTCGCCCTGTTGCTCCAGCAGGCTCACCCAGAGCCAGCCGCGGATCTGCCCGGTAAGGGTGGCGACGATGCGCACCGCCGGTTCGCCCGCTTCGATCAGGCCATCGAGGCGGCTGATCGCATCGCCCACGTTGCCCTCCAGCAGCGCATCCCCCACCTGCAGGGCATTGCTGGCCTGGCCCTCGATCAGGCTGCTCACCGCGGCGGCGGCGATCGCTTTGACGCCGCTGCTCTCGGCATGGAGGGCAAGTTTTTGCAGTTCCATGCTCAACCGGGCGCTGTCGCTGCCGATCGCATCGATCAGGGCGTCCACGGCTGCCGGTTCGAGCTGGAGGTCAAGTTCAGCGGCGGTGCGCTCCACCAGCTGCCGCTGGCCAGCCCCATCCCACACCGCTGGCAGTTGGAAGCTCCGTTCGCTGGCGCCGCCCGCTTTCACCAGTTTCTGCAGGGCCTTGGTCGTGCGCAGCCGCCCGTCGGGTTTGGACGGGTTGCAGAGCAGCAGATGGCAGTTCTCAGGAATCAGTTCCAGGCCAGCTTCGAAGCGATCGGCCAGTTCGCTCGGGCAGGCATTGCAGAAGGGAGAGCGCTGCAGCAGCACCAGGCGGCCACCGCCCCCGAAGGGAGGGGTGCGCGCTTCTTCCAGGGCCTGCTGGGCCTGACCGGCTTCGGCGCCATCGAGGCGGCTCAGATTGATGCTGCTCCAGCTCGGGTCCACCACCTGCTCGATCAGACCGTTCACCGCCCGCTCGAGGGCGGCGCTGTCATCACCCCAGAGCAGGTGGATCGGCATGGAGGCACCCGCAGGGTTGCTGTGGGTCGATGATGCCGCAAGTGAGCGCGACTGCCCTGGCCAGCGACCATCCGATCTTCACGGAAAGCATCCGGCGCATCCGAGTGCTGCTGGGGGAGACCGGGCTTGACCCGTTGCAACAGCAGGTGCTGGAACGCCTGGTGCACAGCAGCGGTGATCCGGATCTGGCGCCCCTGTTGCGGTTCAGTGCGCAGGCCTGTGAACGGGGTCTGGCGGCGCTTAAGGGCGGAGCTGTGATCCTCACGGATACGGCGATGGCCAGCGCGGCGGTCTCGCCGATGGCCTCGCGCACCCTGGGGAACCCGGTGCGTTGTCTGCTCGATTGGGCCCCGGAGCACTCACCCCAGGGATCAACCCGTTCAGCGGCGGCGATGCAGAGCGCCTGGCCGGAGCTCACCCAGGCAGCTGCAGCCGCTGGTCAGCCCATGCCCATCGTTGTAGTGGGCAGTGCACCCACGGCTTTGGAGCAGCTGCTCGATCAAGTCGAGGCGGGTGCACCAACGCCGAGTTTGCTGATCGGCATGCCGGTGGGGTTTGTGGGGGTGGCCGAAAGCAAGCGGCGACTAGCGGCCAGTGGTCTGGATCAGATTCGCCTCGAGGGCAGCCGTGGTGGCGCGGGCCTGGTGGGGGCGGCGGTGAATGCGCTGCTCAGGGCGGCACGCTCAGATCTGCCGTAGGGGAATCGGTCTTTTTGCGCCTTTGGCTCCACCACAAGCTGTAACGCTTCGTCTGTGCGCTTGCCCGCCTGCTACCGGCCCCGTGTGAGAATCGCCCCACCGACCCGGCGTCGACCCTCCCATGCAGATCCTGAACACCCTCACCGTGCTGGCCCTGGTGGTGATGTCTTTCGCGCTGATCGTGGGCGTGCCGGTGCTTTACGCCTCCAGCGAAGACAGCGGCCGCTCCAACCGCCTGATCCTGCTGGGCAGCATCGTGTGGGTGGCGCTGGTGCTGGTGAACTGGGGAATGAGCTTCTTCGTGGTGTGATGCCACGATGGGAGTTCTGACTCCCAGCGGCGATGGCCACCTTTGAAGGACGTTTCACGGATGCGCAAGGCCTGCGCATCGCCGTGGTGGTGGCTCGTTTCAACGATCTGGTGACCGGCAAGCTGCTGAGTGGATGTCTGGATTGCCTTGGCCGCCATGGGGTGGATACCTCCGCTGAGAGCAATCAGCTCGATGTGGCCTGGGTGCCGGGGTCGTTTGAGCTGCCCGTGGTGGCGCAATCGTTGGCGCGCAGCGGTCGCTACCAGGTGCTGATCACCCTCGGTGCTGTGATCCGCGGCGACACGCCCCATTTCGATGTGGTGGTCGCAGAAGCGAGCAAGGGCATCGCCAGCGTGGCGCGTGACACCGGCGTGCCGGTGATCTTCGGGGTGCTCACCACCGACACGATGCAACAGGCTCTGGAGCGGGCCGGCATCAAGAGCAATCTTGGTTGGAGCTATGGCTTGCAGGCCTTGGAGATGGGGAGCTTGATGAAGGCGTTGCCGACTGGGGGGTGATAGGAGGCCTTTGCAAAGTCCGCGCAAAAAAGCCGAGGATCTGCGCCCAACGCCCCAACTCAAACGCTTGACCGTGGCCGAACTGGTGCCGCAACTGAGTTGAACAGTTAGAGCCTACGAACCGCCTGGGCGCCATCCGCCTGAAGCTACGACCGATGAGCGCGGGGCGACGGCCCGGAGCCATGCACCCCATACGCCCACTGTCCTCAATGTGGAGCCCGATGCCGCGGAAGTGCTGCGCTGTGAGCTTGATCAGGCCGCCCGTGAGGGGCTCAGCGCTGCAGCGGATTGATCACCTGCAGCCCATGGATGTGGCGGCCATGGCCGAAGTCTTCGCTGAAGAGCACGTCACAGCCGCTGCGAATAGCCGCTTCAGCGATCAGGGCATCAAACCAGCTGAGTTGCTCCTGGTTGGCCAGTTGATCAGCGTCGAGCACGAGATGCAGGTCAGTACTGATCACCTCAAAGCCGCTGAGAGCGTCTAGCAAGGCACTGACCTGCGCCGGAGGAAGGGATGGTTGCAGTTTGCGGCAAACCACGGAGCGCAGTTCAATCAGCACCTGAGTGCTGATCACCACATCGTGTTCGGCAACGGTTTCTGAAAGCCACTGCTGAACCTGGAGACGCTTGCTGGGTTCGCGTTGGTCGAGCCGGTAGGCCCAGAGATTGGTGTCGATGAACACGCGCATCAGCGGCGTTCGTGCAGCGAGGCCCGCGACCAAGGCGCCTGGCTGGCGCTGTTGGTCTCAGACGCAATGGCTTCAAAAGCATTGAGGGCGACTAGTCGCCGGCTTCGGCTGTCGACGTACTGACTGAGGTAACTGCGGATCAGGGCATTAACGGATGTTTTTTCGCGCAGGGCCCGTTCACGGGCTCGCTGCAGCAGCTGATCGTCAATCGCGAGGGTGAGATTCGCCATGAACCAAACCTACACGGATTCCGTGCTCCACGCACCCTGCACGATCACGGCGCAAACGAGCCGGTGCGTGGCCAGAGGGGAGCGACCGCGCAGCCGTTGGGTTCAGTTGCGGCTGCCTAGCTCCCGTTGCAGGCTCTCCCAGTCTTCCTGCAGCTCACCGCGCTGCACCAAGCGCGAGAACACGGCGTAGCAATCGTTGCGGTCGCCGTCCTTACGGGGGAAGCCCATTGTGCGCCTGGCGCTCACGGATCTCTACAGGGCTCGCTGGAGCGATCAGATTCATGGGGCACCCCCGCCGCCATCACCTCAAAGAAGCGGTGGCCAGGGCGGTGGCTGAGCGGCACGTTGAGCACCTACGCATGCTGCGCGTAGAGCGCCACAGATTCTCGCAACTGGTGGTGGTGGCATGCCGCAGCGCCACCCGGCCGCAAGGGAGTGTCGTGGATAGGCGGGGCTGGGCCTTTCGGCGCCACCAGGCGCTGCAGCCCGAACAAGTGGCCCGGGCCGACGACCATCCCAAGCGCACGGCACGCAAGGGGTTGTGCGCGACCCGAACCCCGAGACGTCACGGTCTCAAACCCACAGCCCTCTCGAGCGCCTGGTCTTCGAGCAGGGCCCGCACTTCTGAACTGCTGAGTTTGCTCAGGACTTGCTCGAGCTGCTCTCGGTTGGCAGCGGATGGCCGGGCGAGGTAGGCGAGCTGGGCTTGCCGTGCTTCAGCCTCAACTCGAGCGCGTCGAAATCGCGCAGCTTCTTGTCGAGCTCCGCGTTCTCGGCTCTCAACAACTTCATTCTCTGTTCGTAGCCGGGATCGCGACGCCAGTTGAGCATCGATAACCACAACCGCCAGCGAGGCAATGATGAAGCAGACGCCTCGTTGCTGGTTGAGGGAGAGAACTTTGCCGAAGAGGTTGATGTGGTCATAGGAGCTGTAGAGAGCAATGAGGCCGATCACAAGGCCGCCGATCAGCTGGACGCCGCCCTGGGGATCAAAACCAAGGAACCTGGGACTGCACTTCTGTTTGGATTCTGGCGCAACCTCAGCGTCCTGGTCGACACCAGGGGCGACATGCACCGTTTCGGCATCACCGTCGCTCACAGCGCCGACCGCCCGGAATCAATCACTCTTGGTACACGTGTTCGCCCTGCGGTCGGCGGGCCGCGGCGCTACGGAAATGGCCGGCAGACGGCTTGCGATCAGGATCGCTTCAGCAGCTGGTCGTATTGGGCGTGGGTGCCGATCCACACCCACAGCAATACGTCTGGTGACGCCTCGACGGCCAGCGCACGGTGCCGGAGGCCGGCGCGAACGGACCAGAACCGCCCGATGCGTTTGCGATGGAGTGAGGGATGACGCGGGTCAGCCTTGAGCTGCTCATAAGCCCGATCCGCCAGAGCCTGAACATCCGCTGGCAGCTCTTGATAGCAGGCCCAGAAACGGGGACTGGCGCGATGCTTCACCGATCAGTGCAGCACCCAGCAGCTAGATCTCCAAGAGCCTCTTCGGCCAGCCAGTCCAGACGACCAGATTCCACGTCGCACTCCATCTGGCGGTCCCAGTCACTGGCATCGAAGGCCTCGAACCAAGCACGGAACTGGGCCCGCTGCTCAGGGGCCAGCTGCTCGACTGCGGCCTCGATGGCTTGAACAGTGGTCATCTCACAAGACTAAGGCGCTTCGCTGGAAACAGATTGCCCCTCGCCAACATGAGCGCCATGGGAGCCTGCATGAACCGGTGCGGGGCGCTGCCGCAAAGGAGCATTGAAGATGGAGGCAAGCGCTCGGCCGGAAGGGGTTACGCGCCACTCGAACCCCGCAACGTCACAACCTCAATCCCACAGCTCATTGAGATGCCGTAACCCAGGAGGTAATACCCCATGGCGGTGCGTATGATTCGTGCAGGCAACGGCGCTGCTCATGGCCCTTCTCACCGTGAAGCTCACCCCTGAGCTTGAGGCCCAGCTCCAAGGCCGCGCGTGCCAGGAGGAGCTGAGCAAATCAGAGCTCGTCCGTCGTGCCCTGTGGGCCTATCTCGCGCACCAGCCCTGCCCTGCGCCCAATCAGCGCCTGTCGGCGCTGGATCAGGTTGCCGATCTGGCGGGCATCTGCACCGGCGCACCAGCTGACCTGGCCTCCAATCCTGAGCATCTGGCTGGTTTCGGGGAGCGCTGATGCCCACTGTTCTGCTCGATACAGGGCCTTGGGTGGCTCTGCTCAGTGCCAACGACACCCATCACGCCTGGGCCAAACAGCAATTCGCGAGTCATCCGGGCCCTTTCATCACCTGTGAAGCCGTGGTGGCAGAAGCCTGTTTTTTGCTGGCCCGCTCTGGCTTTGATCCTGCGCTGCCTCTGGTGTTTATCGAACGTGGTGTGGTGCAGCTGCCGTTTTCGTTGCAGGAGCACATCAGCACGGTGCAACAGCTGTTCAGGCGCTACAACAACGTGCCTGCATCCCTGGCAGACGCATCGTTGATCAGGCTCAGCGAACTGATCGACCCCTGTCAGCTGTTGACCCTCGACAGCGACTTCACCGTGTACCGCCGCCACGGCCGCAGGCTGATTCCCCTGATCTGCCCGTAGAGCTGCTCCGCCGGCAGGGCTCGATACGAGTCCTCAGGACTCTGGCTGCGTTCAGTCGGGACCGGTTGAGCTCGGAGGGCTCGAGCTGGACTCGGGCAGTGAGCAAAGCTGCGCCGCGGAGGAGAGCAATTCCCTGCCTTTGGCGTTCAGCTGCCTCAGCTTCCCGTTCTCGAGCCTCAGCTGCTCGGTCTCGATCCTGATCTGCTCGGTTTCGCGCCTCAGCAGCTTCATTCGCTGCTCGTAGCCGGGATCGCGACGCCAGTTGAGCAACTGCTGCGCAGAAGCCTTCGGCTACGACAAAAACAACCGCCAGCGAGGCAATGATGAAGCAGACGCCTCGTTGCCGGTTGAGGGAGATGACTCGGCCAAAGACGTTGAAATGGTCATAGGAGCTGTAGAGAGCAATCAGGCCAACAACAAGGCCGCCGATGAGCTGGAGCCAACCCTGACTGTCGAGGCCAAGGAACCTGCAGCTGCGCTGCTTGGATTCTGGCGCAACCTCAGGGTCCTGGCCGGCACTGGGGTCGACAACACCACTTTCAACATCACCATCGGTCACGGCGCCGGCAACATCGGTTCAACTATTGATAGTACACCTGTTCGCCTCGCCCTCGCGGCGGTCGACGGCGCCACACCACTTCTGGTGTCTGAGCACCCCAATTTCGGGCCTTTTGCGTAAGGCATTCCAAAGGAACGACCAGCGGCCCGCGCCACCCCCCTACGGCGCCAACGCCGCCTTGAGCAGGTCCTTGAGCTCCCAGTACGGCGGCGGCGCCACGGGGATGGCCTGCAGGCGCTCGGGCTCGGCCAGGAGCTGCAGCACCAGCTCTTCGAGCTGCTCGAGGCTGCTGGCCCAGAACACATCTGGCCGCTCGGCCAGGTGGCGGTGTTCGCCCACCAGCCCCGGATCGCCAAACACCACCTGGGGAACACCGGCCGCCATCACCTCAAAGAAGCGGTGGTTGAGGTCGTGGTTGAGCGGCACGTTGAGCACCAGCGCATGCTGCGCATAAAGCGCCGCAGCCTCCTCGGGGCTGCTGGTGGTGGCATGCCGCAGCGGCACCCGGCCGCGGGCCTGCAGGGCCGTTACCAGCTCCCGCCGCCGCGGGTGGTGCGGCCCCAGGCTGCCCACATGCAGCAGCTCGCGCCGGGGCTGGGCCGCCGGCACCGCCGCCGGATAGCGAAAGAAGCTCGGTGGCAGCGATCGCACCGGCACCCGCAGCCGCTGGCGCACCTGGGCCACCAGCGCCGGGTTAAAGGTGAGCAGCACCGCGTCGTGGGGCTCGGCCTCGAGGTAGGCCGACAGCGTCTCGATGGGGTCAGTGCCGTGGTGAAGGTCACCGCAGGCCAGCAGCCGCGGCCCCTGCCACTGCCGCAGGCCCCACAGGGGCTTGGCGCGCAGCAGAAACGGGTCGCTGTAGTGCAGCAACACCCCGGGCCGCCCGGGATCGATGCCGCCAACGGCCCCCAGGATGCGCGCAACGCTCAGCTCGCCGTGCTGCAAGGCGGCATGAATGGCCGAGCCCACCTGCGTGAGCCCGGGCTGTTGCCACAACGGCTGCAAGGGGCCGCTGTGAACCAGCACGACGGAAGCTTGCATGGGGCCAAGTGCCGCCGCTACAACCTGGATTTTGCTGCATGAGCTGGCAGGAGGCCTTGCCGCATTGCAACGGTGCGAGCGGGATGGACTGGGCCTCTTGTCACCACCAGCCAATAGCGCCCGAACAAACAGTCCGGGCCGCCAACCCTTCCGAATGCTCAACAGCAGAAATGATGCTCCTCTGGAACCCTCATGACTGTGACCTCTGTTGCTCAAGAAACACCTGCTCTGCAAGCAAGGCCATAAATGCTCTACCGCCCTGCGTGCTGCACGAGCTGGGGCTCACCCCAGACCGGCCTTACCGCAAGTGCGCCCGCGTAGTGGGCGATGTGCTCGGCAAGTACCACCCCCACGGCGACCAGGCGGTGTACGACGCCTTGGTGCGCCTGGTGCAGACCTTCGCCAGCCGCAACCCGCTGCTGGATGGCCACGGCAACTTCGGCTCGGTGGACGACGACCCGCCAGCCGCCATGCGTTACACCGAAACGCGACTGGCACCGATCGCCAACGAGGCGATGCTCGATGAAATCGGCGACGACACCGTTGATTTCGCACCCAACTTCGATGGCTCCCAGCAAGAGCCCACGGTGCTGCCGGCGCAGCTGCCGTTCCTGATCCTCAACGGCTGCACCGGCATCGCCGTGGGCATGGCCACCAACATCCCGCCCCACAACCTGGGCGAGGTGGTCGATGCCCTGATCGCCCTGGTGCGCAAACCGGATCTCAGCGACGAGAAACTGCTGGAGCTGGTGCCCGGCCCCGACTTCCCCACCGGAGGTGAGGTGCTGATCGGCAGTGGCGTGCGCGACACCTACCTCTACGGGCGCGGCAGCATCCCGATGCGGGGCGTGGCTCACATCGAAGAAGTGCAGCCCGGCAAGGGGCGCCACAAGCGCGGCGCCGTGGTGATCACCGAGCTGCCCTATCAACTGAGCAAAGCGGGCTGGATCGAGAAGCTGGCCGAACAGGTCAACGAGGGCAAGATCAACGGCATTGCCGACATTCGCGATGAATCGGATCGCGAAGGCATGCGCGTGGTGGTGGAACTGCGCCGCGATGCCAACCCCGAGAAGGTGCTCGCCGATCTGCAACGGCGCACGGCCCTTCAGAGCAACTACGGGGCGATCCTCCTGGCCCTGGTCAACGGCAAACCGATCCAGCTGGGACTGCGCCAGCTGCTGCAGGAATTCCTCGATTACCGCGAGCTCACCCTGATCCGGCGCACCCGGCATGCCCTGAAGCGAGCGGAAGATCGCCTGGAGGTGGTGGAAGGTCTGATCACGGCCCTGAACAGCCTGCAACAGGTGATCGCGATGATCACCGCCGCCCCTGATGCCTCCAGCGCCAAGGCGAGCCTGCAGGTGCACCTCGACCTAAACGAGCGCCAAGCCGATGCAGTGTTGGCAATGCCGCTCAGACGGCTCACGGGTCTGGAGCAAGAAAGCCCGCGCAAGGAAGCCGATGATCTGCGCCAGGAGCGGGCCCGCCTAAGGCACCTGCTGGATGAACGGCCTGCCCTGCTCGACGCGATGGTGGCCGAGTTCAAGGCGCTGAGGAAGCGATTTGCCACGCCAAGGCGCACCCGGCTCGTGGAAGGCGGCGATGAACTAATGGCCGAGCGATCCATAGCCCAGCGCCCCAACACAGAGCTGTTGCGGAAGCGAGCTTTCGAGGGCCTCCCAAGCGACGGTCGCTTGGTGATCCAGGCAGATGGACAAGTGAAGGTGGTGGGGCCCCAACTGCTTGGGCGGCTTCACCTCGATGAGCCAGCGCCCCTGGGCGACAACCCCTCACCTGCCCGTCTGATCCTGCCGATCAGCAGCCGTCCTGCTCTTTTGGCCTTCACGGACGCCGGTCGCGTTGCGCTGCTGCGTTGGGAGTTTGCCGGGCAGAACCCGGGGACCCTGGAAAAGTTCCTGCCCGAGGGCATGAGCGGAGAGCGTGTGGTGGAGCTGCTCCCTGTACCAAAAGAAGCAAAAGGGAAGAGCGTTGGCCTGCTCAGCAGTGATGGTCGGTTCAAGCGTCTGCCACTGGGTGAGTTTCAAGACCTCTCAGGGCGGGCGACCTCGGTGCTCAAGCTCAAGGAAGGGGTAAGCCTCAAGCACGTGGTGCTTTGCCAGGAAGGAGAAGACGTCGTGGTGGGCAGCAGCTTGGGTCGGCTACTTCGTATGCAGGTGGAAGAAGGTTGCTTGCCCTTAATGGGCCGCAATGCTCAGGGACCTGTTCTGTTGCGCTTGCTGCCTGGAGAACAGGTAGTAGGTGTTGCCGCCGTAAGTCCGAAAGACTACTTGTGGCTCGCAAACTACTCAGGCATTATCAAAAGATTGGCGGCAGAGAACATCCGACGGTGCAAACGCGGGCACTGTGGGCAGATCGGGTTAAGCACTCGGGGAAAGAATGACCAAATGATTGGCCTGGAGGCAGACAAATACGCCATCATGTCAATAGAGATTAGCGATGGACGCAGTTTGAGGGTGAAACAGTCCAACCCACGAGGAGAAGAAATCGAAGAGATTGATCGAGACATAAATATCGATAAAAGCGAAGGCGTTGTGAGATTGGTGCCGCTGATTACGTGACGGCGAAGGAGGGGAGGGGACATTCCAATGCATTAGTACAGTCAAAAGGGATCAGAACCGTGCAGTTATCAGGTAGAAGCAAAGAGACATAAGAGAAGTGCGAGGATCGATTGAGCGATCCAGTCAAGAGAGGGGGGATGACGCCAAAAGTCAGCAGCTCCGTTCTAAAGCTGAAATAGCTAAGATTATGATAGTCAAAAGAAGAGGGATGACGTTTTGTTGAAGGGTGATAACGCTAGTCAAGAATTACTAGGGCTACAAATGATGTACACTTACAAAGCACAGAAGTGTTAAATAATGGCCAGCAACAGGCTCCAATGGAGGTAGAGAAGAAAAACATACAGAGCAGAGAGTAGCCAGGATGCCAGGGAAAGAGAGAGGAAAGAAAAAAGGGAAAATGGTGTGGGACTTACAAGGAGCGAAGAACCAAGGAGTTTATCTATTTGGAGCAGAACGTTAACGAAAAGGTACTACAAAGAGATGACATGGTCACGGCTTGGCCGGCATGGCAAATAGTAGTGGATTATGGGACAGTATGGCACTCTAGGACAGAAAAGAAAGAGGGTAACGCACACTCAGCTAGGTTCAGGGATTAACAATAGACTCGTGATTAGATAAAGGGTCCCGAAGAGATCGAAATCGATAAGGTACGAGGACAGTGACGGCAAGGGTTCGTTGAGCGATACAAGGGTGTACGAAAGAAAACCAGACCTAATTCACGCATAGAGATAGAAAGACTGGATGACTCTTACAAACCCGCGAGGTATCGTCACAAACATACTTATGATTTGGAGGTAGGGAGTTTATGGTACGGAGATAGTGCTGAATTCGCTAGGTCTCAGAGTCGAGACCAAAGGTTCTTGACACAGGATCGTTAAAGAAAGGCTACAAGGAGTTGAGAGGGGGAGAGCATTGGAAAGCTGGGGAGTAGTTTATTTAAAGATAACTCGACGGGAAACGAATGGTACTGAAAGAGATGATAGAGCTAGAGATAGATTATCTCGCAACAAGAGAATATCAATGCATATAAGAGATAAGGGGTCTGCATGGATCAGAGTGATTAAGCTAGATGCGATAGAGGAAAGAAGAGTAAGACCGTCGCTTGCTCAGGGATTCAACACGGATATGCAGAATATGTTAGATTAGGCAAGAAGCTACTATTTCCTATTTAAGGACGCTATGGCGAAGACGTTAAAGCACATAAAGGAAGCCTCTATTGAGATTAATGGTGCTTGTAACTATTCCTGCCCGTCATGCCCGCAGTCTGCTGGAAGAGAGATTGACTTTAAAAAGAGCCTGCCACTTGATCTATATCAAAAGATTCTGAATGATCTCAAGAGTCACGGATGCACCTCGATCAGCCTGCAAGGTTCTGGTGAGCCATTTCTGCAGCGAAACGTAGGAGAGTACATTGAACGCGCAACAGCTTTAGGCATTGATACTCATATAATCACTAATGGGTCTATGCTTGACGAAAGCATAGCCGAGGATTGCGTTAGAGCAGGTCTTAATTCCATCAGGTTCTCAATACTGGGCTTTGATGCTGATACTTATAGAGTCAATATGGGTACTAGTTTTGATATAGAGCAGACCCTAGCAAATATCGAACGCTTCATAGTTATAAGCAAGGGTTTAAAGTCTGAATGCCGAGTGTCGCTATATCACCTGATAATTCCAAGCGAACTGAGCATAAGTGAGCAAGTTCAGAGGTACAAGGAATTGTCAGCTTCACTTGACGTGGAAATTGAAATATGGCACTCGCACAATTGGGCAGGTCGAAATCCCAGTAGTACCACGATTGATCGGTCATATGGTGTTCGCCGCTCGTGTGGTCGACCTCAGGCAGAGTACTTAACAGTTAGAGCGGGAGGATCGAAGGGATTTAGGGCAGCGGTGGTTCCGTGCTGCTTTGTTTTAGGCAGGGACAGTGAGGCAGAACTGGGTAATCTGGAAATGAACACGATACAGGAAGTTCTGGATTCAACACTGTACCAAGAGCTACTCGAAGCACACAGAAAGAATGAATACGCGGGGGTAGCATACTGCGAAGGATGCGATCAGCTATACGAAACAAAAGAAGCGCTTGTATGGTCGAACTCACCAACTCGCGTACAAGGTCTTTCTCACACCGCTAGCAGGGAGAAGCCAGTCAGATTTATTGAGTCATAAGACGCTTGTCGCTAAAGGTAGAAGCTCGACTGCACCATGTAAAGAGTGTCTGCGTTGGCCTAGTTTCTCGCCAGCACCAAGAAGGTTATGTGTTCTAAAGTCGGCATCAGTCACAAGAGTGACTGATGCCCCAATCATCCGGCATTTATCTACGGAAGATCCATCTTGTAGAAAGTAGCAGTCGTCCAGCGATGTAACACAGTCTTCTATACTACCGGAAAGTGAAGAGTCATCTACGCGCGCCAAGAGTGTCCGATCGGAAGTGGTCAGGTCCTTCGCAAAAAGTCTTGCAAGAGTGGTCAGTCGTGGCTCTATAGGTTCGGAATGCTTATTCTTAATATAGAAAGTAGCATGAGGGTCGCGAAGGGAAAGGCATTCTAACAATGCAATAATAGTTTTAAGGTAATAGAAAGGTGTCCATCCAAATTTGCCACGCGGCTCTGGACAAACAGAGCCAAAGATAATCTTCCTACTGGTGCGACTGATATCAAGGTTAGGCTTGAACGTGTTAAATAAACGCTGCATACCTGCGAATGCTATGGTTCCATTAGCTGTAGCAGTGGAAGCTTGTGTAGGTGGTGGAACTAACGTATGAAGGGTTCCATGAGCGAGCCATGTTTCAGAGAAGTTAGTAAACATATGTGGAATTGTATGTACTTCTCTCGCCTCCATGAGATAAGGAATAATAGTGCAGGAAAGCGATGTATAGGGGTGGTCAGGTGCAACGAATAGGTTGCATTCATAGCTTCCTAGCTTGTTTGCAAGCTCAGCGGACAAGGCTAAGGTTGTGTCTTGAATAATCTGCGTCCACTGCAACCTGAGGGTTTCAAGCTTGGATCGAAGTGTGGCGATAGGGTTGTAGTCTTGAGACGAAATAATATCCTGAAGAAGCCTATATGTGCCAAGATGAAGGTCTCTGCTGCCTTCATGCTTAAGGCAGCAAGACATTGTCTTGGCACTGGAAATCACTAGTGGATCTGAGAGGTTTTGAAGGTTGCCCCAAGGAGGCAATTTATCAATGTAGACAATTTTGGCATCATTAGCGAGTTCTGAATATTGATGTAACTCAGTGACCGAGGATACGACCATGACAGAAGAAGGTAGACGCTTATTACTAATTGAGGTGGCTACATCTTGACATGCCATGTCAAGGTGCCGCGCTTCGAGACTAAGCGATTCCAGATAGTCATTCTCAGAGGTAAAAAGACATGCCTGCTCGGTAAGGCTGTTATAACTGTCGACAAAGAGATTAATACATCTATCAATCTCAGGGCCTCGGATCGGGGTCCATGTGATTCCAGTGGATTTCAAGCCACGAAGAAGTGTGGCCAAAATGACTTGTTTTTGTATGGAGAGCTTGAAACAGACAGCGATGTACCTGTCTAGAGTTGAACCAGTAGTGGGCCACAATAGTTCAAGCTCGTGGACCGTAGCGTTGAGGAGAGCTTTATCAATATACCTTCCGAAGTCGTCTATGATTGGGGGACTCTCAGTTGTAAGCAGGGTCTTCCAGTAAGAATGGTCAAGAGGGATTAGGTGAGACTGTGAGGTATAGAGGTGGGTGAACTGCTTAAACATGTCAACGAAGGAACGCTTGATTGAACCAACATACTACATATGAGGTATGAAACTGCGGGAAGTGATAAAAGGTCTAGTAGGCAAGATGGAATCAAGGCTAGGTGGTGGAAAGCAGTAGTTAACGAGAACTTGGTTGAATCCCGATAAGAAGGTGGAAGCGAAATAGGAAGCGAGAAGACACGTAAGATAATAGTGGATGTAAGTGTAAGTGAGAGGGTGCGAGAAGCTGGAAAAGAGAGTGGTAGGAAAATGAGAATTGGAAGCGCTAGGTACCAAGATGAATACAAGAGCTGAAGTTGGATGTATAAAGAGAGCATGACTAATGCGAGCAAAGAAGCAAGACATGCTAGACTTTGTGAAGGTTTCACTGGCGATCAAGGGTGACTCTTAGACTATATGTTCTTCACTACAAAAAGAATTACTCACGGAAAGCTTATCTTCGGGAAAATAAGCCGGAAAGCTACGACTATACCTTCATTGAAAAGGGGGACAAGGGTGAGTTTGCTCAAGACAGGTACTATAAGTATGAAAGGTCCAGAAACATAGAAGCTATCCGCAAGATTTATAGTGTTCTATCGTGCAACATAAGATTAGCACGTGGAGAGGTTATTGAGAGATGGCCTTACCGTGAAGGAAGAGGTAGTGATCTAAATATGGAAAGGATGACACCAGGAGTGATAAGCTTAACGAACTTGTCTCTTAACATTAAGCACAGGTATGCGTGGGCAGAGCTTCTGCGTTCAGGCGAAGATTATGCGATTATAGTGGAAGATGATATAGTCTTTACTGAAGAAACAGTAGAGGCGCTGAGCACTATTATTACATCGGAAGCCTATAGTCAGTATGATTATATCGATATTGCTGGCGGTGCTGGGCTTTCTGTCAATGGGTCAAAGATATTTAGGCAAGACCCTGGAGTTCCGAATCTGTTTGAGGTGGAGACGCGTTCAACAAGAACAACATGTGGCTATATTATGAATAAGAGGTTAGCGGCGCAACTGCTTCTGACTACAGTTCCAATCATATTTCCGATTGACTTCCAATTAACATATCTATTCTCAATCATCAAGCCAAGAGTAGCATGGTGTCATAGTCCTCCATTTGTGCACGGCAGCGAGGCGGGTTTTTACACATCGACAAATGAACGTTAGTGATGGCAATGAACTTTGGACGTCAATGGTTTCATGCAGACTCACAGGTTGGCCTGACTGATACAGCACTAGAGTTTGAAGGTCTTGTTATCAGGGGAGATTTCTTAAAGGGCATTCAGACTTGTCAGTCGCAACTAAGAACTTACTATTGGCAGCGAAGATACAAACAACTTAAGCGAGTACTAGAGAATAAGGTGAATGGTAGAACGGATCGGTTAGTGTACTTTGAAGGGATGTGGCCTGACTTCGATGACAAAGATAACCAGATTCTAGATTTAATAAAGAGAGCCTTACCTTGGTACAATATAAGTTCGACAAGGAGAGCTGATGAGGCGGATATATCCGTGTATTCCTGCTACCAAGGATCATGGGATATGTCAAAGACAGAGAAATCTTTAAGGATACTGTTTCTGGCGGAGAACGTAAGGCCTTCGTTTAGCGACTTTGATGTTTCGCTGACAAATGATCCATATCCGTATGGAGGCAGGAATGTCTATATGCCAGTGTGGAGTCTAGAAGTAGATTGGTTTAAGAGAGGGAGACCTTATCAAGACAGAGAGGTCTATGCACAAGAGCTAGTAACGAGTGAAATGAGAGCTGAGAGTCTAAGTAATTGGGCAGGACGGTACAAG
The DNA here is from genome assembly GCF_004332415.1 of Synechococcus sp. BS55D. Taxonomy (NCBI): domain Bacteria; kingdom Bacillati; phylum Cyanobacteriota; class Cyanophyceae; order Synechococcales; family Synechococcaceae; genus Synechococcus; species Synechococcus sp. BS55D. The sequence goes on from NZ_PHQT01000001.1 coordinate 394,178, forward strand.
AAAGCCGTTTATATAGGAAACAATGCGGAACCGCTGCGAATGAGTGTTATTCATGAACTAAGAGCACACGGGATTGAGGTTGATTGTTTTGGATCACAATCAAGGCCAGTCGTCGATAAGATCGGGTTACTAAGAAGGTATAGAGTAAATATCTGTTTTGAAAACTCGATAACATATGGTTATGTCACAGAAAAGCCCGTACATGCCTACCTTGCGGGTTGCTTGGGAATATACAATTCGAATGCACACGAAACACACCTGATTACAAATGAAGCAACAGGTTTTATCAATATGCAACAATATGAACTTAGTATTGAGAGATTGGTTTTGAAGACGAGAACGTTAATGGAGGCGACGGTTCCACCAACCAGAGCTCCGCTAATTAGCTCAGAAGTGGCAGACCGGTTTATAGATGGGCTAATAGTTGGCCTGAGAGAAAGGATTCAGTGGATATAAGATGAAGTTCAAAGTTTCGAGCTTAAGAGAGTTAAGAGACAATCAGGAGTGGATAGGCAGCGGTTTTCTAGAGATCACACAACAAATGCGTACGACAATAGTTCGTGCAACGTGGAGACACGGTGACGAAAGGCTATTTATTATCGCTGCAAATAGATTCATTATAGAGGAAAGAGACTACAAGTACATCGGGAGTTTTCCTGGTATAAAGATTGTAGATAGGGAAGAGATAGAAGTAGATGATCAGATACTGTTAACTTCACAGAGCTTATCCGATAGATGCATTTGGTTGCCTTTGCAGTCACGAGGCAATCAGAGTTTTGCATACGGGCACTTTATCACGGAGGTAATTAGAGATATTAGGTTACTGTCTCAGGGGGAGTCTTCTATAATGAAGAGCTGTTCACTGCTGCTATATCCGGTTGATGCGTGGGGAAAGTACATATTGAGATACTATAGGATTGCGGAGTCTCAGTATCACGAGCTTCCAAGATTAAGTTTAACGGGACGTCAGCCTCACTACTCTGTGTATAGTGGCGTATGTAGGTTTTATCACCAGATTAAGCCTGTACCTACAAGGGAGCTTCTAGGTGATCCTCTGGATTTTATAAGGTGTCCAGAACAGTTCTCTTGCATTGTATTCTTATCTCGACGCGACATTCACAACCGTCCAGAGAGGTGGATAAATGTCAGGGACTCCGTCACGGCAGTAAATGAATCAGTTTCGCTACGTGCAAATGAATATAACACTTCAGATTTTGATATCAAGAAACTCTTTTGTGAACTGCTGAATGACAGATTGCCTCTGGTATATTGTGTGGCGCCTGGATCAGGCGCATACAATCCACTTATATTTACAGATTCGATCGTTATAATGCCAACAGTGAGTAGCTTCGGTGAGGACGTGCAGTCATGGACAGGGCATCTACGAGATTTTATACCATTTTCTAGTTCTCTAGTGCTGGTAGAGGGTGAGGCTATTAAGAGTGTGTCGAGTGCGTATTTGTCAACTCATGATGCGTGGGATGAGCCTTTCGTCATTGATCCCTTAGTCATACTCAACATCTGCAAGAGAATCGTACGTTATATGTCAGGGCAGGATAAGCTTCATGGAAAGTTCCAAGAGGTGTCTGAAAGGCGGATGATTACCTTTATGGGATCTAAGCTAAATATTTCTGGAATGCTGGAAGGTGCCTTTAGATGAAGATTGAATACATATCTATAGGGCCTACATGTATCTCCGCTGAGATACTTAAGGCTGCAGGTTTAAGACATTGCACTTATGGTTTCGATTGGTGTCGGTCAGGTTATTATCATCTCCAGCAGTTTATAGAACTGCCGCTGGTGGAGTTTATTCATGGATTTGCGTTAAGACCATCAGTGGCTTTAGAGCAGGTATGCAATCCATACGAGACATCGTCATCTACAGCTGAATTAAGACGTGTGGAGAATCTGTATGGCTTCCCGTATTTGTACTTTCCACATCGACCTGAAGGTACGAGGGAGACGAGAGAATATATATGGCGATGTTTTACACGTCTTAACAAAGTTATTTGGCGGGAAGAAGTTCGCAAGGTCTTTGTTGTAAGCGATTATGTCAACAAACCACATTATGGTTTTATTGCCGAGGAGGAAGTCGTCGCACAGAAATTATCGTCGTTAGTGAGAGATAATAGGATTAATGCCGAGATAGCAATGATTAGAGTTGAACTGGTTGGCAACGATTGCTCATTAGAAATGGATACATATAGGCTCGCTAGTGGAAAGTGCACAGTTATAAGAGCGAGAGTCCCACAGGATATGGATTCAGAAGAGATTCGAGCATATACGTATCGCTATATTGGAAGAGGTTTGGCAACAGTTTTCAGATAGTGGCTAGTACTTGGCTTAAGAAGATCTCAAGATTAATTAGTTTCCACATCTGGGCACGACTAAGGGTTGAAACAGTTTCTGGACAGATTTCAAGGAGCGAGAGTATCTGCCAGTCTTTAGGAGGGCCAAGGTAGATTTGACATTCGTTAGGGTAACCTGCGTAGCCTTCCTTAGGATAGTTAAAGATCTCAGTGAACACCTGGTTAAAGAGTTCTGAAAGGGGATATTTAAGTGAGCATTTTTGGCTGTTGGTCGGTCTAATTAACATGTCAGGATGCAAAGAAAGACCAATAGAAGAAACCTCACGTCTCGTGAAAGGCGTTCTACCTTCAATACCTGAGATGGATGTCACTGTGTCAGAGGATAACAAGCCAACAGAGGGTAGTTGAATCTCCGTGTCAACTAACGATTTGCTCTTTGCAACTGCAGACAGATCATCGAGGCCAAGTTCTGAAAAGGTCTTGAAGAAATGACTATATCTGTCACGAATATAGGAGGACAGAAGAGGTGTGGATTTTGTTCTTGTAGTTCGCAAAGGGATACTGTGGATATCACCAGAATAGTCGGATAGTCTAGTTGTTGAATCAGAGTATGTGGAATAACCCATAAAAAGCTCGTCTGCACCCTCGCCACCATAAATGATCTGGTGACCTTCACGCCTAACGTGTTGTGAGAGAAGAAGGGAGGATGGCATAGAATGAGTATTAATTGGCGATCCGAGATGCCGCATACAAGTGATGAGAGAATGATAGTATTCTTCTACTGATACGTTTATTTGCGTATTTGGCAGATTAATGCTTGCTGCCATATCTTTTGAGAGGAATGATACTGTCTCTTTGCCTTCAAAGCAAAGTGTATACGTTCGTCCCAGTGGACGAATCTTTCCTAGGTAAGCAGAGACTAATGAAGAGTCGACGCCACCTGAAAGAATCGCAGCGGAGTCAATATGGGATCTATTAACACCTTCCATTGCTTCTAGAGCACTGTTGAGTCGTTTGGAGACGATGCCAGTGATCTTTGCTGTATTCCTTTCGGTCAAGAGAACTGGGTCGATTAGCTCTTCAATAGATTGATGAGCGGTGATGCTAACGTGATTAGAGCTACAACGATAGAATAGTCTTGAACCGGGAGGCAACTGATTGACACCCTTAATAAAGTGCTTGAATGGGTCAATTGCGTGGCGGTATTCAAAGTAGTCATATATATAGTCATAGTTTAATGAAATGTCGGAGGTTCGGTTAAGGTAGGATACTATTAGACCTGGGGTTGTACTGCAGAGAAATACTTTCTGATCAGAATAGTACCAGAGGTGCTTTTCGCCCATTAGATCACGGTAAATAGTGACGTGATCGAGGAAGTCATCAACGATGGACAAAGAGGCTAGAACATACATCCCGTCTGTCGTTCTTAGGTAAGGATCAAGTGAACCTCTCCGAAGATGATACGCTAAGAAATCCGTATCTGACTGGAACGAATCAACATTTTTAGTGCTATATATTTCACCATTATAAAGGAATGGAGCCGATGAGTGCAAGTACGATTGGCTGGAATCAGCTAGTAAAGGATTAGACTGAATGGCCAATACGCTCTGATACGCAAAGTAGTTAAGCCCAGCTCTATAAGTACTGTACGTAGGACCGCGGGGGTCTATATAGTTTCGGCCAAGCTCTTGTAGAGCCTCTACGCAAGAGTCTGATATGGGGTTGTCACAAGAATCATGTTGGATAAACAAAAAGAAGCCGCACATCTACTTTCTCAAGACTTGTTCAAGATGGAATCCATCCCACTTACTGCTAACCAGTGTGAAAGATGTTGTTATGCCGTAGGAGGAAGCAATGGGTCGAAGGAAAGAATAGACATCAACCTGGTTTGCGTCTAAGACCTTCGCGAAATAGATCATGGTCCGTTCAGTTATAACATTAACATGTGTAGGATCCATGAAGACTTCTTCCTTAGGGTAGGCGGGTGATTTATGGTAAAAGAGACCACCAGGCCTAAGACATCTATAGATCTCATTCATCAGTGAGATGAATGGATTAACGATACGGTCGACACGGTATAAGGTTCTAGGAATATGCTCAATAAAGTCGAACGCAGTTATATAGTCACAAGAGGAATCAGGTAGTGGAATAGGCTCAAGAGCAAGATCAGCATATATAAGATTTGGGAATCTAGCCTTATCAACGCCATAGACGACAGAAGCGTTAAAGGGATTCTTTGGTGATGAGCCAGAACCTAAGTCGACAGAGACAGTCATTTTTTGCGGGATATGTTGAGTAGACACAGTAATTCTCTCATAACCGTGGTGCCACCTTTGGAAGTAAGAATAACGTCGGCTTTCTTTAGCACTTCGGGATGAGCATCTGAGGGACAGACAAAGACGTGGGCAAAGGGGATCACAGGAAGGTCGTTGGTGTCATTTCCGATATAGAGTAGCTTGACTGGGTCTTGCATAGTGTCACTCAGTTTAGCCAGTATGTCAGAAACGAATTTACCCTTATCACCCTTGGGTTGATACAGTTCTAATCCAAGCTTTGAAGCTCTGTGGACATGGGAAGCATTCTGCTCTGATGAGACTATGAGAACTTGTATGCCAAGCTCGTGGATAAGATCCTTTATCGCAAGACTGTCAGACTTAGAGGTACGAATGGTCTCATTTCCAGAAGAGTCTGAAAATACGTAGTTATCGGTGAGAACACCATCGAAATCGGTAATGATGAGATTTATGTCTTTAAGGGCAGGCGCAGTCGCACAAGGGCTAGTATAAATAGGTTCCAACATCTTGGCATGATCAAGGTCTTGGGGATTATCAATCTCAATTAATGGTGCGTTAGGAATAAGTACAGGTTTAGGATTAGTGGCAAACCGGCTACCTGAGCCTAAGAACCCAGGACGACTGATGAGATAAACAGAGCCTAGTTCAATGAGTTGCTCTGGTGAATCTTGCCTTCTAAAGCGATTGGAGAAGTGCTGGCTGGAGTTGACTACCTCATACCTGGAAGGGTCATTGTTTGTACTCTGCCAAATAAATGAATGAAAGCTAGTTGCTGCAAAATAAGAATCATGGCTGGGATATTCTGTTTTAGCATTATAGAGTGCATCAATCTGATGCAAGGAAAGAAAAGGGTAGGTAATTTGACTAAGGTAAAACCACTGAGGAGAACTGTGTGAGTCTTGAAGATGATTAAGAAAGTGGCGTATCACCTCGTCTGTGCTTGTACAATCCTGACTTAGACGACTAGGCCTTTCGATAATCGTGGCTCCATACTTTGATGCAACAGATGCGATTTCTCTGTCATCCGTGCTAACATAGATGGTTGATACTTTATTAGAGGATTGGAGTGCTATTATATTTCTAGCAATTAATGGCAATGGCCCAACTTTAGCAATATTCTTTTTAGGAATTCCCTTTGAACCACCTCGAGCGGGGATGAGTGCTGGATACATTTTACCCTGAGAACTTGTGAAACTTGCGATTATGGAGCTCAGCATCAATAATCTCACAGCTCTTGAAAGCTAGAGCTTGACGTGCAGACCTAAGGTCACGTGTCAACTTTGTGAGACCTTCGGGCATTAATGATGCTTTGTGGTCTGTGCCCTTCCAGTTATGGTTGAGAGTAAAGTGTCGTTCAAAGTAAGTTGCCCCTAATGTGAAAGCAATTAGGTCCATCGCGATACCTTCATGGTGACCGCTATATCCGACAGCCTGGAGCTCATGGCCATATTTTTCAATTAGAGATCTAATTTCCAGCAGACTCAAGTCAGCAGGTCTTGCCGGATAGGCGGAAGTACACCAGTACAGCACGGTATGCTTAAGTCGGTCATGCGCTCTAAGGATCTCGATTAGGGCCATCTCTTCAGAATTAGTGGTCATCCCGAGTGATATATGTATTGTTCCAGGGAAGGAGGTGCAGATATACTCAATAAGCGATGTATGATTATTGTGAAAAGAAGAGATTTTAAGGTGCTGGGGATTAAGTTTGACGATTTCTTCAGCACTAATGAGGTCGAAGGGAGTACAGCTATAGGCAACATTATGTTGCAAACAATATTCATATAGCTGATAGTGAACAGGCAAGTCAAGTTCAAGGAACTCTCTGTGTTCACCGTAGGTTGCACCATATGAATTAACAGGGTTAGGGTGCGGTCCACTATAGATTTCAGGTCTGAGACATAGGGATGGGTGGCGGCGCTGGAACTTCACGATGTCAGCGCCACACATTGCTGCCTCTTTAACCATTTCCATGGCTATTTGGGCGGAACCCTTGTGGTTGCATCCTATTTCTGCGACTAGCGTAGGGCTTCCTGTCATGAAAGTTAGAGATGTATTCTCGATTCTAGCATCATGAAGCGACCGAGCTGATTCAGGGACTTGGGCCTGAACAACGTCTGAACTCAAGGACTTGGTGGAAGGAGTAGTTAGGTTTGCAGGAAATAAGAGCATCGCAGAAGATTCGTGAATCGATGGTGGCCAGGACATAACCAAGGATGGCAAGAAAGGGGAATATAGATGTAGAAGTCGCACAACAGATTCGTATAGTATTAATAGAAGACATGAATAGAGGCATAGGAGATTAGTGACAGCGTATATGCATTACGACAGCCAACAAGACGTCAGGACAAACGGTTACACCTGTAGACCGCAGACATTAGTGTACGAACAATTTAGAAACGCATACTACTAGGAGTAAGTCGATGACTTGCGTATTAGATGTGTATCGAGCGACTGTAATAGATAAATGGGATTGCTGTGCTAGTACGTTGTTTAGGGTGCTTAATAGGGGGGCACGCTGAAATACAGCAAGGCACGGGGTAAATCAAAGGCCTATGTCGGGAAAGGTTGTCGGATAAGCCTGGGTGGTCTAGGCAAGAAACGTGTGAAGACCGGCAAGCCCAGGCCACCTGTGAATGGGAATTCAGCAGTATTTGAGTATCTGTCACTATGGGGTATAGACAGTGCTGACTCCTAGCAGGGCAAGGTGAATGGATTCGGAGACAAGTACTCCCCAAGGAGTTGCATCTTGGCAAAAGTGCTCAGACTCTGTTTCTTCGTGGAGCAGTCAATAGAAAGTTGATTCAAGACGAGAGAAATAATAAGACTGACAATGAGGTGTAGGCGATAGCTTTGGCTGTGTAGCGAATCAGACGATTCCGGACGGAGAAGTTGCTTGAAATGCTATGTAAAGGATGATAGATGGGGATGCGAATTAAATTCTTATAGAGGCCAACTGGGATTAATCGAGCTCCGTAGTCTAAACAGAGAGCTCTCTACGAGACTTTACACTGACATAAGTGCCTTGCCTGAGGATTCCGAATCTCGCAGATCACTGGTCATGACTCTATACAGTATTGATTCCTTCTATCTCGCTACGTGTAGGACTTTGTGGAAAAGAAATAGGAGTGCTCTTGAGAGGCAGGGTTATGGCTTTTACAGCTGTATTGGACTACTATTATGTGCGTATGAAGCTGCTTGCTTTAGTATCGAGCAGCTGTCAATCAATGAAACTCGTAACAGCACCTTGCGAAGCAGAGCTCAGAGTGATGACTTGTATTCCATGCATTAAATAGATAGCCCTATTGAAAAGCGGTCTGGTTGAGCACGGGATCTACTCGAAATAGGATGCTAACGAAGAGAGCTCGATACTGATCTCTCTTGCACGACTACGCAACCAGGTATAATGAGTTGTTTTGATACCAGGCCCCATGCTTGAAGAGCCAAGCACAAATATCTACAAGAAAGCTTTTGAGCTCTATAGACAAGGACACAACATCAGTAAATATCTAAGGGAAGATAGTGGATTGGTAAGCGAGTACCGATTAGATCTGGACGAGATTATTGCACTTAGCTATGACTTACAGGCAGGCACGTACACACGGAATTTCTACAGAGACGGCGATAAGCCTATGAAGTTTGGGAATTATATCCTTGATTTACTGCAAGAAGTAGATGAATTGGAGAACCTAAAGTCGGGAATTGAGCCAGTTAAGATCTGCGATTTTGGGACCGGCGAGTCAACGTATTTTACGGCTTTTCTAAACCAGGCTATCAAGATTGGTATGCGTGTGACGCCATTTGGGATGGACATTTCACTTTCAAGACTTGATGTTGCACAATGCTTTTCCAGGATTGAATCGCTATGCATGATGCCCAACTATTTTCTTGGTGATCTGAAAGAAATTCCTTTGGTAGATTCAAGTATTGACATATCGCTTACGATGCACTCCATCGAACCTAACAGAGGGTTCGAAGAAAGAATAGTCAAGGAGCTTACGAGAGTAACGAGCAATCTGCTAGTAATAGCTGAACCAATATATGAGACAGCAAGTCCGGAACAAAGAAAACGGATGGATCATCATGGTTACATCCAACGCCTTAAGACATGCTTAGAAGAAGAGAAGTCGCTTAGAATAATCGGTGAGTTTAGTGTCCCCCTTGAGCTTTGTCACAACCCACTGAACAGAACGACAGTATTGATAGCAAAGAAGCTAGGCGAAAATAACAAGTCAGCTAAACTTACTAGTAATATTATGGCTTGTCCATTCGGTAAGGACCACCTGGAAAGACGATCCGGATATTGGATGAGCACAAGTGGACTATGCTATCCAGAGATCAACAGTATTCCATTGCTCCGGCGGAAGTCTGCCTTACCGTACTTCCAAGATCTTAAACAGGCAGGGAATGATCCAGATTAACCCTATGAAAAGTTCTTTTGACAACTGCTAGTGTCTTCGTTCGCGATCAAGTTAGTTTGATTTGGTTAATGTGTATGATAGCAACCGTCTTAGATTGCTGATGTCTTGCGAGATTACCTGCGATTCTAAAGCAGTTTATCCAGCACTGTTCTTTGGAGATTCACATGTTAGAGCATTTGAAGATCTTAAGAATATTACTTCTATTTACATGGGACCTGCAACAGCAGGCAGCCTAAGTAGAAAGAGTTCTTCCACTAATGCTGGTCGTAATATTCGTCAATATCTCGATATGCATCGGTCAAGATACAAGACTGTTGGATTCGTCTTTGGTGAGATAGATACCAGAATTCACCTTGTAAGGAGGTCTATAGAGACCAGGGACCATTCATTGATGCAGCAATGTTTTAAGTGCGCAAAGTTCTACACAGACTTTGTCAGATCACTCGACCTCAGCAGCAGAATAGTAATTATCCTGCCATTTGGATCGGGCTACTCGACATCTAAAGCTTATCCCAGTTATGATGATGAGCAATTGAGGAATTTATGTATCCTCGCATTTAATTACTATGTAAGACTGAATTGCATGAATATCTCAGGTTGCACATGCGTGGATATTACTGCCGACACTATAGATTCTGAACTATTAACAAATAAAGAGTACCTGTCCGAGGACGGAATTCATCTTAGGGGATATCCAAAAGTGGAAAGATGCATAAAGGAAAAGCTACTTTCTATATGGAATAAGACCGATACTCCATGCTCGTCACTTGGTACATCTGGGAAGAGACTTGAAGATGCAATAACAATTATCTCAGAATCAGAGGTGTTGTCGCAAGAGAGAGAGGTTTGCATAGATTGCAGGACTGGAGATATTCTAAAGCAAAGCACCAGTTGGGATGTTTCTGTAATAAAGCTAATGACGTCTTACGTCGTGATCATAGACATGAAGGCTGTTTATACTATTGCCAAAGCAAGTATTTACAATCAAGTTGGTGAGAATATTGAGGACAGGTCATTCGTCAGAGTGTCATCACGGAACAAGGTCAAATCTGAGAGATCTTCCTATGCAACTGGTAACTACATTTGCATAAACATAGCAGATACAAGACTGACTTATTTGAAAGTATCGGTAGAGATATTGCGGCCGAAGTTGGGTCGTAGTTGTATCAGTAGGTATCTTTAGTGAGCGGTTATGACGCCGTACAATGATTGAGGGCGCTTCTAATATCCATTAACTGACGTAGCAACCCTTCTAGCTTGTGGATGGGCAGCATATTTGGCCCATCGCTGAGTGCATTGTCAGGATCGGGGTGAACTTCCATAAAAATACCATCAACACCTACAGCGACAGCTGCTCTTGCGAGGTGGGCCACGAACTGTCTTTGACCACCAGAGGTCGATCCCATGCCACCGGGTTGTTGGACTGAATGTGTAGCATCAAAAATCACTGGACATCCTAATGATTGTAATTGTGGCAAACTGCGATAATCTACGATGAGAGTGTTGTAGCCAAAAGAGGTTCCACGCTCAGTAAGCCAAAGCCTTTCGGAACTCGGCTTAAGACCGTTCTCGGACATCTTCGTGACAATATTTGCCATATCCCAAGGAGCAAGAAATTGTCCCTTTTTAACGTTTACAGACTTACATGTACCCTCTACAGCCCTTGCCGCGGCTATCAGTAGATCAGTCTGACGACAGAGAAAAGCAGGTATTTGAAGAACATCCACTGCCTGGGCAGCAGCTACAGCTTGGTTACTTTCGTGGATGTCTGTAAGTACAGGGATGTTAAAACGATCGCGAACCTCCGCCAAGATTGCTAGACCTTCTTGGGGACCAGGTCCGCGAAAAGATTGCCCGGAACTGCGATTAGCCTTATCGTAACTTGCCTTAAAGATAAGCTCAATTCCCATTCTAAGGCACAATGCGGTAAGTTCCTCGGCAATACAGAAAACCATATCACGGTTTTCAATTACACAAGGCCCAGCGATAACTCTAAATTTCATTGAGGCCTTGGCGTCAGAGTCAATATTAGCCATGAAGCAGACGCAGGTCCAGGCTGGCTTAAAGTTCAACCAGACAGCAAATCTAGCATAAAAGCACTATCATAGACAGTCTGAGTTGAGGAAGCTGATTAGGCTTCGGGGATATTCTGTAACTGTATAGTTTAACTCGAATGGTAGCTGGGTTAGCTGACAATGGCATGAGTTTAGACTTAATAAGGACAGTGCAAGATCCATTAATGCACATTTTAAATCGCTCGAAAGGAGCTTGCTACATGAAGAAGGAAGCGGTGACGAACTAATAAGTGAGGTCACTACTCACTTAGAAATCGAGCCTATACGCGGGGCGTAAAAAACCAAGATCAGCACTACAGATAGACCGTCGATAATGGGGCCAACTGTTAATAGAGCAATATTGGCCTATAGGGTCTATTTGTGAGTATCAGAAGTGTATCTTTCTTCGTCAGTCGGTCGTGACGTGGATAGTAACAATAAAAGGAACGAGAATTGAACGATGGCCACTGTTGGCTTCTTCTGTTGTCCACCGGAAGACAAGATGCAGACTACTTGCTAACGCAAAACTCTCAGAAGGATAAGCGCTAGCATACAAAGCGTGACAGCATAGAAACGCAGTAGAAGCAATCTGTTAGAGACTTAAAAGCGGGTCTTGTAATCTACGACTGGCAATCAGATTTTTGCACTCAGGCACTCGACTCGCGCCTTTATATCGGAATTCATATCATGCGATCGGGTAATACAACATATAAACTTATGTGGGTCATTTTCACGCTTTTGAATGGCAATAATATCAAGTGAAATGTCCTTTGCTATTTGCTTAATTGCTAAGATAGTGGGATCGTCTGGTTGATTCAAATAGACGTCATCACATAACACTACTCCACCAGAATTGAGGCGCATGAGTGCAAAGAGAATGTCGTTGTATGGCGCGAGTCCTGTGTGGTCACCGTCTATCCATGCAATATCTATAAGTGGCACTGTATCTATTATTTTCCATAATAGCTGTGAAGACTGAAGTATTAGCTTCGCATTACAAAGAGAATTTATCATAGAGCGACCTCTATTAATAGACTCGACAACAGTTGGCGAATTGGCGTACTGATAACTGTTTCGTGGGTCGTCCATTGGTACATCGACCGTAGTGATTTTAAGGCTTGGATAGATATCTGCGAGCACTAATGGGACCAGGCCGGTGAATGTGCCGACCTCAAAGAAATGAATTTGTTTATTTGTTGCAACTAGATGTGAAATCAACTGGATATGAATAGATGAGACAGGTCCCCCTGAATACCTAATTATAGAAGCGGCAGTGGCTGCGTAAGAACTAGAACCTTCGATGACTGTTAGCACTGAGGCGTAACTGCAGACTTGCCTAAACATGTTTATCGTAGAGTCATCTTGAATTCTAGCACGGTTTTTCAATATGTTTAAATAGAAAGGCAGACAACAATTGTTAGACACGAATACGGTTAACACCGGAATTCATAAGGGCCGGCAAAGATCCGGTCACTAGTTGGTCACCACGTCTATTTTAATTTCAGTGTTAAGGCCGACTCTTAAATCTATATGGCATCGATCACTCTCGGTCTTCACTAAGAGCTTCGTAGTCAACAACCTTCTCAAGCTGACAATGTTAGCTTGAGAAGTTCAGTGATTAAGAAAGTGAGTTTAACCTTGCGGTCCACTCAAGAGCGACAACATGCTGGCTTTGATACGGTATTAGTCTTTACGCAGGGGCTGCACTCACTGGCTTTTCTTCAAGCAACCGTCGTCAACCGTAGCTTATTTACATGTTCCATATCATCTGGTTGACCTTGTTCATCGACGCCGGTGAATTATAAGCGTAGATTTCTTTAGTGAACAGCCTGCTAAATAGACATCACTAGCATTAGGTTTATACTACCTTATGGCCTGGTGCGATCCGCAAATAATGTTACAGAAGAAGAAATACAGTCTGCTAAAAGCAATAAGGATTTATTACAATATACACCTGCGAAGGGGCTAATATTTATTTTTTCGAAGCAGTTACATTGCACGATCATCTATCAAGAAACAACTGTCAATCCAGAATTGAAGCACGATAAAAGCGTAGAGGACAACTAAAACCAGTCGACTTCATCCTGCTAGAAGGTGCACGCGATGCTATTAAGCTAGCAAGAGGCCTGTGACTTAAGCTTATTACATTCTGCACTAGGAAAGTACTGGCTAAAGATGTCTGGAAGATATAAAGTATATTTCTAAACAAGTTAAGATGGTGGATAGAGAAAAGGTTGGTACGTTATTGCATAGTTCGCCAGGATGCAGGCTTATGCGTCTATTTAAACTGGGATTTACTTACTATGGCTAGGGTAGGTGCAGTCAGGTTAACTTCTGATTGGAGGAAGATTAAAATTGATATTTATTGAAAGGCGAGGGGCACGACTTGTCTGTGGTATTGAGACTGAATGCCAACTTGAATCAGACCTAAAGAATAAGTAAGAGGAACCATGGCCAAAATATGTTGACATCGTCCGGTGCTCTTCTGTTGGAGATCTCTTCATCATATTCAGCATCTCTTCATGGTCAGGCCTAAAATAAAAGGTGGTAGAAAGTTGTTGGTCGCCAATCTGATGCTCATCACGGGGTAAATAGACCATGATCGTAGCAACCTTGCTGCGGACATCTGTGTGTGGAACAATAAACGAGCCTGGCTCAAGAAGTGATAGCTGGATAGTGGGGACAAGTTCTAGATACTCGAGATCCCGGAAGGTATCAGTCCAATCATGTTCTTTGCGAATAGAACAAGAACATGTAGGCGAATAAGATTGAGGGAGAAAATAGTCCTGAGAGTTTCGTTGATCAAAGGGACTAAGAAGAACGATACCCTTCTTAGGCTTAGATTCTGAATAATGGGTGGATAAATACTGATTTATCAGTGGTAGGAGAAGCGACTGCAAGAACGCTTTGGACTCAAGGCGCCTGCAAAGGTCCCTTAGAATGGGTAAGTCAAAGATTACGGTGCCGTTCTTTGAGCTTGACATCAGTTGATATTTATTCCCAGGCTTCTCAATATCAAGCAAACCTTGGGCATGAAGAGACTCGATGTACGTTGCGACCTCAAGTGAGTTCTGCACGGACAGAAGGGGCCGCAGCGCAATATGAGAGATCATAGGAAGTTCTTTTGAGGTTAAGTAGTTGATTAGGCAAGTATCCTCGAAAGGCTCTTTACAGTATCACTTGCCACGAAGTGCCGCGCAAACGACTGATGAGACATAGCAATACTAGCAGAAGAACTAACCGGCTAAACAACCTTTAGTGTTTCCAGAACTCAAAGACAAGAAAGATGAAGCTAATGTGATCCCATGCATATTTCAAGAAGTTTAATTGACACCACACTGCCTTAGCCTGCTTTTTGTGAAGAGTACAGTAGTTGGGCAAACAAGAACGAGGTCACAGACAGGAACCAATCCCTCAGGGAGTCTAGGGAAACAGCCGCCGGTCAAGAAATAGGGGGTTAGAGTAAAACCCAAGTACTTCCCAATGAATCGATCTACCCATAAAATCTAGATGAAATACATGCACATAAAGTAGGTTGTATCAGCTGGGAATTATATGACCACTATTGTCTGTTACCTCGAACCCCCCCCCGTAATACCATCAGAATACATAATTATTCTTTATGACTGTGTCATCTGCAAACAGGCGTGAGCTACTAATCACGATTTGATAAAGTGGGCAAAGTTAATCTCAAGAATAAGTTAGTTTACCAGCTTAAACACATTGAGTCACTAGTATAATAGTAGTCTTAATAGGGATTCATGCTTTGAGACCAGGAATGTATGATGCATGTGGTGACCGATTGGGTACCCATCTGATAAGCTATCTCTCTCAAAGAAGCAATATTGAGGTGAGTAAGGAACCACGCCTGTATCGACCCCATGCTTGATACCCAAGAAACTGTGAGTTTCACGGTATTCTGCCAGTTAGCTAGAGTCTCCCTTGCATAGTCACGGGCATGAATAGCAGACCTTTATATTGTGCTGTTTGGCAACGAAAGTAGTTATGACTATGATGGACTTAGTAGTTTAACGATCGATCTCACGAGCATTTCTTGGGAAGTCTCTAACTCAACATCAGTAGGGTGATAGCAGAGCATCATTGGTCCATTTGGATGTCCAGGCACAGATGTACTAAGCATCCTTTCGAATCTTTCAGTAATCGAGAGAGAAGAGAGTTTCTTCCGAATGGTGCGCATCTCTTCAACATTCCAAAACTTTGATGTAGCAGAGGTTAAGTTGTTAAGTTCAAACACCTCAGGTAGAGTAGATAGTGGGCTGTAACCTGTAACTGCAATAGGACAGCAGTTGACAAAGGACTCAAATGCTGTTGTGCCTCCGCAAGATACTGCAGCCAGACAGTTAGAAAATATTTGAGAATTTCTGGTTTCTGGATTAAGCCAGTAGACGCCGGGCATGGAGCTAATTGCATTAAAAAACATGCTAGAGCGATAGACCTTGTGGCTGTCGCTACCCTTTTGCAATGGTGTTACAAACATAGAAGGATGTTCTTTTACTAATAGGTTTATGCTGTATGGAAGCCTTGTGCGTAGTAACCGAATGATTTCTAATTGGCTAATAAGCAACCCAGCACCAGGATTAACAGCAGCTTCTGGTTCTACATGGAGGAAAAGTGCAACGGTGTCCTTTAGCGAGTGATTAAAGTCATGAACGCGAGAAAGGGCGGAGATTTTTGAGTAATATGAAAAGCAAAACTCGTATTCGACCGTATCAGTAGGATATCTATTTATTATCTGGTCATAAATTGACAAGCCTGATTCCTGATTTGCATAAAATGCGCTGCAAGAGGTCACGCTTGGAGATAACTCACGGCTGGCAGCATTTGAACCTATAAATTTCAGTCGGCCAGTCTTTTCAAAATACTGGGACAGAGATTTTGCATAACTCTTAATTTGGGAATGATTAAAGTTGTCGGATGCCAGGCAGTTTGGTATAGGTAGAGCAGACTGTTTTATATCATATACAAAAGACCGCAATGGTGCTACTGGAAAGTCCTGTAAAGTGTAGCATGAAATACCAACTCTGGATGTAATTCGAGCAAGGATAAAATCAGCCAGTGAGTGCGGGTTGCCTCCGAAAATCAAAGCATTAATGCAACTCTTCTCTAAAAGAGCAAAACATTTATGTATTAAACAGCGTATATGAGAAAGTCTGTCAATAACACTTAAATGAGAAAGCCCAGACAACCTGAAAGACTGGAATAATGCAATGTGCTCTATTTCGAGGAATTCGGAAAGATCATATTTATTGCTAACTGGCTCATTCACGGATAAATCAGTTGTGTAGTTGTAAGTATCAATATTAAAGAGTACGCAGTCTGGGTAGAGTCTGTTTAGGGTGCTCTGGCACAACGTATGACTTGCGAATTCAGGGAGTGATATGAACACAACTTCATAGCCGTGTCTGTTTAGTTCTGACAAAAATTTGCTACCCAGGTTAAAGCAGTGAACTATTCCGATTTTCATGGCACTTGCGGAGTGGAGGGCTTAGAAGTAGAAATTGTGTTCGACAATAAAAAGTCGCCTGCTGCAATTGGCATATTCTATCCTAATGATAAGGCAGTACAACGAAACAACAGTGAATCTCCAACTGTGGGCCAAGCTATCAGAATAAGGTGGTCAGGTCGCAAACTAGCGCTCGAGCTGCAATCAATTATCACCAAATGACAAGCAATACTTTCAATAAGTAGCAAAAATTGGTACTGCCATGGGCCTAATTGCAGAATTCTGTCTGCTTCAAATTGGAAATTGTTATATTGAAACTAAATAGAGGTCGTCGCATGAGGATTCATAAATCAATTACAATTGGACACACAGCCTTTGGTCCAAAGCAATAACTAGAACTGACATATAAATACATGCACCATTAAAGGATTGGAGGTTTTATGGCAAGTTAGATCTTTGAGAGTGACCTCTTAGAGGTGGCGGGATGCTTTGACTTGGGCGGCGCAGGATGTGTTTCCAGGCTCTAAAGACTTGACAGATTATCGCGTTTGGTTTTTATACGCACCAGTGGATTCGTTAGAGCCACTTGACATCCAACGTATCTCTCTGACTCCAGTTTGGTCGGCCGCCTCTAAATTCTCAAGGTACAGACGCCAACGCATGTGAATCTCCGGCTGATGCCCCTATGCTTGTTAAAAAATCACGTGTAGCTCGACATCGTTAATAGATGCCGTTTGGCTGCAAAGCTACCTTAGGCCAACGTTAAATTGGAGGATATTGCGTAGCTAGCCAGTCTTGGCTTAGTCAAACCAAAACGATGGTTGAGGTCGTGGTTGAGGGGCACGTTGAGCACCAGGGCGTGCTCGGCGGAGAGCGCACCGAAATGCTCAGGCGTTGGCGCACCGCCGCGAGCAAGGCAGGATTAAAGCTTAGCAAAACAGCGTCATGGGGCTCCGCCTTGAGGTAGGCCGCAAGCACATCCAGGGGCGACTCGCCATGGTGCAGATCGCCACACACCAAAAGACGTGGCCCCGGCCACTGGCGCAGCCCGCGCTAAGGCCACGTTTAGATGCTCAACCCCAAGCCCATTCACCTGCAGGCTGGCGGGGCTGTCCGTCAGCCGCGGGCCAACCTGGAGCAGCCCAGGCTGCTGCCAGAGGGGCTGAAAGGCTCCGTATTGAAACAGCCACACTGGGGCTTGCATGCGTTGGTGGCGACGGCGTCCCTGATCGGCATCCTCGCGAATCGGCCAGCCGGGCATGCATCTTCAACCTCACACCCGATTGACCAACGGCCCCTCGGTGTTGCATGCTCTTTAGGTCGCACGGGATACGTCCCCCTGACCGACCTGCGGATGTAGCTCAGTGGTAGAGCATCTCCTTGCCAAGGAGAGGGTCGAGAGTTCGAATCTCTTCATCCGCTTGCTTCGATTCAGTGCCTGCGAACCAGCAATTGCTGGGGTTCGGCGGATGTAAATCCCAATTGCTGGTAGAAGCCGGCGCTGTTGGTGGTCATCAGGTAAACCCGTTCCGCCTGGCGGATCGCTGGGGCACTCAGCAGTGCCTCCACCACCCGCCGGCCCAGGCCTCGGCCCTGCAGGTCACCAGCCACCACCACATCCCAGAGCACGGCCCGGTGGATGCCGTCGCTGGTGGCCCTCCCAAAGCCCACTAGGCGTTTGCCCCGCCAGAGGCTGACCACCACATCACTCCCCGCCAGCATCCGTTGCAGTTCCCGGAAGCTGCGTTCCTGGGCCCAGAAGGCGTGTTTCTGAAACAGGCGCCGCAGCTTCAGTAGGCCGCGGGTGGGCCGCAGGTCTGGTCCCAGGCCAAGCCAGCGCAGCCCTGGGGCTCCGGGGGCATGGTCCACCAGGCGGTAGCGGGTCATCCCGTCATCCTCGTATGCAGCTCGCCCTTCAGCCGCCCCGCCGCTCGAGCAGCGTGAACGGCTCGTAGCGAACGGAGATGCCGAACTCCTCGGCGAACTCCAGCACCCGGCACCAGGCCCGATCGCCGGCCTCTGAGGGCCGCACGATGCCGGTGAGGATCACCGGGGCATGGCCGGTTTGCAAGGTCATCGTGAACAGGGGCCAGCCCACCGACGCCTGCACGCTGTCGTCCCTGTAGGTGGGTGCCACATCCAGCGACCCGATCAGGATCCGGCGCCGGTTGGCATCCCAGGCGTGGGGGATCCCGTAACGCTCCAGTAGATCGGCTGCCAGCGCCCAGGAGCGGCCTTCGCTGTCGATCGCCACGGCCAGCGCTTCCCCGCGGGCTTCGATTGTGGTTTCGCCCTTGAAGCTGAGGCGCTCACCGGTGGGGCTGAGCGTTTCGCTGGTGCCGCCAGCGAGACGCTCCCGGATCCTTCGCCGCAGCTGCTCACCACCATCGAGGGGGCCGTTCTTCTCCAGTTGCAGCAGATCCCAGCGCTCACCCGTGCCGCCCCACACCACCGGCCCGTAGTTGTCGTGCACCAGGCGGCCGTCTTTGTTGGAGGCGGCTTCGGCGTGGGTCATCACCCGCTGGATTGTGATGTCTTCGGCGCTCCAGCCCCAGCTCCTGGCGATGGCAGCGGTTTCAGCGCAGAGGCTTTCGAGTTGCGCCGGAGTGGGCGGCAGCGTCCACGGGTCGGGCTGGCCGCCCATGCAGGCACAGGAGAGGGCTACAGCATTGCTGTTGCGCGCCCAGGTGTGGGCCGGCAGATCCACGCTGGTGGCGTGCAGCCGGTGCACCCGGCCGTCGCCGCCAATGATCACGTGATAGTGGCCGGGGCGGATCCAGTCGTAGCCCGTGGCGGTCCAGTGCAGATAAATCGTGGCGGCCATAGGCCTCGGCAGGGGTGAGGGCGTTCACTGCAGAGGTAACAACTGCCGCAGGCACTCGGCCACACCGCGGCGGTTAAGGCATAGCCCGATGGCCCCAGTCACAATGAGACCATGATGGTTCATGCCCAGCACCATTGGCAGCAGCGTTTTGCTGCCGACAGGCAGCGCTTGGAACAGCGTCGTGCTCAGGGGCTCGACCAGGCGCGGGAGGCTGCGTCCCTGTGGCGGCAGCGCTGGCCCTCGATCACGCGGATCTGGTGCTTCGGTTCGGTGCTGGCCTCAGGCTTTCGCGATCATTCCGATTTGGATCTGTTGATTGAGGGCTTGCCTCCGAAGGGTTGGCTGGAGGCGGTGGCCCTGGCGGAGCACCTTGGCCCGCTCAGCGTTGATCTCAAGCGCACCGAAGATCTGCCGCCAGATCTACTGGCCCGTTTGCTGCGCCACAGCCAGGAGCTTTAAACCGTTGTCATGACCCCGTCCGACCTCCTGGAACTGCGCGACGACCTCCTGAGGGAAGAGCAGAGGCTGCAGAAGCTGGTGCAAGGTCTTCAGGCGATGGAGCCCCGTCTGCCCGATGGATCAGAGGTGGTTGAAGCCGCAGCGCTGCGGCTCCACAGTTTTTACACGGGTGTGGAGCGATCTCTTCTGTTGGTGAGCCGGGTGGTGAATGGCGGCACGCCGGCGCGCGGTGAGGGCTGGCACCGGCGCCTGTTGGAGCGCATGGCTATGGAGAGCGAAAGTCGGCCGGCTGTGCTGCGGGAACGCACGCAACAGCGGTTGCAGGAGTACCTGCGCTTTCGCCACCTCGTGCGTGACCTTGATGCCGATGAACTGCGGCCTGATCCCATCGCCCTGTTGATCCGCGATCTGCCGGCTGTGTGGGAGGCCCTGGCGGCCGACCTTCAGGGCTTTCGTGCCTGGCTGGCGCGGGTGGCCCAGCAGGACACGCTCTGAGCGCCCATGCTGAAATGACGCCGGTTCGGTATTCGACGCCAGGGCAGCCATGACGCGCAAGGGCATCATCCTGGCGGGAGGCAGCGGCACCCGCTTGGCACCGCTCACGTCGGCGGTGAGCAAGCAGCTGATGCCGGTCTATGACAAGCCGATGATTCATTACCCGCTCAGCACCTTGATGCTGGCGGGGATTCGCGAGGTGCTGATCATCACCACCCCCCACGACCAGGCGGCGTTTCAGCGACTGCTCGGTGATGGCAGTGCCTGGGGGATGACGATTGCCTATGCCGTGCAGCCCAGCCCCGATGGTCTTGCCCAGGCCTTTCTGATCGGCGCTGATTTCCTTGGTGGCGCCCCTGCTGCTTTGGTGCTGGGCGACAACTTGTTCCATGGCCATGAGCTGATCCCCCAGCTCCAGGCCGCCAGCCGACGCCTGGATGGCGGCACCGTGTTCGCCTATCCGGTGCGGGATCCGGAGCGCTACGGCGTGGTCGAGTTCGATGGGGATGGAACGGCTTTGAGCATTGAAGAAAAACCCACCCAGCCCCGCAGTCGCTATGCTGTGACTGGGCTTTACTTCTACGACGCTTCGGTGGTGGAGCGGGCCCGTCAGGTGCGGCCGTCGGCCCGCGGCGAACTGGAGATCACCAGCCTCAATCAGATGTATCTGCAGGAGGGGGCGCTCACGGTGGAGTTGATGGGCCGCGGGATGGCCTGGCTGGATACGGGCACCTTTGATTCGCTCCATGAGGCGGGGGCCTACATCCGCACCCTCGAGCAGCGCCAGGGCCTGAAGGTGGGCTGCCCGGAGGAGGTGGCCTGGCGTCAGGGCTGGATCAACGACGGGCAGCTCGAGGCCCTGGCCCAGCCCCTGCTCAAGAGTGGCTACGGCGCCTATCTGCTCCAGATGCTGCGGGAGAGCGGCGGCGACCATGCCCTGCTGCAGCGCACCCTGGAAGGGCGCAGCAAGGAGATCACCCATGCCAGCTGAACAGCTCTGCACCAGTGCCGGCCAGCGGCTGGAGGGTCCACTGCTGTTCAGCCCCCAGGTGTTTGCTGATGACCGCGGCTTCTTTTATGAGAGCTGGAATGAACGTCGCTTCCGCAGCGAGCTGATCGCCGCCGGGATGCCTGCTGCCGAAGCGGACAGCCTCCAGTTCCGGCAAGACAATCACTCCCGATCCAGCGGCGGTGTGCTGCGCGGCCTTCACTTTCAGCTCCCCCCCGAACCCCAGGGCAAGTTGGTGCGTTGCAGCGTCGGTGCGATCTTTGATGTGGTCGTCGATCTGCGCCGCAGCTCCCCCACCTATGGCTCCTGGGTGGGGGCTGAGCTGAGTTCTGAGAATCACCAGCAGCTCTGGGTGCCGGCGGGTTTTGCCCACGGCTTCCTCACCCTCAGCGCCGCTGCGGAGGTGCAATACAAAGCCAGTGGCTTTTGGAACCGCAGCTGCGAGCGCTCCCTGCGTTGGAACGATCCGGCCCTTGCGATCGCCTGGCCCCTGGAGCAGGCCGGTGTGGAGCAGCCCCTGCTGGCCGAGAAGGATGCAGCCGCGCCGGAGCTGGCCCAGCTGCAGGCAGCCGGAGAGGTGTTTGCGTGAAGGTGCTGCTCACCGGATCTACGGGTCAGCTTGGCCAGGCCCTGCTCGCTTCGCGGCCCATGCAGATCGATGGCGAGCCGCTGGAGTTGATCGCCACGGCCCGTTGCAAGGATCTGGCGCAGGCCCAGGCTCTGGAACTTCTGCCCCTGGATCTGGCTGATCCCGAGGCCTGCCGTGCGGCCATCGCCACCAACCGGCCCGATTGGGTGCTCAACGCCGGTGCTTACACCGCCGTGGATCGGGCGGAATCGGAGCCAGTGCTGGCCCGTGCCGTCAATGCCGGCGCCCCCCGTGCCTTCGCCGAAGCCCTGAGCGAGCTTTGCCCTTCGGCCCGGTTGCTCCAGATCAGCACCGATTTCGTGTTCAACGGCGAGCAGGGCCATCCCTACCGGCCCGAGCAGCCCCTGGCTCCTTTGGGGGTCTATGGGGCCAGCAAGGCCGCCGCTGAGCAGGCGGTTAGGCAGATCCTTGGCTGTAGCCCTGAGGGATCGGCCACGATCCTGCGTACCAGTTGGGTGTATGGGCCGGCCGGCAAGAATTTCCTGCTCACCATGCTGCGCCTGCATGGCCAGCGCGCCGTCAGTGGCGAACCGTTGCGGGTGGTGGCCGATCAGGTGGGGTGTCCCACCAGCACCGCTGGCCTCGCGCTGGCCTGCTGGGCGGTGATCCAGAGGCAGATTGGCGGCGTCCTGCACTGGAGTGATGCCGGCGCCGCCAGTTGGTATGACTTTGCTGTTGCCATTGGCGAACTGGCCGTTGCAGCAGGAGTGTTGGAGTGTGCTGCGCCGGTGGAGCCAATCACCACGGCCGACTACCCCACCCCGGCACGCCGCCCGCCCTACTCATTACTGGATTGCAGTTCCAGCCGTCAGCATCTCGGGCTGCAGCCTCGGCACTGGCGCGACGCCCTGCGGGAGGTGATTGCTGATGTGGGGCATTAACCCACGCACTTTGATTCTGCGGGCGCTGCTGCTCGACTGGCTGGGGCAGCTCTTGATCCTGCTCTTGATTGTTGTCAGCCCGTCCTGGCTGGATATTCCGCTCGGCGGCCCCCATCTCGAGGGCCAAGGGGCCTGGTTGCTGTTTTGCCTGCTGCTCTACCCACTCCTGGGCTGGTTGTTCGGGAGCTACACGGTGCTGCGCTGGCGGCGGCTCACCCTGCCGGTGTTGCTGCAGCGCTTGCTGATCACTGGCGTCGTGACCCTGATGGTGGTGGCGATCGCCCGCTGGCTGGTGAATCCCGGCGAGGACGTTTGGCTGGTGTATCGGCGTGTTCAGTTCGTCTGGCTCAGCCTGTTGGTGGTTTGGTCGCTGTTGGTGCGCATCGGTCTGCGCCGTGGGGTGTTGTTGGCGGATCGGCCGCGATTGCTGCTGCTTGCGAGTGACCAGGAGCAGGCGGCAGTTATGCGTGCTTGGCGCCGGGTGCCCCAACGCGAACGCCTGGAGCCCGTGCAGCCTGAGCAGCTTCAGCAGGCGCTAACCCAGTTGGATTGCCCCCTGTTGGTGGCGCTCGCCCCACGCATGTTGCGGGATCCTGCGTGGGAGCCCCTGTGTGATCAGCTCGAAACCCAGGATCCGCGGTTGGTGCGCCTGGTGTCTCCTCTTCGTCTGTTCGAGCAGCAGCAGGAGCGGCTGCCGCCCGCCCTCTTGCCCGACGACGGCATCGCCTATGACGACCTGCCCTGGGCAGCCACCTTCAGCGTGCAGGCTCAGCTCAAGCGGGTGGCTGATCTGCTTGTAGCCGGCGGTTTGCTGCTGGTGTCGGCTCCGTTCATCGCGCTGGCGGCGATCTTGATCTGGCTGGAGGACCGCGGGCCCGTGGTTTACAGCCAGCAGCGCAGCGGCTGGTTGGGCCGCCCCTTCACCGTGTTCAAGCTGCGCACCATGCATGTGCAGCCGGCCGATGCCCCCGCTCTTTGGACCCAACCCGATGATCAACGCATCACCCGGGTGGGTCTCTGGCTGCGTCGCCTGCGCCTCGATGAGTTGCCCCAGTTGCTCAATGTGCTCAATGGTGAGATGAGCTTGATTGGCCCAAGGCCGGAGCGTCCTGAGCTGGAAAAGCAGCTCGAGCGCCATATTCCCCACTACCGCAAGCGCCATTGGATGCGTCCGGGCCTCAGCGGCTGGGCCCAGGTGTGTGCCCCTTACGCCAGCAGTATCGAGGATTCCGATCTCAAACTCTCCTATGACCTCTACTACCTGAGGCACTTCAGCACCTGGCTGGATCTGGTGATTCTCTTCCGTACGATCAAAACCGTTCTCAAGGCCGGGGGCCGATGACGCAGAGGGTTTTGGTCACCGGCGGGGCCGGCTTCATTGGTGGGGCTGTGGTGCGACGGCTGCTCAACGGCAGCACGGCCCAGGTGTTCAACCTCGACAAGTGCGGCTACGCCAGCGATTGCACCAGCATCGAAGCCGTGCTGAAGGAGCTGGGCCCAGCAGCGGAGGGTCGCTACCAGCTGCTGCGGGTGGATCTCGCCGATGAGCAGGCCACGGCCGCGGCAGTCAGGCATGCGGATCCCGACCTTGTGCTGCATTTGGCCGCAGAAAGCCATGTCGATCGCTCGATTGATGGCCCGGGGGCGTTCCTGTCTAGTAACGTGATGGGAACGTATTCGTTGCTTCAGGCGGTGCGCGCCCACTGGGAGGCGCTGCCCCAGGAGCGTCAGAGCAGCTTCCGCTTGCATCACATCAGCACCGATGAGGTCTTCGGTTCGTTGGGGGCAACAGGTCGGTTTTCGGAGTCCACTGCCTACGACCCCCGCAGCCCCTATTCCGCCAGCAAGGCCGCCAGTGATCATCTCGTGAATGCCTGGCATCACACCTACGGCCTGCCGGTGGTGCTCACCAACTGCAGCAACAACTACGGCCCCTGGCAGTTTCCCGAGAAGCTGATTCCGGTGGTGATCCTCAAGGCGGCTGCTGGCGAGCCGATCCCTCTCTATGGCGATGGCCTGAACGTGCGCGACTGGCTCTATGTCGACGACCACGTGGAGGCGCTGCTGCTGGCGGCCACCAGGGGCCGCTTAGGCGCCAGCTACTGCGTGGGCGGTGATGGTGAGCGCAGCAACCGCCAGGTGGTGGAGGCCATCTGCGGCTTAATGGATCAGCTGCGGCCCCAGAGTGCTCCCCATGGCCGTCTGATCACCCTGGTGACAGACCGACCCGGTCATGACCGTCGCTACGCCATTGATGCCTCCCTCATCATCAGCGAACTGGGCTGGCAGCCTCGACACCGCTTTGAGCAGGGACTGGAGGCCACGGTGCGCTGGTATTTGGGCAATTTGGAGTGGTGTGAGCTTGTTAGTGAAAGAGCCCGTTATGGAGGAGAGAGAATTGGCCAGACATGACGATTTATAGCTTTAGCAATCGAGTAGGGAGAGTCTGTTTTGGTCAAATTTGAGAGGGCATTGGTTGAACAGTAATTCCGGGTGAAAGAGTTTGTTTTCGATCTCCTCGCTGAGATATCCCTCAAGTGCAATTGTCTGATAGTCAAGCCCAGCGGCTTTTGCTAGATTGGCAAAGTAGCGGTGCGAGCCTCGCTCGTGTTGGATTTCGATGATCTTTGCACCCGCTTGCATCCAGATCAGGTTGGAAAGGCCTGCTCCGTGAACACCGGCTACAACATCCGCAGATCTGAAGGCTCGAATTTGCTCTGATACTGAAAGATCTTCTGGATAAATTATAGAAAACCCAAAATTTTTGAGGAAATGGTGGAATGCGCTCTGTGGCAGGACGTGCCTATTGTTGCAGCGATTTTCGGAAGTTCGCCTCTCGATGTAGATTCTTTTGGGTTTTTGCTTCTGGTTTGTTCGGCATTGATTAGGGACTCGGAGGGATTGCTTGATTAATGAAATACGCTCTTTGTCTGATATTGCTGGTCGATGCTGTTTGTGCAGAAGCGGGTGGTTGGCGGCAAAGGTGTAGGCATGGCCGGGGCCCATTCGCCTCACGGTTTTGATTGTGCAGCGTTTGATGTTGCTGAGCTCTAAAAGTTCGAGTCCGTATTGAGGAAGATCAGATAAAATAATCTCCTCGTAGTCAAAATTAGAATCCTTGGCTCGGTTGTGTAGAGTAATGATTTTAGGAAGGATATCAATCAAGAAGTGGTAATAATTGCAGCCTTGTTGGTCTGTGCACAGCAGTGATCTCTTGTTGTTGCGAGATATGGTTTGGGTTAGATCTCGCAGTTGCTGGCGTAAAAGGTTGTCAATCAGTGCTGTCTCACTCCATAGGGTTCCTTTGTAGTGAACAAGTTGCTCTGTGATCCAGGCGAGTTGAGTGGTGTCGTAGAGCGCATGGCAATTGTCGGTTAAGCATCCCACCACCATTTGTGGTTGTAGGAATTCCATTAGAAACGAATTCCCCGCACTGTTTTGCCATTTCTGAAGTCTTGGCTTGCGAGGGGCAAGCCCTCGCTGAGCGGAATCCTGGCCCGCCAGCCCATCGCCGCCAGTCGGCTCACATCTAACTGCTTTTTGGGTGTGCCGTCGGGTTTGCTTGTGTCCCAGTGAATGTCTCCCACAAAGCCCACCGTTGCTGCCACCTGTTCGGCAAGCTCGCGGATTGTGAGATCCACGCCGGTGCCCACATTCAGGAAGGCCAGGGGTGCGCCTTGATCATCCAAAGGGGCATCGGTCGCAGAGGGATCCCAGTGCTCCAGGGCAAACACGCAGGCTTCCCCCAGATCATCCGCGTGCAGGAATTCGCGTAGGGGGGTGCCTGTGCCCCAGCAGGTCACCGAGGGAGCGCCAGAGTTTTTGGCTTCATGGAAACGCCGGATCAGGGCCGGCAGCACATGGCTGCCCGTGGGGTGGTAGTTGTCGCCGGGCCCATACAGATTGGTGGGCATCAGGCTGATCGCATCGAAGCCGTGCTGCAGCCGCAGTGCCTCCCCGAGTTTGATGCCAGCGATCTTGGCGATCGCATACCAGGCGTTGGTGGGCTCCAGCGCTCCTGTGAGCAGCGCTTCTTCTCGGATGGGCTGCTCGGCGAATTTGGGATAGATGCAGCTGCTACCGAGAAACAGCAGCCGGCGCACTCCGCAGCGCCAGGCCGCTTCGATCACCTGGGTTTCAATCCGCAGGTTCTGCAGCAGGAAGTCCGCCGGCCGGCTGCGGTTGGCTTCGATGCCGCCCACCGTCGCTGCCGCCAGCACCACCACATCCGGGCGCTGCGTTTCCATCCAGCTGCCTATGGCTGCATCATCGAGCAGATCCAGCTCCTGCCGGCTCGGGGTGAGTAGCTCTCCGCCTTGGGCTGGATCGCCATAGCCACTGCGCTTGAGGGCCCGCACGATGGCGCTCCCGGCCATGCCGCGCGCACCGGCCACAAAAAAACGATCGCTTGTGTGGATCAGTGCCATCGCCTGTTGCTCTTCATTCCCGTGGTCCCACCACAGCAAAGCCCTTGCGCTTCAGGTAAGCCTCCTTGCGCGCTTCTTCCTGATCGTGGGCGACCATCTCGTTCACCAGCTCTTCGAGTGTGGTGGTGGGTGTCCAGCCCAGCTTGGCGTGGGCCTGGCTTGGATCTCCGAGCAGGGTGTCAACTTCCGCCGGCCGGAAATAGCGCGGGTCGATCCGCACCACCACGGCGCCGGTGTCGGCTCGGCGGCCCTGCTCGTTGAGCCCTTCGCCTTCCCAGCTGATCCCCCCCCAGCCGAGGGCGCTGGCGCTCAGCTCGATGAAACGTCGCACGGATTCCTGGCGGCCGGTGGCGATCACGAAATCATCGGGTGAGTCTTGCTGCAGCATCCGCCACTGCATCTCCACGTAATCGCGGGCGTGGCCCCAGTCCCTCAGAGAATCGAGGTTGCCCATGTAGAGGCACTGCTCGAGGTCAGCATCGATGCGGGCCAGGCCTCGGCTGATCTTGCGGGTCACGAAGGTTTCCCCGCGCCTGGGGCTTTCGTGGTTGAACAGGATCCCGTTGCAGGCATACATCCCGTAGGCCTCCCGGTAGTTCACGGTGATCCAGTAGGCGTAGAGCTTGGCCACCCCGTAGGGACTGCGCGGGTGGAAGGGGGTGGTTTCCTTCTGGGGGATCTCCTGCACCAGCCCGTAGAGCTCGGAGGTGGAGGCCTGGTAGATGCGAGTTTTTTGGGTGAGACCGCAGATGCGCACCGCCTCAAGAATCCGCAGGGTGCCGAGGGCATCCACGTTGGCGGTGTATTCCGGCGCTTCAAAGCTCACGGCCACATGACTCTGGGCGCCGAGGTTGTAGATCTCATCGGGCTGTACCTGCTCGATGATCCGCTGCAGGTTGCTGCCGTCGCTCAGGTCGCCGTAGTGGAGAGTCAGGCGAGGGTTCACTTCATGGGGATCTTGGTAGAGGTGATCGATCCGGGTGGTGTTGAAGCTGCTGGCCCGGCGCTTGATGCCATGCACGGCATAGCCCTTCTCCAGCAGCAGCTCCGCCAGGTAGCTGCCGTCCTGGCCGGTGATGCCGGTGATTAGGGCGCGTTTCTGCTTGCTCATGCCCGCCATTGTCGCCGGTGAACTCCCTCATAGGATCGGCTCAGCGTGAACGGGCTGGCATGCGTCTGGCGATCCATGCCCCAAGTCTCGGCTTGGCTTTGCCAGGCCAGCCCTTCGGTAAGGATGTGGCCAATCGAGGCCTCTACACCGCCCTGGTGCAGCACGGCGGCTTTGAGTCGGTGGCCTTTCTCAGCGCCGAGCAGCCTCCGCTGGCGACCCTGCAGGCGCAGCTGGGTGGTTCCGCGACGCTCTCCCTCTCGGCCCTCACCGACACCACAGCCGCCGTGACCGCCGGCACCTTATTGCGTGGTCAGCCTTATCTGGCCGAGCTGGCCTGGGCCCGCGGCCATCAGCATGGTCATCAGGCCTACAGCCTGGTGGGCATGATCCACACCCTCGCGCCCCCCACGGTGCGGGAGCTGATGGGCGCAGCCTTGATTGCCCCAGTGCAGCCCTGGGATGCCTTGATCTGCACCTCTCCCGCCGTGCGCAGTTGCCTGGAGGGGCTTTTCGATCGCTGGCAGGAGCATCTGCTCCAGCGCTTCGGGGGCAGCCGCTGCCCCAGGCCGCAGCTGCCGGTGCTCCCCCTGGGGGTGGATCAGGGGCAGCTGCTTGAGCAACGGGCTGACCAGGGCAGCCGTCGGTTTCTGCGTCAGCACCTTGGGCTCGCAGAGCAAGACGTTTTGGTGCTCTGGTTGGGGCGGCTGTCGTTTTTCGAGAAGGCTTACCCGCAGGGCATGTTCCTTGCCCTGCAGCAGGCCGCCCAGCGCTGCGGTCGCCGGCTCCAGTTCGCGATGGCCGGCTGGTTCCCCGGTGGCGAGACCGATCACGCCCTCTACCGGGAGGCCGCCAAGCGCCATGCCCCCGACGTGCCGGTGCACTTTCTGGATGGCAAGAACCCGCAGGTGGTGCGCTGCTGCTGGGCGGCGGCGGATCTGTTTCTCTCCCTGGTCGATAACCCCCAGGAGACCTTCGGGCTGGCGCCCGTGGAGGCCATGGCTGCCGGCCTGCCGGTGGTGGTGAGCGACTGGGATGGCTACCGCTACACCGTGAATGACGGGGTGGAGGGCTTCCGCATTCCCACCCTGTTGCCCCCTGGAGCCCGTCAAGGCCAGGATTTGGCCTCACTCCATGACCACAACCTGCTCTCCTATCAGGACTATGTGGGGGCCGTGGCTCAGCACGTAGCGGTCGACACCCAGGCTGCGGCGGTGGCGATTGCTCGCCTCGCCGAGGATCCAGACCTGCGCCAGCGCATGGGAGAGGCTGGGCGTTTGGCCGTGCAGCAACGTTTCGACTGGCCCGTGATTGCCCATGAGCAACGGCAGCTTTACAGCGAGCTGGCGGAACGGCGACGGTCGGCAACCTCTGTTGACGTGGCTGCCGCGGGGCCCAGGGCACCGCACCCCCTGCGGGCCGATCCCTTCGCTGATTTCGCCGGCTTTGCCAGCGCCACCCTGCAACCCGCAACCGAGTTGCGGCTGGCTCTGCCCTGGCCTCTGCTCCTGGAGCGTTTGCAGGCCGCGGCTGGTCTCGACCGGTTCCATGGCCATCTCCACGCCTCAGATCCTGAGGTGTTGGGGCTTTTGGAGCGTTTACGACAGCTTCAGCCCTGTGCTTGCAGCACCCTTCTCGAAGCCTTCCCTCTGGAGCGGCACGACTGCCTGCGGCTGGGCATCACCTGGTTGGCGAAAATGGGATGCATTCACTGGAGCCCGTCGGGAGCAAGGCGATGACACAGGCGGAGAACCCCTACCGGCAGGATGTGTTTCTCGATGATCTGCGCCAGGGCGGCGATCGCCAACAGCAGCGCATCTGGGTGGAGCACCAGCAGATGCAGCTGGCCTTCCTGCAGCGCCATGGCCTCACACCGTCGTCCACCGTGCTCGACCTTGGCTGCGGGCCGATGCGCCTCGGTTCGGCCCTGATTCCCCTGCTTCAGGAGGGCTTCTATTTCGGGCAGGACGTGAATCCAGACACGATTGCTTTCGGGGAAGAGGTGCTGCGCGAGGCGGGGATTCCCGTGCTGGCCCCCTATCGCTTATTCGCTTCGGATCAATTCGATCTTGGGCCTGTGGATCGCCCAGTGCAGATCGCCTTCGCCAATTCCCTCTTCAGCCACCTCAGCCTCAATTCGATCCTCACAGCCCTGCTGCAGCTCGAGCCCCGACTGGCGCCGGGTGGAGTCCTCTATGCCACGTTCTTTGCTCTCGAGCCAGGGCGGCGGTGGCTGGCGGCTCATCCCCGCAACAAGTGGGGGCGCCTGTTCTCGACCTATCCCCATCAAGATCCTTATCACTACCCGCTGGAGCTGCTGCAGGCCCTGGCCCGCCAGGCCGGCTATCACCTCGATCTGATGCCCGATTTCGGCCATCCCACCCAGACCATGGGCCGCTTCCGGCGGCGGCGCTTCCATCGTTCGCGATTCTGAGCATGCGCATTGGTGTGCTGGCCACCTTGCGCGATGAAATCAACGCGCTGCCGCGTTTTTTCCAGTTGCTTGAGGGCCTGGAGGCTGACTCTCGGGTAGATCACCTGTTCTGCAGTTTTTACGAAAACGATTCCACCGACGGCACGCCAGAGCGCTTGGCCTTTTGGCTTCGGGGGCGAGCTGGCGTCTTGCAAAGCGAACAACTGGGCGCTCCCCGTCTGCGTGGGCGCGAGATCAGCCGCACCATGCGGATGGCTGAGGCGCGTAACAAGGCCCTCGCGGCTTTCGCAGATGAGCCCCTCGATTGGCTCGTTGTCATCGATGCCGATCTCCATGCCAAGCCCGAACACATCTGGCAGTTGATCGAGGAGCTCCAGCGACGGGCAGGTGTGGTGATGGCCTGCGCTAGCGCTCTGCAGAACCTCCCCGACATCTTCGGGCGAAGCCCTTGGAGCTATTACGACACTTTCGCCTTGATCGATCACGCCGGCCGTCTTGGCATCACAGGTGCGAGGGTCCCTCTCTGGAATCTGGAGGAACGCGCCGCTTGGATGGCGGGCCGTCCTGTGGCGGTGCGGTCAGCCTTTGGCGGTATCGCGGTGATGCCCATGACCTTGCCCCGTCGTTTGCAGTTGCAATGGCAAGGAGATCAAGGCTGTGAGCACTGGGCGTTTTGTCTGGCCGCTGGTCAAGAGGGCCTCGTTGTGGCGTGTCCGAATGTCACGCCGTTGGTCATCCACAACGATTCGATCGCCTGGCATCCCACCTATCCGGATCGCCGGCGCCGACAGTTGAAGGCAATGTGGAGCGATGGTCTGGCATGAAGGGCTTTGCTCTCTACTGTCACCACACCAGTCGGTTTCAATACAACACCGGCATCCAGCGTTGTGTTCGTGCCATCGCCCGTGCCCTGATTGATGCCGGCGAGCCTGTCGCTCCTTTGGTGTACGACCCGTCGTCTCAAGCTCTGCGTTTGGCTGGAGCGGAAGCCTGCAATCATCTGGCTCAATGGAGCGGACCCTTGGCGCATTCTTGGGCATCCGAGTTGCCCCCTCCCGGTAGTTGGTTGCTGGTGCCAGAGCTGCTGAGTGGACCTCATCAACCTCGCGTGGCTTTTGTGCGTGAGTGGTGCGAGCAACGGGAATGGAGGTTGGCGACAGTGTTCCATGACGCCATTCCATTGCGCTGGGGTGGTGCAGCCACGGAACACCACGCGACCTACATGAGTGGCCTGGCGGAATGCAACTTGGTGCTTGCCACATCCAGGGCTGTAGCCGATGACTTGCGTCGCTTCTGGCAAAGCAAAGCGATCACTCCTCGTGGCCACTTGGTGGTGCTGCCCCTCGCAGCAGAAATTCCAGGCGTGAGTCGGTGTTGGCCTGCGCAGGGGCCGCCCCCACAGGGAGCCCTCAAACCTTTGAAGTTGCTGCAAGTTGGCTCTTTGGAGCCCCGCAAGAATCACAAGGGTTTACTGAGAGCCTTGGCGTGGCTGGAGAGTCAGATGCCTGGTGCCCTCGAGTTGGAACTTGTGGGTTGGGCCAATAATCCCAAGGTTGCTGCCATGGTGCAGCGCGCCATCGCCTTGGGATTGCCTGTGCATTGGCATCAGTGCGCGGATGATGCGGCTCTTCAGCAGCTGTATGCCGGAGCAGATCTCAGTGTGTATCCGTCCTTGCTGGAAGGGTTCGGTTTGCCCGTGTTGGAAAGTCTTTGGCTTGGTACACCTTGTCTCTGCACATCGGTGCCATCGCTGGAGGCTGCGCAGGTCTCGAAGGGCTGTGAGCTTCTGGCAGGTTCCGATTGGAAGGAGTTGGTTCGCTGTCTCAAGCGATTGATTCTTCAGCCGTCGCTGTTGTCTGAACGCCGAGAGGAGCTGAGGCGCATGCCTTTGCAGAGTTGGGCAGAGTATGTCGATCGCATGCATTCCATACTTGCCATGACTGAATCTTGACCCATTACTGCTTGACATGAGCGAGCAACTTGCTACTGCCTTTGTAGGCTTGGCTCCTGCACCATGGACAGGCTGGGGAAACTACGCAAAGCAACTTTGTGCTGCCCTTGTGCGTAATCGCTTGGCCTGGCCCTATACCCCCTTTGGAGCAGCAAAAACACCGGCTTGTGGAGACGAGTGGTCTTTATTGTCGCGCCAGATCAATGCGGCAAGTCAAGACCTCTTTGGTTCCTTGCCGCCAGAACATTATGACCCTGGGCTTTCTTTTGATTATGCCTTTCATGGTTTCGGTAATGGATTGGACGGCAAGAGTTGCTTGCCTTTGAATGGCCGTAAAAAAATTGCAATTGGTTTTTTTGAGGTCGATAAACTTGGCGGCGATCTCGTTGATTATCTACATTCTTTTGATCTGGTTGTTGCAGGCTCCACTTGGAATAAAAATGTCCTGCTTCGTCATGGGCTTTCTCATTCGGTCAGAGTGCTTCAGGGGGTGGATACGGCAATTTTCAATCCCATCCCTGTTCATCGTTTCAAGCAAGCTGGTTTAGTTATCTTCTCGGGCGGCAAATTGGAGATTCGGAAGGGTCAAGATGTTTTGGTTGAGGCATTTCGTCGTTTATTGGTGGTCTGCCCAGATGCTGTTTTGATTGCGGCATGGTGCAATGACAGTGCTTCCCTTCCTAGTATTGCAATGTCCCCTTATCTCTCGGGATCGCCTGATAAGGGCGATGCTGAATCTATTTCCGGTTGGTTGGTGTCTCAGGGAATACCTCGAAGCAATATTGTTGTGCCAGGTGTCTTGAATTCAGCCCAAATGGCTTCTTTGATCAAACAAGCTGATTTGGCTGCCTTCCCCAATCGTTGTGAAGGAGGAACAAATCTTGTTGCAATGGAGGCCATTGCCTGTGGCGTCCCAACGTTATTGTCTGCGAATTCAGGTCATCTTGACTTGATGCGTCTGGGCTGTCCTGGGATTGTGCCCTTGCCATGCCAAGATTCATTAAAGCTACCAGTTAATGATGGTGATAATTTCCGTCACTGGGGTGAACCTGATCCGACTTCCTTATACCGGCTTATGCTCGACTGTCTTGAAGATCGACTTCCGATGCAGTCTTTGCGTGGTCAAGTGACTGCTGAGCAGCTGGATTCTTTGAGCTGGAGGTCGAGCTTTGAGAGGTTGTTCTCAATTGTAAAATCGCTCAAACCCCTGAGGTCTTAGTTGTTCCAGGGCCAGCTTCATGGCTTGCACCACTCCAGGCCAGTCTCCATCTTGATGTTGCCTGAACAGGCGCAGGCTTGAATACCAATGAGTGTTGCTGCCATCAAGGCCCCATCGCCATTCGGGAATCCAGCGCAGAGCAAGCCATGTTGGCAAGCCCATCGCTCCTGCGAGATGGGCAACGCTGCTATCGGATGTGATCAGCAAGTCGCAATTTGCCAGCACCGCGGCTGTTTCGCGGAAATCCATCGATGCAGTCACTGCGGCCTGCCCTGCGACAAAATTGAGGCCCTGATCGGTTCTTAGTTGTTCGCTGGCTTGTCCTTTTTGGATTGAAACAAATTCAAGCTGATCGCTACATTGAAGCCCAAGCCAGTGGTTGAACTGGAGTGAGCGACCACGAGAGTAGAGACTGTGCTCATGCTCTGGGTTGCCTTGCCAGTGAAGGCCGATCAGGAGGTGGTTCGGTTTGCGTTGCAGTCGATGTTGCCATTTGGCTGCAAGAGCTGGTTCACACTGCAAATAGCCGCGTTGGAATGGGATTGTCTTTCTAATGCATCCCATCAATGGAGCCAGATTCATTATCGGCATCCAAATCGGATTTCGTCGTAGTTGTTCTTCCAAATCGAGTCGATCCGTGACCTGTCGCAGGCCAATGTCTTTCTCCAGCAGCTCAACCAGCGGCGGTTGACTCAGCATCGTAACGTCAACTCCTTGAGTTTGCAGAGCTAAGGCATAGCGTGAAAATTGCAGGGTATCCCCAAGACCTTGTTCGGTCATGAGTAAGACAGGTCGCCCTGGTTGTGGTGTTTTTCTACTGGCTGGGCCAAAGGCCTCCTCGAAAATTGGATAATTTCCAGGTTTTCGAGTGAAACGTTGCTCATAAAGGCTCCAGCCTGCTTGCCACTCACCGTTGAGCAGTAGATCTTGTGCAAGGTTGTTGCGGGCAGCAATACCAGTATCGACTGAGTGATTCAACCGCAGGCAATGTTGATAGGCCTTGATCGCCTCTGAAATCTTGCGTTGCTGATGCAGGCCGATGCCGAGATTGAACCAGCCGACCGCTTGGGTTGGTTCCAGAGTCAGTCCTTTGCTTATGAGCCGTTGTGCTAAAAGAGGATTGGTGGCGAGCAAGCCACCCCCCTGGTTCATCCATTCATGGGGCTTCCAGCTCATGTCTTCAACCAATGTTGGGCGTAGCGAACCGTTGCTGAACAAAGATCATGATTGAGATCGGCAAGGATTTGCATCCCCAGTCTTTGGCCTGCTGCTGCAATCGTCTCGCATTGTGATTGATTCTCCAGACACCATTCAACCCGTTCATCAAAATTGCTCAGGTCGGGTGCGATTGGAACCACATGGATCCAAGGAATCATGCGGCGGTGAAACCATTGCTGGCGGTGGCTGAATACACGTAGTACGCAACTGCCAGAGAGCAGCTTCCAGAGCAGTCCCCAGGAGTTGACATTGCCATCAATATCGATCAACCAGGCGTGCAAGCTGGCATGCCATGGTCCAACGGTTGTTCCCATTAAGCTCTCCCTTCGCAGATTTGCCTCCACTGCCGCCTTGCTGCTCGCATTGAGGCATTGCACAACTTGGTTGAAACGGGCGTCAACACGGGCCGGATTTGACAGAGTCCGACGGCAGAGTTGATAGCGAAGGTTGCTCTCCAGGGTGGAGGTGGTGATGTCTTTGTTGCCAGTCGTCGCGCCTCGCCAGAACACGACGGGTAGTCGTTCGCTCCAGGCGGGAAGTGGTTTGGTGAGTAGCTGCTCTCGGAAGCCTGCATAGCCATTGGTGCCTAAGCAGTAGGGGTCGGGGATGAGTGGTGAAGAGTCTGTGTCGGCCCCAGTGGCTGCATCCATCCGCAGGCAGCCCACGCCTGGGTCTTCATCATGCAGTTGGATCCTGATCGTCTCCCCGCAGAATCTTGGTGCCAGCAGCTCTGCCATGTGCTGAGCCATCCGGAGTTGCACCTCCAGGCGCTTGCCTAGCGCCAGGTCTGCCGCACGAACGCAGGCAATACTGGTGTTCTGGCCAGCAATCTCTACTTCAAGCCAAGGGGCTCTCCCGTTGCACAGCAACTTCAAGGTGCTTCGGTCAACGTTCCATGGAAAGGGTTGGAGCCACTTGCCTGCCATGAGAAAATGAGTTCTGGAATAGGGCGCTGGTGCGGATCCTTCTGGCAATTGTCCATTATTGGGATCCCGACGGCGGTGGGGCGCACGGGTCTTTGAGGCCTGATCCCAGGCCGCGGATCGAGGCTTTCCAGCAGCAGCTCCTGGGCTTGCAACGCCTTGGCGTAAGGCAAGCGCAGCTCAATATGGCCTCAATGACGGCGGATCGTGCGAACCGACAGTTGCAGCATCAGATCGATATCAAGGTGATCACCGATGGTGAACACCATGTGCTGGATCGACTCGACCCCCCCTATCGAGGCTTGTTCCAGATGGTGATTGCTAACCCGAGCTCTCCGAGGCACCTTGGTTTTGAAGCGCAGCGCTTCTTAGCCAGCCGGCTCGATCAGGCCTACGACATGTATGGCTATTTCGAAGATGATCTGATCATTCATGATTCATGGTTTTTTAAAAAGATTGATTGGTTCCGTAATCATGTGGGTGATGATTGCCTTTTGTTGCCACACCGCATTGAGCTAGCTTCTGATCCCAGTGATGTGGATCGCTTCTTTATTGATGGTCCAATGCTGGAATCAGACCTGCGCTATGTGATTCCAGAGCCTGGCCCAAGCTTGGCGGCTCCATGTCCAGGTGGACCGGTCTACTTTGAGTCGCCTAGAAATCCTCATGCTGGCTGCTTTGTGTTGAGCGCAAGCCAGTTGCAGGCCTGGGTGGAAAGCGAGCATTGGCTCGATGGTGATTGCTCATTTGTTTCCCCGCTTGAGAGTGCGGCCACTCTTGGAATTTCAAAGACTTTTCGGCTCTATAAGCCAGTAATGGCGATGGGTTCATGGCTAGAGCTTCAACATTGGGGCCGCTCGTTTCACTGTTTGATTGGCAACTCCGTTTCGCTCCCGGATGATGAATCTGTTCAAGATATCAGTGCTGATAAGGTTTCAGTCCAATCTGAGAAATGAACCTGCTTCTTGATCCGAAGATGTTGCCCATAGCAATGGTGCGGCTGATGGAGCTCAACCCAGCGCTCGTCAGGGAAATGGTTGAGCAAAAGAGTGGTGTCTTTACCCATCACCGCACATAGGTGTGCCAGGGCTGTGTCGATGGTGATGATTTCTCGCGGTAGGCAGAGCTGAATGAGTCCCTTTAGGCCGATTGCGCGGGGATCGCGGCACTGCACTCCCAGTGCTTTGAGCTGGTGCTTCTCATGTGGTGTCCAGTCGCTGATGTCAATCAATTCAACTTTTGGATCTTTTGCTAAGGCTTTCTTGTAGAAGTCCATAACAAGCGCGAACGGCACAGAGCGTAGATAGGCCGAGAGCAGATTGTCTTCTCCTTTTGCTTTCCAGCAGCACAGGGTCCCCTTTGGCTTGTCATTGGCTTCGTGGCCGACTTGGATCCAGGCCCCGAAGCGGATGACGCCGTGGTGTCGACAGATCCATTCGCGCATGGCCATCCCTTGGATTGCCCGTGGGTGAATGGTGCTCTGTAGGGACAGCTGCGGGATTGGTTCGACCAGCGGCGCGAGCGCCTCTTGGCGTTCAGGTGTCACCTGCAAGATGAGCGGGTGGCTTTCGATGCGGCTCCACGCCAACAGCATGCTGATCACTTCAAGGTGATCGCCTATCCCGCCCAGCAGGCTCACCACGGCCGGCACGCTCATGCGTCGGGCATGGTCCATTTGGAGATCGGTGAAGGCCTGTACATCGGGTGGAATCAGCTCTGAATAGGGGTTGCTCACACCCTGCAGCCTTGCCAGTCGGAATCGCCACTGGCGACCGGTCGAGTCTTGAAGGGGAAGATCCTCTCGACTCAGGATCTCTCTCACCGTCCCGTTCATCCCCAGGCTTAGGGCCTGGTGCCCGAGCTGGAGATCGCAGGGTGCGTTGGCAAGTTGATCACCCACCCATTGCTGTGCCTGTTCCAAGTCATTGCAGAACAGGGGCCAGGGAGAATGGGCGTCAGTCATCGGGGTGCTAGGTGCGATTGCTGTTGGTTCATCAGAACTTTCCGGGCCAGTTTCGTCAGTTGGCTCCCCATCTGGAAAGTCGCGGTCATGAATTGGTGGCCATCTGCAGCCATCAACGCCCAGTGGCGCTGAAGGGCCGCTTGTTTCGCTACAGCGAACCGGAAAAACTTTCTGGGGTGCCGCTGGGATCGCAGCTGTGGCATGACGGGCAGCAGCGGGCGTTCGCTGTGGCGAGATTGGCGCAGAGCCTGGCCGCCGATGGATGGAAGCCCGATCGCATCCTGGGGCATTCCGGGTGGGGAGAGACCCTGGGACTTTCCTCGGTCTGGCCTGACGTACCCCAGATTCTCTGGCCAGAGCTTTGGGTGCGTCCTGAGCACGGAGGCTATGGGGTGGATCCGCTGAAACCCTCGATCAGCCTCGAGAGTCAGCTGGAGCAGCTCGGCCGCAATGCCATGACCCGGGCAGCCCTGGCTGATGCCAGCGCCTGGGTCATGCCGACGGAGCATCAGGCCAACAGTCTTCCGCTGGAGTTTCGTGATCGGCGCTTGCATGTGATTCATGAGGGAATCGACACCCAGCTGGCGAAGCCCAATCCGTCGGTGAGCTTTGCGTTGCGAGGGATCACAATCGATCGATCAGTGCCAACGATCACCCTGGTGAACCGCAATTTGGAACGGTTGCGCGGCTTTGATGTGTTCATGCGTTCGCTCCCCAAAGTATTCACTCAGCACCCCCAGGTGCGGGTGTTGATCGTTGGTGACAATGAAGCAGGTTACGGAGGTGAAGCTGGGCCATTACCCCTGCGCCAACGCATGCTTAAGGAGCTCGAGGGACAGTTGGATCTGGATCGTATCCATTTTCTTGGCAGAATTCCCCATCCACAACTGATGGCCGTGTTGCAGGCTAGTTGGGTGCATGTCTATCTCAGTTTTCCTTTCATTCTTGGTTGGAGCTTGATCGAGGCGATGGCCTGTGGCTGTTGCATTGTTGGCAGTGAAGGGGCGCCTGTTTCCGAGGTGATTCGAGATGGGGTTGAAGGTGTATTGATTCCAATCAATGCGCCTGACCGATTGGCAGATCAGGTGCTGAAATTGTTGGCAGATCCAGTCAGGCGTCAGAGTCTTGGAAGGTCTGCCAGGCAGCGAGCCTTGCTCTACGATCAAAGACTGACGCTCAATCAGCTTTCAGAAATGCTGAATGCCTGAATGCTCCGACGCGGTTGCTATCTGCGAAATAATCGCTTCAATTTGTCGTGCCGACCGTCCAACGTCTAGTCGGTTTCGAGCTCGCTCCATGCCATTTTCCTGCAACATACGCAACAGGCCGGGTTCCTTGAAAAGACGCTCAATTTGAGCGGCAAGGCTGTTGGGATTTCCTGCTTCAAAACCAAGGCCGCTTGTGTTGTGCTCAAACACTTCGGCAGCTCCCCCTACAGCGCTGCTAAGGAGAGCGAGTCCGCTGGCCATGGCTTCCACGGCAACAATGCCAAAGGCTTCGGGGTGGATGGAGGGGAAGACAGCGGCATGGTGCAAGCGGAAGAAGCGCGCCAGCTGGTCCCGCGATAGTTGCTTGTGGAATGTAATGAAGTGATCGATGTTGTTGTCAGCGCAATAAACTTGCATCGCTTCCACATAGCTTTTCTGGAAGTGTCCACCTGCCAGGCTCGCGCGGATCGGGTATCCCTTTTGATGCAGAAGGACGATTGCTTCAAGCAAGGTATGGGGGCCCTTGCTCTCCATGAGCAATCCAGCGAAACAAAGATGCAAGGGTTTGTTCGCTCGTTGGCATGGCGTTTCCGGGAGCAGGCGATCAGTGGTGCCTGGGCCAAAACGATCCGTGCGTGCTCCGGGGTAGATGATTGGTGCTTCGGCGGCGTTGATGCCTTCCTTGCAGAGGTTTGAGCGCACAGCCGCACTGGCTGCTAGCAGCACATAACGACTTGTTCTGGGCTGATGATCGATCGGGTACGGCG
Source organism: Synechococcus sp. BS55D (assembly GCF_004332415.1). Classification (NCBI taxonomy): domain Bacteria; kingdom Bacillati; phylum Cyanobacteriota; class Cyanophyceae; order Synechococcales; family Synechococcaceae; genus Synechococcus; species Synechococcus sp. BS55D. Next base: position 434,252 of record NZ_PHQT01000001.1, read on the forward strand.
GGTGCACGAAACCGACGTGATGCAGAACCGGCGATCCTTTCTCCAGGATCCAGTGCAGGAGCTCAACTCCAAGCAGGTCGAGATTGCCTAACAGAATTCCGTCCCAGCGACCGTTCTCCAGCCACTGGTGGATGACCTCACGGTTTGCTTTTTCAATGCATTGCAGTTGAGCCGCATCTCGTATGAGGTGCACGCCGTTGCAAAAATCGCCTCTCAGCAGCAATTGGCGTGCCACAGGCTCTCCGCTGGGACCGATCTCTGCTGCCGCGCCGAGGTAGCTGGCGTCATTGCAGAGCACCTGCACTTGATGCCCTCTGCGCATCAGGCCCCAGCAAAAGTCGGCCATGCAGCGCCCATAACCTCCCAGTTCCTGGGGCGGATAGAGGTTGGTGATCAGCAACATCCGCATCAGCGCTGACGCATGGCCATAGGCTTCCCATTCAAAGGCAAGGCAGCGGTGGTTCAGCTTCCGGCTCTGATCACGAGCGGAGATCTGCTTCCGGGTGGTGGCGCACTGAACGGCCGCCGCTGGGCGGGACAGCAGTTGCTGAGAAGTTGGGCCGCTCGTGCGGCTTCGCGGCCCATGGCCCTGGCTACTTCCAGGCCTCAGTCGCTTCAGCAGCTGCTGCCGTTCTTGCGCGATCAAGGTTTTAGCGGTGATCTCAAAGGGTTGGATCTTCTCGATCCAGAGGGGGTGATCCCCTGGGGCGGCTTGTTTTTGCCGGATCCTTCGATCGGTCGTTGGGCCCTTTGGCGCCAGCCAGTTGGGCCTTCTTCGTTTTCTCTCATTGGCCAGATCCACACCCTTTCAACGCCTGCAGCGTTGGCTCACCTTGAGGGTCTGGTGACAGAGCCTGTTCAGCCGTGGGATGCCTTGATTTGCTCCAGTACGGCAGGGCGGGCGGTCGTGGAGGGTGTGTTGGGCAGTCGGGAGCAGGCCCTGGCGGAACGGACTGGAGGCGACCCGCGTCGTCTGCAGGCCCTGCGCCCCCAGCTCCCTGTGATTCCCTTACCACTTCCTGATTCAGCCATCGAACCGACCCAGCTCAGTCAACAGGCGGCTAGGGCTGCCTTGGAATTGCCTGCAGATGCGGCTGTTGTTCTTTGGCTCGGTCGGCTTTCGGTTTACACCAAGCTTGATCCATGGCCTAGCTACGCGCTTCTTGAGCGGGTGGCACGTCAGCTCAATCTGACGTTAGTGCTTCTGGAGTGCGGTCCGGATGATCAACCTTCTCAGCATCAGGCGCTGGAGACCCTGCGTCAGTGCTGTCCCAATGTGCAGTTCCATCGTTTGGGCGGAGCTGAACCAGTCAGTGAGGAGATCAAACGCCAGGCCTTGGCCGCTGCAGACCTTGCGCTCTCGTTGGTCGATAACACGCAGGAAACCTTTGGACTCGCTGTGGCGGAAGCGATGGCCGCAGGCTTGCCCGTGGTCGCCTCCAACTGGAATGGCTATCGAGATCTTGTCCGCCATGGCATTGACGGTTACCTCGTGCCAAGCCGCTGGGCTTCAGCGGCTGAGTCGTTGTCGGCTCGCCTCGGATGGCAGCAGTTTTCGGGGATTGAGAGTTTTTCCGCTGTTGCCGGAGCGCTTGCTCAACTGGTGCAGCTCGATGGTGAAGCGGCCGAGAAGGCTCTGCTTGCGCTTCTTGAGAGTGCGACTCTCCGCCGTGCGATGGGGCGATCAGGAGCGGCTCGGGCCAGGGAGTTGTTCGCGCAGAATGTGGTGATGGATCAATACGAAGCACTGTTCGCTGAGCTTGAGCAGCGTCGTCAGGCCGCACCCCCTGAAGCCAGCAGGGCAGGGCGATATCCCGTCAGTCTTGATCCCGTCCGTGCCTTCAGGGCTTACCCGAGCCATCCCTCTCAACCGCTGACAACGGCGAAAGGTGCTGATGATTTGCTTGAGGTTTTACCTGAAGGTTTGTGCGAAGCTCGAGCACACCTTTGGCGGCTGCTCGATGAGTCAACCCCGCCCAGCTTCAAAGGTGATCTGAGGGCGGACTTGATGCGCAAGCACACGTTGATGCCATGACGAGATTTTCTCCGCTTGTGCGCGTTCGGCACTGGTTCATCGTCAGTCGCTGGCAGCGCTGGCTGTTTCCTGTTGTCTGTTGTGTCCCCTATGTGGCCATTCTGGTCTGGCTGTTGGGGCGAGGTTTGTTCTGGGTGGCCCAGGTGTTGCTCGCGCCGTTATTGATGGGGGCTGTGCTTGCAGCGCTCACACTCTGGCTGGCCCGCCAAGAGTTCCGAGCCCAATTACCTGGTCGTAAGATCAAGAGAAGCCTTGATTGATCCAGTGCTCGAGCTCCCGACCCACCCCTGGAATCTTGCAGGGATTACAGCAAGCTCAGATAGGGATGCCCTGGCGCGCTTCTGGCTTGCAGCCCCCCAAGATCTGCTGCCCAGCCTTTGGTCGTCGCCCCTTGGGGATGCCACCAAGCAACTAGTGCGTCAACTCGACCCTCAGTTCAGCTTCACCCCTGCGCAGGTGTCCCTTCGCACGGCCATCGGAGAGCGACTCCAGGCGGGTTTTCAGGCGCCAATGGCTGTGCAGCTCCTGATTGTCAATTTTTTGTATTCACCGCCCGGATTGTTGCGTATTAGCAATCCCCAGACCAATCTCCCTGGCTGGTTGCTTGCTGATTATCAGTCTCTTTATGAGACTGGTCCTTCGATGTCAGCCCCAGCAGTTCAGCCGCCGACACCCACACCATCACAGGCTCAGCAGGCCCCCGCAACGGGTTTGCCTCAGCCAGACTTCGGAGTCTTCCCGGCCACTCTCCAGGAGTTGATCGGCAATCGCATCCAGCTGAATCGTCTTCTAGGCCTCTCTAATTTGTATTACATCGACCCTGAGGATCAGGAAATCCTTCAGGAGTTGCGTCAAGTTCGCTTCGGCCTGATCGAAGCGATTGAGCGTTGTCCCGAGTCGGAACTACAGCAGATCTGGGCGACTGATCTGGGTGACCGCTATTGGGCACTCGTTCGTTCTGGGGTCCAGAAGGAAGCCCTCACTCCCGTGGAAGAGCACAAAAAGCACGCGGTCACCCAAGCCCTCAATCCTGCTTCGGGCGGCGGCTTCGGGCGTCAGGGTGCATTGAATGCCTTTTTGATTGCAATGGTTTTATTTGAGCCAGGCACGATGCGTGTTGATGGGGCTGAACACAAGCTTCCGGGCTGGTTGTTCCCTCACTACCAGCAGGTATTTGCAGAGTCGCTTCCTGCGCAGCAAGCCTGATGAATGGATCCAGATGAGGATCCTTTTTTCTCATAACAACTTCCCCGCACAATTTCGTCGTCTTGCCCCTGCCCTGGCTGATCAGGGGCATGATGTTGTTTTCTTGGCGCAAAACCGCGAGTGGCATGCCCCGCCCACGGCTGGTCTTCGCTTGAAGGTGTACACCCCCCATCGTCAGGGTGCAGGAGAGGCCTTGCATCCTTATCTCCGTCGATTTGAGTCCTGCGTTCTTCAGGGGCAAGCTGTCTTCCGTGCTTGTGAGCAGCTCAGGCAAGAGGGCTGGGAGCCTGACTGGATCATCAATCACGTCGGTTTTGGCAACGGCATGTATTTGAGCGATGCCTTCCCTCAGGCCCGTCGCATTGGTCTATTTGAGTGGTACTACAACTCCAGTGGTGCAGACGTTGATTTTCTGCGGCGTGGTCCCCTGGAACCCGACCGTGCCCTCCGCTTACGCACCTGGAACGCGCAGACATTGCTTGAGCTGGCCGATTGTGATCTAGGGGTCGTGCCGACGCGATGGCAACTGGATCAGTTCCCGGAGCACCTTCGATCCAGGCTGCGCGTGATTCATGAGGGAATCGATGTGACTGCCCTTCGATCGCTCAAATCCAGCCAACGCAATCGACCTCCCTGCTTGCCTGAGAGTCCCAACCTCGAGGTGTTGACCTACGTCAGTCGAGGCTTCGAGGAATACAGGGGATTTCCCCAGGCCATGCAAACGATTGCTTTGCTTCAGGCCCAAAGGCCTCACTTGCACGTGTTGATCGTGGGATCCGACGTTGTCGCCTACGGCGGCGTCCGAGCGGATGGGCGCTCCTGGGGGGCGTGGGCCAAGGAGGATCTTGAGCTCGATCCCTCTCGCACCCATTGGATGGGTGCGTTGCAAACCGAGCAGTATCACGATGTGCTCGCCTGCAGTGACGTGCATCTTTATCTCACCGTTCCGTTTGTGCTCAGCTGGAGTCTTCTCGAAGCGATGGCCGCGGGATGTGCTCTTGTCTGCAGCGCCACACCTCCTGTGCAGGAGGTTCTGGAGCACGAGGTGTCTGCGCTGCTGGTGGATTTCTTTTCGCCTCAGGCCCAGGCCGCGGCGATTGGCCAGCTACTCGAGGATCCGGGGCGACGTTCGATGCTTGCCTCTGCGGCGATCGAGGCAGCAGCTCCCTATCAGTCAGAGACTGGGCTCGAGGCCTGGATCCGCCTCCTGTCCGCATACGGTGATCAAACCGCACCCTGAAGCTGCAGGTCTTGCTTTGGTGAGGTATAAATACGTTGCCTCGTACCAGTTTGGTACGTTGCGCACACCGCCCCCATGGTGGGTGCGGTTGTGAGGAGACCCATCAACTCACCCACCACACGTCTGAGTTCTCATGACCTCGAGCTACAACATCATTCAGGGGACAGACTCCGCCAATACCCTGATCGGTTCAACCGGAGCTGACTCTTTTGTCGCCCTTGATGGCGATGACATCGTTCTTGCTGCGAACGGCAACGACATCGTCGATCTGGGCGACGGCGGTGACTCCCTAAATTTCACCACCGACGCCGACGCTTCCTCCGTCTACGGCCGGGGTGGCAACGATTCCCTTGGTATCACAGTTGCCTTCAACTCTTCAACCGCATATGGCGGTGAGGGCAATGACACCATCTGGTTGTCCCGTGGTGATGCTCTGGTTGTCTATGGCGATGAAGGCAACGACAGCCTTGAAATCACGAAGGGCCTGACCAACTCTTCTGTCTTTGGTGGCAACCTGACGACTGCGACGTCCACCGACGGCAACGATTCGATCAAGTTGTCCTCTTCCATCTCTGCCAGTCTTGTGCAGGGCAACGGTGGTAATGACACCATGCTCGTGGGCTCCTCCGTGTTAGGTGGCAGCTCCATCTTTGGCGGTCAGGGCGTTGATCTGATCTCCATCGTGGGCACGGTTAGCGGCTCAACCGTGGGTGGCAACCTCGGCGGTGACATCCTTGAATTCCAGAACGTCGTCAAGGGCGCTGCAATTTACGGCGGCGGTGGTTTCGATTACGACACCTCCCTCGACGGTGCAGACAGCATCAGCCTCGGTTCCAAGCTCAGTGCCGGTGCGCTGATTCAGGCTAATGGAGGCAACGACACTATCTATGTCGCAGGTGATGTTCTGGGGAGCACCGTCTACGGTGGTCAGGGTAACGATTACATCAGTGGTGACACTGTTGCCTCTACACAATCTCTCTCCGGCTCTTTGATTGCCGGTAATCGCGGCAACGACAAAATCGTTTTCAATAGCACTCAGTCAATCTTCAATACCCGGGTATACGGTTCTGACGAAACCGGAACTCTGACTGGTAATGATTCGATCATTCTGGCTGGCTACACCGTTCAGACCTCTACCGTTTATGGCGGTGCTGGTGCTGACACCATTCTTTTTGGTGACGTTTCAGGTCCTGCAGATTCCGCGGTTCAAATTCTCAAGGCCGACATTAGTGCTTTCGCCGGTAATGATTCCATCGCTGTCGGCGGTTCATTCGTAAGCACTACCGTCCGTGCTGGTGACGGTAACGACACTCTCTTCGTTAACGCCACAACTGGTGTCGACAACGCAGCTACCGAGTTCTATGCCGGTGCTGGTAATGACTTCATCAGCGCGATGGGTGGCAACAAGATTGCGATCTACGCAGATGCTTCTGCTAACGACACCCTCGGTGGCAATGACAGTCTGACCATCAACGCTCTCACTTCCTCTTCCGTTTACGGTGCAGCTGGTGGTGACACCCTGATCGTGATGGGTGGTGAGAAGAACCGCTTCGACCTGGGCGATGGCACCAACTACGCCACTGGCGCAGGTTCTTATCAGAGCTCCACTCTTCTGGGTGGTTCCGGTGTTGACAAGCTGATCATCAACGGTGTCACTACCGGTTACATCGATGCTGGCGCTGGTGCTGATTCCCTGGTCTTCAACGGGGTTGTTAAAGGTGAAAGTACCTCCACTAAGGCCACCATCTTGGGTGGAACGGGTGCTGACACTCTCGATTTCCAGGCCTCTATTGAGTACGCAACCATCCTCGGAGGTACCGACACGGCAAGCCGCATCGTGGCTGCGTCCACGATCGATGATTCGACCATCCGTGGTGGATCCGGCAAGGACACAATCACTGTCACTGGCAAAGGAACAAGTTCACTTTTTGCTGGTGGTGCGGCAGAAGATGTGTTCACGTTCACAACTGGTCATACCGGTTCCAGCATTTATGCCGGTGCAGGTAACGACAGTGTCGTCTTCGGTGGTGCAGGTGTTGAAGGTGCAGGAAACACCTACTACTTCGGTGCTACTGACGGGGCAGACACCCTTGCCTTCGGCTCATTTACTGCTGGTACAGGTCTAACCATTGCGGTTGATGCCTCTTACGGAGCAACATCGACCTTCCAGTGGAACGCAGCTGGTGGTGCCGGATTTACCGCAGCAAACGGCACTTCCGGCACTATTACGTTCAACTCGGCCGCAACTGGTGCGACAGGTACCCTCTTCCTGAATAACGTCACGGGTACAGCTGCTACAGCTGGTGTTGGCTTAACAGACATCACCTTCGTCACCGTGGCGACAGCGACCATCACGGCTCTTGGCTGAATTCATCCAAGACATACGTACACTGGGGGCCCACTGGGCCCCTTTTTTGTATCCGTTGCTTTCTGCTTGGCCGGATCAGATTGATCCTGCGCAACTGAATCCTGCATCAGGTGTTCCGGTTGATCAGCGGGCCGCTGGATTGTTTAGGCTTGGAGAACTGGCGCCTTCGGAATCATTGCTGTTGGCTTATCTCCACCAGCTTTCTCCGGGCGCACAAGTAGAGCCTCTTGCCCTGTTGGCATGGATGCGTCTTGAAACACGCGATCTTGTTGGTTTTCAAGCAATGTTTCGAGCCTTGCAGTGCCTGGGGCCCGATCGGCCCATGGTCCGGGCCTTGTTATTCAAGTATCAGCTGATTACTGGTCGTCATCAGTCCATCGTCAGCACAGATTCAACATGGAAGTCCTGTCGTGATCTGCACGAGCGGCAGCTCTTCCTCGAGCTTCATGCTGAATGGTTGCTCGCATCTGGTCGCTCGCATGAGGCTCGCGCCTGTCTCGCTCAACAAGCACAGCCGAGTTCCTTGGAAGCCTGCATGCTTGAAGCGCGTTGTTTCAAGGTGGAAGGCGATCTGATTGCAGCTTTGGATCGTCTTCTTGTTTTGTTGGATCGTGCACCGTGTCATCTACAGCTTTGGCTGCATGCCCTAGAGACGGCTCTTGATGCCAAGCATTCTGATGCAGTGCTCTCGCTTGCCAGGCAAGCGTTGCAACGATTTGGTGAAACCCCGCGTCTCTTGCAACATCTCACCCCAATCAAGATGCTGCAACGGCAACCTGGACTGGCCCGTCGCAGTGCCTTGCTTCAGCAGTTGTGGGCCACCACGTTGCGCTTGCCTAGTAGTCGGCCCGGTAATCAACTTAATACCTATGAGCACAATGGCGATGGTGGTTGGTTGGAATATCTCAGCCCATTCGTCTTGCAGAATCCTCTCTCTGCGCAGCAGGAATACAGCAACTATATGTTGCAGCTGGCCAGTATTGAGTCTGCGCGTTATGGCCATGTGAATCACACATACATCACTGCTTTAAGGCAGGCTGCTGATTTCCAGCGTTGTTGTGAGGTTGGCGTTGGTCGTGATGCACTGATTCCAAAATCAGCACGATCTCTACGGATCGGCTGGATTACTGGTGATCTTGCACCGCATCCAGTCAGTCGCTTCCTCCATGGTTTTTTTCATGCCCTGAATCAGGGGGAGGCGCAGCACCAGCATCATCTGATCAATGTGCTGGATCATGGCCCACGTTCCTGTTTGGATTGGTTTGAGCCGCTGGACTTGTTGCATTTCAAGGACATCTCCACCCTGTCAATGCATGGCAAGGTTGCTGCAGTGCGAGACCTTGGCCTTGATCTGGCCATTGATCTTTCCGGTTGGACATCCGGCCATTTTCTTGGGGGGTTTTTGGCCAAAGTGGCTCCTGTGCAATGCAGTTATCTGGGCTTTTTTGCTTCCACAGGAATTCAAGAAATTGACTATTGGCTTGGTGATTGGAATCTTTTCCCGGCTGATTATTCCAGCTGGCATACGGAAGAGCTGTGGCGCTTGGATCGACCATTCCTGGCATGGCAACCTGTCGACCCTTTGCCTGAGGCAAACGCTGAAGTCACCTGCGCACCCTCCGGTCCTCTTCGGTTTGGTTCGTTTAACCACAACCGCAAGCTTTCGGATCAGACCTTGCGCCTTTGGGCACAGATTCTTGAGGCCGTTCCCGACTCCACTTTGGTGTTGAAGGCCAATGCTTCATCCGATCTGGCCACACAACAACTCCTGAGGCGTCGTATGCAGCGGCAAGGTCTGAATCCCGAGAGAATCACTTGGATCCCACTCACGACTGGTCATACCGAACATCTGCAGCAGTATCAGCACATCGATATCGCCTTGGATCCCCTGCCCAACGGTGGTTGCACAACCACCTGCGAGGCCCTTTGGATGGGGGCCCCTGTGATCACGAAGGCCGGTAATTCCTATGTCAGTCGTATGAGCACAGCTGTGCTTGCCGGCGCGGGTCTTCAAGACTGGGTTGCTAACGATGAGGCCGCTTATGTTCAGCTTGCCCTAGAGCAGGCTTCGAATGTGCAGGAACTAAGGTCCCGCAGGGATCAGTGGCGTCACAAGATACAGACGAGCCCTCTCGGTGATGCAGCTGACTTGATGCACCATCTCGAATCAGCCTTTTCGTTGATGGTTCAGGCCAAGGTCAACTGCCAGTAAGGCGCGAGCGCAATCCTCGGTAGATTCCTTCCAGTTCACGACTCAGTCTCCTGCCATCGGCAACAGCTGACTGCTCGACCTGCTGACGAAGCTCTGATCGATCCACGGCCATTCGTGGTCCTTGTTCTGAGACCTTCTTGGCGATCATGATGTAGTCCGCTTCGTTGCTCGCTACGTATGTCTCCAGTCCAGCGTGGTGCAACAGGCTGGCTGAGAGTCGCCCCACCATTCCTTCCCCTTGTAGTGCAATCACTGGCACTCCCATCCAGAGCGCTTCTGCTGTGGTGGTGGCCCCTCCATAAGGGATTGGATCCAAGGCCACATCCATCGTTCGGTAGAGCTGTAGGTGATGGATGCCCCCTTCAATCCACCCCAGAAGCCTCAGACGTTTGGGATCCAGCCCAGCCTTTTCAAAGCGTGTGCGGATTCGGTCCTGTTCGGCTTGCTCGTGGAAGCTAATGCTTTTCAGTACGAGATCCGCATCGGGGCATGCCTGCATCACGTCGCAAAACAGGCCAATCGTCGCATCACTCAGTTTTCTTGCATGGTTGAAGCTGCCGAAGCAGAAGCGATCAGGGGCATCCCGAACCGGACTTGGCAACCTTCCACCTGGGTCGAACACCATGTATCCACCGTCGATTGCAAGTTGTTCATGGGCTTCATGATCTGTTGGTGAGAGACCACCAAAGAGCACCTCATCCCCGAGCCAGCCATCAATGCAGTTCAAATAAACCGGAGCAGGAAATCCGAGATAACTCAGCTGTATTGGAGCTGGTCGATGGGTCAGGATCCCGAGCCTTGATCCACTGGTGAATCCGCCGAGCTCTACCAGCACATCCAGGCGCAGGTCTGCGATCAGACGTGCCGCTTGGGCATCGCTGTGAAATCGGCAATCGATCCAGTGTTCACAGCGGTTTTGGATATGCTCTGAAATCCAGTCCCGGTGCGGACCACAGCTGATCCCCCAGACTTCCATGCTCTGGCGGTCATGGTGCTCCAGAACCGGTAGAAGAAACCTGCCTACTGGATGGTTGCAGAAATCTGCTGAGAGGTATCCAATCCTTAGGCGACGACTAGCCAGTGGTTCGAGAAGTAGATCAGGCCATAAAGGACCATGTCCCATGCGTTGCTGGCAGCCTTCCCAGTGCAGTGCCCATTGCTTCCGTTTCTGGCAGAGTTCCTCTGTCTGTTGAACACTCAGGCTAAGAAATTGGCGATTGAAGATCTGTTCATTGCTCTCGAGATTTTTATCCAATTTGTGTAGGGCGCAGACTCGTTCTGCTCCCTCAAAGTCGCAAAGTTCACACAGTGCTTGCTCCAGTGCCAGCCAGAGGTTGTGGTCCTCCGGGTTGAATTGCAACCCTCTTTTCAGGATCTGGGTGGGAGCTACGCTGAACTTCAGGCCTTTAAGACTGGCAGCCCAGTTGAGCCAGATCTCGGCACGGGATTGATGGCTACTAGCCAGTTTGGCCAAGAGATGGCTTGCTCCCACGTTGTCGCCTTCGGCAAGTCTGAGATCGGCGATTGCCTTGCGGATATCCGGGTTGTTCGTCTGTTCCCTGTTCAGCTCTTGGATTAGTTGGTTGGCAGAATCAAAGTCTCCTGTTTGTTTGAATAGCGTGATCAGGTTCGCAGCAGCGCGATGCTCCCTTGGCTCCAGGGCCAGTACTTTTCGAAAGCAGGCGCTGCTTGCGCTGAAATGGCCGGAGCGGCCTTGAACTAGCCCCAAGCCAAGCCAACTGTTCACCCTCTGCGGGTGATCCCTAAGGATCGTCTCAAACAGGCGGATCGCTTCCTGGTTATCGCCTCGACCTGCCTGTGTCTCGGCGAGTGATTCCAGGAGGTCTGCTTCGCCTGGTTGCAGCGCCAGGGCTTTCTGTAGCCAGTGCAAGGCGCTGTCTGTCTCCCCTGTGTCTCTCCAGCAGTTGCAGGCATTGAGAAGCAGGTTCCGCTGGTTGGGCCATCGCTTCAGGCACTGGTGGTAGTGTTCACCTGCTTCTTTAAGCCGCCCTTGACTTCTCAGCAGTGCGCCGAGATTGGCCGCAATATCTGGGTCATCGCTCTTGTTCAGCAGAAGTCGGTAAGACTGCTCGGCCTCGAGGCTTCGCCCTTCTGAATGCGCCTCCAGGGCTCTTGTCTTTATGTCGTCCATCGCCAGTGAACTGCTCACAGATCCAGTCAAAGCATCTTATGGAGCTGAGGAAGGCTGGCTGCGTTGCTTTGAGCGACTCGGCCAAGGTGAACTGAAGCCTGAACAGGCGATCGGGATTGCAGCCAAGGCTATGGATGCAGAGGCTGCTTTGCCCTGGGCCATGCCCCTGGCCCTTGGTCTGTGGATGACCAAGCGGCACGCTGAGGGTCTTGCTGCACTGCAGCGACCTGGTGTCGAGGAAGCCTGTGGCCATATGGCCTACTACCACACCCTCGTTGGCATGGTGGCACGCCAGTTGGATGGTCAATACGAGCTGGCCTGCCGAGCTTATCGGCAAGCGCTCCAGATTGAACCGAATCGCCATGACACTCTTTATAATCTTGCCAATCTGATTAAAGATGAGCATCCCGAAGAAGCGGATCAACTTTATCGACGTAGTTTATTGATTAATCCCAATTCGGCGTCAACGTGGCATAACTTGGGAGTTAATTTAAATGCGCTCAATCGTCCCCTTGATGCAATGAATTCCCTTAGGTGGAGTCTTTGCATCGATGCGCTTAATCCTGAAGTATGGTGTAATCTTGGTCTTTCGTATTATGCCGCCGAGGATTTTAGCAAGGCGGAAAAATGTTTTCGCCATACTATTTCCCTGGATTCCAGGCATTCGCCTGGTTATCAGAATTTAGGCAATACCTTGATCAATGTATTAAAGGCCGAAGAAGCGATTGAAATTCTCGAAAAAGGCTTGGAGCTCGACCCCAGTTCCACCCATTCGCTGTGGAACCTCTCATTGGCTTATCTGCTCCTGGGCCGATACAAGGAGGGCTGGCGTTACTACGAAGCACGATTCAATTGTCCCGACTTTGATGATGTCACTCCCCCCACGGCTGGTTCGGCACTGCAGGCATTGTCGGAGGCTCCTAGGCCTGGTGAGGGGCCCTTGGTTGTTTGGAGTGAGCAGGGGATGGGCGACGTGGTCCAATTCTGCCGCTATCTTCATTTGCTTGAAGCTTCTGATGTGCCTTTTGTTTTCCTCACCAGGCCCTGCTTGGTTCCCCTGATTAGGGGATGGTCCGGTTATGGCGACAGGGTGCAGCCGTTCGGAAGTTTCGAGCGGAACGCTGACAATAGACCTCATGTGGCACTGATGAGTTTGCCAGCTCTGTTTTCCACTGAGCTGCACACCGTTCCTGCTTCGGTGCCGTATCTCCGAACGGGGCAGCCTTGTCCTGAGCACTTACAGCTTGAGCCCCCGCCGGGCGGATTAAATGTCGGTTTGGTCTGGGCTTCCAACCCTGATAACAAAGCAATGTATCGCAATAAAAGCATGCCTGTAGCTGAATTGATGCCTTTGTTCGTTGATATGCTCTCCTTGGGTCTCATTCAGCTTCATTCTCTTCAGTTTGGCAAGGATGCTGAGCAGCTCGCGCCTTGGTTGGATTACGAAGGAGTCAGCGACTGGCACCATAAGCTCTCTGATTTCTCAGAAACAGCCCATTTGATTCGTCAGATGGATCTCGTGATCTCCGTCGACACAGCCGTCGCACACCTGGCGGGGGCCCTCAATCGCCCCACCTGGTTGCTGCTGCCTCAAAATGCAGATTTCCGTTGGCTTAAAGATAGGCAGGATTCTCCCTGGTACCCATCCATGCGCCTTTTTCGTCAGCGTCAGCATGGTGATTGGTCGAGTGTTGTCGAGCAATTGCACGCTGCATTCTGTGATCTCACCCTTCTTGATTACAGGGCTCTCGCCTCCACTCTCCCCTCCAAACCGTGAAGCAAAAGCATCAATTTCTAGCCGAGGCCGACCTTCTCGCATTGGTTAGGCGAATGGAACTTGAGCCGAAGCTGATCCGTCGACACCTTGAAGAGCAAATCGTCAAGCTGGTGCCCATCGAGCAGCCCTGGATTGACGAGAGTCGTTCTTCGTTCTTGGATGGGAGTTTGCCGGATGAGCGTCTAGCTGAACTTGGGTGGGAGCCTGCCGATCTAGATCTTCATCTGCGCCGGCCGGAGGCACTCCGCCGCTTTGCCAAGCAGCGTTTTGCTCCTGGGCTTGAAGAGCGTTTTCTTGCCTCCAAGGGCTCCCGCGACCTTGTCATTTATTCCTTGCTTCGTGTCAGGGACTACGCCCTTGCCAGGGAGCTCTGGATTCGACTCGAGGAGGATGAAACCACCTTTGCGGAAGCAGCCCGTCAATTTGGTGAGGGGCCTGAAGCCGACCGTCAGGGGGTGATCGGACCGATTCCGATCGGAGCACTCCAGCCCCCGCTCCTGCAGGAGGTGCTGCGCGGCCTGAAGGCTGGCGAGATGTCGCCTCCGATTGGCTTAGGCGAGTGGCAGCTGCTTCTGCGACTCGAGAAGCTCACGCCCTCCCGCTTAGATGAGTCCGTTCGAGACCAGATGATCCAGGAATCGCTTGACCAGTTTCTCGACGAGCGCGTCAGCAAAATCCTTGCCGGTGAGGGTGACTCCCTCGAGCCCTTTCATTACGATCCGGAGTCATGACCCAACAGTCCGCCGCCACGTTTGAGGGCCTGCTTCGCCGTTTCCCTGCCTTCAGGGATCTTGGCGATGATCGGTTGCAGTGGCTCGCTCAGCGCGCTCGTCCGTTTCATTGCACGGTTGGCCAGGAGCTTCTCCGGCCTGATCGAATGCCGGAATTCTGCTTCTGCATCGTGGAAGGCCGTGGCCGACTCCTTCACGATGATCCTGGTCTGCGCCGTCCTGTCACCCTGGCCTACTCCCAGCCCGGTGACCTTGTGGGTTGGGCTGGCCTCGTGCGTCGAGACCCCTGTGAGTGGCTCACAGCTGCTACACCACTCAAGCTGATTGGCTTTGCCGCAGAAGACTTCTACACGCTCGAGCGCGAATCCGAGCCCTTTGCCCGCTGGCTGGCGGCCAGCAATTCGCCGGCCGAACTGATGGCCGTTTTGGCTCCTGCCCTCAGGGCCCGTGTTGTGGCCGATCCTCCGGAGCGCGAGGTGTTGCGTCAACTTCTACCCGGGCTTCAGGTTGTGTCGGCCGCTGATCTCCGTCAGCTTCCCGATGATGGCGCTATCTGGCTCTGGAATTCCCAGCCTCTCGAGGGTGATCTGGTGCCTGTTGGCGAAGCAGTGGATTCAGGTCGACTCGCAGCCATATCGGAAGGCTCTCCTCTGCGTCTTTTGCGTGTGGAGGCAGATCACTGGCAACGATGTCTTGAACCCGATCTGAGCAACGCGGTCGCGCCCCTCGATCCATTGGCCGATGCCGATCATGATGATCGCTACGCCGACCTTCTGCCAACGCCTCAAGGGGAGCAGCAGTTGAATCCCCAGGCTGCCGATGCGCCAACGTCTCGCCGGAAGCGCTTTGTGGAGGTCACTGGAGAAGGTCCTCTCGGTCAGACAATGGCCTGCCTTGAAATGCTTGCGCGCCATCACAACGTTCCTTTCCGGCGTGATGTAATCGAGCGCGCCGCCAAGGACAATCTGCGCGGACAGCGAGCCACCAGTCTTGAACTGATCGGCAATCTCTCCACCTTCATGGGCTTCACAGGAACCCTGGCGGATCTTCCTGAAGCGCAGCTGATCCGAGCATCTTTTCCTTGTATCGCCGTGCTTTGCGGGCAGCCCTCGCTAATCCATGAGATCCGCCGCAGCGAGGTGTTTGCTGTGATCCCTGAGTACGGCAGTGTCCGTCTTCCACTCTCTGAGTTGATTGGTGACCAGGCTGGTGCTCGCATCCTGCTGCTCAATCCCGGTCGCGATGCTCAGCGTCGAAAGTTGGGCCTGTCCTGGTTTTATCCCCAGATTCGGAAATACCGGCGCAGTTTGATCGAGGTTTTACTCGCTTCTCTGGTGCTGCAGCTGCTCAATCTGGCCCAGCCCCTGGTGATGCAGCAGATCTTCGACAAGGTGATTGGCCAGCAGAATCTCGACACCCTCTACACCCTCGGTCTCATTCTGCTGTTGGTGAGTCTGTTCCAGGGTTTGCTCGGAGCTGTACGCACCTATCTCTTCGCAGACACCACCAATCGGATCGATATCACCCTCGGCGCCGAGGTGATTCAGCATCTGCTTCGGTTGCCCCAGCGATATTTCGACCGGCGGCCCGTTGGTGAACTCCAAACTCGACTGGCAGAGCTTGGCAACATTCGCGGCTTCCTGACGGGAAGCCTGCTCACGCTTGCTTTGGATGCTGTTTTTTCCATCATTTACATCGCTGTGATGGTGGTGTACAGCGGCGTGCTCACCGCTGTCACCCTCGGCGTGATCCCCTTGTTCCTGGCGCTTACTTATATCGCCTCGCCGGCAATCAAAAACCAGTTGCGCAAGGCCGCTGAAAAGAATGCAGCCACCCAGAGCCTTCTGGTGGAAGCTTTGAATGGCGTGCAGACGATCAAAGCCCAGAACGCTGAAAACACAGTGCGCTGGCGCTGGCAGCGCAGCTACTCCTCGTTCATGAGCGAGAGCTTCCGCACGCTTCTGATCGGGATCTCCACCGGCACCACCGGTCAGTTTCTTAGCCAGCTCAGTGGCCTGATCACCCTTTGGGTGGGCGCATTCCTGGTGATTAAAGGCGAGCTCACCATCGGTCAGCTGATCGCCTTTCGGATCATTTCCGGTTACGTGGTGGGTCCGCTCATCAACCTTGCCACCAGCTGGCAGTCGTTCCAGGGTGTTGCCCTTTCGATCGAGCGTCTCAGCGACGTGGTGGATGCCAAAGCGGAGGGTTCTGACAACGAGCTCGACCAGCTGCCCCTGCCTCCTGTCGCCGGTGAAGTCAGCTTTCAGGCGGTTGACTTCCGCTTCGGTGAAGGTGCCCCTCTGGTTGTTAAGAACGTCAGCTTCCAGGTGCCTGCCGGTGCCTTTATTGGCATCGTCGGCCGCAGTGGCAGCGGCAAGAGCACGATTATGAAGTTGCTGCCCCGCCTCTATGAGCCGGAAAAAGGTCGCATCCTGATCGATGGATACGACCTGGGTAAGCTCCAGCTCGGCTCGGTACGTCGCCAGATCGGCATCGTTCCTCAAGACAGCCTTCTCTTTGATGGATCCGTACGAGACAACATCGCTCTCACGGCTCCTGATGCAACCAGTGCTGAGATTGAGGCCGCGGCTCGGGTGGCCTGTGCTCATGACTTCATCATGGAATTGCCCCAGGGCTACGCCAGCACGGTGGGTGAACGTGGAAGCGGTCTCTCCGGTGGCCAGCGTCAGCGGATCGCCATCGCCAGGGCTGTTCTGCAGCGACCCAATTTGCTGATTCTCGATGAGGCGACGAGCGCTCTGGATTACCTCACTGAGCGCCAGGTCTGCCTCAACCTCAAGAAGGCTTTTGAAGGCTCTACTGTTTTCTTCATCACGCACCGCCTCAGCACGATTCGCTCGGCGGATCGGATCCTGATGATGGATTCCGGCTCCCTTGTGGAGGAGGGCACCCATCAGGAGTTGATCCAGCAACAGGGCCGCTACTACGCCCTCTATTCCCAGCAGGAGGCAGACCTTGACTGATCTTCCGCAGCAAGACACCAAGCCGCTTCCCCCTCAGATCAAGATCTGGGAGGGTAGCTCCGCCTATGTGGAGCAGGGTCGCCATTGGTCATCGGCTTTGATCTGGCTCTGCGCGATTTTGTTTGGCGGCACCCTGATCTGGGCCTTCACCGCGAAAATTGATCAGACAGTGACCGTCAGGGGTCGCTTGGAGCCATCGGGTTCCGTGCGCGAGGTGGATTCCCCCAGCGCCGGTGTGGTGAGCAAGGTGTTTGTGAAGGATGGCGAGCTGGTGAGCCAGGGCCAAGCCCTCTTCGATGTGGAAGCGAAGGGCCTGGCCAGTCGCCGCAAAGCGTTGGAAAGCACCCTCACCTTGTTTGAGCTTCAGGCCCGCACCCTCAAAAGCATCCTGCGGAGTGGTGGGGATCCCAGCCGCTTTGAGCCTCTTCCGCCGATTCCTGCTGTGGCCGATCCCCTGCTCAATGCTCAGCTGGTCACTGCCCGTCAGCAGAGTCAGCAATTCCGCTCACAGCTCGAGCAGCTCGCCTCCCGTCTTGGTAGTCGACGTGAAACCCTGCGTTTGCAAGAAAAGATCGCCTCAGACCTCAAGCCCCTCTATGAGGGCGGCGGCATGGCACGCAACCAATACCTCACCCAGCTCAATCAGGTCCAGGAGACCCGGGCTGAGGTGTCCACCCTTGAAGAGGAGCGCTCTAGGGTGATCGGTGGCGTGGCGGCCCAGCTCAACCAGATCGATCGTCAGATGATCCAGATTCGCGCCGAGCTCGTGGGTCTCAAGGAAACGATCAGCTACCGCACAGTGCGTGCACCAATCGATGGCAGGGTGTTTGATGCCAAGGTGTCACCCCAGACGGTCGTGAATGCCGATCAGACCGTACTCAAGCTGGTGCCTGCGAATCGTCTTCAGGCCAAGGTGGAGATCAGTGATTCTGATATCGGCTTTGTGAAGGTGGGCTTGCCTGTGAACGTGTCTGTCGATTCCTTCCCGTCTGGTGAATTCGGTTACATCAAGGGCACGCTCACAAAACTTGGTTCCGATGCCCTGCCGCCGGATCAGCGCTCGCAGCAGTATCGCTTTCCGGCCACCGTCACCTTGAAAGAGCAGTCGGTGGAGGCGGGAGATCAGCAGCTCAACCTTCAGAGCGGTATGGGAATTTCCGCCAATATCAAGCTCCGTTCCCGGCCCGTGATTACGATCATTAGCGACTTGTTCACCAAGCAGATGGATGGTGTCAAGCGGTTCCGATGAAAACTTTTTCTGCTTGCGTTTTTGCTTATCCCATAAAGTTTTGAGCTGTTTTTTGTTTGCGTGTCAGCGATTCGCTCTGAACGTTTAGCGCAAGAGCTAATGGGGGGATCACAATGCTCGCATCGATTGCCTCGTATTCATTATTGAGAAGCCCATCAAGTGTTTCGCTGTAGTGGGTGGGGATTCCGCGTCCCATCTCGATCCGCTGGGCTACTATGGGATTGAATTTCTCGATCAGAATTGTTGCAATGTCTGGTGTGATTCGATAGGCGGGCAAGCCAAAGCAGCGTTTTAGCTTGCGATTCTTCCTTGGTTCTGAGCTGTTGACGAGCTGTCCAAGGGCGGTTTCATCTGGATAAGCAGGTTCGAACAGGCTAATAAGCTCCAGCCCTTCAAGGATCTCTGCCTGAAGGAGTGAATCTAGGTTCCAGCCCAGTAGCAAAAATCCGGAGGTGGTTTCATTCCTATTGAGGATCACTGCGAGCTCTTGCTTCAGATTCCTGGCCAGGATGGCATCGTCTTCCGCGACAACAATTGGTTCTCCAAGTTGGATGCATCGCCGCCAGCTGAGCATGTGACTGAGAGCTGAGCCAATCGCCCCTGCAGTCCAGCCATTTACGACGTTTTGGCTGATCAGTCTGGATTGATTGAACAGGTCCTGATGCATGGATCCATCCACGCCTTCCAAGACGTGAACACTCCAATCCTGAAGGGCTTCGGCATTGCGACGTAAAAATGCTTCGAGGCGGTGAGGGGTGCGTTTCAGGCTGATCACGTACAGGTGATCGGTCATGTCGAACTGCGGTTCATGCCCTGGTCTTGAGAACCCGTTGATAAAGCTTTTCCGTGGCATCCACGGTGCGCTCCCAATTAAAGCGTTCAAGAACCTTGCGCTTCATCGCAATCGGTCGTGGGTGTTGTCGGCCGGCTTGCCAAGCAGAGACCACTGCTTTTAACAGGCTTGCAGGATCGCCAGGATCGCCGTACCAGGCATCTCCTTCGAGGTATTCCAGTTCGTGTCCAAAGGTGCTGCCCACCAGGGGCGTACCGGCGAGCGCGGCTTCGAGGCTGACGAGGCCGCATGTTTCCATCCAGCTCGGCAAGACATGCACGGCGGCTGCCGCATAAGCCGATGCCAGCAGGGGTTGAGGTAGGTGATCGATGATGCGCAGTCGATCGCCGCTGATGCTTCGGCAGAGATCGGCATAGGCAGGCCAGTGACTCGAGCCGCCTATCAGCACAATCGGAAGATTGGTGTCCCTCAAAGCCCAGCAGAGCATGGCCTGGTTCTTCGCTGGTTCGATTCGACCGGCCTGAAGGACGAAGGGGCCTTGAATGCCTGTAGCTCGACGGAATGGCTCCGGATCAGGATCCAGAAATAGCCCAGGATCAACCCCGTAATGGGCTACGTCGAAGCTCTCGCCGTGCCATTGCAAGTCATTGCGTACGGCTTGTAATTCAAGCCAGCTGTTTGGGAGAAGACCATCGACCTGTTGAAGGAGGTCTTTGATCAGACTCCGGTTGACTGGCCAGCTTTCTGGTCCATGCCCCTCAGCGTTAACCGGTCCCTTCGGCAATCGGACGACCAGATCACGGCTGCGCAGTTTGTCGAGCAGTGAGTCCACTGCTGCGGGCGATGCGCCATCGACAGCTTGCTGAAGCACGCTCATGGTGCCGCGACTACCCCACAAAGCTCTCGCGAGTGAAATCCAGATTGGCGACACCACAACAGGCACACCACTCTGTTTGCAGGTGGTCATTTGCTGATGAAACGAGCACTCCACCCTGCAGTTGAAGAGATGCACCAGGTCGAAGCCCTTAGCGTTGGGTTGGTCAGCGTTAACCGCCTCGACCTGATGACCGCGTTGAACAAGGCGCTTGGCAGTTTCACGGATCTGAACACCGTCTCCGCCTCCCCATTCTCCTGCGGTGCCGTGATTGACCAGAAGGATTCGCATGCAGGTGAGTGTCTCATGGCAACTTGGGATGCGCCGTTAAGGCTTTGACAGTCATGGGTTCGGATCATGCTGCCCCGCTCAGAACTCGATCGCCTCGAAGAGACCGGCCAATGGCCTCAAGCTCTCGCAATGCTCAAGCACCAGCTTGAGGCTGGTGTGGTGATGGATGCCGATCACTGGCATCGCCTCGGCCGTCTCTATCAGCGCCTCGGGTTGTTGCCAAAGGCTGAACGGGCCTACCTCTCCAGTCTTCGGATGGATCCTTCCCGTCCGCTCACTTGCAACAATCTCGCCCTGCTCTTTCTTAATCGTCTGCTGCCAGCGGAGGCAGACCAGTGGCTAATGAAGGGTCTGGCTTCCGCCAGAACGCCCCAGGAACGAGATCTGTTGCACGCTACCGGCTGTGCTCTTCGGCTCTTTCAGCTTCGCCACGCGGATGCGTTGGCTTTTGCAGACCGTCAGCTCTCTATTGAGGAGACCGTGATGGCCAGATCCAATCGCGCCAGCTGTCTGCATCGCCTCGGCCGCCTCGAGGAGGCAGCACGCGATCAGGAACGTGCGATTCGGCTTCATTTGAAAAAGCATGCTCCTCAATGGCAGAGCGCTTGCTTGCCATCACTGGTTGGTGTGGCCATTGCGGATCTTCAAGAGCGATGCATTCTGCAGGTCATGTTGATGACCCACGGAATCTTCCAGCTGTGTCTGCAACCTGGGGATCCTGAAGGGACCCAGCTGTTGTTGGCAGGGCAGGCAGCGGATCCAGCTTATTGGCTCAACCCAGCTCGATCCGGAACTCGCTGGGATGGATCAGAGACCCCTGAATTGTTGGTCTGGGATGACCAGGGCTTTGGAGACACATTGCAAAACTTGGCCTGGATTCCCCAACTCGCAGACCGGGTTAAACGTCTGCGCTTGTGGCTGCGCCCTGCGCTGATTCCTTTGGTGGCAAAGCGTTTCCCCCTGCCTGATCACTGCGTGGTTGAGCCCATGGGCTCCGAATCCGAACCCTGGGCTCAAGGGGTTCCCCAGGTGGGCACGTATTACCTGCCGATCGTGATGAAGGCCTGGTCTCAACAAGCACGCGATGGTGGCCTGGCCTTTCTTCAACGCCACCAGTCTCTGCAGCATCGTGCAGCACCGCGGATTGGATTGGTGTGGAGTGCCGGTCGCCACAAGGCTCCTCAGCCCGAGCGCAGTGCCCGGGTCAGAGATGTGCCACTCCAAGCCTTCTTCCTGTTGGCTGAGCAATGGCGGCAACGCCATCAGGCCAGGTTGCTCAGTTTGCAGCTGGAAGGCCATGCTGATGAGCCCGTCCAGGGGTTGATCCAGAAAGGAGTGCTCGAGCAGCCGTTGCGTTCTCCTGATTGGCTTGAAACAGCAGAAGTTCTTGAAACACTGGATCTTTTGGTGACTGTCGACACCTCAGTGGCTCATTTGGCTGGGGCCCTGGGCGTACCCACTGTGCTGCTTTTGAGCTGTCCAGCCGACTGGCGTTGGGGGCAGCATGGTGAGCACACGTTTCTTTATCGCTGCATGCATCTGGCGCGTTGTGCGGTGCCTGGCGATTGGTCGCAGGCTCTCAGTCAGGCCGACCATCACGTTGGTGCACTGTGTCGTGCGATGGGCTTAGACGGCGAATGGGCCGGGTAGATCCAATCGCGTTCCAGCGAAGCGTTGCTGGGTTTTTCGATCGATCACTTGGCGTTTTTGCCAGAGACAGCGGTAATGCCAGAGCCGATAGCCGAGATGCTTGTCTAACGCCATCTCATGCTTCACCCAGTGGTGGGCCCGTTGCACTAATGCTTGCCGCGCTGCTGGATCTTCGGCAAGTTTGCGTGCCTGGTTCACAACTGTTTCAGGGGATTGAGCAAGGACGCTCAGACCTCTGACTGCTTGAGGGCCATACAGTTCTGGCCCTCCCACGGTGGCAACTGATTCAGCGGCGCATTCCATCAACTTGATCGGGGTCTTGCACGAATGTCCCAGGGACTGACTCAGAGGAAGCAGGGCGAGTTGGCATTGCGCCATCAATTCGCGGTAGTGCCGATAGGACAGCAGGCGAGCATCCATTACTCGCTCACGAGGCAGTCTTGACGCCAGCTGGGGATCTGCAACGATCACCAGTTCCAGATGAGAATCTTCTGCCAGCCAGCGCTGCAGACCTGCCGTCATTCTTGCCTGATCTGTGAAGCGATTCTGATTACCGATGAACACCCGCAGCCGGCGTTGGCCATGTTTTGCCAGGTTCAGCTCGGGAATCTGAGCAATGGCATTCTCCATCACCACTGCGAGTGGATTGAGCTGGCGAAGGGCCTGAGCCAGCGACGTGCAGGATGTGTGGAGTCCATGGCACAGCCTCAGCGGCGCCAGATCCTGACTGGCAAGGTGTCGGCGCAGATGGCTTGGAAAGAGATCGGGATGGTCATCCCACTCCGTTAGCAGCAGGCAGCCCCGTTTCCGCAGCCATTGCAGGTGTTCCCATTGCCGTTGTTGGCTTTCCGGCAACGGGCGCTGCCAGATCACCAGGCTGTGGGGACGGATGCAGTTGTTGAATCGGAAGGGTCGCTCATGGATCTGGCAGTCCACACCTAAAGCCTGAAGCGCAGCGAACGGTTCTCGCACTCGCACTTGGTCGTGTGGGCCGGGGCTGTTCACCAGCACCTCGATCTGCAGCGGTCGATCGGTCAACATGGCGTGCCGAAGCGAGTTTCACCATGGCCGGAATGCAGCGATATGGCGGGGAACCCTTGGGCTCTAGGCCTCACATTGTCGTTCTCGGCTCCTGCAAGGTTGGTAATTTCGTCGTGAGCACACCGGTGCTGCGCGGGCTTCGCTCCCGTTTCCCCGATGCCACGATCGGTTTTATCGGCAGTGAAGTCACCGCCGACTTTGAGCAGGCTCTGCCTGCGCTCAATTGGCGCTGCAGTTGGGATGACCAACGCCCCGATTCTGGTCTTGTCCTGCAGCAGACCCTCGCCAAACAACGTGAGCGCCATGGGCCTGTGCAGTTGGCCCTCAACCTTGACGGGTTCAACCCGCTCACCTGCAGCCTGGTTCCCTTCCTGGAGCCGCGTTACGTGGCCGGTGGCAGCCTGACTGCTAACCGGCGCCGTTCTCTTCCTTGGGGGGACCACCCACGTCAGCGCTTCCTTGCAGATTCTGACTGGGACAGCCCTGCGTTTCGGCAGCGTTATGCCGATGTGTTCAACACCAATTACATCGCCGAACTGTTTTGCCAACTCGCTTGGGTGCAGGACTACGTTGACCCTACGGCGATCGAATTGCCCACTGCCGAGCCGGCTTTTGCAGTCCCGGATGTGTTGATCCACTGCACAACGGCGCGGGCTGCCAAGGTCTGGCCCTTCCACTACTGGAGGCAAGTTCTCGAGCAAGCCGACGACCGTGGCTGGTCTGTGGGTCTTGTGGGCAGCCCGCCCGCGGCTCAGAAAGAGTCTTACAACGCAGGAGATGGTGAAGACAGTCTTCTGCAAACCACTCGACTGATCGATCTGCGCGGCCAAACCACATTGATGGAACTAGCCGGTGCTTGTCGGCAGGCCAAAGCAGTGATCAGTGTTGATGCCGGTCCTCTTCACATTGCCGCTGCCGTCGGAACCCCCACGTACGCTTTGGTGGGTAATGATGTCAACGGTGTTGGGGCTAGTCCGGTACGTCTATGGATGCCCCGCTGCAGCAATGTCGTGCGCAGTATTTCCACCGCAACTTGTTCTGCGTGTTGCGATAACCGCTTCCGCAATGACGATTGTCTTGTGGAGGGTCACCCTTGCATGTCAGCGATTCAGCCATCCGAAGTGATCGCCTGGCTAGAGGCTCAGCTCTGCTGACGCAGGGCATTAGCCATGGAAGACGCATGACGCAGGTGCTGGCAAAAATGGTCGGCAAGATCGCTGCTGCTTAAGAATTTCCAGCAGGCGTGACTTCCAACAGCCATGGAATTATAAGTTGTTTCTGTGGCAAATGCTTGGGCAATCTCCAGTGGAGGAAGTGGCTTGATTTTTGAGATGTGTCGACTGAAGAAAACATCCTCGGCCTCGGTTTCTGGACTGCTATGACCCCAGTTGTTGCACGCTTCAATCATCATGCTGCGATGGCGAATCGAAAGCCCGCCGTTGCCGTGGAGGTGTGGATAGGTGTCTGGGTGAGGCGAGCCGTGAATCGGAGTGTCTATCTTGAAAAATCGCTTAATTCGCCCGTCTACTCGTCTTTTCTCAAAGTATTCCGTATGTTGTCTTGGAAGGAATGGAGCGCCTAGATAGCAAAACTGAAAGAAGAAAGGATCTAGCGGTTTGGCCAGTAGTGCGTCTGTCTGGATGACGAGCAGCTGTTCATGCGGTAGCCGTTTCCAAAAGCTTGAGGTTTTCATCATGCGATTAAAGCTTCCGTAATCGCTTAGATTCGTTTCAGGGGAAAGGTCTTCGATGCATTTGAAATTTGCCTTGATCCCAGGAGCGGCCTGTTTAAGTTGATTCTTTGCCTGATCTAGATTCTGTTGGTCTGTGATTAAGATAAGTTCTGTGTCGGCTGGGCACATTAGCCAGCTGTTTAAGACCGTAAAAAGCCATTGCTGGTTGATGCGATTCTCAATTAATACAAGTGCTCTTTTGTATGGAGACTCAGGCTTCGAGTTTCCGCCATTGCATAAGGGAAGTAAGACTCTATTCAGTACAAATTTGCAATGCTCTTGCCATTGTCGCTCGCGGTGATCGAGGATGAGTTGGAGCTCGTTCAGATCGTTCATTTTCGGCCAGAGGGGGGCGCTGGAGCTTCCTCGAAGGCATGCCTCTGCCAGAGCTGATCTTGGTGTTGAACTGTCAGGAAGCGGTAATGGGAGGGGATCGGCTTCATGATCTTCATGATGGGAAGCAGCATTCCGCTACCTGCCTGCTCGAGCGGGCCTGAAAGCTGGAATGGGGCCATCCATTGGCGCTGATGCCAATAGTCACGCACCGTCAGCGCCTGCCGCCGCGCCAGGAAATAGCAACCGGAATGCGGATTGGTGGCCCGATAGAAGCGCCGCTCCCCAAGGGGCCAGGGGATGCTGATCTCCTCGCCCGTGTCCCAGAACAGGTCGGGCCGCCCCCCATCGGGATCTCCTGAGAGGATTACATCGCCCCGGCCGGGGATGTGTTCACAGCGATGGGGGAGGAACGCGTAGCGCCCATCGCTGCAACGGTCGAGATAAAGGAGCTTGGCGAAGAACTCCGGATCGCTGATCAGCAGATCGTCCTCCAGGTAGCCCACCAGGTCGTAGGCCTCCGCCTGCTCCAGCAGGTGCCGGGAGGCGATCAGCGGCACTTGCGTGAGGTCCTCCACCTGCGGATCCAGCCGCTGCAGATCCGGGTCTTCGGGCAGCCCGTCCGCCAGGCTGGCCTGGGGCGGGGTGAACAACTGAATCGTTAGCTCGACCCCTGTGTCGGTTTGCAGCTCCCTGTTCACCACTTTCTGGCCCTTGCCCAGGGAGGCATGGATCCAGTGGCGGCGGCGGTGACGGTTGAGATTGCCGATCGTGGCCTTCAGCAGCGCCTCCTGCTTGAGGCCACGCTTCGCCTCCGTCTGGGAGGAGTACAGCGAGCCCTCCTTGGGGGCGAAGACGTGGGGGATGGCCAGCAGTACCTTCATCGCCTCACCACGACTCCCGCAGCCAGGCGCTGCAGTCCCAATCCAACAACGCTTCCAGCTGGCCGATCTCCTGCCAGAACAGCCGTCGCAATCGCTGGCGGGCTGCCTGGCTCATCGGGGCGTTGTAGGTCCCACTGTGGCGCTCAAGGGGGGGGATGGCCTGCTCCAGTTGCTCCACTCCGAGATGCTGCCAGATGGCTGCCAGGCAATCGTCCGGTTGCTGACGCAATTGTTCGTGGCGCAGCACCAGCACCGCGTCCCGCCCGAAGAAGCGCCAGAGCCGTCGCAGCTGGCTGCTGTAGAAGCCACGATCCACGTAGGAATACACCCGGTGCTGCTGAGGCAGCGCCTCTCGGCAGCGTTCCTCTTCCTGAATCAGCGCTTGCTCGAAGCTCAGGCGCTCATCGCCCCGGGCATGCTCCATCGCCCAGTGGGAGTAGGCCCGCTCGATCGGATTGCGTAACACCACGATCAGGCGCATCGCCGGGTTGTAGCGCCAGATCCGTTCTGCGGCCGGATCCCAATACATGCTGATCGGTGTGGCCTCACCCCAGAGCTGATCGGCTTGAGCCCTGGCGAAGTGGCGATGCAGTTTGGTCAAATCCGGCGTGGGCCAGGCCAGGCCCTCGTCATCGAAGAAATGCAACTCCTTCTCGTCGGGGAGAAATAGTTGCGGGTGCTGACGTAGGTAGGCCGCCAGGGCGGTGGTGCCGCTCTTCTGGGCGCCGACCACGAGAAAATGCAGTCGCTGCTTCACGCTCCAGCCTGCCCAGGGGCTGACTGTAGGGCTATCGCTGGCAGCACACCTAGGCTGCTGCCGCACTCCGGCCCCATCCCCTGGTGTTTGTTACCGGTTGCCATCGTTCCGGCACCTCCCTGCTGGCCTCCCTGATGCATGGGCTGGTTTGCGCCGAGGACCCCGCCGCCCGCAGCGGTGATCTGGAGGTGAAGCTGGAAAACCCCCTCGGTTTTTTCGAGAGCCAGCGCCTGGTGGAGGTGAATGAGGAGCTGCTCGCACGGCTGGGGCGCAGCTGGGAGACGCCCCCCCTGCTGCCCGCCCGTTGGGATCAGCCCCCTTTGCTCGATGCGCTGCAGCCCCTGCGCAGCCGCCTGTCGGCCTATGCCCTCGAGCAGGCCTGGGTCGACAAGGATCCGCGCCTCTGCCTCACCTTCCCCGCCTATCTGCATATCCTCCTGCGCCGAGTGCCTCTGGTGGTCGCCCTGCGTGACCCCCTGGCGGTCGCCACCTCCCTCCATGCCCGCAATGGCTTCAGCCTCAATCGTGGCCTGGTGATCTGGCTGCTCTACAACCATCACATTGCCTCTCAGCTCAGCGCTGAGGATCTGCTGGTCCCCTACGAGTCCCTGTTGCGCCTGGCCGATGCTGACCAGGGGCTGGCCCTGCAGGCCGAGATCGATGGCTTCCTGGAGCGCCAAGACCGACCAAGGCCCGAGCCCAACCACTGGCGGGATCTGGTCGATCGCTATTTGCGCCCTGATTACAACCGCGCCGAGGCAGCCCTGTCCCTCGAGAGTCGCGCCCAGGTGAACCCTCTCTTGCTGGAGGCTTGCCATCAGCGCTTCGAGCTGCTGCAAGCGGTTCCAGCTCCCCAACGCCTGGAGGCCTTCCGCGAGCAGTTTGCGGCCCTGCCCAGAGCCGCCCTTGAGGCGATCGGCCGCGAGCGGATGCTCCCTGAGGCGGAGCAGGCCGATCTCAATCCCCGTTGCCAGCAGCTGGAGGCCGAGCTTGAGGGTGCCCAGGCAACCGTCGATGCTCAGGGAGATCAGCTGGCGCAGCAGCAGACCCAGCTGCGCCACCTGCAGACCCAGCTGCTGGACGCCCAGCGCCAGCTCTACGCCCTCCAGGCTTCGCGCAGCTGGCGGCTCACAGCGCCCCTGCGCGCCATCGGGGATCGTTTCAGGGGCGCTGGATGATCCAGCTGCTGCGGGAATGGACGCCCGGATACGGCGGCGTAGAACGCACCGCCCACCAGCTGGCGGTGGCCTGCGGTGGCAGCGTCGCCTGTCTGCGCGCTGGCCCCCATGGCCAGAGCGATCCCCTGCCCGTTCCCTACCGGCGATTCCACCTGCCCAGCCTCGCCCTCGGACGCTTGCTTCTGGTGCTGCCTTCCCCCGCCCTGCTGCGCTTGCTCTGGAGCCGGGAGCCCCTGCTCGCCCATCAGCCCTGCCCCACAGTGCTGGCGATCGCCTGGCTCGCACGGCTGATTCAGCCCCGCCGCTCCCTGCGCTTCCATTGGCATGCCTTCGTGCAGCCACGCAGAGGCGTTGTGGGCCTGCTCGAGGGTCTTTATCTGCGCTTGGCCCTGCGGATGATGGCCTCAGCACGGGTGATCACCACCTCTCCCGCGCTGCGTGAAGCGCTGCTGCAGGCGGGTGTTCCCGCTCGTGCCGTGGATGTTCTGCCCTGCTGCCTGCCGGAGTCGGTCGAAACTCCGTTGCGTTCGCAGCGCTCCCTGCGTGGGCTGACCCCCCACGGCCGCCTGATCTTCATCGGTCGGCTCGACAGCTACAAGCGGGTCGATTGGCTCCTCCAGGCCTTTGCCGCCACTCCTGCCGCCCGGGAGCTGGTCGTGATCGGTGACGGGCCCGACCGTTGCCATCTGGAAGCTCAGGCCGCCAGCTTGAAGTGCCCCACTCAGTCGGTGCGCTTCCTGGGTCGTGTCAGCGAGGCCTGCAAGCGAGAGCGACTGCTCGAGGCTGATCTGCTGGTGCTGCCGTCCAACCGCTGCAATGAGGCGTTTGGAATCGTGCAGCTCGAGGCGATGGCCAGTGGTATTCCTGCTCTGGCCTTTGATCTGCCCTGCTCCGGGATGCACTGGGTCAGCCAGCTGCCCGATCTTCCTTGGACCGGTGCTCCTGCCGATCTGCCCGCGGTGCTCCAGGCCGTGTTGTCTGACCCTGATTTGCATCGGCGCCTCTGCCGGCAGGCCTGTGAGCGCTACGACCGATTGTTTGCTTCACAGGTGTGGCGTCGCGGTCTGGCCCGGGTGCTGGAGGGCTGGTGTGGCTGAGGCTCAGCCCATCCGCTGCTCCGCGTCATTCCCGGATGTTGATGCGGCAGCTGCTGTGCTCAGCGCCTGGCGCCGGGCGGGTCCAGAAGCTGCCCGCCAGGCCCTCAACACTGCCCTCATCGCAGAGCAGGCCGAGGCGACGCCCACGGGTCCCCTCTTGCGGGAATTGCAGGCTCGCTTAGCTGGCGAGCGAGGGCCGCGGCTGCTGATCGATGGGCTCTGGTTCAGCCGGCCCCATGGGGGCATCAGCCGCGTCTGGGAGCAGATCCTCAGCACCTGGCAGCTGACAGGCCTGGTCAGCGAGGCCGCACCGGTGGCGATCATCGATCGCGACAGCCATCTGTCGCTCACGGCTGCCTTCCCCTGCCTCGAAGCCGCCAGCGTCGACCCGCTGGACCCTCAGGCCGTGGCGGCTTTAGCCGCAGAAAACGCTCAGTGCGTGCGCCGTTGGCGGGCTGATGTGTTTTGCTCCAGCTGGATCAGCCACAGCGGTGCCTTGACCAGTGACGCGTCGGCCACAACGTGTCCGGAGCTGGCTCTCGTGCATGACTGCCTGCCGGAGCGCTTTCGCCCGGATCAGCCGGCGTTGATGGCCCTGCGGCGCCGTTGGTGGAGTGGCGCTGCAGGTCACCTCGCCGTCTCCGCTGCCACGGCCGCGGACCTGGCTCAGCTCCTGCACCGACCGGCTGATCAGATCGCCTGGTGTCACCTAGCCCCCGCACCAGTCTTCGTTGAATCGGCTGCTGCCGAGGGAGCGCAACAGCTCTGGGGGCGCCTGCAACGCCAGGCCGCTCTGCCCGAGCGTTTCGTGCTGCTGCCCGCCACCAGTGCGGTTGGCAGCTACAAGAATCCGGAATTGCTGGCTGAGGCGCTTTCAGCGCCATCCCTTGTGGGGCTGCCCCTAGTGCTTTGCGGGATTGCCGCCGAGCAGCGCGCTCAGGAGCTGGAAGCCCGCTACCCACACCTCCGCGGTCGAATTCATGCCGCAGGTTTCACCGATCCAGAGCTGGCCCTTGTTTACCGCCAAGCCCTTGCTGTCGTGATTCCCAGCCGGATTGAAGGCTTCGGCTTGCCGGCCATTGAAGTGATGGCCGCCGGCGGTCTGCCCCTCGTGGCTGATGCCCGTGGCCTCCGCGAGGCCGGCGGCGAGGCGGCTCTGCGTTTCTCTCCCGATCAGCCCCGTGAACTCAGCGCCATGCTGGAGCTTCTGGCGGAGCCCCGTGATCGCGCCTGGTTGCAGCAGCGCTTAAGGGGCAGGATCCAGCGCCGGCTGGCTCGCCTCCATCCCGATCTGATCGGACTCGCCCTGCTGGCTCAGGCCCGCTTCGCCGCCCGGCGCGGATGATGGCGCTTCGCCCTAATCTCCTTCGAACCGAAGCCGGCAGGCTGTCCTTGCGTTTGTTGGATCACTCCACCACCTCCACTTGCCTGCCTCCGGCGGTTCTGGAGCTGGAGGATGTGCGCCTCGACATCCCGGTGTTCACCACTGAAACCCGCTCGTTGAAGGCCTCACTGATGCGCTCGGTCACCGGTGGCCGCCTCAGTCGCCGCGGCGGTGGCGCGGTGATCACGGCCCTCGATCAGATCAACTGCACCGTGCGTGAGGGTGAGCGGGTGGCACTGATCGGTCACAACGGTGCCGGCAAAACCTCCTTTCTGCGTTTGGTGTCGGGCATCTATCAGCACACCGCTGGTCGCATGGAGCGGCATGTGCCCGTGTTTCCGATGATCCACAAGAGCTTCATCACCAGCCCCGAGCTCAGTGGCATGCAGGCGATGAAAGCCCATTACCTGATGGTGAATGGCCGCCTCGAGGGGTTTGAAGCCTTCTGCGACGACGTCATCGGATTTTCTGGGCTTGGTGATTACGTGCATTTGCCGGTGAAGACCTACAGCCAGGGCATGGCAGCGCGCTTGTTGTTTGCCGTGCTCACTGCCGGCAGCCATGACTGCCTGGCCATGGATGAAGGATTTGGCGCCGGAGACAGTCGCTTTTTTGAGCAGGCCCAGGAGCGCCTCGAGCGATTCCTCACGACCGCCGGCACACTGCTGCTTGCCTCCCATTCCGACCCCTTGCTTCAACGCTTCTGCACCCGCGGCCTGGTGTTTCAGGAGGGTGGCATCCGTTTTGACGGGCCTCTGGATGAGGCCCTCGCTTACTACCACCAACACTGCTGCTGATGACGGTCTCCACCACCACAATCAGACCTGCAAGCGTGCGCCAGACCCTCAGGGAGGCCTGGCGGCTGCGCCGCGTGTGGTGGTTCACAGCGACGGCCCGCACCAGGGCCCGGTTTGTGCGCACCTTCCTGGGCAGCTTCTGGCTGGGGCTGTCGAATCTGTTTTCGATTGCTGCTCTGGCAGCGGTGTACGGCACCGTGTTCAAGGTGCAGGATTTCAACACCTATGTGGTGTACCTCGGGATCGGCTTGGTGGTTTGGAACACGATCGCCTCGGCGATCGGTTCAGCGCCGAATTTGTTTGAGCACAACCAGGTGCATGTGCACAACACCAACCTCAATCCGATTTTCTACACGCTGGAAGAGTGGGCTTTTCAGCTGCAAACCTTCCTCCAGTCGTTCCTTTTGGTGCTGCTGGCTCTGAGCTTTTTTCAGCCCTCGATTTTTGGCCATCTGCTGTTGTGCGGCTGGTTGCCCCTGCTCAATCTTGCTCTTTTTGTTTACTGGTTGCCGCTGCTGGTTTGTTTGTTTGGTGCCCGTTATCGCGACCTCTATCAGCTGATACCGATTCTTCTGCAGCTGGTGTTTCTTCTGTCGCCGATTCTCTACAAGAAAGACAATCTCGGCCCCCTGGCCTGGACCGCCAATCTCAACCCTCTCTATCGAATCCTCAGCCCCGTGCGACACAGTCTGATGACTGGACAAGTGCATTGGTCGTCAGACTTGTTGCTGCTGGGTTTGAACGTTTTGGGAATCTGGATCGCCATTCGCCTGCTCAATCGTGAGCGCCCGAATATTCCCTTCCTGATCTGAGTTAGCTGAGCACGCTGCAGAGATCCTCCTCCAGCTGAGCGAAGAAGGTTTGGTGCCATGCCACATAGCGCCCAATCCGGCGCCTGCGTTCAGAGGCAGCTTCTTGCCAGGTGTGTTGATGGCGGCCTGCGATGGCTTGCATGGCGGCGGCCCACTCGCGGCTGTCAAGGGTGTCGAGGCTGAGCACATGCTCGTTGAAGTCATGGAGGGCTTCGATCTCGCGATGGGACTCGCAGTCGCTCGCCAGCGTGGGCATCCCCAGACAGGCGCCATCGAGCACCGGGATGCCGAACCCCTCCACGAGGGAGGGGCTTACAAGCCCCATGGCATTCAAATAGAGATCCAGTTTGGCGCTTTCGTCCACATAGCCAGTGAGCATGATGCCCGGCTCATGGCTCACGATGTCCTCGAGGGAACGGCTGTAGTCATCGCCCTTGAGTTTGCCGGTAACGCAGAGCTTGATGCCCTCGCGGTACAGATCCGACTCGGCGTAGGCCTTGGCCAGAAACAGCAGGTTCTTGCGCTCTTCAACCGAGGAGTTGAACAGGAAATAGCGAAATGGCTGCAGCAGTTTGGTGTCGCTGCCGATGGATGGCCGCAGCAAATGGCAGACCGGCTTCAGGTCTGCCACCTGCTCAGGGTCGGCAGTGAGCCAGGCGGGGAAGCGCAAAGAAGGTGGCTGAACAATGACGCGTTCCTCGGGGTGTCGTGTCGCCAGCGAAGTCCGTCGGTCACCAGGGCTGACCCGGCTGATGTGCGCTTGAAACTTGCGGGCCGTGGAGTGGGAAACGAAGAGGCGGCGCGCTGGCAGGCAGGCTTGGAGCCGATGGCTGAACATCAGCGGATCCTCGTTGTGGGCCACAAACTCCAGCGGGATCAGGTCGTGCACGCTCTGCACGAACACCGGCAGGTTCTTGGGCTTGAGATTGAGCGGGCAGGTCGTCAGCAGGGCATCAAAGCCCTGAAAGTCAATCTCCACGGGCTTCTGGCGGCGCAGCCTTGAAGCCAATTGGGTGGCACTGAACAGTTCCGGAGCGCTCACGATGCCGGTGACGTGCCGCAGGTAGCCCAGTCGTTCCGCCCGCGGATAGGGGCTGTCATAGAGCTCGTCGAGCCTGAAGCTGTGCAGGTGTCGCGCGCGGTAACGTCGCGGTCTGCGGATCAGTTTGTCGGCGACGCCGAAGCGATCCTTCCAGCGTTTGGCCTTCCGCGCTAAGGCCAGCTTGCGTTCCCAGAGCGTGGGTTGACGACCTCGTTGGCCATGGGCGAGATCACTGAGGATCCTGGCGCTGCGGATCATCGAGCGGGTGGCGCGAGGTAGGCCCCTGAGGCCCCGCTCTTTCAGCAGGTCGTAGAACTCAGTGAGCAGCCACACCTCGGCACCGGCTTCATGCAGGCAGCGGATCAGGGCTTTGCTGTAAACGGCGATGCCTCGATGTTCGCTCTGCTCGAGGTCGTAGGCGGTGACGAGGATCTTCTGGCCAAGCAGGGGTTGATGGGACATCCGGATCAAGCCCCCCGGCGGGCATGTTTCAGCTCCTGTTCCAGCTTGAGGCGAGACAGTTGCAGGGCATGGCTCTGTTGTTGCCAGTGCTGTAGCTCTTCGCGGAGTTGTTGCACCAGTAAGCGCTGTTTGGTTTCAATCTCTGCAGTGAGCTCTGCAGGCCGATCCCGTCGCTGTAGCTCGGCCAGCAGTGCACTGATTTGGGCAGATTCCTGGCGACGATGGGCCTCCAGGGAGCGCAGGACGTCGGCCTCAGCCACGCTTGCCTGAAACTCCACCTGGAGCTGCCCCTTGCTGGCGGATTCCAGGAAACGGCAATGCCGTGCGCGCATGCGGCTGAGGTCTTCGCTGTTGCCTTGCTGTCCATCCCGTTGCGAGCGGGTGGTTTCGCCGCCATGCAGTCCGCTGAAGGCCGGAGCCAGCACCACCTCAAGCCCAAAGCGCTCGCGCAGATCAAGGCAAAGTTCCACATCCTCTCCGCACACTCGGTAGTCGGTGGCGAAACGCAGTTGCTGGAAATGCTCACGCCTCAGCAGCATCAGGGCGCCAGTGACGGCGGGCACCGTCCTGGCTGGGCCGAGCACGGCGGCGTGCTCCGAGCCGATCAGGCGATCAAGCTGGTGGTAAGGCGAATGGCGGCGGTCGAACAAGATGCCCGCATGGGTGAGCAGGCCATCGCCATCACGCAGGCGGGCGCCGATCAGTCCGGCGTTCGGGAACGTCTGTAACGCCTCAAGGGCCGCATCGAGGCTGCCGGCATCGAGCTCCACATCGTCATTAATCAGCAGCAGCAGCTCACCGTTGGCCCGCTCCGCCAGGGCATTCATGTTGGCGGCGAAGTGATAAGGCTCCCTCTGAGCGATCAGGAGTTCGTAGCCGGAACGGTTTTCGATCGCCTGTTCATCGGCTTCACTGCCATTCCAGGAGCAGAGAATCTCCAGCTCCGTGTTGTTAAGGCCGGTCGCGCTGGCAAGGCTCGTGAGCATGCGGCTGAGCAACCCCGGTGTGCGGGAAACCACCAGGACGGAGACGCGCATCAGCTCACCTGTGCTGTTGCGGGACTGTATCAACCCTGGCCTCAGTAGGCTGCATCCCTGATGCAACGGCTGATTCCATGCTCAAGCTCCTGCTGGGTGACCCCAATGCCCGCAAGCTGAAGCGCTATCAGCCGATTGTCTCCGACATCAGTCTTCTAGAGGAGGAGATCGCTCCCCTCAGCGACGACGACCTGCGTCGCCGCACGTCTGAGTTCCGCCAGCGCCTGGAGAATGCCGGCGCGCTCGAGAAGCAGCGCCCCCTGCTCGATGAGCTGCTGCCCGAAGCGTTTGCCGTGGTGCGCGAAGCCGGCAAGCGCGTGCTCGGCATGCGTCATTTCGATGTGCAGCTGATTGGCGGCATGGTGCTGCATGAGGGCCAGATCGCCGAGATGAAAACCGGCGAGGGCAAGACCCTCGTGGCCACCCTGCCCAGCTTCCTCAATGCGCTCACGGGCCGCGGCGTGCACGTGGTCACCGTGAATGATTACCTCGCCCGCCGCGATGCCGAGTGGATGGGCCAGGTGCATCGCTTCCTGGGCTTGAGCGTGGGCCTGATCCAGCAGGACATGAGCCCTACGGAGCGGCGCCGCAACTATGGCTGCGACATCACCTACGCCACCAACTCGGAGCTGGGTTTCGATTACCTGCGCGACAACATGGCCACCGACATCAGCGAGGTGGTGCAGCGGGATTTCCAGTACTGCGTGATCGATGAGGTGGATTCGATCCTGATTGATGAGGCCCGCACCCCCTTGATCATTTCCGGTCAGGTGGAGCGACCCCAGGAGAAATATCAGAAGGCGGCCCAGGTGGCGGCCGCGCTGGAGCGGGCGGCGGAGATGGGCAAGGACGGCATCGACCCCGAGGGCGATTACGAGGTGGATGAAAAGCAGCGCAGCTGCACCCTCACCGATGAGGGGTTCGCCAAGGCGGAATCGCTGCTGGGCGTCAGCGATCTCTATGACCCCCAGGACCCCTGGGCTCACTACATCACCAATGCCCTCAAGGCCAAGGAGCTGTTCATCCGCGATGTGAACTACATCGTGCGCGAAGGCGAGGCGGTGATCGTGGATGAATTCACCGGTCGGGTGATGCCTGGCCGCCGCTGGAGCGATGGTCAGCACCAGGCGATCGAAGCCAAGGAGAGCCTGGCGGTGCAGCCGGAAACCCAGACCCTCGCCTCGATCACCTATCAGAACTTCTTCCTGCTCTATCCGCGCCTGGCCGGCATGACCGGCACCGCCAAGACCGAGGAGGTGGAATTCGAGAAGACCTACAAGCTCGAAACCACGATCGTGCCCACCAACAGGCCCCGGGCGCGGCAGGACATGGCCGATCAGGTCTACAAGACCGAAACCGCCAAGTGGCGGGCGGTGGCCAAGGAGACCGCCCAGATCCACCGCGAGGGACGGCCCGTGCTCGTGGGCACCACCAGCGTGGAGAAGAGCGAGCTGCTCAGTGCCCTGCTGGCGGAGGAGGCGATTCCCCACAACCTGCTCAACGCCAAGCCTGAAAACGTGGAGCGGGAGGCGGAAATCGTCGCCCAGGCCGGTCGCTCTGGCGCCGTGACCATCGCCACCAACATGGCCGGCCGCGGCACCGACATCATCCTCGGCGGCAACAGCGACTACATGGCTCGCCTCAAGCTGCGGGAGGTGCTGCTGCCTCGCTTGGTGCGTCCGGAGGAGGGCCACCGCCCGCCGGTGCCCCTGCAGCGCAGCGCTGAAGCCTCAGGCTTCGGTGCCAAGGCTGCCCCTTCCAGCGGTCCCCACGGCCATGCTCCCAGTGAGGCGCGAGCGATCGGCAGCCTGTATCCCTGCCAGCTCAGTGAAGACACCGACCAGGCTCTGGCGGATCTCGCCCGTGATCTGGTCAAGGCTTGGGGGGATCGCGCCCTCTCGGTGATTGAGCTCGAAGATCGGATTGCCACCGCCGCTGAGAAAGCCCCCACCGACGATGCACAGATCGCTGCCTTGCGAGCGGCGATCGCCCGCGTGAAGGCGGAATACGACGTGGTGGTGAAGCAGGAGGAGGCGCGGGTACGCGAGGCCGGTGGCCTTCACGTGATCGGCACCGAACGCCATGAATCCCGCCGGGTGGACAACCAGCTGCGCGGCCGGGCCGGCCGTCAGGGCGACCCCGGCAGCACTCGCTTCTTCCTCTCCCTGGGCGACAACCTGCTGCGCATCTTCGGCGGTGATCGTGTGGCTGGCCTGATGAACGCCTTCCGCGTGGAGGAAGACATGCCGATTGAATCCGGCATGCTCACTCGCTCGTTGGAGGGGGCCCAGAAGAAGGTTGAGACCTACTACTACGACATCCGCAAGCAGGTGTTCGAGTACGACGAGGTGATGAACAACCAGCGCAAGGCGGTGTATTCCGAACGTCGTCGTGTGCTTGAGGGCCGTGAGCTCAAGAAGCAGGTGATCGGTTACGGCGAGCGCACCATGAACGAGATCGTGGAGGCCTATGTGAACCCCGACCTGCCTCCGGAGGAGTGGGATCTCGCCCAGCTGGTGAGCAAGGTGAAGGAGTTTGTGTATCTGCTTGAGGATCTGGAGCCCGAGCAGCTCAAAGGTCTCTCGATGGAGGAGCTCAAGGCTTTCCTCCAGGAGCAGCTGCGTAACGCCTACGACCTCAAAGAGGCCCAGATTGAGCAGCAGCGCCCTGGGCTGATGCGGGAGGCGGAGCGCTTCTTCATCCTGCAGCAGATCGATACCCTCTGGCGTGAACATCTGCAGGCCATGGATGCCCTGCGGGAATCGGTGGGCCTGCGTGGCTATGGTCAGAAAGATCCTTTGATCGAATACAAGAACGAGGGCTACGACATGTTCCTGGAGATGATGACGGGCATGCGCCGCAACGTGATCTACTCGATGTTCATGTTCCAGCCGGCACCTCCGGCCGGCCAGTCGGCGGAGCAGGCCGTCTCGGCCTGAGGCTGGGAAGCTGGATCGCCAGGTGTTGCTTACATCAACGCACCAGAATCGGCCAGCTCTTCCCCGGAAAGAGTTTTGCGTCATTTTTAGGACCTCTTCACGTGCAGGTAAAAATCCATTTATTCCTATTGACAGCGCGTTGACTCTTAAGTCTTTGATGCAAAGCTTTGAGTCTGATGAGATTGTTTGTATCTGCGACAATGTTTCTGATGATCAGTATCAATACTTTGCGGCAGAATTTCCTTGCGTGTATCGAACTCGGCGGGGCAATTGCGGCTCCTTTAGATTGGCATTAAGGATTGCTGAATGTCATCCGGCTTGTATCTATTACTTTGTCGAGGATGATCATCTGCATCTCCCGAATCAGAAAGAGTGGATCAGGGAGGGTTTGAGTCATTTTGACTTTGTTAGTCTTTACGATCATCCGGATAAATATATGGCTCCAATGTACGCTGAATTGCGCCGAAAAGTTGTATTAACGCCACTCGGTTATTTTGCTAGCTCGCCTAGTACTGTCATGACATTTGCATGCAAAGCGCAGACTCTTAAACTGTGTTCTTCGACCATGTTGAGAGAAAGATTTACCGGAACTTCTTTGGCTTGGCCTAATGACCATGATATGTTCTTGGAGCTTGCAGAACGTGGTCATTTTCTAGGTACTCCTATTCCAGGTCGGTCGACTCATTGCGAAGAGGGCTTTTTGTCTCCACTGATTGACTGGACCGCATATGTTCGTTCTCTGCGAAACTGCTGATGGACCCATTGTTGGCCCCTTGTAATTTTCGAGTGTTGTTTGTGACTTCTACAGGGCTTGTCTATCATTGCTGGTCTCTCAGTGGTCATGGTGGATGAATCCCTCGCCTACGCTTTAGAGCGGAAGGGGGATTGGCAAAATCTCTTGGGCTTGATTTCTGTTTGGCCAGAAGTTCCCCAAAAGATTTGGTATCTTGGTAGCTATTATTTATTGGCTAAAGGTGACTATATATCGGCGCTTCAATTGTTTTCTCGCCTCGTGGTGTTGCCTGATTGC
Source organism: Synechococcus sp. BS55D (assembly GCF_004332415.1). NCBI lineage: Bacteria > Bacillati > Cyanobacteriota > Cyanophyceae > Synechococcales > Synechococcaceae > Synechococcus > Synechococcus sp. BS55D. The sequence continues at coordinate 472,342 of NZ_PHQT01000001.1, forward strand.
CCACTGGAAGCCTATCTCCGGTACGGGAAGGCTTTGCATGGATGTAATCGTGTTATTGAAGCGCTTGATAGTTATCTGAAGATATTGGCTCGACGGCACGAGGTGGCGCCTGGTTGGTTCGATGATGCTCTGATTGCATACGGTTTGGCCTGTCTTGAGCTTGGTTTATATCAGCATTGGCTCCAGGTTATGGCTCGTTTCCATTTAAGAGCTGAGGGTGTTGGGAAGTGCCGATATCTCGCTGCTCAGGCATATTTTTGTCTTGGTGACTGGAGTCGCGGTTGGCAGCTATATCAGTCGAGAAATGAATGGTTTTCACCCGTTCGACTGGTTGGAGCTTTGCCTGCTTGGCGAGAAGAAATGCCACTCACTTCAAGGAAGATTCTCTTGAGTTCTGAGATGGGAATCGGCGACTTCATCTTCTTTTTGCGATTTGTACCGCGCTTGCGTGATCGCTATGATGCAATATGTGTAGCTGTCCCAGAGTGCCTTATGCAACTTGCATCGGCATCTGGTTTTTTTGATTTTGTCTATGACATCGCGGATGATATTAGTGATTTATTTGATTGGCATTTGCCCATTGCATCACTTCCTTATTTTCTTCGACCATTTGAAATTAAGCCTGGTGAAGAGTGCGTTTTCAAGCCTTACTTGTCGCTTAAGTCTTCGCCTCCAAGTGGTTTCGATATGCTCAGTCACGCGGGCAGAATGAGGCCTCTTGTTGCGCTTAATTGGCGGGGCAATCAATCTAGTGAATCGCCAAGTCTCACCGTCAGAGGCAGGTCAGTGCCTTTGGTTTTTTTGGAGCGAGTGGCATCTTTCTGTGAAGTAGATCTTGTTTGGGTTCAGGTGGGAGCAGATGACGAGAAATTGTTTTCGCCACTCATGAAATATCTGCATCCTTTTCAAGAATGTCTTGATAAAAGTCAATGGGATATTTGTGATATTGGATGGGTTTTAGCGAAATGCGATCTTTTGATTACAAATGATACTTCTCTTGCTCATTTGGGCGGCGCTCTTGGGCTGCCAACTTGGGTGATGCTCAAGCAGTTTCCGAGTTGGCAATGGGGGGTCTCGGGGGATTGTCAGTGGTATTCGTCGGTACGATGTTTTAGGCAGGAGCAGGATTTTGATTGGGTTTCTGTTATTCGCAAGGTTGACAAGGCCCTTTTTCGGTATGTCTTGAATTGGAAGAAGGGATAAAACTTGAAGTTGACTTTTCTGGTATCGCGTGTTGTTGTCTCTTCAGTTTTTGCTTGATTGCTGATGAGCTCGTTTCTGATATGCCTCTGCACTCATGGCCTGATCACTCCTCCCCCAGAAACTCCAGGATCTCCCGGTCCTTGAGGTTTTGGGATTCGCCGCGGCAGATCTCGCTCAGGGGTTTGCCGGCGGCCACCGCCTTGAGGCAGGCCTGGAGGGTGCCCACCTGGCTTTCGAGCTGGTCGATCCGCTCCATCAGGTTGCGGATCACATTGGCCTCGGCATCGGGCAGGGCGGAGTGGGCGAGGGGGTTGATGCGCACGCCGCTCTGGTGAATCACCCGGCCGGGGATGCCCACCACCGTGCAGTCGTTCTCCACATCGCGCACCACCACCGAACCGGCGCCGATGCGGGTGTTGGTGCCCACCTGGATCGCCCCCAGCACCTTGGCGCCGGCCCCTACCACCACGTTGCTGGCGAGGGTGGGGTGGCGCTTGCCGTGGTCCTTGCCCGTGCCTCCCAGGGTGACCCCCTGGTAGAGCAGGCAGCGGTCTCCCACTTCAGCGGTTTCGCCGATCACCACGCCCATGCCGTGGTCGATGAATACACCCCGCCCGATCGTGGCGCCGGGATGGATCTCCACACCGGTGATGCTGCGGCCCAGCTGGCTGAGCAGCCTGGCCGCCAGCTTCAGGGGCAGGCGCGAGCGCCAGAGCCGATGGCTGAGTCGATGCAGGGTGATCGCCTGGAAGCCCGGATAGCAGAGCAGGATCTCCAGCGGTCCGCGGGCAGCCGGATCCCGCTCGCGGATGATCGCCAGGTCGGCGCGGATCTGATCAAACATGCCTTAGCCCGCTTGCAGGCCGATCTCCTTGCGCAGCAGCTCGATCGTATCGCCGCTGAGGTAGCTCTCGGCGCAGTGCACCTGGGGCATGCGCATCAGCTGGGAGCGGTTCTGGCGCAGGCTCTGTTCCACCAGCGGCAGGCTCGGACGGTCGCAGAGCACATGGCTGGCGGCCCGCAGCAGCGCCAGCAGGCGGCTGCCCACATCAGGGGTGGCGGTCATCAGCAGCAGCTCGTTGCCGCGCATGCTGTGCAGGATCACCTCGGCGGCGCGCAGGATGCCCGGGCTGATGCTCACCAGGCCCACGCAGCTGCCCGGCCGCAGCTCCTTGAGCATGGCCAGCTCCTCGCGGAAGTCGTTGAGGTCCACCGCCACGGCACGCACCCCGTGGCGTTTGGCCAGGTCCTCCACCGGCTGCAGGAAATAGCGGCTGGTCACCACCGTGCCGTTGCTGGCGCTCTCAAGCACGCTTTCGAGCTCCTCCATCGGCACCACCTCCACGGGCACATCGAGGTTGGGCTCGAGCTCCTCGGCGATCAGCATCGAGGCGCCGATGTCTTCCCTGGGGGTGCTCACGAGGACGCGGGCGCCGCAGCGCAGGCGCCAGTCGATCTCCCGGGTGAGCAGCTCCCGCGTCTGCTGCAGGGTGCAGCCGGCGTTCAGCAGGCCGTCCACGCACTTGCGCACTTCACGATCGAGGTCGGTGATGCCCCGGTTGCGAATGTGCACGGGGGTGCGGATCTCTCGCGGTTTCTGCTGATCGCGCACGTAGATGCCGGAGCCGGCCATCGCCTCCACCACGCCGTCGGTTTCCAGCTGGCGATACACCTTGCTGATCGTGTTGCGATGCAGTCCCGTCTGCATGGCGAGCTGGCGGGTGCTGGGCAGCCGGTGGCCAGGGGGGTAGTGGCGCGCCGCGATCGCGAAGCAGATTTGGTTGTACAGCTGGGTCGACGCCGGGATGTCGCTTTCCTGCTGGATGTGGAATCGCACGCCGGTGGGCCGGATCGGAATGCGGCCACCATAAGGAGCGATCGGCTCGGTGACAATTGCTGCGGTGGTCTGTGTCCCTATGCCAGTTTCGGATTCTCTCCCTATTTCCGCCGGTTGGTGTCGGGTCGAGGGCGGTCCGGTGCCCCTGCGCTGCTGGTGGTCTCCGGCCGTCTCATGGCCAGAGGATGGCTCTGAAAGTAACGAAAATGTTACGGAATTAACACGGCTGCGTGTCGTAATCGTGCTGCCGGAGGTGTTCGGCGTCAATGCTTGGGTACGCAGCGTTGCCGACCGGATTGCCGCCGCCGGCGTGTCCGCCCTGGCGATGCCGCTGTTTGCACGCACGGCCCCAGAGCTGGAGCTGGGCTATGGGCCTGAGCAGCTGGCGGAGGGTCGCCGCCACAAGGGCGCCACCAGCACCGATCAGATCCTGGCCGATCTGGCTGCGGCGATCACCTGGCTGCAGAACACCCTGCAGAGCAACCTGGAGATCACCGTGGTGGGCTTCTGCTTTGGGGGCCATGCCGCCCTGTTGGCCGCCAGCCTGCCCCAGGTGAGCCAGGCCTTTGATTTTTACGGAGCTGGCGTCGTGCAGGGTCGCCCGGGCGGAGGTGCCCCCAGCCTGGAGCTGCTGCCCCAGGTGCCGGGCCAACTCACCTGCCTCTGCGGCAGCGCCGATCCCCTGATCCCCGCTGAAGACCGGGCGGCGATCGCCTCAGCGCTTCTGGCGGCTGATCCCAGTGGGCAGCGGCTGCGCTACCGGGAGTTTGAAGGCGCCGACCACGGCTTCATGTGCGAAGCGCGCGAAAGTTTCAACCCCGCTGCTGCTGAGCAGGGCTGGCAGTTGCTGCTGGAGGCGCTGCGGGATTGAAGCTCGCCAGGTCTGCGGCTTGCGGCTTGATCAGGCCTGGGGCTGGGGCGGCTTGCTCGCGACCTTGGCGGCCGTGGGCCGCGGTGGGGACGGGATCGTGCGCACGGCCTTGGTGGCGGCCTGAGGCTCGTCGTCGTTCTTCTTGGCCAGCGGCGTCTTGCGCGGCGTCAGGAACATGATCATGTTGCGGCCTTCCCGCTTGGGCGCCTGCTGAATCTCCGCCTGCTCCTCCAGGTCATTCGCCATCCGGCGCAGCAGTGTTTCCGCCAGGGCGGTGTGCTGAATCTCGCGGCCCCGGAAGATCACGGTGCACTTCACCTTGTCGCCGGCCTTGAGGAAGCGGGTGGCCTGGCCAATGCGCACGTCGTAGTCGTGCTGGTCGATCTTGTAGCGCATCTTGACCTCCTTCACCTCGGTCTGATGCGACTTCTTCTTGGCCTCCTTGGCCTTCTTTTCTTGTTCGAACTTGTATTTGCCGTAATCCATGATCCGGCAGACCGGCGGGTCCGCCTTCTCGCTCACCAGCACGAGATCGAGCTCTCGTTCCTGAGCCACTTCGAGGGCCTTCTCGCGGTCAATCACCCCAAGCTGCGATCCGTCGGCGTCGACCACCCGCAACTGCGGGTAACTGATGCGGTCGTTGATGTTGGGCAGCTCCCGCACGGGAGCACGACGGTCAAAACGGGGACGTGGTGGCATTCAGGACGTTGAGAGGACAGAGAAGGTCTCGGTGCGATCAATGCGACCGAAACAACACATCAACCTTCACCCTAGACCTCCCTGGATCAGCGTCATCGCTTCGCTCAGCGCATCCTCACCGCTCAGCCAGCAGGGTTGATGCTGGCGGCGGAACCAGGTGCGCTGCCGTTTGGCGAATTGGCGGGTGCGCTGGCTGGTGATCGCGATCGCCTTCTCTCGGCTGAGCCGGCCTGCCAGCAGCTCCAGGGCCTCCCCGTAGCCGATCGTTTGCAGCAGGGGTAGATCGGCCCCGTAACGGTCCCGCAGCTTTGCGGTTTCCTCCACCAGGCCGCCGTCATAGAGCTGACGCGTGCGTTGATCGATCCGCTGGCGCAGGTCGTCTGGGTTCAGGCCCAGCTCCAGCACTCGCCAGGGGGGCGGCACGGCCCCCTGCTGGCTGCTCATCGATTCCCCACTGGCGTAGAGCACCTCGAGGGCCCGCTGGGTGCGGACCGCGTCGGCTGGGGCGATTCGCGCTGCCGCCTCCGGATCGGCCTGCCGCAACAGGGCATGGCACACCCCCTGGCCCATGGCGCTCAGCTGAGCGCGCAGCTCCGGCTGTGGTGGCACCGCCGGTGGCCGTAGGCCGCCGGTGAGTGCTTTGAGGTAGAGGCCACTGCCCCCAGCCAGCAGGGCCATTCCCCGCCGCTGCAGTTGTGCTTCAACGGCGGGCCCGGCGATCGCCTGGAATTCCTGCAGGGTGATCGGCTGGTCGGGAGGTCGTAGATCCAGCAGCTGGTGGGGCACCCGCCGCCGCTGCTCCGGCGTCGGCTTCGCAGTGCCGATGTTCATCTCCTGATACAGCTGACGCGAATCCACGTTCAGCACCTCCAGTTCGAGGCGTTCGGCCAGCTCCAGGGCCAGGGCCGTCTTACCGCTGGCGGTCGGCCCTAAAAGCACCACCACCAGTGGGGTGTTGGCTCCCGGTTCGGCGGGTTCGCCCATGGCTGCTGGCGGAGGGAGGTCGGACATGGTCGCGGCCAAGGGGGTTGCACCCCCTGGGGAAACGGCGTCTCAGAGGCCTCTGCAAGCGCCTCTGGCGCGCCGGTGGTAAATTCAGCCTGACAGGAGGCCCGGCAGACGACGAACGCATGAGCGAAGCCTCAAAGGTTCAGGCCGCCTACGGAGCCGAACAGATCCAGGTCCTGGAAGGCCTGGAGCCCGTGCGCAAGCGCCCGGGCATGTATATCGGCACCACCGGGCCCCGTGGTCTTCACCACCTCGTGTACGAGGTGGTCGACAACTCGGTGGATGAGGCCCTTGCGGGCCATTGCGACGAGATCCAGGTTGTTCTCGCGGAAGACGGCTCCGCATCGATCACCGATAACGGCCGCGGCATCCCGACCGATATTCATCCCCGCACTGGTAAGAGCGCCCTGGAAACGGTGCTCACCGTGCTCCACGCCGGCGGCAAGTTCGGCGCCGGCGGTTACAAGGTGTCCGGCGGCCTTCACGGCGTGGGTGTGTCGGTGGTGAACGCCCTCAGCGAGTGGGTGCAGGTCACCGTGCGCCGTCAGGGCCAGGTGCACCGGCAGCGCTTTGAGCGCGGCGCCCCGATCGGCAGCCTTGCCTCCGAGCTCCAGCCCGCTGACGAGAACGGCCGCACCGGCACCAGCGTCTGCTTCAAGCCAGACATTCAGATCTTCACCGGTGGCATCGTTTTCGATTACGCCACCCTTGCCGCCCGTCTGCGCGAGCTGGCTTATCTCAACGGCGGCGTGCGCATCGTCTTCCGTGATGAACGTGAAAGCGCTCGCAATGCCGACGGTGAGGCCCACGAAGAGATCTATTTCTACGAAGGCGGCATCAAGGAATACGTCGCCTACATGAACGCGGAAAAGGATCCGCTGCATCCCGAGATCATCTATGTGAATGCCGAGAAAGACGGCGTTCAGGTGGAAGCCGCCTTGCAGTGGTGCGTCGATGCCTACTCCGACAGCATCCTTGGCTTTGCCAACAACATCCGCACCGTGGATGGCGGCACCCACATCGAGGGATTGAAAACGGTGCTCACCCGCACCCTCAACACCTTTGCCCGCAAGCGCGGCAAGCGTAAGGAAGCCGACTCCAACCTCGCGGGTGAGAACATCCGCGAGGGTCTCACCGCTGTGCTTTCGGTGAAGGTGCCCGAGCCGGAATTCGAAGGCCAGACCAAAACCAAGCTCGGCAACACCGAGGTTCGCGGCATTGTCGACAGCCTGGTGGGCGAGGCCCTCAGTCAATACCTGGAATTCAACCCCTCGGTGATTGACATGATCCTCGAGAAGGCGATCCAGGCCTTCAATGCCGCTGAGGCCGCCCGCCGCGCCCGCGAGCTGGTGCGCCGCAAGAGCGTGCTGGAGAGCTCAACGCTTCCCGGCAAGCTGGCCGACTGCAGCTCCCGCGATCCCTCCGAATCGGAGATCTACATCGTGGAGGGTGATTCGGCTGGTGGCTCCGCCAAGCAGGGCCGCGATCGGCGCTTCCAGGCGATCCTGCCCCTGCGCGGCAAGATCCTCAATATTGAGAAGACGGACGACGCCCGCATCTACAAGAACACGGAGATTCAGGCTCTGATTACCGCCCTCGGCCTTGGCATCAAGGGTGAGGAGTTCGACTCCAAGAATCTGCGGTACCACCGCGTCGTGATCATGACCGACGCCGACGTGGACGGTGCCCACATCCGCACGCTTCTGCTCACCTTCTTCTATCGCTATCAGAAGGAGCTGGTCGAGGGCGGTTACATTTACATTGCTTGTCCGCCTCTCTACAAGGTGGAGCGCGGTAAGAACCACACCTACTGCTACAACGAGCAGGATCTCCAAAAAACGCTGGCTGGCTTTGGTGAGAAAGCCAACTACAACATCCAGCGCTTCAAGGGTCTCGGTGAAATGATGCCCGCCCAGCTCTGGGAAACCACCATGGATCCCACCACCCGCATGATGAAGCGGGTGGAGATCGAAGATGCCCTCGAAGCCGATCGCATCTTCACGATCCTGATGGGCGACAAAGTGGCCCCCCGGCGCGAGTTCATCGAAACCCACAGCGCCGAACTCGACATGGCCAAGCTCGACATCTGATGCCCGCTGCTGCCGCTGTTTTGCGTTGGAGCTGGTTGCTGGGGGTGGCCTTGATCGCCCCTGCAGCTCTGCCGGCCGGCGGTGCCGAGCGTCGTCAGCCCGAGGTGCGTCGCCGCGATGTGGGTGGCCCTTTCCTGAGTGGCAGTGATGCCCTGCTCCAAGGCAGTCCCCTGGTGGAGGCACCGGCCCTGCGTCATCTCGAGATCGGCACGCCTCTGCAACTCCTGCGCCGTTGGCGCTGCGCTGATGGCCACGAGTGGCTGCAGGTGCAGGTGGCCAGTGGCTCTGCCCTGCCCAGCGACCCCCAGCCCCGTCGCGGCTGGATCCATGGCTGAGCCGTTGTTGCTTCCTGGTCAGGCCCTCTTGGTCGGCCTCGGAGCGATTCCCGGTGCCTGGTTGCGGCTGCGCATCGTCAATCACTTTGAACCGATCGTGCCCCGCAAACATTGGGGCACCTTCACGGTGAATCTGATCGCCGCCTTCGCCCTCGGTCTGGTGCTGGGTTTGCAGACCAGCGGTCGCTGTCAGCCGGCTGCGGCGGGGGCATCGCCTTTGATGCTGCTGATCGCCGTTGGCTTTTTCGGAAGCCTCAGCACCTTCTCCACCTTTGCGGTGGAGTTGTTCACCACCGTGCAGCGGCGCCATTGGGGTGAAGCCCTGTTGCTCGCGCTCGGTTCGGTCCTGGGTGGCCTGCTGGTGGCCGGCCTCGGATACGGGCTTGGTCTGGCGGAGGGGCTGGTCTGATGGCGGATCTCAAGGCATCCAAGGGCCAGCTCACCCTGCGCGCTGAACTGGAGGAGTTGCTGCTGGTGGCGGTCGGCGCCGTGCCCGGAGCCCTGATCCGCTGGCAGGTGGGCGTGCATTTGCACGACAAGGACGTGTTGGTGAATGTGCTGGGCGCCTTGATCCTGGGCTGGCTCGCTGGCCAACCGATTCAGGCGCGACGCCAGCTGCTGGTGGGCATCGGTTTCTGCGGTTCGCTCACCACTTTCAGTAGCTGGATGGTGAACAGCGTCGGCTTGCTTGCCGCCGGGGATTGGGCTTCGGCGCTTGGTTTGATTGGCCTCACCCTGGGGCTGGGACTGGGTGCCGCAGCCCTGGGGTTCGCGCTCGGCCGGGCCCTGAAGGGCTCAGCGCCGAGCGATTGAGTGCCCTTGAAGGCTTTGCGTCAGGCGGCCAGGGCGGCTTCGATTGCAGTCTTAAGTTCGGCGTCTTCGGGGGCCACACCGCTCTTGAAGCGGGCGATCACCATGCCGTCTTTGCCCACCAGGAACTTCTCGAAGTTCCAGGCCACATCACCGGCGGGAGCTGTCTGGTTGAGGGTGGTGTAGGGCTCCGTGGTGCTGCCCGTGGCATGCACCTTGTCGAAGAGTTCGAAGCTGGCGCCGTAGGTGGTGGAACAGAAGCTCTTGATCTCATCCAGCGTGCCGGGCTCCTGGGCGCCGAAGTCGTTACAGGGGAAGCCCAGCACCTGCAGACCTTTGGGGCCGTAGGCGTCCTGCAGGGCCTGGAGGCCGGCGTACTGCTTGGTGAACCCGCAGCGGCTGGCCACGTTCACGATCAGCAGCACCTGGCCGTTGTAGTCGCCGAGGCGCTTCTCGCTGCCGTCGGCACTGCGCACGGTCACGGCGCTCACGTTCACGCTCATGGTCATCCTGTCGGGCGGGCGGCCATACACTAAGCACGCCCTGACGCATGCCGATGGACGAGGCAAACGGTGGGGGGGCAGCAGCCGACAACATCGCAGCTGTGGTAGCCCAGCAGCTCGAATCCATGCTCGCGAGCGGCAACTACGACGCCGTGAAGATGCTGCTGGAGCCGGTGCAGCCGGTGGATATCGCTGAGGCGATCGGCAGCCTTCCGCGCACCCTCCAGGCCCTTGCCTTTCGGCTGCTCAGTAAAGATGAGGCGATTGAGGTCTACGAGTACCTCGACCCGGCCGTGCAGCAGAGCCTGCTGGAGCGGCTCCGATCCGGCGAGGTTCTGGAGCTGGTGGAGGAGATGTCACCCGATGATCGGGTGCGTCTGTTTGATGAGCTGCCCGCCAAGGTGGTGCGTCGCCTGCTGGCGGAACTGAGCCCAGCCGAGCGCCGCGTGACCGCTCAGTTGCTTGGTTATGAACCCGAGACGGCCGGTCGTCTAATGACGACCGAGTTCATCGACCTCAAGGAATTCCACAGTGCTGCCCAGGCGCTCACGATCGTGCGCCGTCTTGCCCGCGACACCGAGACCATCTACAGCTTGTATGTCACCGACGGCGAGCGTCGCCTCACCGGCATCCTCTCCTTAAGAGATCTGGTGACGGCCGACCCTGAGGATCGTATCGGCGATGTGATGACCCGCGATGTGGTGAGCGTGCGCACCGACACCGATCAGGAGGAGGTGGCCCGGGCAATCCAGCGCTACGACTTCCTGGCGGTGCCAGTGGTCGACCGGGAGCAGCGTCTGGTGGGGATCGTCACCGTGGATGACGTCATCGACGTGATCGAACAGGAGGCCACCCGAGACATCTACGCCGCCGGTGCTGTGCAGGCCGGCGATGAAGACGATTACTTCCAGAGCAATCTGTTCACCGTCGCCCGCCGTCGGGTGGTCTGGTTGGCGGTGCTGGTGGTGGCCAATGGCTTCACCACCGAGGTGATCGCCATGAACGATGGGGTGCTCAAGCAGGTGGTGCTGCTGGCGGCCTTCATCCCGCTCTTGATCGGAACCGGCGGCAATGTGGGGGCCCAGAGCTCCACCGTGGTGATCCGTGGTCTGAGCACCCAGCGCATCCAGGCCCTCGGCCCGCTGAAGGCGATCGGCCGTGAAGCGATCGCCGGGGCGTTGCTGGGGCTCTTGATGCTGGTGGTGGTGGTGCCCTTCGCCTGGTGGAGGGGGGAGGGCCCGCTGGTGGGCGCGGCTGTGGGCATCAGCCTGATGGCGATCACCACCCTGGCGGCCACCGCCGGTGCCGCCTTGCCCCTGCTGTTTAACCGCATGGGCCTCGATCCGGCCTTGATGTCGGCCCCGTTCATCACCACGGCGACCGACGTGGCCGGGGTGTTCATCTATTTGCGCACGGCCGCCTGGTTGCTGCAGCGGTTGCAGGTGGGCTGAGCCCTAGCGCTCGGAGGCTTCAAAGCGCCTTAGGTATTTGCACTCAAAAGGGCGGGATTGGTCATTTCTGAGAGGGCTTCACACTTCTTCAGGAGTAGGCTTTACATAACGCAAAGGTGCTGTCATGGCCGTCTCCCCCGCCTCCAAGCCCCCATCGGCGGCCGCATCGCGCCCCATGGGCGGCGACGTGGATCTGGTGCGTTCGTACCTGCGGGACATCGGTCGTGTGCCTCTGTTGAGCCATCAGCAGGAGATCACGCTGGGTCGTCAGGTGCAGGAGCTGATGGAGCTTGAGGCGCTGGAGGCTGAGCTGAGTGAGCAGCGTGGTGGCGAGGTGGTGGCAGCCGAGGAGCTGGCGAAGGCAGCTGGCTTGAGCGGTGTGCAGCTGAAGCGGAAACAGCAGGCGGGCCGTCGTGCGAAGGAGCGGATGGTGGCGGCGAATTTGCGTTTGGTGGTGAGCGTCGCGAAGAAATACACGAAGCGGAATATGGAGCTTCTGGATCTGATCCAGGAGGGAACGATCGGCCTGGTGCGTGGTGTGGAGAAGTTCGATCCAACGCGTGGCTACAAGTTCAGTACGTATGCGTACTGGTGGATCCGTCAGGGGATCACGCGTGCGATTGCGGAGAAGAGCCGGACGATCCGTCTGCCGATCCACATCACGGAGATGCTGAACAAGCTGAAGAAAGGTCAGCGTGAGTTGAGCCAGGAGCTGGGTCGCACACCAACGGTGACGGAGCTGGCGGAGTTTGTGGAACTGCCGGAAGAGGAGGTGAAGGAGCTGATGTGCCGTGCACGTCAGCCCGTGAGCCTGGAGATGAAGGTGGGTGATGGCGATGACACGGAGCTGCTGGAGCTTCTGGCGGGGGATGGAGAGCTACCGAGCGAGCAGGTGGAGGGCGAATGCCTGAAGGGAGATCTGCGCGATCTGCTGGAGCAGCTGCCTGATCTGCAGCGTCGAGTGCTGCGGATGCGGTATGGGATGGACGGGGAGGAGCCGATGAGCCTCACCGGCATCGGCCGGGTGATCGGCATCAGCCGTGATCGGGTGCGCAACCTCGAGCGCGATGGCCTCGCCGGCCTGCGTCGCCTCAGTGATCAGGTGGAGGCCTACGTCGCCTGTTAAGAAGCTGAGTGCCGCCTGCCCGCTCCGCAATCGCGATCAACAGTGGATTGACCTGATCGGGTGCTTCGTCGTGGGGGCAGTGCCCTACCCCTTCGATCACTTGGAGGGAGCGGATGCAGGCAAAGCGTTGCGGCCACACCTTGGCCTCCGCCACCGGCTCCCAGGGATCGGCCTCGCCCCAGATCAGATGTACGGGCAGATCAAGGTCTTGCAGCAGATCGGGAGCCAGGTGGTCATCGAACAGATTGATGAAGCCGCGAAAGGCCTCCGCCGCGCCTGGGCGCTGACTGGGTTGGAGCAGAAGCTGCACCAGCGCCTCATCCACGTTGTGCCCGCTGGGGTAGGCCTGCTTCAGCACCTGGCGGATCACCGCTGGTCTGGCCGCATTGCGGAAGAGGGCAGTGCTCAGCCAGCGCTGGCTGACCAGGGTCTTGAGGAAGGGCCTGATCCAGGCCATCCAGGCGGGTTGCCTGGCGAGCTGTTTGTCGTCCATCAGCCGTTGGGCGCAATCGATCAACACCAGGCCTCGGCAGGGACTCGCGTCCGGATCGGCCTGCAACAGCTGCGCGGCGCGCAGGGCCACCACTCCACCGATGGAGTTGCCCACCAGCAGCACCGGACGTCCCACGATCTCCCGGCAGAACGCCGCCACCTGCGCTCCCCAGAGGTCAAAGCTGTAGTGGATTGAAGCGGTGGGATCGGCGCCGACTTCGGGCCGCTCATGACCCAGGAGGGCTTTGGGTTGGCTGCTGGCGCCAAAGCCGATCAGATCAAGCGCATAGCTGGGCGTGACGCTCCCAAGCACAGGCAGCACATGGCGCCAGTGTTCCTTGCAGGCACCGAAGCCGTGGATGAGCACCACGGCAGGGGTGGCAGGGGTGGATGCCTCAGTTGAGGTTGAACTGCTGCACCAGCCCACTTCGAGCTGGAGAGTCTCCTGCCGCTTCCACAGCCAGAGCTTGGCTTCAGTTTGCACCTGCAGGAGCCTTGGGGTCGCTGAGCTCAGGCTCGCGCTTGCCGAACAGCCGCTCTTCAAGACCCTTGATCACCACATAAAAGGGCGGCACCACGCCCAGCGAGAGGATGGTCGCCACCACCAGGCCACCGAAGATCACCGTGCCGAGCGACTGCTGGCTCTGGGCGCCAGCGCCATTGGCCACCACCAGGGGGAGGAAGCCTGCCAGAGCTGCGATGGCGGTCATCAGGATCGGACGCAGGCGCGACTCGGCCGAAGCGATCACCGCTTCTGTTGCCGTCATGCCTTCCTCGAGGTGCTGTTCGGCCACTTCGACGATCAGGATGCCGTTCTTGGCCGCCAGGCCGATCAGGGTCACCAGACCCACCTGGGCATAGATGTTGAGGTCGATCGAGCGTGCTGCCAGGAAAGCCAGGGCGCCGAGCATCGCCAGGGGCACGGTCATCAGGATGATCACCGGAGTCACATAGCTCTCGTACTGAGCCGACAGCACCAGATACACGATCAGGATGCCCAGCCCGAACACGAGAACACTGGCGCTGCCGGCGGAGAGCTGCAGGGCGGCCAGACCGGTGAAGGCGTAGCCGATGTTGTTGAAATCAAGCTGCTTGAACAGGTTCTGAATCGCCGTCAGGGCCTGACCTGAGCTCTTGCCCAGCGCCTGGGCGCCCTGCACCAGCACCGTCCGATAGAGGTTGTAGTGGCTGATGATTGGAGGGGCACTGTCCAGCTCCGCCTCCGCAAACTGCGACACCTGCACCATCTGGCCATCTCGGCTCTTCACGTAGTAGCTGAGGATGCTGTCGATATCGGCCCTCTGCGCAGCCTCTGACTGCACATACACGTTGCGCACCTGACCATTTTCGTAGGTGAGGCCCGTGTAGCTGCCACCGGAAAGGGTGGCGATCGTGTCCATCGCCTCCTGATAGTCGACGTTGAGGGCACCCATCAGAGCCCGATCCACCTTGAGGCCGAAGGCTGGTGCGCTGGGGATGAACTGGCTGTAGAGCGAGGAGAATTCACCGCTGGCCTTACCGGCTTTGATCAGCTTCTGGGCCTGGTCGTTGAGCTGATTGAAGCTGTAATCACCACTGAGGTCATTGAACTGGAAGTAGAAGCCCCCCTGGGCGGAGAAGCCTGGCACTGCAGGGGGCTGGCCGATGACAGCAAGGCCGCTGCTGAGTTTCGAGAGTTTGGCGTTGAGGCGATCGGCGATTGCAAAGGAGCTGTTGCTCTGGCCGGAGCGCTCGCTTAGCGGTTTGAGACCGACCATGATCGTGCCCTGGTCAGGGCTCGAGCCATTGAAGCCATAGCCGCTGATCACGGCGGCGGAGCTCACATCACTTTCTTGCTTAAGGATCGCGGCGATTTCCTTGCCCATCGACTGGGTCTCGCTCAGGGAGGCGCCGTTCTGCAATTGATAAATGCCAAGGATGTAGCCCTGGTCTTCATCGGGGATGAAGGCGGAGGGCAGGGCCATGAAGGCGAGCACGGTGATCACGATGCCGCTGCCCAGGGCCACCATCACCCAGCGGCGGGCCCGGATCAGCGTCTGAATCAGGCGGGCATAGCCGTTCTGGAGTTTGGCGAAGTTGTTGTTGAACACCCGGAAGATCAGTGGCAGGTTCGCTCCCGCCAGGCCACCGACCACGACACCGAGGATGTAGGTCCACTGCCCGAAAGCGGCGGAGCTGAAGCGCCCGAAGGCCAGACCCACGATCACCCCGGCCACGGGCCAGGTCCAGCCTTTCGGTTCCGCCGTCTCGCCGCCGCGCAGGATCAGGCCGGAGAGCATCGGCGAGAAGGTCAGCGCGTTGAAGGCGGAGATCGCGATTGAGAAAGCGATCGTCAGCGCGAACTGCTGGTAGATGATGCCGATGCTTCCCGGATAGAAGGCCACCGGAACGAACACAGCCATCAACACCAGGGCGGTGGCCACCAGTGCGCCGAACAATTCACCCATGCAGGCGAGTGCTGCCTGGCGCGGCCGCATGCCCGCTTCGATGTTTTTCGACACCGCTTCGATCACCACAATCGCGTCGTCCACCACCAGGCCGGTGGCCAGCACCAGGCCGAGCAGGGTGAGCTGGTTGATGGAGAAGCCGAACACCTTGATGAAGGCGAAGGTGCCGATCAGGGAGATCGGAATCGCCAGGCTGGGCACCACGGTGGCGCGCCAGTTCTGCAGGAAGATGAACAGGATCAGCAGCACCAGCACGATCGCCAGGCCGAGGGCATCGATCACGCCATCCACCGAGGCTTCGATGAACTGACCGATGTTGTACACCTGCGTCACAGTCACACCGGGTGGGACCGTCGCTGCAAACGACTCCATTTCCTTCACCACGGCATCGGCCACATCCAAGGCGTTGCTTTCAGGCGTCTGGAAGACGGCCACCGTGATCGCGTCGTGGTTGTCAGTATTGATCGCTGCCGTTGTGTAGTTGTTGAAGCCGTATTGCACGCTGCCGACATCCTTGAGCAGCAGCAGGTTCCCGGTGGGCGAACGGCCGACGATCAGGTTGTTGAAGTCTTCGATCGACACCAGGTTGCCGTTGTTCTGCACCAGCAACGGGTAGGTGTAGGCCTGATTTCCGGAGGCTGGTGGTCCCCCCACCAGGCCGCCCACCGCCGTGGTGTTTTGCGCCTGTACGGCATCAATCACCTGGCTGGCGGTGAGGTTGTTGGCGGCCAGCTTTCCAGGGTCGACGTTCAGCCAGTAGGCGGGATTGCTGCCACCAAGGATGTTGACGTTGGCAACCCCGTCGATCCGCTCCAATGGGTAGTAGAGCTGCTCATAAATCAGGCCGTTGAGGTAGGCCGAGTCGAACTGGCCGTCGCTGGAGGACACCTGATAGGCCAGCAGAATCGAGGGGGTGCTTTGTTGCACCGACACGCCAGTGGCCGAGACCTGCGAGGGCAACTGGGGCATCGCCAGAGACACGCGGTTCTGCACGTTCACCTGGTCGATATCGATATTCGTGGTCTCGTCGAAGTAGACCTGGATGATGCTCTGCCCCTCCATGTTGCTGGTGGAGGAGATGTAGGAGGCGCCGGGCACGCCATTGATCTGCTGCTCGAGCGGGTTGGTGACCGACTGTTCGGTGACTAGCGAGTTGGCGCCGCTGTAGTTGGCCGTCACCTGGATCAGGGGCGGCGCAATGTTGGGCAGGTTGGCGATCGGCAGGGTGGGGATAGCGATCACCCCCATCAGCACGATCAGGATGCTGCAGACGGTGGTGAGAACCGGCCGCTTGATGAAGTTGTCGGAAAACGCCATGGCCTTCAGTTGCCCCCGGCGCCGTTGGCACTGTTGGAGACCTTCACCGGCAGGCCGTTGCTGAGCAGGGCTGTGTTGCTCACGACGACCGTTTCACCACGGTTCAGTCCGGAGCGCAGCGGGTAGAGGTTGTTCTGAAGCGTGCCAAGCACCACAGGTTTCTGCACCACGATCGGTGTGCTTGCCGGCAGCTTCTCCAGCTTCTGCTTGCTCGCTTCCGGCACGGAGCTGGAGGCCTTGATCTTGGGGAGGGCTTTGCTGAGGGGCACCACCACATACACGAAGGGTTGCTGCGCCTGCATGAACACCGCCTGCACCGGCACCGCCAGAGCCTGTTTCTGATCGATCACGATCTGGCTCTTCACGAACTGGCCGGTTTTGAGCTTGCCGGTGAGGTTCGGGAAGGTGGCCTTCACCATCAGGGTGTTGGGCGACTGCTGGCTGCCGGAAATGCCGAAATAGGGCGAGATGAAGGTCACACTCCCCTGGCCGCTGATCGGTGGGCTGGTCTGGGAGCTCACCGTCACGGTCTGACCGGTTTTGATCTGATCCGCCTGGGTGGCGGGGATCTGCATCAGCGTCCAGAGGGTGGAGTTGTCGACGATGCCCGTGATCGCCTGGCCGGTCTGCACGTAATCGCCGAGCTTCACCGTGTCGAGATCCCCGACGATGCCGTCGATCGGTGAGCGCACGTATTTGTATCCGAGCGTGGCGGCACTGGCGAGGGCCTGATCGCGGGAGGCAATCGCCTGGGTGGCGTATTGGTCTCGGGTTTTGGCCGATGCCGCGCCCTGCTCGTAGAGAAATTCGTAGCGCTCGGCGTTGAGCTTGTCGGTGCGGGCCTGGGCGCGGGCGGCATTGAGAGCGGCGCTCTGCTGCACGTTGTCGAGCACCAGGATCGGCTGGCCGGCCTTCACCATGTCGCCTTCGCTGGCGAGAATCTTCACCACCCGCCCTTCCGTCTCCGGCCGCAGCGCCACATTGGTGGTCGACTCCAGCATGCTGATCGCTTCCACGCTGGGATTGAAGGTGGCCTCACCGATCCGAGCGGTCTGCACGCTGAGGAACTGCTGAGCGGGCTGTTTGGGCTTGCTGCAGGAGGCCAGCAGTGCGGTACTGGCCAGCAGGGAGAGCGTCAGCGTTCGCCGCACTGTCGGAGTGGCAAGAGATGGCCAGAAACTACTGGCGCTTAATGGAAGCGGCAGGTGTTGTGGTCAGTTTGTGACCGCGTCAATCGCAGCGTCGATCGCCTCATAGCAGCGGGCCAATTGCGCATCGCTGATGCAGAGCGGCGGCAGCAGGTAGACGACGTTGCCCAGGGGCCGCAGATACACCCCCCGCTCCAGGCAATGGCGTTGAAGTTGCCGGCCCACGGGGTTGAGGTAGTCGGTGTCACCAACAGCCAGATCGAAGGCGGCCATGGTGCCCAGGCAACGCAGCCGCTGCACGGCCTTTCGCTCTTGCAGGTGCTCTAGATGCTTGCGGTGGCGGGCCTCGAAGCCGCTGAAGGCCTCTGGGTTGGCTTCGAGCAGATCCAGGCTGGCGAGGGCGGCGGCACAACCCAGGGGATTGGCCGTGAAGCTGTGGCCGTGGAAGAAGGTGTGAGTCGGTTCCGTGCTGATGAAGCCCTGATACAGGCGTTCGCTGGCCATCGTGCCCCCCATGGGCAGGAAGCCGCCGGTGAGCCCTTTGGAGAGGGCGATCAGATCCGGCTGGATCCCCGCCAGCTGGGAGGCGAACAGGGCGCCGGTGCGGCCGAAGCCTGTCATCACTTCATCGGCGATCAGCAGGGCGCCGCAGTCACGCAAGCGGGCGGCGACGGCCCTGAGGAATTCAGGACGCACCAGACGCATGCCGGAGGCTCCCTGGATCAGGGGCTCGACGATCAGCGCTGCTGTTGGCGTCGTCAGGGCCTTGTCGAGGGCTGCGAGTGCGACCTGCTCCCGCGCCTCCACCGTGGCATCGCCCCAGTGGGTGTGGGGCCAGGGGATGCGGCAGACGTCGAAGAGCAGGCTGTCGTAGGGGTCGGTGAACACCGAGCGATCACCGAGGGCCATCGCTCCAAAGGTGTCGCCGTGATAGGCCCCTTCAAAAGCGATCAGCTGTCGGCGCACGCTGCCCTGGTTGCGCCACCACTGCCAGGCGATCTTGAGCGCCACTTCGACGGCCGTGGAGCCGTTGTCGGAGAAAAAGAGCCGATCGAGACCGGTGTGGGCGGCGAGGCGGCTGGCGAGCTGTTCGGCGGGCGCGTGGCTGAAGTTGGCGAAGATCACCTGCTCCAGCTGCGTGGCCTGATCGGCAATGGCGGCGGCGATCGTCGGCTCGCCATGGCCGTGCAGGGTGACCCACCAGCTGCTGATGGCGTCGATCAGTTCACGGCTGCTTGAGGGAGAGCCCTCCAGGGGAGTGCTGTCGTCGAGCGTCAGCAGGCAGCCCTTGGCGGAATGCACCCGAAGAGGCTCAGGGTGCAAGGCCACCTGGGTGGTGGGGTGCCAGAGATGGGGATGCCAGGCCATAAACGAGATCTCAGGCGCGGAGGTCGCTGATCAGCTGTTGAATCGCACCAACCTGCTGCTCCACAGATAACGAGTGGGCCAGGTCTCGGCCAGCGCCAGAGAGGTCGCGCCAGCTGGTGGGATCGCGCAGCAGCTGATTGATGGCACCAGCCAGCAAGGTTCCATCGTCGTTCACCGGAAAGAACAGGGATGACCCTTGATGAAATTCCCGATGCACGGGGATGTCGCTGATCAGGGTGGGCAGCCCTTCCGCCTTGGCCTCGAGCACTGGGTAATCGAAGCCCTCCTCCTTCGACGCAGAGATGAGGGCCAGGCTGCCCCGCAAGGTCTGGATCAGTGCCTCCGGCGGAAGCGATGGGATCAGCTCCACCCGTTCGGGTTGAGGCAGGGTCCTCAATCCCCTGCGCAAACGTTGGCTGTCGGGGCCATCTCTGCCGATGATTCGCACCCGGCCTCGCCAGTGGGGGAGCTGCCGTTGCACCCCCGCCAGCGCCCGCAGCAGTGCTGGCAGGTTCTTGTTGGCATCGTGTCGGGCCAGCACCACCAGGTCGGCGCTCTGGGGGGCTGGTAGCACCGGTCGTTGCACTCGGATGCCATTGGCGACCACTCGGATCCGCTCGGCTGGCAGGCCGAAGCTGATCAGTTGATCGGCCACATGCCGGCTGATCGCGATCACCCTGGTGGCACAGCGCAGATGACGCGGCTGCCAAAAGCGGTACTTGAGCCAGGCCTTGCGGCTGTTGGGACAGGTGAGGGGTGTCAGGTCATGGCAGGTGATCAGCTGAGGGAGCTGTGGCCAGCAGAGCAGCGCATCAAAGAAGGGGGAATAGATCAGCTCGGGAAGTTCACCATCGAGCCCACTTCCCTGGAGCAGCGCCGGTAGATCGAGGCCGTGCTGGGTCATGCCATAGCGCTGGAGGAGGCGCATCAGACGACCGGGTGCCTGGGGGGGCGGCTCTGGCTGCCAGGTATCGCGGTCGATCAGGCAGCCCTGCCCGCTCCCATCAAGCTGCAGCCTCCAGCCCTCCAGCCCTGGAACAACCCTCTGGACATAGCTCCCGAAGCCGGAATGGCCGGGCAGCCACGAGAGCAGATTGATCAGCTGAGCCAATCCCTTCAGGGCTGAGTGGGGACACATCCAGCGTCCCATGGGAGTCAGGGAGCCTTGCGTTGCGCGATGGCAACGGCGGAGATTGCCAGCCGATCAGACGGGCACAATCGACCTCCAACTCTTCGCTTCAGATCCGTCGCTGTGGAGCACCAGCACCCCGTCGCTGACCGGCAGCTCGCTGCGGCTCTGCTCCACTGGTGGCAGCAGCACGGTCGGCGTTCGCTGGAGACCAAACCCTGGATGGTCACGGCCGGAGGCTCCTGGCCCTTGCCCGATCAGGCGCTCGATCCCTATGGCATCTGGATTGCCGAGGTGATGCGGTGCTCTGCGGCATAGGTGACTAGCTTGTCTGTGTCGGGCAAGCCTCTCCATGGCGCTGGCTTATTCCTATCGCCGCGTTTCCAGTGGTGGCCAGGCACAAGGCGATAAGTCAGGTCTGCAGCGCCAGGAGGAGGCTCTAAAGGATTGGATGCGCAGGCATCCCGACTTTCGTCTTGCTGAGGAACTTCTCGATCCAGGCGTCAGCGCTTACACCGGCCGGAACCGCACCCAAGGGGCGCTGGGGCGGTTTCTAGAGGCAGCTCGCTCCGGTTCTATCCCGAAGGGGTCCGTGCTGGTCGTTGAGGATCACAGGCGCTTCTCCAGGCAAGAGCCTCTGGATGCACTGGAGTCTCTGATCCGGGATGTCTGGGGGCAGGGGCTTGGGTTTGCGGTCTGCAGCTATCAGGGTGGCTCTCCTTTGTTCAGAGAGACGACTGGGGCCCAAGACCTCGCCATGCTGTCGTTCCTCTTCGCACAGGCTCATGCCGAGAGCGACGAGAAGTCGAAATGGTCTCGTGGTGGGTGGCGCAAGATTTACGAGGCGCAGGATCGTGGTGAGAGGCCGCGGCATCGCAATCCCTACTGGATTGACCGGGATGAGTCGTTGCCTGACAACCCATTTCGCTTAAACGGCTACGCCAAGTCGATCGAGGCCATGTTCAAGATGTGCCTGGCGGGGATGGGCCAGACGCAGATTGCCGATGAGCTGAATACGGAGGGCTATGCAGCCCCTCCTGCATCTAAGGACGGTCGTTGGAACCGTGGTCAAGTGAGTCAACGGTTAAGGGACCCCGCTGTCACCGGCTTGTTGCAGCGCAAAAACAGCCATGAGATACCGGGTTATTACCCCTCTGTTGTTGATCAGGAGACCTTCACAAGAGCCCAACGGGCGAAGGCAACGCGTGATCGGAAGCGTTCAACCACCAAGGCGCGGAAAGTTCACTTCCTGTTCAGTGGTTTGGTCCGTTGCGCGGGTTGTGGGTCTCTGTTGACTTACAGGGCGGCCGGTCGATACGCCAGACCCGGGCATCCCGGTTATGTCACCTGTTCTGACAGTGCTGGTGCGGTCGCAAAGCAGGGTGCGACGCGATGTCGTGAGCAGCTTGGTGCTTGGCGGAAGTCGCCGACCATCAATCTTCCTTTGGATGAGGCCGAGGCGATGCTGATGGCGACCTTGTCGTTGGCCGACTGGCAGAACCTCTTCCCCATCCAGATGGGGCCGGAAGTGGAGGATTTGAGCAGGCAGATCCGTACTGCAAACGATCAGCTTCAGGAGCTCAGTGGAAGGATTCAGCGCGGTGAACATCGTCTTGCTGAAGAGCTGACGAAGGAGCTGCCCAACGAGATTCAGGTCTCTGTTCTGACCGGTGCCATCTCTCAGGCGCGTGAGCAAGTTCTAGAGCTCGAGCGAGAGATTTCTGAGTTGAACTACAGGCTCAGCGAGTTACGCCCTCAGGACCCTGTGCTGAAGGCGCAGGACACAGTCGAGATCGTGTCCCAGTTTCTTCAGCATGGGCTTCAAGAGATTCCCAAACGGATGCAGTTCAACTCTTGGCTTCAGCAGCTCGGTATTTCTTGGGTCATGAGTGGAGACTCGATTCAGCTTCACTACAACCGGCTTGGTCCCAATGGGTTTCCGACGGATTCCTGGGGGACTGCGCTTGGAGAGCTGCATGCCCTGCGAGCGATGGGTTACGAGCGCGGCTTTGCCTTCTTGTTCGCTGGCAAGACTTGGTTCAATCAACTGGTGACAGGACGAGGAGGGGTGATCAAGGAGCCTGGCAAGTTTCCGCGGCCTGTCTTCCCCCCAGAGGTTGTGGCTGGTCTCCAAGAGATTGCTCGCTTCCGTGCATCAGAGCTTGGTTACGAAGTTGATCTTGGAGGCGATAGAAGCGAGGGACGACAATGAAAACAAGCGTGAGCTTCAGCAGTTCCCTGAAGGCGCTCTGTTCGAGTTATCAACAGTCTTCTTTGCTTCGAGCTGAGTGTGGCGACTCTATGGACTGGAAAGATGTTGGACGTTGCCCTGTTTTTGTAGTGGGGTGTGTAGATCTATAGACCCCACTACAAGAATGGGGACAGCTCCAACGCGATCACCTCAAAGCGGTAGGTACGGACGCCATCAACCTGGAGCCTCTGCCTCTGGGTGGTGAACCCCGCCACCTTGAGCAGCGCCTTGGCGAACGTTGCGGGGACGTCGTCGTCTGGTCCAGGAATGGTGACGCGGCCACCGAGGATGTCTCGCAGTTCCCGTGCCTCGTGCTTATTCAGGCTCTGCACCTCTGCTGCCATCGCGCGGAACTCAGCGCTATCGACAGTGAATGACCTTGCAGCGATCAGGTCATGCACCCTGACGCGCAGCATCCACACATAGGCATGGCTGGGGTCTACCGCTGCCAGGTCCACCCAAATGCCGTTCTTGGTCTCCCTACTGGCCTCTGAGTTGGCCTGGTCAATGGTCTTCTGACCAGTCATGACCTCATGGATCAGCTGGGTCCGGCGGCTCAGTTCAGCCTGCTTTTTCTGTTTATCCCGCTGAGCCTTCGGGATAACAACAGCGTTGTCGCTGATCAGCTCGTCAAACGGCCGGAGCGTGTAGCCCTGATCCTTGAGGCGGCATGCCAACACGTGCTCGTTATTGACGGCCTCATAGTTGACCCGAGCTTCGAGGGCGACTGAGTAGCGCACGGTTGCCGGGTCAACGCCTTTCAGGTGGTCTCGGTAGAGCTCCTGCATCTTCGGGTCGATCGCAGTGAACCTGGCACGGCTGACCTCTTCTTGTGATGTCCGCCCAGTTCCGATCTTTGCCATCGGTGCTGAGACAGGCGACAGCATGATCCGCCGATCTGCGCTTCGTGCCCTGGCGACGGCTTGCATGGCGTCTTGGGGGGCCATCGCGAATTGCTGCACACAAGCAGCGATGCCAACGGTTGAGGCCTCATACGAGATGCCAGAGACCACAGATGGGCTGTATCCGACCAAGGTGTACTGACCTGCGACCGCATTGGTGTTGGACATCAGTTCAGCGACCTCCAAGGATGAGGAGTTGTCGCTGTGGATCAGAAAGCTGCGAGAAAAAGGTGCGCTGAATTTCTTCAGTGACTCTGCTTCGCCCATCGAGAGCCAGACCTGCTGGCCTTGATCGATGGTCTGTCCGCACAGCTGCTGGAGCTTGTCGATGTTGTCAGCAGTAGCGGCGCCATAGAACAGGTCGGACTGCCGGCGAAACGTGGTGTTGATGACCTGAGGTTGAACACCAGACAGCGCCTGTAGCCATTCCAGCTCGATGTCGCCTATGCCCGCTTCAGCAGCGATGATGATGAGCTCTGGGTTTCGTATCAACCGTTCAACTGACCGGATCGCCTCACGCCTGCTGTCTCTCATCCCGTCAGTCCCGTCCAGGAGCAGATGCAGGGTTGCTTGGGTGAGCTCGTCAAGGAACAGCACAGCTGGCCTGGGGTTCTCCTCCAGGTCGTGGCTCCATCTCCACATGTCCAACTCGCCGCTGTCCTTCTTGATCGATTCGCAGCAGCAGAACAGACCGTCCCTGCGCTCTCCACGTTCACGCTCAAACGTGCCTCTGGATGAGCTGAGGTCCCTGACACCGAACTCAGCAGCGCCTTTGTGGACCAGCGAGGCACGGTGATACAGACCCAGCACGATGACCTTGTGGCCCAGGGCCTGCTCCATCAGGTCAATGGCACCGACTGAGGCCTTGGTCTTGCCAGTACCCGTGGGGCCCTCCAGGGCGATAATTCGCCCCTGCATCCGCGCCTTGACCAGGTCCTCCGGCTCGAACTCGCGATCGATCGTGGTCGTCCGCCAGTTGCCCTTCAGTCGGGAGTAATGGCCCTTTTGACCCTCGTTCAGGTTGAAGCTGTCGGTTTGATCGGCTGAGCGGTCAAACGTGCCGGCGACCAGTGCCTTGCCCTTCGCCGCGAAGTAGTCGTCCGTCTTGGCCTTGCCTGGATCTGTCCAGGTGAACCAGTTGGCATCAGCTCCAGCTCGATTCAGCTGCCCTGCTACTCGCTGCGCAGCGCGCTCAGAGTTGCTGCCGTTGTCAAACCTGACAATCATCCGACGGCCACCCTTCGCGAGCTTCTGCAGGGGCACACGGAGGCGATCTGATCGGGTCTTTTGCCCTGCTGAGTTGATGCCGTTAATGCCGACGGCGAGCTGACCATGGGAGGTCGCAGACAACGCCTTAAGGGCTGATTCCTCGACCCAGATGGGGACCGCCGGGTTACTGAAGATGAACTGCCATGCCATCTCCGGGGTGTACTCCTCCCGAGTGCAGATGAACCCGTGATGATCCAGCAGATGCAAGGCGTACTCCCACGTCAACGGCGGGAGGTAGACCTTCACCTGGGTGCCGGTGCAGTCGAAGCGAACTTCACCCTTCTCTCGGGTGCGGATGCTGGGGTGCTTGCGTTGGCCTGCAAAGTGCAGTCCGGTCAGAAGCACGCCTTTGTTGGTCATCCCGACGCTGTAGATGTTCCAGTTCTCGGGCGGAGTTTCTCGGAACCTGTAGTCCGTCTTGCGAGTGATGGAGCGCTCTTCCCAGGCGACCTCGTTAGGGCGCAGGTTGAGATTTTCTTTGACCTCCTTGATCTGCTCCTGTGCCTTGCGATTTAACGCCTCACGCCAGCCTTCATCAGCGCCAAGCGTGATCGCTCCGCGGATGTAATCGTCAAGATTAATCAGATGGTCGACAACTAACTCGGCTCTGAGTTGCTCAGTTGTGTGGGGCCTGAGGCCCTGAAAGTTCTTGCGCATTGGGTTTGTGTGTGAGGAAGGTCCGGACCGACCACCTCGCACACACAGGGCCAATGAACCCAAACGAGGTGGCTATCCGGCTCAGGGAGCTACTCCTGAGGTTGTTTAAGTTCGCCACAGAAGTGGCAAGAGAGCAGTTGTTGTTCTCGTTGCAAGTGTTCCGAAGCGGTGGCAACTACCTCGAAATGCCAACCCTTCAAGTTACCTGGGCTTGTTCAGGTTCGTTCGGAATGTCGATAACAACCGGAAGCCTGGAGTAGTTACCTCTCTCTCTTGGCTTCCTTTAGAACCGATCTTGATTCCTTTTACAAGGGCCAACCCAATAGATCCTCAGGATGGATGGAGAGAAGGCGTAGAGCCTTCATCGAGAAGCAGTGGGAGGCGACTGGAGGACGTCCACTTCGCTGGGAATGCTGCCCGCTAGATCACTCTGAGCAGCTACAAAATCACCACCAATCCGAACGGTTTGGCTCTTCCGGATGAAGCTCGATGACGCTGCTTGAAGCCCGTTGGAAGCCTGTTGGAAAGCGCACAAGTCGATGAACTCCTTCCCACAACTCCCTGGTGAGCCCGCAGATGCCTTCGAGCAGCTCCTGCTGCATCGAGACTTTGGCCCCAGTCGTCAGTTCAGTCAGACAGCGGATGTTGTGGGCTGCTCTGAATCAACCCTGCGCCGACGAGCAGAACAGTGGCGCTGGAACGAGCGTCTGGCTGACTACGACTCCGGGATGCTTCAGCAGGCATCAGAGGCACGAACGAAGGAGGACCTTGAGCGCTGCAAATACCAGCTTGAGACGTTCCGACAAGAGCAGCTCGCACGAGCTCGCACCGTTGGAGATCGAGCTGAAGAGCTACTGGCGATGGTCGAGCGCAGCGTCAGGCATCACCTGGAAGCTGGCACCGTTCTCCAAGGGCGTGAGCTTCCTTCCGTAATGGCCGCGGCCTGCAAGGCCTTGGAGGGTGCCATGAACATCGAGGCGACGGCTCTTGGGGTCGCAGGGCTGCTTGAAGATTTTTCGAACTAACGAAGACTTTTGACGGAAAGATGGAGTGAACACAGCATGAGAGCTTCTTGAAGCTGGTCCCCGTCAGCGCCATCTGGCTCCAGAAAACCTCCGGCGTTCAGCTCTAAGGTCTTCCATGCGATGGATTGATGAGGCTGGCCTCGATGCGGCCTTTTGTGCAGCATGTAGAAACCGTCCAAGCGCGCACCCGCTTCAACGACTTTGGAGGGGGCTTTCATCCTGGGTTCGGCCTTTCATCAGCCGAACAATCGCCAGAGCCAGAGTCGCCCCTGCGTAGAGCAACCCGGCAATGCTCAGGGACGAACCGCTGGCCGTGAACGTACTGATCAGTGGGGCGCTGCATCCGAACAGCACGGCCGCAGCGAAGCCAGAGAGTTGACCGCATCTCAAGGATGCCATCGGTTTGATCGGGTTGCTGAACTTCACTCAGTTCTGGCTGCTGTCCTTGGAAGCATCCAGTGCGTTGCGCAACATCTGCGTGTTGCCTCTCAGGAGCACATCACCTTGACGAACACCCTGAAGGATTTCCGCTTGCCCCGCCGTTTGCTGGGCCACCACCACAGCAACCTGTTCCACAGCCCCCCGTTGATAGCGAAAGACCACCGGTGATCCATTGATCAGGGCAATGGAATCCTGCGGAACAATGAACCGTTGCTCGGAGGATGGGATCTGCACAAAGGCCGTGATAGCTGTTCCGATCGGTGGGAGTTGAGCATCAATAGGTTGCGCGCGGAGCAGCATCACGCGCCCGGCGGTTTGCGCATCAGGTGCCACAGCGATCACCCGTGCCTGCAGCGTCTGAGCTCCCGCTCGAACGCGCAGCAGCTGTCCGGTCCTGATGTTCGTGGCGAGTCCCGGTGACACGAGGAAGCGAAGCTCACCCCCTGTGACATCACTGATCTGGGCCACGTCTTCCCCCACAGACAGGACGGCACCGGGTGAGGTGCTCACAGCAGTGACCTGACCGGCAATTGGACTGCGAATCAACAGACGCCCTGAATCATCAGGCTTCCCTAGCGCTGAAGCCTTGGCAGCGGCTGCCCTGGCTGTCGTCGCGGCTGTAACGCTGGCGATGCGGCGGCTTTCCAGCTCCTGGGTCGAGAGTGCACCATGCCGTGCCATGGGTTCGGCAAGGCGGTACAGGTATGCGAGCGAGTGCGCCGTGGCCTGCGCTGCATCGGCATCGGCGCGTACAGCAGCCGCATCAGCGCTTTGGACTTCTGCGATCGGTTCGCCAGCACGAACACGGGTGCCCGGTGACACCATCAGACGTAAAACACGTCCCGCCACAGGCATCCCCACGCTTGAGCGCGACGATGTTGCTGCTTCAACAAAACCAGTGATCGGACGTTCCGTGCCCGAGCTCAGTTCGGGGCGAACAGTGGTCAATCCCAATCGCCGAAGCTGGTCTTCGCTGAGAGCCACGCTGCCATTGGCATCCGCACGGTCCATCGCCGCAACCGATGGCGCAGAGACCGGCCGGCTGCTCTGGCGACCCACACCGATTCCAACCAGCAGAGATGCGGAGATCGCCAGAGGAAGAAGCACGCCGGGTTGGCGCAGGTGATGCGTGAGGTGGTTAAGGCTCAGGTTCATGACGGGAGAGAGGCAAGAGACGACGCCGAACCGTCGCGGGCGGGCAGCAGCCAATGGCCAAAGCGTGCATAGAGCGCCGGGAGCACCAGCAGGGTCAGGGCCGTGGAGGTGATCAATCCACCGAGCACCACCACAGCCAACGGTTGCAGGATTTCATTCCCGGCCCCGAAAGCGAGTGCAAGAGGCAAGGCTCCGAGTGCCGAGGAGAGGGCTGTCATCAGGATGGCGTTGAGGCGCTCCAGGCTTCCCTCACGGATCACCTCGCCCAGGGGTTGCCCTGCGCCGTGGCGGCGGTTGTAGTTGTCCACCAGCAACAACCCATTGCGCACGGCGATGCCAAACAGCGTGATGAAGCCGATCAACGAGGCGATCGATAGCACTCCTCCCGTGAGCAACACCGCCACCACACCTCCGATCAGGGCCAGGGGCAGGTTGAGCATGATCGCCACTGTGGCGGGCACTGATTTCACCGAAATCACCATCAGCACACCGATCACCACTGCGGCAACAGCGCTGTAGAAGACCAGAGACGCGGTTGCCCGCTCTTCTGATTCAAATTGACCGCCATAGCGAATGGTGTAGCCCTGAGGTAAACGCACATCCCGGGTGATGGTGCGCTGAATATCTTTCACCACACTGCCAAGGGGCCGACCGTTGACATTGGCCGAGACCACAATCAAGCGGGAAACATCTTCTCGGTTGACGATGTTGGCCCCCAGACCTTCCTCAACCCAGGCAACACTGCCGAGAGGAACGGTCATGCCATTGCTGAAGGCCACCGGCAACGAGCGGATGGCCTCCAGGTTCTGGCGAGCATTCTCCTGAAGCTGCACGAGCACATCGCTGCGCACACCCCCTTCCACCACGTGGCCCACCACCTTGCCGTTGAGCGCGATCTCCACTGCTTGCGACAGCTCCTCCACCGTGAGCCCGAGCGCCGCCGCGAGCGGGCGGTCGTAGTGGATCTGCACCTGGGGAATCGGCAGCTGCGGTTCCAACTGCAGATCCACCACTCCATCAATGGGTTTGATGGCCTTCTCCACCGCCTCACCGATGCGGCGCAGTTCGCCTAAATCGGTGCCGTAGATCTTGATTGCAATGGCACTGCGCACCCCCGAGAGCACTTCATCCATCCGATGGGAGATGAAGCCGCCGATGTTGGGAGCTACGCCGGGAAGCTTAAGAAAGGTTTGCCGCAGCTCGGCGATGGCAGCGGGCCGATTCGCCATGGCCTTGTCACTCAGTTCCACATCCACATGAGCCAGGTTCACACCAGCTCCATCGGCATCGCCTGGAGCGCGGCCCGTGCGCACCTGCACCCACTCAAACAAAGGGTTGTCTTGCAGGGAACGGGTCAGAGCCAGCCCTGCTCGGTTGGTCATCTCCAACGACACACCTGGATACAACAACATCGAATTCACCAATGACTTTTCGCGGAATTCCGGAAGAAAGACCCGCCCCAAGGCCGGCAAGATCAGGGTGGTTGCCACGATCAGGGCCAGTGCGATCGCCAACACCCGCTGGGGTGAGCGCAGGACTAGATCCAGGATCGGGCGGTAGAGCCGCTCGGCCTGGTTAGCCAGCCAGGTGTTCTCCTCTGGCAGCTCCGCAGGCGCGAGCAGGATCGCGCACAACGCGGGTGACAGGGTCACCGCCACCAATGTGGAGGCCGCGATGGAGAGAAGATAAGCCAGGCCCATCGGCGCAAAGATGCGCCCTTCCACGCCGGTGAGCGAAAAGATCGGCGCAAACACCACCACGATGATCACGGTGGAGAACAGCACGGGCTGGCGCACCTCTACCGAGGTGTCGAACACCACCTGCAGGGGCGATTTGGGCGTGTCGCTGGCCCGGTTGCGGCGCAGCCCCCGATAGCAGTTCTCCATGTCGACGATCGAGTCGTCGACCACCGAACCGATCGCCACCACCAGCCCACCCAGGGTCATGGTGTTGATGCCCAGGCCCAGGCTCTTCATCAACATCAGGCCAATCAGCAGTGACAGCGGAATGGCGATGAGGCTGATCACGGCGGCGCGCCAGTTCATGAGAAACAGCACGATCACCACCGAAACGATCACCACCCCCTGGAGCAGCGACTCGCTCACATTGCGGATGGCACTATCGATGAAATTGCTCTGACGAAATGTGGTCTGGACCTGTACATCGTTAGGCAGCGTGCGGTTCAACTCAGTCAGCCGCTGCTCCACCGCCCGAGTCACGGTGGGTGTATCCACATCGGGCTGCTTGATCACCATCAGCACAACGGCGGGATTTCCGTTGAAACTGGCATCACCGCGTTTGAGCGCCACACCGCGCTTCACCTGGCCCAAGGTGGAGAGCAGTACCGGGCGTCCCTGCTCGCTCTGCACCGCCGCATCGGCGAGATCACTCACCTGCGTAACCTGAGCCAGGGGGCGAATCAACCGCTCCTGGCCACCCCCGATCAGGAAGCCCCCAGGGCTGGTAGCCATCGCCGAGCCAACACCCTCCATCACCGCCTGGAGCGAGACAGCCTGAGCCTGCAGCTCCTGGGGATCAAGCAGCACCTGAAACTGCTGCTCATCGCCGCCGTAGATCGTGACCTGGGCGACGCCGGGCACCGCCAGGATTGACTGGCGGTAAGAGCGCAGGATCAGCTGCTGCAGATCCATGAGCGATGTGGCGCCATCGCCGGTCACCGTGAAGGCAACCTGCAGGATCGTGCCCAGTGGCGAGACCAGTGGGGAGACCTCGGGAGCGTCGGCGTTGGCGGGCAGCTGGGCGCTCACCTGTTGCAGCCGCTCCGCCACGGATTGGCGGGCGCGGTAGATGTCGGCGTTCTGGTTGAACACCACCTGCACCATCGACAAACCCGGCTTGGAGGAGGAGCGCACGGTCTCCACCCCGGCAATGCCATTCACTGCCGATTCGATCGGCAGCGTGATGCGGGTTTCCACTTCTTCCGGTGAGAGCCCAGCGGCGCTGGTTTGCACATCCACCTGCGGCGGCGCGAAGGGGGGAAACACATCCAGGGGCATCTGGCTCACCGCCAGCAGGCCCCAGAGGCTGATGGCGATGGCTGCGGCAACGATCAGCCAGCGGCGAGCGATCGAAAACCGCAGCGTTGTGTTGAGCAACCGCTCAAGCATCCGTCTTCCTGCGGCGGTTCAGCCAGATAGCCCCAGCGGTGAGTACGACAACCGCGCCAGCTGCCAGGGCGGGAATGGGTAGAGCGGACGGGCTCGCCGTCGCGCTGTCCTGTGGCGCAGCGGCTTTGTTATCTGCTGCCGGCTCAGCCTGTGGTGTCTTCTTCGATTCGGCGTACAGCGAGAGGGCGCCAGAGATCACCACCTCGTCGGTGGGATCAAGGCCCTCGGTGATCACAACCCGGTCACCCTGTCTGGAACCCGTCACCACGAGAACAGGGTCGTAGGTGGTCTGGGTTTGCACGAACAGCAGTGGCTTGCCATTCGCATCGACTAGAGCAGTGGAGGGAACCGAGAGCCCATCCGGCCCTTCTTCCGGCGTTGCCGTGGCCACCCCCAACAGGGCATCGGTTTCGGCGTTGCGGCGCACCTGGCGTGCGTCGCCCTGCTGCTGAAACTCATCGCCATGGCCCACATGGGCAAGAGCGAGGGGGGCTGCGATGGGGGAGGCCAGCAGAGCCGTTGCAGCAAGGCTGGCGCTTCCCGCCAGCTGGAGGATTCGTAGAAGCAAAGGCCTGAGGAAGCAGTGGATGGGCGGAGGATGGCGCAACCGGGATGAAAAACAGATGAAACCGGCTGCGCGCACTAGGATCTGAGCCTCGTTGATCCGCCACGCTGATGCCCATGCGGATCCTGTTAGTGGAGGACGAGACGGATCTGGCGGGATCCATCCAGGCCGTTCTGCAGGACCACGGGCATGTGGTGGATCACTGCGTCAGCGGCCAGGACGCCTGGGTGCTGCTTGGCAGTGATCAGGCCCGCTATGAGCTGGGGATTTTCGATTGGATGCTCCCAGACCTCAGCGGCCTCGATCTGTGTAGGCGAGCGCGATCGCGGGGCCTGGAGCTGCCGCTCTTGCTGCTGACGGCACGCGGCGACACAGCCGATCGGGTCGAGGGGCTGGATGCCGGCGCGGACGACTATCTGAGCAAGCCATTTGCGATGGAGGAACTTCTCGCACGGGTACGGGCGTTGCAGCGGCGTCATCCCAGCTATCGCGCACCAGTCCTGGAAGCCGGCTGCTTCCGGCTGGATCTCGCCACGGGGCAACTGGTCGTGACAACAGCCACAGCTGAGATGAGTATTGAGCTGTCCACGAAAGAGCAGCAACTGATGAGCTATCTCATGGATCACCCAGGTCAGGTGATTTCAGGCTCTCGCTTGCGCAACCAACTGTGGAATCTCCAGCAAGATCCCATCAGCAATGTTGTTGCAGCTCAAGTGCGATTGCTGCGGCGCAAGCTTGCTGCTCATGGGCTTGCTTCCCCGATTGAAACCGTCCCGAGTAAGGGGTATCGGCTGAATCCGCACGCTGCGGTGTTGCTGTGATGACCATCCGAACGCCGGCGCATCGCCTGTTGTTTCAAGCTCGATTGAGGCTGGCGGGACTCTCCTTGCTGGTGATGGGTGCACTCCTATACGGCGCGGGTTTCGCGATGGGAAGGCTGTTGCTGCAGAGCCAGGAGAGTGCGATCCGACGTGAACTGCAGGCTCTTGCCGGAACCCTGCACGACAGTCTTAAGCCTGTCCTGCCGCAGAGAGCCCGGCCCACATCCGCACTCGTTGCGGTTCTGCCGGGCCTCTGTATCGCAGGAGAGCCTTGCAAGGCACCAGATTCACTGGTTGAACGCCATGTAATCAGTGCCACTGATCCCGACCGCTACAAGCTGCGTGTTCTCGATCAAAGCGGTGCTCTGATCGCCAGCTCTCCCGGGACTCCGGAGGCTGTATCTCCAGCTGCGGATCAAGGTTGGCAGCTCACGCAAGAAGCATTCGGCCAGCGCTGGCTCACCTATTCCATCCATCTCCACCACTCCAACGGCAGCGGAGAACCGGTGTGGGGCTTCCTCCAGATTTCACGCAGCCTGAACGATCTCGATCGGGAAGCCCAACAGGTGTTGTGGTTGGGTCATGGTGTCTTTCTGAGTGCGCTCTTGGCGATCGGCGCGGCCAGCTGGTGGCTGGCTGGATTGGCGATCGCACCACTGCTAGAGGCCTATCAGCGTCAGGAGCAGTTCAGCGCTGACGTCGCGCACGAATTACGCACGCCTCTTGCCAATCTCTTGGCGTTGGTGGAGGCAGAACGCCCCACACGTTCCATGGTGGCTGAACAGCCGTCAATCCAGAGCTGGGATCGGGTGCTTGTCCAGGGCCGGCGCCTGCAGAACCTGATCGGCGACCTGTTGTTGCTCGCCAGCCTTGAACGACCCTGCGAGCGGGAGCCGGCAACGGTGTGTGATCTCGCCGAGATCACGGCCGATGTGATGGAGGATTTTTCAGAGACAGCTGCGGCTGCTCAGGTGAGCCTGATTCACACGTCATGGATGTCCAGTGCCAAGGTGCTTGGGGCGGAGACAGAACTCAGCCGG
This sequence comes from Synechococcus sp. BS55D, assembly GCF_004332415.1. Classification (NCBI taxonomy): domain Bacteria; kingdom Bacillati; phylum Cyanobacteriota; class Cyanophyceae; order Synechococcales; family Synechococcaceae; genus Synechococcus; species Synechococcus sp. BS55D. The sequence goes on from NZ_PHQT01000001.1 coordinate 505,430, forward strand.
CTTGTGATCAATCTGCTGAGCAACGCGATGCAGCACAGCCCAGCAGGTGGCGCGATCGACGTCTCCCTGAAGCACCAGGGTCGCCATTTCCAGCTTTCAATCACCGACAACGGACCTGGCATCGCTGAGGAGATGCAGGGCCGAATCTTTGATCGCTTCACGCGACTGGATCCGTCTCGCTCACGCCTCCAGGGTGGCAGTGGGCTGGGGCTGGCCATCGCGCAAGCCATCGCCGTCCGCCATCGCGCAGCAATCCAGGTGCACTCCAGGACTGGATGCGGCAGCTGCTTCTCCCTGGAGATTCCGGCGGCTGAGCCACCCCATTGACTCTCCACCGACTGGAGTGTTTACGGTGGAAGCAGTCGCCGTCCTCCTGTGCCTCTGTTGATGCCTCCAGTCGCCGCCATACCTGTGCCTGCGGTGGTTTCCGCCTATCGCTCCCCAAGCTGTGGCTGCTGCAAAGGCTGGCTGGACCACCTCAGGCAAGCCGGCTTCACAGTGAAGGACTACGTGACGAGCAACCTTGCGAGCATCAAGCAGCGCTACGGCGTTCCACCTCAGCTGCAGTCCTGTCACACCGCCCGGATTGGGGGTTACACGGTTGAGGGTCATATTCCAGTGTCGGCGATTCAGCGGCTGCTGAAGGAACGCCCACAGGTGGCCGGAATTGCCGTACCCGGTATGCCGCTCGGTTCGCCCGGCATGGAATCACCGTTCAAGACAGAGAGCTACACGGTGTTCACCTTCACCGAATCCGGCCGGACCCAAGCCTTCCAGACGGTGGAGGGTGATGGCTAAGCCGGAACTCAGCGCTGTGCGTCTCTACAGGATGGAGACGCCCGAGCATGCCTGTCCGTGGGGGCAGCGCGCGCTTCAGCTCCTGCGCGCCCAGGGGATTCCGTTTGAGGATCATCCTCTGCGCAGCCAGGCGGAGGTGGAAGCCTTCAAGCATGCCCACGGTGTGACCACCACGCCGCAGGTGTTTGCCGGCGCGGAGCGCATTGGGGGCTACACCGAGCTGGCGAAACGGCTTGGTGACACCGCGGAAACAGCAGAGGTGTCCTACGCACCAGTGATCGCTGTGTTCCTGAGCGCTCTGTTGATCAACCTGGCATTAGGGGGCGAAATCCGGGGCTACATGGGCCTGGCGATCTGCCTGTTGGCGATGCTCAAGCTGATGGATATTGCGGCATTCGCTGCAAGCTTCCGCAAATATGACCTGCTCACGCAGCGTTGGCAGGCCTGGGGAAAACTGTATCCCGCTGTTGAGCTATTGGTGGGACTTGGGATGCTGCAATCGGCCGAGAGTATGGGCCTTGAAGCTGTGATTGGCGTGACAGCAGTGCTTCTCGGTGTGATGGGCATGGTCTCCGTCGGCAAAGCCGTGTTCGTCGATCACCTGGCACTGAACTGTGCCTGCGTGGGCGGCAACTCCCGCACACCGCTGGGGGTGGTGAGCTTCGCTGAGAATCTGATCATGGGGCTGATGGGTTTGGCGATGTTGATTCAGCCAGTGATGGCTCTTGCTTCTGGGGGTGCGTTGTGATCAGCCGGCGCTCCTTTCTCGCCCTGGCAGCCGGTGGCACTGCAGCAGCCTCAGTCGCGGCTCTGCGCCATGGCTGGGACGCAGATCCACGGAGGAGCATCAACGCGGCGGCGACGTCGCCAGTGCGCTCTCAAGCTGGCCTGCTGGAGCTGGATCTGGTAGCGCAGGAAACGTCCATCAGCATCCCTGGCACATCAGGACGGGCACTCACCTACAACGGCTTACTCCCTGGCCCCCAGCTTGAACTGCAGCCTGGTGATGCGGTGCGGATCCAGCTGCACAACCGCCTGACTCAGCCAACGAATCTGCACTACCACGGCCTGCACATTCCACCCAGCGGAGCAGCCGACAATGTGTTCCTGAGGGTTGCTCCTGGCCAGCGACAGAGCTACAGCTTCTCCTTGCCGGACAATCACCCGGCGGGCCTCTTCTACTACCACCCCCATCACCATGGAACGGTGGCTGACCAGGTGTTTGGTGGCCTGGGTGGTGCGCTGCTGGTGAGAGGCGATCTCGATCGCATCCCTGAAGTGCAGGCGGCCCAGGAAGAAGTGCTTGTGCTCAAGGATCTTCCAGCCGCCAACCAGCGCTCCGGTTCTGGTGTGATGCTTGGCCGAGAAGGCTCGATTCTGAGCGTGAACGGCCAGGTGAAGCCCGAGCTGCAGGTTGCAGCCGGCGGCTTGCTGCGCCTACGCCTTCTCAACGCCTCCAATGCCCGCTTCTGGCGACTGGCGCTGGAGGGTCACACCATGCATCTGATTGCCACTGATGGTGGTGCACTGGAGCAACCACTGCCGTTGCAGGAGTTGCTGCTGGTGCCCGGCGAGCGTGCCGATGTGTTGGTGCAGGTGGCTCCCGAAGGTGGTCGGTTTCGCTTGAACAACCTCCCCTACAGGCGCCTGGGGCGCCCAATGATGGGCGGCATGGGTATGGGCATGGGTATGGGCATGGGTATGGGGAGAGCGGTGTCTGGCCAGGAACAAGCTGATGTCATCGCAACGGTGAGCACCAATGGCGTTGTAGCGCCGCAGCCTCTGCCGCAGCAGCTCTTAGCGGTGGAGGAGCTCCCCAGCCCGCTGCGTACGCGCCGATTTGTGATGAATCACGGCATGGCACCAGGCATGGGCATGGCCTTTTTGATCAACGGCCAGAGCTACAACCATGGGCGCATTGACACGCGCGTGCAATTGGGAGACACAGAGGACTGGGAGCTGCTGAACACAGGCGTGATGGATCACCCCTTCCATCTGCATGTGAATCCGATGCAGGTGATCAGCCGCAATGGCAGGCCTGAGCCCTACCGGGCCTGGCGGGATGTGGTGCTGGTGCGCCCTGGCGAAACCGTGCGCGTGCGCACCCGCTTCAGCGACTTTGCTGGCAAGAGCGTGTATCACTGCCACATCCTCGATCACGAGGAGCTCGGCATGATGGGCAACATCTTGATCGAAGCCTGAGCACTGCGCTGATCGCGCAACGCATCAACGGCCGCCGCAGCGCTCCCAGGTGTTCAGCATCGTGTTGAGTTCGGCTTCCAGGCTCTGTAGTTCGTGGACGCGCTGCTGAATCTCGGTGAACTTGCCGCGGATCGTGGCCTGGAGATCGTTGCAGGTGCAAATCCCGGATCGCCGTGCACCCAGCACAGTGCCAACCGTCGCCAGCGGTAGATCCATGGCCCGCAGACGGCGGATCAAGGCCAGCTCGGCAAACACCGAGTCGTCGAACAGGCGGTAGCGCCCATCAGAGCGCGCCACCGGCTGGAGCAGGCCCTGGTCGCAGTAGAAGCGGATCGTTTTCACCGAAACGCCACTGCGCTCCGCCACCGCACCGATCTTGAGCAACGCATCCGAAGCCGTCACGGGGATTGACTCTCCTGTAAGGGGAGACCAGACACTATCTGGACTCGTGCTGTCCGACATGCGTCGCCTTCTTCCTCTGGTTGCCTTTGCCTCCCTCTGGCTACCGGCCGTGTCCGTGGCACAGCCGGCGATGGATCACTCAGGTCACGATCACAACCACGACCACCATCAACGGCAACCGAGCCAACAGCCGCACCATGGGCATGACCATTCGGTGGGCCCTGCAGGCAGCACCTACGACCTGCGCTTTATCGATGGCATGGTGGAGCACCACGCCGGTGCGTTGCGGATGAGTGAGTACGTCTTCAATATCGGCGCCCCTGGGGTGGGAGCCCTTGCGAACAGCATCTGGGACGAACAGGCCCGTGAGATCAAGGCGATGCGCCAATGGCGCAAGGCCTGGTATCCGGATGCACCGGTTTATCCCGTGGCATTGCGCCCTAACGGGGACCCCAACTCCATGGCAGATCTGGTGCGCATGAGTCCTGATGTGATTGCCGCGATGCGCATGTCGGGAACGAAGCCAACGCGCGACAACAGGGTGCAGTGGTTCTTAGAGGGAATGATTGAGCACCATGGAGGCGCACTTCAGATGGCACATGAGGCTCGGCAAAACTCCACCAACCCCACCGTCCTTCGCCTGGCGCGCGAGATCATCGTCGCCCAGCGCAAAGAGATCATCGAACTCCGCAAGATGCTGCAAAGCGGAGGACTGAATAAGCCGGACTACTACAAATTTGATGGCCTTTTCGCGCTGTGAAAGCAATCACTTTTAATGCCTTCACCACAACGATGATGGGATGGATCTCCATCTCATTCGCCCTCGTCGCTGCTTTCGTTGTCCATCCCATGGCCAGCCATGCTCACAGCAAAGGCATCTACCAATCCAAAGCTGACGCGCAACAACGTGCCAGTGAGATTGGTTGCAATACGCTGCATCAGAACAACGGAAAGTGGATGCCCTGCGCAGATGAGCGTAAACTCCACCGCCAACTTCGCAAGCAATGAACCAACGACCGCTTTCACGGCGAGCACGCAAAGTTCACCGTTGGCTGGTTCCAATCGCCGCTGTTCCGTTGCTGATCACCGCAGGCACGGGATCTCTCTACAGCTTGCTCTTGGAGCAAGACATTGATGCCTTCTGGCTGCTGAAGATCCACACCGGGAATTTCGGTGTTCTGAATCTTCAGCCCGTCTACCCAATGCTCTTGGGTGGGCTCACCGTCATCGTCACAGTTTCGGGTGCAGCGATGCTGTTAAAACCATCGCGATGACCCCCGTTCCCCGAAGCGGTCTCCCTGAAACCGCTCAGTAGCGCGCAAAGACGGAGGTTGTTCCGTCATGGGCAATAGCGAGCACCTCGAAACGTTCAGCCTCAACGCCTGCCACCTCCATCCCAGGGGAACCCATTGGCATCCCTGGAACTGCCAGGCCACGGATATTGGGCCGTTCCGACAAAAGACGGTGGATCGCAGAAGCAGGCACATGCCCTTCGATCACGTATCCCTCCACCACAGCGGTGTGACAAGAAGCCTGTTGCGGACTGACACCACGCGCCTTCTTCACGGCATCCATGTCCTCGGTGACATGGTCCTCAATGCGGTATCCCGCTGAAGCGATGTGGGATCCCCATGACGTACAGCAACCGCAACTCGCCGATCGATACACCGTTATCTGTGGCCCGGTCGCACCACTAGTGACGGGCATCTCACCATCCCCTTTCGCATCACCATGCGCCTCAACCGGTTGACTCGCTGAAAGCAGAGAGACGACCACGAAGGCTCCGACCAAGCTCTGTCGCAAGGCAGTTGAACACAGGTGCGCAAAACGCGAAGCCTTCATGGATTCCTTTAGGAGACAAATGAGATCAAGCTCCGCATTATCGCGAGTTGAGCTTTGTCCAGACCAGTTCCAGGCTCTTGCTGGCATCGATGCGCAGACAGCACGAATCGTGCTGGAGAACTCGGTAGCTCTGAAGGTGGATAACTCGGGGCTTTATTGAGTTCAGCGTCGGCCTTCATGGCATGCGCTGACTACCCATCAATAAAGTTCGCTGTTACAGGTTCAACCGACGTAGACTTGTGGAACAACCGACTGGATTCCCGTTGTCTTTGCCTGATCGTCCTCTGAGTCCGAGTCGTTGGCTGGCCTACTACCGGGTCAGTACAGATCGCCAGGGAAACTCCGGCCTGGGCCTCGAAGCGCAGCGGGCCAAGGTTGAAGTAATGGCTTCCGAGCGGGGGGCTGTGATTGCGGCTGAATTCGTGGAGGTTGAGAGCGGTCGGAAGAACGATCGTCCTCAGTTGGCCGCGGCTCTGGCTCAGGCTCGCGCGGAGAAGGCTGTCATTGCTGTTGCCAAGATCGATCGTCTGGCTCGTGATGCTGGCTTCGTCTTGAAGCTCGCCAACGAGGCAGAAAAGAACGGGATGGGTGGCTTCATCTTCTGCGACTTGCCAGACATTGATGCCACCACCAGTGCTGGTCGGATGGTTCTCACGATGATGGCCAGCGTTGCTGAGTTCGAGGCACGTCGGATCAGCGAGCGAACTAAAGAAGCGTTGGCCGCGGCCAAGGCCCGAGGCGTGTGTCTTGGGGGGTACCGGGAAGGTGCTGCTCAGAAGGCGTCGGAGCGCAAGCAGAAGGCCATTGCTGAGGCGGAGGGACTGCGCGGGGTTCTTGAGCCAATGGTTCGTGCAGGCTTGAGCTACAGGGCCATGGCTGATGCGCTTGCAGGGGTTGGCAAGCTCAGCAGCACGGGAAAGCCACTGGCTCCGGCGCAGATCGGTCGGATCCTGCAGCGCTTGGGTTTGTCGGGAAAGCTGCTGGGCAGTGACCAGGCTTGGGTCGCTGCCTGATGGGTCAACGACGCAGCGCTGAGCATCGCGACTTCAGTCCTCTAGCGGCTGAGCTCAGTCACTCCCTGCTGGCCTGGTGGGAAGTCCACGGCCGGAAGGATCCTGCGCTGAAGCCGTGGATGTTCACCAAGGACGGAAGGTGGCCCGAGCCCCATGAACATCTCAATGTCCTGGAGTGCTGGATTGCCGAGGTGATGTTGCAGCAGACCCAGCTGCGGGTGGTGTTGCCCTACTGGCAGCGATGGATAGCGGCCTTCCCTTCGCTGAAGGCCCTGGCCGCTGCTGATGAGCAGGCGGCGCTGCTGCAGTGGCAGGGCCTGGGCTACTACTCCCGTGCCCGGCGGCTGCTGGCCGCGGCCCGGCAGATGCAGGAGCAGATCACGGCCGGCCGGCCTGGCTCCGTAGCTTCCGCGGATCCCGCTGCCTGGCCCCAGGAGCTGGAAACCTGGCTGGCGCTGCCCGGCATCGGACGCAGCACCGCTGGCGGCATTCTCTCCTCGGCGTTCAACAACCCCCTGGCAATTCTTGATGGCAATGTGCGCCGGGTGCTGGCGCGCCTTCAGGCCCATCCGCGCCCTCCGATGCGTTCGCAGGCTCAGTTCTGGCGGTGGAGTGAGGCGTTGATTGCCGCCGCGCCAGGTCGCGCCCGCGATTGCAATCAGGCTCTGATGGATCTGGGCGCCACCCTCTGCACGCCGCGCAATCCAGCCTGCGGCCGCTGCCCCTGGCAGGACCGCTGCGCTGCTTACGCTTCCGGCACGCCTGATGCCTTCCCTGTGGCCGAACCCTCCCGCTCCATTCCCTTTCAGGTGATCGGTGTAGGCGTCGTGCTCAACGATGCCGGCGAGGTGCTGATTGATCAACGGCTCAACGAGGGATTGCTCGGGGGGCTTTGGGAGTTTCCCGGCGGCAAGCAGGAACCGGGCGAAGCCATTGAGCACACCATCAGTCGAGAGCTGCGCGAGGAGCTGGCGATTGAGGTGGAGGTGGGTGAGTGTCTGATCAGCCTCGAGCATGCCTACAGCCACAAAAAGCTCCGCTTTGAGGTGCATCTCTGCCGTTGGAACTCAGGCGAACCGCAGCCCCTGGCCAGTCAGCAGGTGCGTTGGGTGCGGCCTGAAGACCTCGACGCCTATCCCTTCCCTGCCGCCAATACGCGGATCATCGCGGCCCTCCAGGAGCGCCTTGGCAGCTCTGCGGCCGACTCCATCGCAGATTCCAGCCCAGACTCCACCCCTGATTCCACCTCTGACTCAACCGTCGATCTGCCCCAGGCGAGTTAAGGCTGTGGATCGCTAATGGCTGTGGACCGCCAATAGCTGTTGATTGGAAAGAGCTGTTGGCAGTTGGCTGCTCTCTGGCCACGCTGCAGGAATCGCTTCGTTCCATCGCTCTCTTCCATCCATGGCTGAGTCGTCGCCGCAGGTGCTTTGTCTCGGTGAGGCTTTGGTGGATCGACTCGGTCCCCTCGGTGGCGATCCCTCCAGCGCTGCCCCTGAAGACTGCGATGACCGGCTCGGTGGTGCTCCTGCGAATGTGGCTTGCGCCCTGGCGCGGCTGGGCACGCCCGTTGCCTTCGTTGGCCGGCTCGGTGATGACGCAATCGGCGCCAGTTTCCATGAATTGCTTCAGGATCGTCATGTGGATCTGCGCGGTCTGCAGTGGGATCCGCAGCGGCCGACTCGGGTGGTGCTCGTGCGCCGACACAGCGATGGCGAGCGTGTGTTTCAGGGGTTCGCCGGCGATCACGGTGACGGTTTCGCCGACCAGGCCTTGGATCGAGCCCCCCTTGAGGTGGCCTGGGCACCCCTGGCTTCGGCCCTGCGCTGGTTGTTGATTGGCACCATCCCCTTGGCGAGCGAGGCATCGGCCGCGGCCCTGCAAGCAGCTGTGGCTCAGGCCAATCGCGATCATGTGCGCATCGCCCTTGATGTGAACTGGCGGCCCACTTTCTGGGATCCCTCCGCTTCCCCGGCCGCGGGCCCTGATCCGACTGCCCTGGCGGCCATGGCTCCCCTGCTGGAGCGGGCAGCGCTGCTCAAACTGGCGCGGGAGGAGGCCGACTGGCTCTTCAGCAGTGCTGATCCTGCGCTGATCAGCGCTTCGCTGCCCCAACGCCCCGATGTGGTGGTCACCGACGGCGGCGATCCCGTGCGCTGGTGCATTGCCGGTCACACCGGAGCGATGCCGGTGCTGGCGCCTCCTCGGGTGGTGGACACCACCGGTGCCGGCGATGCCTTCACCGCAGGCCTGTTGCATCAGCTGGTGCGCTTGACCCCGGCTGTTGGGCAGCCCCTCGCTCTGAGTGAAGCGCTGGTAGAGCAGGTGGTGCGGTTCGCAGCAGCCTGTGGTGCGCTCGTGTGCGCCGGGGCTGGAGGGATTGACCCCCAGCCCTCAGCCGCCGATGTGGAGGCTTTTCTGGCTCAGGCACCCGCTCCAGTTTCCGCCTGAACGACCGGCTTGCTTAGCCGAGCCAGTCGCCCCTCAGTTTGGGCACCTACACCCTGCCGTTGGCTGAGCTCCAACCGCCAAGCGTCAGGCAGGGCGAGGCTCAGCCGCTCGGGCCACTCCACCACCAGCAGGGCACCCATGGAAGTCGCCTCCTCTTCCTCCTGCAGAAACAGGTCATCGGCGGCGCTGGGGAGCTCCAACCGATAGAGATCGAGATGCACCAGCGGCGGGGTGCCGCTGGGGTAGTGCTGGGCGAGGGCGAAGGTGGGGCTGGTGATCGGTTCCTCGATGCCCAGGCCGGCCGCCAGACCCTGCACCAGCGAGGTTTTGCCAGCGCCAAGCGGGCCCTGCAACAGCAGCAGCGATCGAGCCGGTAGACGCCTTGCCAAGGCGAGGCCGAGGGCGCGGGTGGCTTCCAGGTCTTCGAGGATCCAGGTGCCATCTGTAGATTGAAGGTCTGGCGAGCCCGAAGCCTCGGCGACTCTGCAGAGATTCCCGTCCACGTTCTCCCCAGGGAGCTTTAACTCATGGTGGCAACACCCACGGCAACGACCGGCCTGCAGGTCGCCGCTGACTACATCATTGCGGACATCAACCAGGCCGCGTTCGGGCGCAAGGAGCTCGACATCGCCGAGACCGAGATGCCCGGTCTGATGGCTCTGCGCGAGAAGTACGGCAGCGAGAAGCCCCTGAAGGGTGCCCGCATCGCCGGCTCCCTGCACATGACGATCCAGACCGCCGTTCTGATCGAAACTCTGGTGGAGCTGGGCGCCGAAGTGCGCTGGGCTTCCTGCAACATCTTCTCCACCCAGGATCACGCTGCTGCCGCCATGGCCGCCCGTGGCATCCCCGTCTTCGCTGTGAAGGGCGAGACCCTTGAGGAGTATTGGGATTACACCCACCGCATCCTTGCCTGGGGCGACGGCGGTTCCCCCAACATGATCCTGGATGACGGTGGTGATGCCACCGGTCTGGTGATGCTGGGCAGCAAGGCCGAGCAAGACAGCAGTGTGCTCGACAATCCCTCCAATGAGGAGGAGACCTTCCTGTTCGCTTCAATCAAGAAGAAGCTTGCAGAAGATCCCAGCTTCTACAGCCGCACCAAGGCGCAGATCCAAGGTGTGACCGAAGAGACCACCACCGGCGTGGCCCGTCTCTACAAGATGCAGAAGAGCGGCGAACTGCCTTTCCCCGCCATCAACGTCAACGACTCGGTTACCAAGAGCAAGTTCGACAACCTCTATGGCTGCCGTGAGTCGCTGGTCGACTCCATCAAGCGCGCTACCGACGTGATGGTGGCCGGCAAGCAGGCCCTGGTGATGGGCTACGGCGATGTGGGCAAGGGGTCTGCCCAGTCCCTGCGCGGCCTTGGTGCCACCGTCTGCATTGCTGAGGTCGATCCGATCTGTGCCCTGCAGGCGGCAATGGAGGGCTACCGCGTGGTCCGCCTCGAGGACGTCGTCGATCAGATGGACATCTTCGTGACCGCCACCGGCAACTACCAGGTGATCCGCCACGAGCACCTGGTCAAGATGAAGAACGAGGCGATCGTCTGCAACATCGGTCACTTCGACAATGAGATCGATGTGGCCTCCCTGAAGCAGTACGAGTGGGACAACATCAAGCCCCAGGTCGATCACATCAGCTTGCCCAGCGGCAACCGGATCATCCTTCTCGCCGAAGGCCGTCTGGTGAACCTGGGATGCGCCACGGGTCACCCCAGCTTTGTGATGAGCAACTCCTTCACCAACCAGGTGCTGGCTCAGATCGAACTCTTCAGCAAGGGGAATGAGTACGACAAGCAGGTGTACGTGCTGCCCAAGCACCTCGATGAGATGGTCGCCCGCCTGCACCTCGACCGCATCGGCGCCAAGCTCACCGAGCTGAGCAAGGACCAGGCCGACTACATCAATGTGCCTGTGGAAGGTCCCTACAAGCCTGACCACTACCGCTACTGATCCCTGCGATCAGCGCTGTTCCCGCCCCATGGAAGACTTGCGCCAACCTGCGCGGGCTCCATGGGGCTTTCTGAATTCGTCACCCAGCTGCCGGACTGGATCGGTCAGGCCGTGGAAGCCAACCCCTGGGCCGGGTATGCCGCCATCTTTGCGGCGATGTTTCTCGAGAATCTCTTCCCGCCGATTCCCTCTGAGCTGATCATGCCCCTGGGGGGCTTTTACGTGCAGCAGGGCCAGCTGCAGTTGATCCCGGTGGTGCTGGCGGGCCTGATTGGCACCGTGCTCGGGGCTTTGCCTTGGTACGGCATTGGCCGTCTGATCAATGAAGAGCGGATCGAGCAGTGGCTGAGCCGCCACGGCCGCTGGATCGGCATCAGCCCAGAGGAATTGGCCCGCAGCCGTCGCTGGTTTAGCCGCTACGGCACCGCCCTCGTGTTCTGGGGACGTCTTGTGCCCGGGATCCGCACCTTGATCTCGGTGCCAGCCGGAATCGAGCTGATGCCGATGGCGCCGTTCCTGATCTGGACCACCGCCGGCAGCTTGATTTGGACCCTGTTGCTCACTCTGGCTGGGGTTGCCCTGGGGGAGAGCTACAGCAACGTCGAGCTCTGGATCGACCCTGTGTCGAAGGTGATCAAGGTGGTGCTGGTGATCGCCCTGTTGGCGGCCGCCATTTGGCTCGGCCTGAGGATCTGGCGCCGCCGCAACACCGCCGACTGATCCGGCCACTGAGCCATGGATCTGAGCAGGTTGAAACTGAGCTCGTTGACCTGGTCAAGGGGCAGATGTGGAGTCCCAAAAGGGGGACGCCTCTGCCCCTTGCTCAGCTCAGAAGGGCACTTCCTCTTCGCTGGGGCTGCCGCCGAAGCCACCTGATGCTCCCTCGCTGTCGCGCTTGGAACCCAGCAGCTCGAGGCGATCCACCCGCACCACGGGCTTGCTGCGCTCCTCACCGCTGTTGCGGTCGGTCCAGCGGTCGAGCTTGAAGCTGCCGATGATTCCGAGCAGGGATCCTTTCTTGACGTAATCGGCGGCAACCTGGGCCTGCTTGCCCCAGATCTCGAGGTTGAACCAGTCCGGCTCGTCGTCGCGGCTGCGGCGGTTCACGGCCATGGTGAGGTTGGCCACCATGCTTCCGGATTCGAAGTAACGCACCTCGGGGTCGCGGCCAGCGCGGCCGACCAAGGTGACGGAATTGACGCCCATGAATGTCTCCTGTGTGTTGGGTCAATGATGCGCCAAAGCGGCCATCTGTGACGGCTGCCCTGGCTGCTTTTTAGAAGTTCCACCCTCGGGGCCGCTTGTATCAGGACAGGGGCTGAAGGGCCGCTCAACTGCCCCTATGATTCGCCGACCTGAGCCGTTCCAAGGTGCTTTTCCGTCGTTTCCAGCTGTCCCGCGACATCGGGATCGACCTCGGCACGGCCAACACGCTGATCTATGTCTCCGGCCGCGGCATCGTGCTGCAGGAGCCCTCCGTGGTGGCCATTGATCTCGAGCGTGGCCTGCCCCTGGCGGTGGGTGATGAGGCCAAGCTGATGCTGGGCCGCACCCCCGGGAATATCAAGGCTGTTCGTCCCCTCAAGGACGGGGTGATCGCTGACTTTGATGCTGCTGAGCAGATGCTCAAGAGCTTCATCCAGAAGGGCAATGAAGGTCGCGGCATCGTCGCGCCCCGTCTGGTGGTGGGCATCCCCAGCGGCGTGACCGGCGTGGAGCGCCGTGCTGTGCGGGAGGCCGGTTTGGCTGGTGCTCGCGAAGTGCACCTGATCGATGAGCCCGTGGCTGCGGCCATTGGTGCCGGTCTGCCGGTGACCGAACCGGTGGGCACCATGATTGTTGATATCGGTGGTGGCACCACCGAAGTGGCGGTGCTGAGCCTGGGCGGCACTGTTCTGAGCGAATCCGTGCGCGTTGCGGGCGACGAGATCAGCGATGCGATTGGGGTGTACCTCAAGAAGGTTCACAACCTTGTGGTTGGTGAGCGCACCGCTGAAGACATCAAGATCCGGATTGGCTCGGCATTCCCCGACAACGACTTCGACCAGACCGTCATGGATGTGCGCGGTCTGCACCTGCTCTCCGGACTGCCCCGGACGATCCAGCTTCGGGCCGGTGACCTGCGCGAAGCGATTGCTGAACCGCTCAACGTGATCGTGGAAGCCGTGAAGCGGTCCCTCGAGCGCACCCCGCCTGAGCTCGCAGCCGATATCGTCGATCGCGGCATCATGCTGGCCGGTGGCGGCGCTCTCGTGCGTGGGATCAGCGATCTGATTAGCCACGAAACGGGAATCTTCACCCACATCGCCGAAGACCCCCTGCTGTGTGTGGTCAATGGTTGCGGCCAGGTGCTGGAGGACTACAAGCGTCTGCAGCGCGTGCTCGACACCCCCGAATACGTGCGCAACTCAGTGACGGCCTGAGCCCATGGGTTCCTCCCAGTGGCCGATGGGCACCCGCCTGCGCAGTTGGCGGCGTCTCTGGCCCTGGCTTGCTCTGATCGCTGCTCTTGCTGCCGTGCGTTGGAGCAAGGGTGCGGCCTTCTCTGATGCCTACGCCCTGCTGAGCCGGCCCTTCTGGCCAGGGTCAGCCCAGCGGGAGTGGCTGCAATCCTCTGGCAACCTTGAGCTTCAGGCTCGCCTGCAGTTGCTCCAGAAGGACAACGATCGCCTGCGCGGTTTGCTGGATCTCGACCGCAACAGCGAGAAGGACAAGCGGGTTTCTGCGGCGGTGATCTCCCGGCGCACGGAGGGTTGGTGGCAGCAGCTGGAGCTGGGTCAGGGTTCCGCTGCAGGGATCGCCCCTGGTGATGCGGTGATGGGGCCCGGTGGATTGCTGGGCCGAGTACAGAGCGTCACCCCTGCGACGTCCAGGGTGCGGCTGCTGACCGCACCGGGCAGCCAGGTGGGCGTCTGGGTGGCTCGCACTCAGCAACACGGTCTTCTGGTGGGACTGGGCACTAGCCATCCCCAGCTGCGCTTTCTCGACAAGGATGTGAAGGCGCGCCCGGGTGATCTGGTGAGCACCTCCCCCGCCAGCACTCTGTTGCCCCCCAACCTGCCAGTGGCGGTGCTTCAGTCGATCAATGGGCGGGCCGTTCCGGCACCGGAGGCCCTGGTGCAGTTGGTGGCGTCTCCTGAGGCCATCGACTGGGTGCAGGTGCAGACCCGCTGATGGCGCGCCTTCACCAACAGCCGATCTGTGTCGCTTCCGCCCTGTTGGTGCCCTTGCTCACCCTGGCGACACCTGGCTGGCTGACCCTCTCAGGGGTGGCCCCCAGCTGGTCGATTCTCTGGTTGCTGCCCTGGTCGCTGGTGGATGGTCCGGTGTCTGGAACAATCGCAGCGGCCTGTCTTGGGCTGGTGCTCGATGGACTCGGGGGCAGTGGCCTCACCCAGCTGCCGGTGCTGATGCTGCTCGGCTGGTGGTGGGGGCGGCTCGGGCGGCGGGGTCGACCGATCGAACGCAGCCTCAATCTCGGCCTGCTCGCCTGGATTGGCACCATGCTGCTCGGTCTCAGTCTCTGGCTGCAATGGCGCTTGCTTTCGGGTCTCGATGCACCGCTCTTTCAGCACTGGGCCTGGCGCCAGTGCTTGCTGCAGGTGTTGATCACCGCCCTGCTGGCGCCGATGCTGGCGTCCTGGCAATTGCTGATCTGGCGTCGACGGGCGCCGGCCTGATCTGATGCTCAAATCGCCTCGCTTCCGAACCCTGTTCACCGGCCTGATCCTGACCGGATCGGTCCTCATGGGTTGGGGCTGCCGCCCGGCCCCGTACTCGGATCTGGCGCCACAGGGGCCGCTCCAGCTCTGGACCCTCCAGCTGGCACCCAAATTCAACCCCTACATGGATGGGGTGATCGATGCCTGGGAACGGGCCCATCCCAAGGCCCCCGTGCGCTGGACAGACCTGCCCTGGGGCTCGGTGGAGCGCAAGCTGCTGGCCGCTGTGTTCGCGCGTACCGCGCCGGATGTGGTGAATCTGAATCCGCCCTTTGCAGCCAATCTCGCCAGTAAGGGCGGCCTGACGGACCTCACGCCCTTGCTGCCCGCGGGAGCGGCGGAGCGCTTCCTGCCCTCGGTCTGGCAGGCAGCGAGGGATCCTCAGGCGGGCCAGATCGCTGTGCCCTGGTATCTCACTGTGCGCCTGAGCCTGGTGAACCGTGGCTTGCTTCAGCAGGCAGGCTTAGAGCAGCCGCCTCGGCGTTGGCAGGAGCTGCCGGCCTTTGCCCGTCGGATCCGCCGCACCACAGGTCGCTACGGCCTGTTTGTGACCGTGGTTCCCGACGACTCCGCTGAGCTGCTCGAATCGATGGTGCAGATGGGGGTGACCCTGCTGGATGACCGGCAGCGGGCTGCTTTCAACACACCGGAGGGGCGACGGGCTTTTGCCTTCTGGACTGATCTCTACAGGGAAGGCTTGCTGCCTCGCGAGGTGGTGAGCCAGGGGCAGCGGCGAGCGATTGAGCTCTATCAGAGCGGTGAGCTGGCGGTGCTGGCCAGCGGCGCTGAGTTTCTGCGCAGCATCCAAACCAATGCCCCCGGCATTGCCGCCCGCACCGAACCCTTCCCACCCCTCACCGGTGCGGATGGCACCGCCAATGTCGCCTTGATGACCCTGGCGGTGCCCCGTCAGAGCAGTCGCCCTCAGCAGGCAGCGGACCTGGCTCTTTTCCTGACCAACGCTCCCAATCAAACCCGTTTCGCCCGGGAGGCCCGGGTGCTTCCCTCCTCGCGCGCTGCCCTGCAGCAGGTGCTCAGGGAGCTGGAGGCAGAGCGACCGGCGAATGGCCAGGAGGCCCAGATCCGCCAGGCCCGCTTGCTATCGGCTCGCACCCTGGAGCGAGCCCGGGTGCTGGTGCCAGCGAGCCCCGGTATCAAGCGCCTGCAGGCCATCATCTACACGCAGCTCCAGCGGGCGATGCTCGGCCAGATCAGCAGCGATCAGGCGGTGACCGAGGCGGCCCGGCAATGGAATCGCTACGCCGAAGCCCGCTGGCCCTGAGCAGAGGCCTTAATCCTTAAAAGAATCAAAAACCTTGGGGCGGCGTGATCCCTTGGCTCGTGTTCTGTTTGGGCTGAACGGTAGGGTTGCGGCTCTTGATGCAGCGTTCGCATGCCCGAGCCCGGGCCATCCACTGCTCCGAAGGCCACGATCCTCGTGGTGGATGACGAACCTGCCGTTCGGCGCGTGCTGGTCATGCGCCTGCAATTGGCCGGCTACCAGGTGATTTGCGCCGAAGACGGCGAGGAAGCCCTCGAGCGTTTTCATAAGGACAGCCCCGATCTGGTGGTCCTCGATGTGATGCTCCCGAAGCTGGATGGCTTTGCGGTCTGCCGTCGGCTGCGGGCCGAATCCTGCGTGCCGATCATCTTCCTGTCTGCGCTGGAGGCGATCTCCGAGCGGGTGGCCGGTCTTGATCTCGGTGCCGACGATTACCTGCCCAAACCGTTCAGTCCCAAGGAGCTTGAGGCGCGGATCGCCTCGATCCTCCGTCGGGTTGGCCGGGGGTCGGCTGCTGCGGAGCCTCGGGATGTGCCCGTTGGTCAGGGGGTGCTGCGGGTCGGTGATTTGGTTGTGGATACCAACCGTCGTCAGGTGACGCGCGGCAGCGAGCGCATTGCCCTCACCTATACGGAGTTCAGCCTGCTGGAGCTGCTGTTCCGTGAGCCCGGACGCGTGGTGCCCCGGGCCGAGATCCTCGAGCAGCTCTGGGGGTATCCCCCTCGCCGCGCTGCCGATCTGCGTGTGGTGGATGTCTACGTCGCCCGCCTGCGCGGCAAGCTCGAGCCCGATCCCCGCAATCCGGAACTGATCCTCACCGTGCGCGGGATCGGTTACGCCTCCCAGCGCATGGGTGATCTGCCTGCCGCTGTCAACGCCTGAACCCGGGCGACTGGTCGGGCAGGATGGCGCCGACTGCATGCGCCCCCTTGTCTGACCTGCGCGAGACCCGTCTGGAGAAGGCCAACGCCCTGCGCGAGCTCGGCCAGGAGCCCTACGCCCTGCGTTTCGAGCCGAGCCATCGCACCGATCAGCTCCAGGCTGACCACGCCGATCTACCCAATGGAGAGGAGCGGCAGCTCGAGGTGGCGGTCGCCGGTCGGGTGATGACCCGTCGGGTGATGGGCAAGCTCGCCTTTTTTACCCTCGCGGACGAAACCGGTTCGATTCAGCTCTATCTGGAGAAGGCCAGCCTGGGTGAATCGTTCAGCCAGCTCACCACCTTGGTGGATGCGGGTGATCTGATTGGTGTGTGCGGCAGCCTGCGCCGCACCGACCGGGGCGAGCTGTCGGTGAAGGTGAGCGACTGGCAGATGCTCACCAAGGCTCTCCAGCCTCTCCCGGACAAGTGGCACGGCCTGGCGGACGTGGAGAAGCGCTACCGGCAGCGCTACCTCGATCTGATCGTCAGCCCCCAGTCGCGGGAGACCTTCCGGCGCCGCGCCCTGATGGTGAGTGCGATCCGGCGCTGGCTCGATGAACGCGCCTTTTTGGAAATTGAAACGCCGGTGCTGCAGGCGGAGGCCGGCGGTGCCGAGGCGCGTCCGTTCATCACCCACCACAACACCCTCGACCTGCCCCTCTACCTGCGGATCGCCACGGAGCTTCACCTCAAGCGACTCGTGGTGGGGGGCTTCGAGCGGGTCTATGAGCTGGGGCGCATCTTCCGCAACGAAGGCGTCAGTACCCGCCACAACCCCGAGTTCACCTCGGTGGAGGTGTATCAGGCCTATGCCGATTACACCGACATGATGGATCTCACCGAGCAGCTGATCGCCTCGGTGGCTGAGCAGATCTGCGGCGGTACCCGCATCGCCTACCAGGGCACTGAGGTGGATCTGACCCCCCCCTGGCGGCGCGCCACCATGCATGAGTTGGTGCAGGAGGCCACCGGTCTCGACTTCAACGCCTTTGCTGATCGCGCAGCAGCAGCAGCGGCGATGGAGGCCGCTGGTCTGGAGGTGCCTGAAAAAGCCGACAGCGTGGGCCGTTTGCTGAATGAGGCCTTTGAGCAACGGGTGGAGGCGGAGCTGATTCAGCCCACCTTTGTGACCGACTACCCGGTGGAGATTTCGCCGCTGGCACGCAAGCACCGCAGCAAGCCAGGGCTGGTGGAGCGCTTTGAGCTGTTCATCGTCGGCCGGGAGACCGCCAATGCCTTCAGTGAGCTCATCGATCCCCTCGACCAGCGTCAGCGTCTCGAGGATCAGCAGGCCCGGCGGGCGGCTGGTGACGATGAGGCCCATGGGGTCGATGAGGATTTCCTTCAGGCTCTCGAGGTGGGCATGCCCCCCACGGGTGGCCTCGGGATCGGCATCGATCGCCTGGTGATGCTGCTCACCGATAGCCCCTCGATCCGTGATGTGATCGCCTTCCCGCTCATGCGCCCAGAAACCCGTACAGAGCCCTGAACCGTCAACGTGGATAATTAGACCCAGTGGCAGGGTCCTCTTCCCATGAGTGGCGAGCGCGTAGGTTTCCGCTTCAAACACGCCGATGCGGTGGTCAAGCGCAATCCCCAGGGGCGTTCTCGCCGCGGTTGGGTGATGGAGCCGGTGGAGCAGACCACCAGCCGTGGCACCAAGATGCCCGCTTACCGAATCCGCTGGCGCGACAGTGAACGCCCCGAGATCGTGCTCCAGCACATGCTGATCGCCGATCCCGATCCCACTCCGCCGCCGGAGAACGTGAGCCTGGTGCCCCCGGCCCCCAAGGCCTGATCCATCAGCTGAAGCCCTGACGGCGCCTCAGCTCCTCCAATTCTTGCTTTGCTTCAAACAGGGCCCAGTCTTCTTCGAGGCTGCGGCCCTGTTGCTGTTTTGCAGCCGTTTGCTGGAGCTGGTTGAGCTGGGTGTTCAGGTCCTGAAACTGTTGACCCAGGCCCTCCAGTTCTCCCCACAGCTGCCGGCCCTGGTCCATCAGGCTCTGCACATGGGCCTCAGCTCGTCCAGCTAGATCCTTGGCGCCAGCTGCGCGAGCCCGGCTGCAGCGGGCCTGCCAGTCGCGCACCTCTGAGGCGAGGGCCAGCAGCTGGCGGCGGTGCTCCTCCGCCTGCTCCTGGAGCTGAGCGCGCCGACGCTGTAGATCCTGCTGACGATCACGCAGATGCTGTTCGCGCAGCAGTTGCTCCTGCTGGGGATTGGAGCGCAGAAAGGCATTGAGGCGTTCCTCGAGGTTGCGCTCAAGCTGATCCAGCCAGGTGGGGGGCATCAGCCGTCGTCCTGCCCATCGGGGGCTTTGGTGATCAACGGGGCTTCGATTTCCTGCTGCAGCGGGGTGATCGCCCCATCACGGGACCGCAGCAGCAGCTGGGTGAGCCGAGCCACCGATCCTTCCCCAACCTCCAGCTCGCTGAGTCGCTCGAAGGCCTGCCGATAGAGCGCTTCCAGTTCATCGATCAGGGATTCCCGCTGCTGGCGGATGGTGCGGCGTTGCTCCTCACGGCTCATGGCGGCAGCGGTGCGCGGTGACTGATGGTCAGTCTGCCGCCTCCAGCAGGTGCAGAGAGAGGCTGTCGTCGGGGTCATGCCAACGGCGCGCGCAGCGCCATCCCGCCTCTGCAGCCAGCTCGATCGCCATCACAGGGCTGTACTTCACGCTGTATTCGGTCACCAGCGCTTCACCGTCGTCGAAGCTCCAGTGCTCATCGGCGATGGAGACCTGTTGGGGGCAGCGGCTGATCAGGGCCATCTCCACTCGACTGGCCTCCGGTTGCCAGCGGGCCCGGTAGCGGAAGCGTTGGGGATCGAAGTCGGCCTGCAGATCTTGGTTGAGGCGATGGAGCAGATTGCGGGCAAAGGCAGCCGACACCCCGGCGGCATCGTCATAGGCCGCCTCCAGTACCGTCGCCGGCTTGGGGTGATCAAGGCCCAGCAGCAGGGGGCCGCCGGCCAGGACCCTCCGGAAGCGCCGCAGCAGCTCCACCGCGTCCTGGCGGTTGAAATTGCCCAGGGAGCTGCCGGGGAAGAACCCCAGCCGTCGTTGGCCCCGCAGCAAGGGATGGTCAGGCAGGGTCTCCAGTTGGCTGTGGTCACAGCAGATGCCGAGCATGGCCACCATCGGATGGGCCTGCTGCAGCTTGGTGATCGCCTGCTGGAGATGGTCGGCGCTGATGTCGAGGGCGACGTAAGCCGGTGGCTGTAGGGCCTTCAGCAGGGGCCCCACCTTGCGGGCACTGCCGGCTCCGAACTCGACGATCACGCCATCACCGAGGGCTGCAGCGATCTCGCGGGCCTTGCACTCCAGCAGGTTGATTTCGGTGCGGGTGAGCCCGTATTCCGGTTGTTCGCAGATCCGGTCAAAGAGCTTGGAGCCTTCGGCG
The DNA here is from genome assembly GCF_004332415.1 of Synechococcus sp. BS55D. Taxonomy (NCBI): domain Bacteria; kingdom Bacillati; phylum Cyanobacteriota; class Cyanophyceae; order Synechococcales; family Synechococcaceae; genus Synechococcus; species Synechococcus sp. BS55D. The sequence continues at coordinate 525,421 of NZ_PHQT01000001.1, forward strand.
TCGTAGAGAAACCAAGCCGGCAGCTGGCGTGGTTGGCGCGCCATGCCATCGCGCACCAGCTGGCGCATGTCGGCGGCGGGGGGATGGAGGTCGATCAGGTCGATCGCGGGAGGTCTCGGGAGATTCATCTGACTGGTCATCTGGCTGCTTATCTGGCCAGGCGCAGGCCGGCGGCCATCCAGCGGCTCGCCGGTGGGAAGAAGTTCCGGTAGGTGAGACGGCTGTGACCCTCGGGAGTCAGGCGGCTGCTGCCCCGCAGCACGAATTGGGAGGTCATGAACTTGCCGTTGTATTCCCCCACGGCCCCGGCCGCCGGCTGGAAGCCCGGATAGGGGCGGTAGGGGCTGGCGGTCCATTGCCAGAGGTCTCCTGTGGCTTGAAGCAGCTCATCGCTGCGCTCGCCGGCGCTCAGCTCCCACTCCGCTTCGCTCGGCAGGCGGGCACCGGCCCAGCGGGCATAGGCATCCGCTTCGAACCAGCTGATGTGCCTGACAGGGCGTTGCGGTTGCAGCGGTTGCCGGCCCGCCAGGGTGAATTCCCACTGCCAGGGTGCTTCAGGGCCCTCCCGGCGCCAGTAGCGGGGGGCTTGCCACGCTTTCGTTTGGCACAGGCTCCAGCCTTCGCTCATCCATAGCTCCGGCCGCTGGTAGCCACCGTCGGTGACGAACTGCTGGTAGTCGGCATTGGTCACCAACCGGTCCGCGAGCGCGAACGGCTCCAGCCAGACCCGGTGGCGCGGCCCCTCATTGTCGAAATGGAAGCTGTCGTGATGCGAGCTGTCGTGATGCGAGCCATGGCCGATCTCGACCAGGCCTCCGGGATGTTCCAGCCAGCGGCGCTCGCTGCCGGGTGCTTCCTTCGCCTCCTCCCAGTCGCTGCGGTAGCAGGGCTCCAGGGGCTGGCGACTGAACCCATCGAGCAGGTCCATCAGCAGCAGTTCCTGGTGCTGCTGCTCGTGCTGGAGTCCGAGCTCCACGAGGCCGCTCCAACGGCGATCCTCGCCAGCGCTGAACAGCTGCTCCAGAGAGTCATCGACCCGCCGGCGCCAGGCGAGCACCTCGGCGATCGCCGGTCGGCTGAGAAGGCCGCGCTGGGGCCTGGGTTGTCGGGGACCGACGGTCTCGTAATAGGAATTGAACAAATAGCCCCAGCGGGGATCAGCCGGGCGGTGATCTGGCTGAAACGGCCCGAGCACGAAGGTTTCAAAGAACCAGGTGGTGTGCGCCAGGTGCCATTTGGGTGGGCTGGCATCGGCCATGCCCTGCAGGCAGAGATCCTCCGGTTCGAGGGGGTTGATCAGCGCTTCGCTGGCGCGGCGCACCGTCAGCAGGCGAGACAGCAGGGGCTGCTGCGTGCTGAGGACCATCCCATGCGGGCGACTGCGGCAGACCCTAGGTGCGGATCATTTGCGGTGCAGCTGGCGCTGGGCCCCTACCATCGGCCCACTGCGGCTGGAACGATGGAGATCGGATCTGTGCTCGCGGAGCGCTATCGGATCGATCAGCAACTGAGCGCCGCCGCCCAGGGGGTGCTCTGGCGCGCCGCTGATTTGCTCGCCGGCGAGTCCCCTGTAGCGTTGCGCGAACTGCGTGACCCTGCTGCCCAGGAGCGCTTCCGGGCGATCTGGCCTGCGATGCAGGCGGTGCTCCATCCCCAGATTCCCCGCTTCGGTGGCCTGCTGGAGGAGGAGGGAGCCCTCTGGCTGGTGCGTGAGTGGCAGGAGGGGCAGAGCCTGGGGCAGATCCAGCGCCAACGCTCTGAGCGCCAGCTGGTGTTCGGTCCCGGGGAGGTGCTCCTGCTGCTGCGCCAGCTGCTACCACCCCTGGCGGTGCTGCATGGCCGCGAGTTGGTGCACGGCGATCTCAACCCCGGCAACCTGCTGCGCCGGGATCAGGACGGTCTGCCTGTGCTGCTGGATTTCGGGCTGCTGCAGCAGGCCGGTCTGCGCCCACTGACCGGCGCAACGGCCGGCTATGCCCCCCGGGCCCAGGGCCGCGGTGAACCGGCTGCCGCCTGGATGGATCTCCATGGCTTGGGTGTCACGGCCCTGAGTCTTCTCAGCGGTCGGCCCCCGGAACAGTTGCTGGGGCCTGACGGTGCTGCTGCTGCCAGCGCCTGGCGCATTCCCGAGAGCTTGAATCTGGAGGCCCCCTATCGCGCGGTCCTTGAGCGGCTGCTCAGCGAACGGCCCGGGGAGCGTTTCGAGCAGGCCCGCGAGGCGCTGCAGGCGCTGCAGGCCGTGGTCATGCCCGAATCCACTGGTCCCCAGGCGCTCTCGGAACGCACGGTGGTGCTGGCGCCAGCGGCGCCTGTCCCTGTGCCCGTGCCTGCTCCCACGCCTGCGTTGCCTTCCCTCGCCATGGATCCAGACGCTTCAGCCCAATCGCAGCCAGGCGATCAGGCTGTTTCAGTTCGGAGTCGCCCCAGCGCTGAGGCGCGTCAACAGGCCGCCGAAGGGCGTCTCTGGCCGGTGGTCGGCGCGCTCCTGGTTTCGGCGGTGCTGGGCACGGCCATCGGCTGGTTCCTGCTCAGTCGTGGTCGCAGCCCGGATGGCGCCCCCTCCACGGATCGCGATCTGGTGGGCCGGGCCCCGAGTGCCAGCTTGCCGCCGGCGGAGGTGGATCAGCGTCAGCAACTGCTCAGTCGCTTGCGCGCCCTCCAAGTTGATCGCAGCTGGTTCCTGCAGCTGGTGGATGCCAGCCTGCTGGCCCGCTTCCCCGAGCGGAACGGGCGCCTGCCGAGTGATTCCCTTGAGGATGCTCCTTTGCGCCGGGTCTGGAATGAGCTGGCGGAGGAGTGGCTGGCCCGGGTGGAGCAGTTGCCGCCGGATCTGCGGGCCCGGCTTGGCCAGCTCAAGGGTACGGATTGGCAGAAGCAGCGGGAGGCGCTCACGAAGCAGGGGGTGAATCCCCGGGTGGTGGAGCAGCTGGTGAGTGCTTCAGCCCAGAACCTTCTGCCCGGAGTGGTGAGCGGTAGCAAGCCCCCTGAGCCTTACCTGCAGCTCTGGTATGCCGCCGCCATGCGCGGGCTGGGTGATGTGCGCATTGAGAAGCTCACGGCTCGCCCCGGGGCGCCGACGGTGCTCTCCAGTCGTGTGCCTTCCGGTGGGGCGCGCTTGATTGCGATTCAGGTGCCGGCGGGCCGCCGCCTGGTGCTGGGCATCAACGGCACCCCCCTGATGCAGATGACCGTCTACGGCGCCGATGGTGAGGTGGTCGCGGCCCGGGGCCCGCTGCGGGTGGTGACCCTCACGCCTGAAGCGGGCTCGCCCGTGCAGGTGCTGGTGACCAATGAAGGAGTCTCTTCCGGTCTGCTCACGCTCTCGTGTCGGGCTGATCGTCCCGCTCCAACGCCTTTGCCGGAGGTGGACCCGAATCCGATTCCAGATCCGGCGACCGGTGCCACGGGTGCGGTGGATGGCATGGCTGACCCCCCGGGCCCGAAGCCGGCCGGGGCGGCTAAGCCGCCGGAGGCGCCGCTGGCACCGCCACCACAGGCAGGAGCAGCCCAAGGAGACGGTGGTGTCACTAACTAGTAACGATTCAGTAACGGGATAGTGCTGCGCGGGTTTCTTTTTTCACCTGCTTTTCCTTTTCGGCCGCTCGTTTGTCGTGCAGCTTGCGGCCCTTGCCCAGTCCGATCGTCAACTTGATCCACGAGCCCTTGAGATGCATGTTCAGGGGGATCAGGGCCAGGCCCTTCTGGTCAAGCTGGCCCCGTAACTTGTCGATCTCGCGCCTGTGGGCCAACAGTTTGCGCACCCGCAGGGGGTCGTGGTTGTAGTAGCCACTGGCGTGGGTGTGGGGTGAGATGTGAACGTTGTGCAGCTGCAGCTCACCGTTGCGGATGAGGCAGAAGCCATCCCGCAGGTTGGCCTGGCCGGCCCGCACCGATTTCACCTCCGTGCCCACCAGCTCGATGCCGGTTTCCAGGGTTTCCAGGATTTCGTATTGATGGCGCGCCAAGCGGTTATCGGCCAGCAGCCGATTCGCTGCTGCCCTGGCTGCTGCCCCCTTCTTGCCTCCGCCTTTCGCCATCCGGCTGCCTTGGATCTCCCGACCTTATCCAGACATCGGTACCCTTCCACCATGGCGATCGTCTCCTCCAGTGCCGGCTCCGGGCGCAGCAAGCGCAACGCGGTGCCCCGTCTGGTGGATCCAGCCGCGCAGGAGGAGGATGTCGCGGGTACGGATTCCGCGGGAATCAATTCCGCAGGCGCGCCTCTCGTAGGAACCGATGGGGCTTCAGCCCGCGATGAGGGGCTCCGACCGCGACGTCTGAATGACTACATCGGCCAGCGGGAGCTGAAACAGGTGCTTGGCATCGCCGTGCAGGCGGCGATCGGCCGCGGCGATGCCCTCGACCATGTGCTGCTCTATGGCCCCCCCGGCCTCGGGAAGACCACCATGGCCCTGGTGCTCGCCGAGGAGCTGGGGGTGAGCTGCCGGATTACCAGTGCACCGGCCCTCGAGCGCCCGCGAGACATCGTTGGTCTGCTGGTGAATCTGCAGCCGCGGGAGCTGTTGTTCATCGATGAGATTCATCGCCTCACCCGGGTGGCTGAGGAGTTGCTCTATCCAGCGATGGAGGATCGGCGCCTTGATCTCACGGTGGGCAAGGGGAGCACGGCTCGCACCCGCACCCTCGATCTGCCTCCCTTCACCCTCGTGGGCGCCACCACCCGGGCCGGCTCTTTGAGCTCACCCCTGCGCGATCGCTTCGGCTTGATCCAGCGCCTGGAGTTCTATGGCCAAGAGGATCTAGAGGCGATCGTGGAGCGGGCCTCCGGCCTGCTCGGCCTCCGTCTCACGGCAGCGGCCTGTTGCGAAATCGCCCGTCGCTGCCGGGGTACTCCTCGCATCGCCAACCGCCTGCTGCGGAGGGTGCGGGATGTGGCTTGTGTGCGCGGGGTGGACGGAGCGATCGAGGCCGCGCTCGTGGAAGAGGCCCTCAGCCTCCATCGTGTGGATGGTCGTGGATTGGATGCCAGTGACCGACGGCTGCTCGAGCTTCTGCTGCAGGCCCATGGCGGTGGCCCTGTGGGCCTTGAAACCCTGGCGGCTGCCCTCGGCGAAGATCCCACCACCCTGGAAGCGGTGGTGGAGCCTTACCTGCTGCAGCTCGGTTTCCTGCAACGCACCCCCCGGGGGCGAGTGGTGACGGCGGCAGGGCGTCGACATTTGGGCTGGCCGACGGAGGGATCCGAAGCGGCATGATCCATCGCGCCCTTCTACTGGTGTTGCTGGGACTGCTCTGGCTGGTGCAGCCGGTTGAGGCAGGTCAGGGTGTCACGGTTCCAGACCTCTCAGATCGCGATCTGTTCGAGTGGGCCCTCGCGGCCAGTCGTGATGGTGCGGCAGCCCAGGCGCTGCCCCTCTGGGATCGTTATTTGGAGCGCCAGCCTCAGGACGCCGCCGCCTGGAGCAACCGCGGCAATGTGCGCCTGGTGCTTGGTGATGCCGAAGCAGCGATCGCCGATCAGACCCAGGCGCTGGCCCTGGAGCCTGAGGCGATGGATCCCCATCTCAACCGCGGCACAGCGGAAGAGGCGTTGCAGCGGTGGTCGGATGCGGCCACGGACTACACCTGGATCCTGGAGCGGGATCCCCAGGAGGCTTCGGCCCTCTACAACCTGGGCAATGTGCGCGGCTCCCAGGGCGACTGGGCGGCGGCGGCTGAGTTGTATGCCCAGGCGGCCCTGGCGAGGCCGGGGTTTGCGATGGCACGCTCCAGCGAGGCCCTGGCCCGTTATCAGCTTGGTGAGCTGGATGCTGCCGAACAGGAGTTGCGCAAACTGATCCGCCGCTATCCCCTGTTTGCTGATTCCAGAGCGGCCCTGTCGGCCCTGCTCTGGCGCCGGGGCCAGGGTGGCGAGGCGGAGAGCCACTGGGCGGCGGCGGCCGGGCTCGATCCCCGTTACCGCCAGGCCGATTGGCTGCTGGCGGTGCGGCGCTGGCCATCGAGCCCCACGGCCGACCTGGGCGCGTTTCTCAAGCTGGAGAGTCGATGAACACCCCCATGGATCCCTGGCTCACTCGCCTCCGCGAGCAGTTGCCGGAACTGCTGGAATTGCGCCGTCATCTCCATGCCCACCCGGAGCTGAGCGGTGAGGAGCACCAAACGGCCGCGTTGGTGGCGGGGGAACTGCGCCAGCACGGTTGGCGGGTGCGCGAAGGGGTGGGGCGTACCGGTGTGGTGGCCGACCTTGGTCCGTCTGAGGGGCCAAGGGTTGGCCTGCGGGTGGATATGGATGCCCTGCCTGTCGAGGAGCGCACGGGGCTGGCCTATGCGTCCCGCCGTCAGGGGGTGATGCACGCCTGCGGCCATGACCTGCACACCTGCATCGGCCTTGGGGTGGCCCGTTTGCTGGCGGCTGAGTCGCCTCTGCCCTGCGGGGTGCGGCTGTTGTTTCAGCCCGCCGAAGAGCTGGCCCAAGGGGCCCGCTGGATGCGTGACGATGGGGCCCTGGAGGGTCTCTCAGCCCTCTACGGCGTGCATGTGTTTCCGTCCCTTGCGGTGGGAACGATCGGGGTGCGCAGCGGCAGCCTCACGGCAGCGGCAGGGGAACTGGAGATCGAGGTGATCGGTGAGGGGGGGCACGGTGCCCGGCCCCACCAGTCGGTGGATGCGATCTGGATCGCCGCCCGGGTGGTGACTGGCCTGCAGGAGGCGATCAGTCGCCGCCTGGATGCCCTGCATCCCGTGGTGGTGAGCTTTGGGCGGATCGAGGGCGGCAAAGCCTTCAACGTGATCGCCGATCGGGTGCGCCTGCTCGGCACCCTGCGCTGCCTGGATTGCGATCTGCACGGTCGGCTGCCGGCCTGGATCGAAGACACGGTGCAGGCGATCTGCTCCAGCTTCGGGGCTACCGCCACCGTCAGCTATCGCTGCATCGCCCCTCCGGTGCACAACCATCCAGGCCTCACGGATCTGCTCGAACGCTGTGCCATCGAACAGATCGGTCGCGCCCAGGTGCAGCGCCTGGAGCACCCGTCCCTTGGTGCGGAGGATTTCGCGGAGCTGGTGCAGGAGCTGCCGGGCAGCATGTTCCGGTTGGGTGTGGCGGGTCCGGATGGATGTGCGCCCCTTCATAACGGTCGTTTCCTGCCGGATGAAGCCAGCCTGGGGGTCGGCATTCGCGTGCTCACCTCCACCCTGCTGGCCTGGATGAACGCTCCCATTCCCGCGGAGGCTCCGTGAGCTCGCGCATCCGATCCTTGGGCCATGTGTGGCTGTCGCTGGCGGCGCCTCTGTTGGTGTTGCTGGGGTTGGTGGCGCTGTTCTTGCGCCAGGGGCAAGACCGCCTGCAGGCCCTGCCTGCGATTGTGGTGGGCATCACCCTGGTGACCAGCGCCCTGGTGGGCCGTCGACGCCGGCGTCAGCGCTTGTTGATCGCCCTGCGCAGCACCCGGGCCGAACGCCCATCCCAGGAGCGCGACTGATGGCTGCCCAACCCGACGACAGACCCTGCCCCGATGCGGCAACCCTGCGCGAGGCGATTGTCTCCGGTGACCCGATGCGGGCCATGCCCGCCCTGGCGACTCTGAGGGAGTTCCCCGAGGATCAGACCGAGACCGTGGTGGTGCCGCTGTTGCTGCTTGGCGCAGAGCAGGAGGCCTTTCTGGTGCGCTCGCTCAGCTGCAGCGGCTTGGGGGTTCGCCGCAGCGAGGCGGGCTGGGCGCTGCTCGAGCGGCTGCTGCGGAACGACGAGGACGCGAATGTGCGCGCGGAAGCGGCCAATTCCCTCGCCAGCTACGGCGTGAAGCGGGCCTGGCCCCTGCTGCGGGACAGCTTTGCTGCCGACAACGCCTGGCTCGTGCGTTGCAGCATCCTCTCGGCCCTGGCGGAGCAGCCTGGGATTGATCCCGCCTGGTTGCTCGAGCTCGGCCAGCTGGCGATTGAGGATGGCGACGGCACCGTGCGGGTGGGCGGCGCCGAGATCCTGGGCCGGCTGGTGCGGGAGCAAGCCGCCGATGACGTTGGCAGCCAGGCCCGGGCCCTGCTTCAACCGCTGCAGCAGGACACGGATCACCGGGTGGTAGCAGCGGCCCTGAATGGCCTGCAGGGGGGCTGAGCACCTCTTTGACGCGACTCTTGCTACCGTTCCGGCACCACTAGGGGTGCCCAGGTCGCTTGCGACTGATCGGGCTGAGATCACACCCTCCGCACCTGATCCGGGTCATGCCGGCGCAGGGAAGTGACCAAGCGTGATCCCGGGCTGCAGCCCACCTCTGGCTATCCCGTCGCCGATTCGATCATGCGTGCTTCCTGGGTTGCCGCCCGCCAGGGCCAGGCCAATGTGTCGCAGATGCACTACGCCCGCCAAGGGGTGGTGACCGAGGAGATGGCCCATGTGGCCAAGCGAGAGAACCTGCCCGAGTCGCTGGTGATGGAAGAGGTGGCCCGGGGCCGCATGATCATCCCGGCCAACATCAATCACACCAACCTGGAGCCGATGGCGATCGGCATCGCCAGCAAGTGCAAGGTGAACGCCAACATCGGTGCCTCCCCGAATGCCTCCGATGCGGAAGAGGAGGTGAAGAAACTCAAGTTGGCGGTCAAATATGGCGCCGACACGGTGATGGATCTCTCCACCGGTGGTGTGAACCTGGATGAGGTGCGCACGGCGATCATCAATGCATCGCCGGTGCCGATCGGCACGGTGCCCGTGTATCAGGCCTTAGAGAGTGTGCACGGCTCGATCGAGAAGCTCGATGAAGACGACTTCCTGCACATCATCGAGAAGCACTGCCAGCAAGGCGTTGATTACCAGACCATCCACGCTGGTCTGCTGATTGAACACCTTCCCAAGGTGAAGGGCCGCATCACCGGGATTGTGAGCCGTGGCGGCGGCATCCTGGCGCAGTGGATGCTCTATCACCATCGCCAGAACCCGCTCTACACCCGCTTTGATGACATCTGCGAGATCTTCAAGCGCTACGACTGCACCTTCTCGCTGGGTGATTCATTGCGGCCCGGCTGTCAGCACGATGCCTCGGATGCGGCGCAGCTGGCCGAACTCCACACCCTGGGTGAACTGACCCGTCGCGCTTGGACCCACGATGTGCAGGTGATGGTGGAGGGTCCGGGCCATGTCCCCCTCGATCAGATCGAGTTCAACGTGAAAAAGCAGATGGAGGAGTGCAACGAAGCGCCCTTCTATGTGCTCGGCCCCCTAGTCACCGATATCGCTCCCGGTTACGACCACATCACCTCAGCGATCGGTGCGGCGATGGCCGGTTGGCATGGCACGGCGATGCTTTGCTACGTGACCCCCAAGGAGCACCTGGGTCTGCCCAATGCCGAAGACGTGCGTGAAGGCCTGATCGCCTACAAGATTGCGGCCCATGCGGCGGATATTGCCCGTCACCGCCCTGGTGCCCGTGACCGCGACGATGAACTCAGCCGGGCTCGCTACAACTTCGATTGGAACAAACAGTTTGAGTTGTCACTCGATCCCGAGCGTGCCAAGGAATATCACGACGAAACCCTGCCGGCGGATATCTACAAGCAGGCCGAGTTCTGTTCGATGTGTGGACCGAAGCACTGCCCGATGCAGACCAAGATCACCGATGCCGATATCGAAGGCCTGGAAGAGGTGCTGAAGGCTCGAGGTGGCGCCGAACTGGCTGGCGTGAAGATGGAGAAGGCTGATTAATCAAAGCTTTTTGATTGCTTTAGGGATCTGAGAGACAAAGACCCCTGTTTTTTTGTCTACTATCCAGATGTAGGACATTCCTTCTTTGCTGTTGCTATCTGTTATCTCCAGGCGGTTGCCACGCTTTGCAATGTGTGTGATTTGATAATCGCCACGTTCAGCGGGGATTGGCTGGCCGTCCCGTATCAGCAATGTCCAGGCACTCCAGTCGCCATCGCGAGGTTTGGAGCGAACGTAAAGCCGCTGGTTCAGATCTTTTCCGGCCTCGATCCCTGTCGCCGCATAAATGATCTGATTCGGCTCGCTTCTGGTCTCGAGTTCTGAGGGGATGCCCTGGTGATCTTTGATTGTTCGGATCCTTGCCTCTTGCAGGGAGGTGTCGTAGTTCACGATGCAACGGGTTTTTTCTTTGCCATGGGCAGGTTTCAGTCGGTGGTGTTGTTCCGGCTTGCTCAGGGCCAGCCATGAATAGGCACCGATACCAGAGGGTTCGGCGTATGGCCAATCGGTCTTGGGGAAGTGACCGCTGTAGCCATTCAAGGTTGGAATTCCAGTGCGTCTCTGGGCATGCATGGCCATTACCTGGCCTCGCCATGGCGGTTGGTCGCTCCACTCGTGCCAGAACAGATCACAGTCGCTTGTGCTCAAGGCAGCACTGATGGCGTTGTTCTCCTGCTGCCAGGCCGTGAGCGAAAAGGAGGGCTGACCCTTCGGCCAGATCCCAACAAAGCTGCCGATCAGTGCCAGCAGTGCTGCGATCGGCTGCCAACGCTGAATGCCTCGCCGCTGCCAATACCCAGCGGCGAGGGCGATTGCCGGAGCCGCATACAGCACGATCACCATGGCCACGCGGCTGGAGGCGCGCAGGGAGCTGGCACCTGGCAGCAGTTTGCTGATGATGATCCAGAGGCTGAATCCCTTGAAGGAGAGGCTCAGTATCACCATGGCCCCGATGGCGATTAACCAGATCCGTAGGGGGTTCGGGCTGGCTTTTCTCTGCGCGATCGCTGTCAGCAGGACAGCTGCGAACAAGATCAGCAGGCTCCAGCCCGGAAACAGTTCCTGTTCGGCGCCATAAACCCAGTCAGGATTTGTATTGGCCGCGGTCAATGGTGGCTGGAGGAGCCATTGATCACTCCCGAACAGCCAGCTTGCAATCTTGGGGAGATTATTGATGATTTCTCCTATATCCCTTTTGCCGAAGGTCTTTAGTGTTTGCAGATAGGGGAGGTAAATTGTTACGTTGAGACCAATGCAGGCAAGCAGTAGTGTTGTATGAACCCATAGCCGTTGTCCGTGCTTCAGCCTGAACCGGTGTTGATGAAAACGCTTTGAGAGGTGAATAGCGCTGGCGATCAAAACGCCATAACAGGCATACACAAAGATGTAGATATTGAAGAAGCCATTGGCCAGAAGCCAGGAGCCCAACAGAAGCCAGTCACTGATCGTGAAATCGACTGGCGGCTCCTGAATCAACCGATGGCAGAGCCAGAGAATTGGGCCGATCAGAAAGAGGCTGAGCAGCTGGGGATGACCTAACTGTTGGGTGATAACAGGGCTGAAACTGGTGACGAGTGCCGCAATGCTGATCCAGACTGGTTGGGTCTCTGGAGCAATGCGTTTGGCGGCATGGCGGATGGCTAAGTAGTTCAGCCACAGGGTCGTGGTAATCCATCCCACATAGCTTTGAAATGGATCGCAGAATGAACGGAAGGCTCCGTAGATCACGCTGGGACCGAGAAGATGATCACTCCAGGCGAGAGTATCTTGAATCGGCCAAAAAAAGTCTGGTGACCAAAAGTGCGCTGATTTAAAAATCTGAAAATCAATGAAATGCCTGTAAGCATGCTCAAGGAAATACAGGTTGAGGAGAGTATCGCCAGAATCTGTTTGAAATTGCGCGAGTCCACTGGAGAGGGTCGGCCAGAGCGTCATCCCGATTGCGAGGCCAGGAATGGCTAGCCAGTGAAAGAACAGATGTGACGCGCTCTTGAATCTCAAAGGCATTCCCTGAACCAGGCAATCGTGGGGTCCAGACCCTCTTGAAGCGAGATCTTGGGTTCCCATCCCAGCTCCTGTCTGGCGAGATCAATGATCGGCTGGCGTTGGAGTGGATCGTCCTGGGGGAGAGGTTTTGTGATCAGTTCGAGCTTAGGATTGATGCGTTCGCGCACCAGTTCAGCCAGCTGGCGGATGCTGAACTCACCCGGATTGCCGATATTGATGGGGCCTGTGTGGTTGCCGTTCATCAGGCGGATCATGCCTTCAATCAGATCATCCACATAGCAGAAGGAGCGGGTCTGGCTGCCATCGCCGTAGAGAGTGAGGGGTTGTCCTTGCAGCGCTTGCATAATGAAGTTGCTCACCACCCGCCCGTCGTCGGGCAGCATGCGCGGCCCGTAAGTATTGAAAATGCGCATGACGCGAATTTCAGTGCCATGCATGCGTTGATAATCGAAGCAAAGGGTTTCGGCGATGCGTTTGCCTTCGTCGTAACAGCTGCGGATCCCGATCGTGTTCACGCAACCTCGATAGCTTTCGGGTTGCGGGTGCACTTCTGGATCGCCATACACCTCACTGGTGCTCGCTAAAAGTAGGCGTGCTCCCACGCGCCGCGCCAGGCCGAGCATGTTGTAGGTGCCTAAAAAACTGGTTTTGGCCGTTTTGATCGGATTAAACTGATAGTGAACCGGCGAAGCTGGGCAAGCTAGATGCCAGATGCGGTCGACTTCCAGTCGGATTGGTTCCGTTACGTCATGGCGGATCAGTTCAAAGCGTGGATGGCCGATCCACTGGGAGATATTGGTTTTGCGTCCCGTGAAATAGTTGTCGAGGCAGATCACCTCTTCTCCGGCTTGCATTAGCCGGTCGGTCAGGTGAGAGCCAAGGAAGCCCGCGCCGCCTGTGATCAGATTGCGTGTCATTCGCATGATGCGCCTAGCGTTGGGCCCAAAGATTGTATTTCAGGATGCAGTAGATCGCGCGGAATCCATCTCTCCAGCCGATTTTCTTGCCTTCATCGTAGGTGCGGCCGTAGTAAGAGATGCCCACTTCATAGATGCGAAGATTCATTTTTGAGATTTTGGCTGTCACTTCTGGCTCAAAGCCGAACCTGTTTTCGCAGATGTTGATTGCTTGAATCACCTCGCGCCTGAATGCCTTGTAGCAGGTCTCCATGTCTGAAAGGTTCAGATCTGTGAAGAAATTGCTCATTAGGGTGAGCACGCCATTGCCGACCCTGTGCCAGAAATACACAACCCGGTGTGGCCGGCCACTTTGAAAGCGACTGCCGAAGACAACGTCAGCTTTGCCATCCACAATCGGTTGAATGACAATTGGGAACTCCTGGGGATCGTATTCAAGATCCGCATCCTGAACGATGCAGATATCCCCGGTGGCCTTCTGGAAGCCTGTTCTTAATGCCGCTCCCTTCCCTTGGTTCTTGTCGTGGAAGACCACGCGGATTTCATGGTCTTTGATTGTTGCGAGGATATCCCGTGTTCCATCGCTGGAGCCATCATCAACGATGATAATTTCTCGATCGCTTATCGGCGCCTTTTTGACAGCTTCAATGAGTGAAATGATCGTGGCTGCTTCGTTGTAGCAGGGGATAATAATGCTTAGCTTCATTATTTAAATACCCAATATTTTTGTGCGCCGTACGATAGCACGGCTAGGCATGGTATTAGTGCTGCAGCTGCAATATTTTTGCTGAAACCTAGTGTGGTGCCGATATCAATCCCCGCAGTGTTGAGTAGCCACATGGTTGTCATCAGAGCCAGGTAGCGGAGGATTGGCTGATGGTTGCGCAATCCTTTGGCTTGGAACACGACTTTGCCGTAAATCGTGTAGCCAAAGCCCGTGTTAATGGCTTGGCTGATCAATGTGGCCGCGAGCACGCTGACGCTGTTGCTCGCTAGAAGCATTTGCAGCACAAGGTTGGTGACGAGGACATTGCAGAGTCCTGCTGCGCCGAAGCGTCGTTTCTGTCCGCGACGCTTGCCGCGGGGTGGTATCTGATCCGTTGCTTCGCCAGCATCAGTCAAAACCCCCCGCTGCCTCAGGGCACCGGGGGGCGATGGGATCGCTTGATCAGCCTGTGAGTTCTCTGAATTCACAGGCATTAAGTCAACCGAGTAGGGCCTTGGATTTTGCCACGACGTTCTCCACGGTGAAGCCGAACTTCTCCATGCAGGTGCCGCCAGGGGCCGAAGCACCGAAGCGATTCATGGTGACGCTGTCTCCATCAAGGCCGATGAAGCGGTGCCAACCGAAGCTTTCAGCTGCTTCCACCACGATGCGCTTGCGTACGGCTGCGGGGAGCACCTGCTCCTTGTAGGCATCGCTCTGCTCATCGAAGAGTTCCACGCAGGGCATGGATACGACGCGCACCTTGCGACCTTCTGCGCTGAGCTGTTTGGCCGCCTGCACGCAGAGGTCGAGCTCGGTGCCGGTGCCGATCAGGATCAGCTCAGGGGTGCCCTCGCAGTCTTCGAGGATGTAGCCGCCGTGGGCGACCTTCTCGATCGACGAGTTGGCCTGGTTCGCCATGTTCTGGCGGCTGAGGCAAAGGGCGCTGGGGCGCTTGCGGTTCTCGATCGCCAGTTTGTAAGCACCGCTGGTTTCGTTGCCGTCACCAGGGCGGAACACCAGCAGGTTGGGCATCGCCCGCAGGGAGGGGATGGTCTCGATCGGCTGGTGGGTGGGGCCGTCTTCGCCGACGCCGATGGAATCGTGGGTTAACACGTAGATCACACCCAGTTCGCTCAGGGCCGAGAGGCGCATGGAGCCGCGCATGTAGTCGGCGAACACCAGGAAGGTGCCGCCGTAGGGGATCAGGCCACTGTTGTGATAGGCGATGCCATTGAGGATGGCCGCCATCGCGTGCTCGCGTACACCGAAGTGCAGGTAGCGCTTCTCAGGGGTTTCGGGCTGGTAAGAGCCGGTTTCGCCCTTGATGTCGGTGTAGTTGGAGTGGGTGAGGTCGGCGGAGCCGCCGATCAGTTCAGGCAGGTTGGGACCCAGAGCACCCAGGCAGATCTGGGAGTGCTTACGGGTGGCCAGGCCACCGTCTGCAGGGGTGTAGGTGGGCAGGTCCTTGTCCCAACCCTGGGGCAGTTCACCGCGCAGCATCCGCTCGAACACGGCAGCTTCGGCGGGGTACTGGCTCCGGTAGGTCGCCAGGGTCTGATTCCACTCCGCTTCAAGGCTGGCTCCGCGCTCAATGGCCTGACGGAACTGGTCGTAGGCCTCCTGGGGCACTTCAAAGGGGCCGTACTCCCAGCCCAGTTGTTGGCGGGTCAATGCGGTCTCGTCTTCACCCAAAGGAGCGCCATGCACGCCGGCGGTGTCGCTCTTGTTGGGGGAGCCGTAGCCGATGGTGGTGGTCACCTTGATGATCGACGGCTTGTCGGTGACGGCCTTGGCCGCTTCGATCGCCTTGCTGATGGCGTTCACATCGGTGTTGCCATCTGCCACATGCTGCACGTGCCAGCCGTAGGCCTCGTAGCGCTTGAGCACATCTTCAGTGAAGGACACATCGGTGCGTCCATCGATGGTGATGTGGTTGTCGTCATACAGGGCGATCAGCTTGCCCAGCTTCAGGTGCCCGGCCAGGGAGGCGGCTTCGGAGGCCACACCTTCCTGATTACAGCCGTCGCCCATGATCACGTAGGTGTAGTGATCCACCAGGGCGGCGCCGGGCTTGTTGAACTTGGCGGCCAGGTGCGACTCGGCAATGGCCAGGCCGACGGCGTTGGAGATCCCCGCACCCAGAGGACCGGTGGTCACTTCAACCCCGGGGGTTTCGAAGGTTTCGGGGTGACCGGGAGTTTTGGAGCCCCACTGGCGGAACTGTTTGATGTCGTCGATCGTCACCGAGTCGTAACCGGTGAGGTGAAGCAGCGCATAGAGCAGCATGCAGCCGTGACCGGCGGACAGAACGAAGCGGTCACGGTTGAACCACTGGGGGTTCTTGGGGTTGTGCTTCAGGAACTTGTCCCAGAGGGTGTAACCCATCGGTGCACAGCCCATGGGCAGACCGGGGTGGCCGCTCTTGGACTTGTTAATGGCATCGACAGCCAGCATGCGGATGCTGTTGATGCAGAGCGTGTCGAGGGAAGCGGGCGCGGCGACCATGGCGTGTTGACGGGATACTGGGACGGGAACGCAGGGCTGAATCAGCCGATGCGACGGAAGGCAAGGCAGACGTTGTGGCCGCCGAAGCCGAAGGAGTTGGAGAGCACCGCATCCAGTGTGGCTTCACGGGCGGTGTTCGGTACGACATCCAGATCACAGTCGGGATCCGGGTTGGCGTAGTTGATGGTGGGGGGGACAACCCCATGGCGGATCGCGAGCACGCTGGCCACCGCTTCGATGCCACCGGAGCCTCCGAGCAGGTGGCCGGTCATCGATTTGGTGGAGCTCACGGGAATCTGCAGGGCACGGGCGCCGAGGGCGCTCTTGATCGCCGCAGTTTCGTTGCTGTCATTGGCGGGGGTGCTGGTGCCGTGGGCGTTGACGTAGCCAACGCTCTCGGGGGCCAGCCCTGCATCAGCCAGGGCGAGTTTGATGGCGGCCGCTCCACCGACACCGCCCGGGGTGGGGGCGGTGATGTGGTGGGCATCGCAGGTGGTGCCATAACCCACCAGTTCCGCCAGCACCGTGGCCCCCCGGGCTTGCGCGTGGGCCAGGGTTTCGAGAACGAGAATGCCCGCGCCTTCACCGATCACAAAGCCATCCCGCTCCCGGTCAAAGGGACGACTGGCGGTGGCCGGGTCGTCGTTGCGGAAGGACAGGGCTTTGGCGCTGGCGAAACCGGCAACACCCAGAGGAGTGATCGCCGATTCAGCACCACCGCAGATCATGGCGTCGGCTTTGCCGAGCTGCAGGATGCGGAAGGCATCTCCGATCGCGTTGGATCCAGCTGCGCAAGCGGTGGCGACAGCGGAACTGGGCCCCTTGGCGCCGAGGGCGATCGCCGCCAGGCCTGTGGCCATGTTGGGGATCATCATCGGCACCGTGAAAGGGCTCACACGGCTTGGGCCCTTGTCAGCCAGCACATGGGCCTGGGTCTCCATGGTCAGCAGGCCGCCGACGCCCGAACCGATGCTGATACCGATGCGCTCGGCGTTCGATTCGTTGATCTCGAGACCGGCATCAGCAAGCGCCTGCTTGGCGGCGACAACACCGAACTTGCAAAACCTGTCCCAGCGCTTCGCCTCTTTGGCTTCAAGGTAGCCGCTGGGGTCGAAGTCCTTGACCTCGGCTGCGAAGCGGCAGGCGTGGGCGCTGGCGTCGAACAGGGTGATCGGCGCCACTCCGTTCTTGCCGGAGGTCAGACCAGTCCAATAGTCGGCAACGGTGTTGCCGATCGGTGTCACCGCGCCGAGGCCGGTGACCACGACGCGTTGGAGACCCTCCACCATCCGGAAACCTCAGGCCTGCTTGTCTTCGATGTACTTGACGGCGTCGCCGACGGTGGTGATGCCTTCAGCAGCCTCATCGGGGATTTCGATGTCGAAGGCTTCTTCCAGGGCCATCACCAGCTCGACGGTGTCGAGGGAGTCGGCGCCGAGATCGTTTTGAAAGTTGGATTCCGGCTTCACGTCGCCGGCATCAACGCTGAGTTGCTCCGCCACGATCGAACGGACTTTTTCGAGGATCGCTTCCTGGGACATGGCCGTGAAGACGGGACGACGCATCCTACGGGCTGGGCAAGCGGTCGTTAACAACGGTGACGGCCGACCGTTACCGGCGGTTCAGCTGAGCTTGCTGCGGGTACCTTGACGCCAAGCCATCTGTTCAGGAACGGGCACATGTCCCACGCCGTCAAGATCTACGACACCTGCATCGGCTGCACCCAGTGCGTGCGGGCCTGCCCTCTGGACGTGCTCGAAATGGTGCCTTGGGACGGCTGTAAGGCCAGCCAGATCGCATCCTCCCCTCGCACCGAGGATTGCGTGGGTTGCAAGCGTTGTGAAACCGCCTGTCCCACCGACTTCCTCAGCATCCGCGTTTATCTGGGTGATGAGACCAGCCGCAGCATGGGTCTCGCCTACTGATTGGAGCCTCTCCGGCCATAAGCTCAGCCCGGCAATCGCCGGGCTTTTTTTATATGTGCGGAATCGTTGCGGTGATCGGCTCGCGTGAGGCAGCTCCCCTGCTGCTTGAGGGCTTGCGTCAGTTGGAATATCGCGGCTACGACTCCGCCGGAATCGCCACCGTTGAGAACGGAGCGTTGCATTGCCTGAGGGCGAAGGGGAAGCTGGTGCATCTCACCGCCAAGGTGGAGGCCGACGGCGCCCCCGGGCTCTGTGGGATCGGTCACACCCGGTGGGCCACCCACGGCAAACCCGAGGAGCACAACGCTCACCCCCACAGCGACGGCAGTGGCCGGGTTGCCGTGGTGCAGAACGGCATCATTGAAAATCACCGCAGCCTGCGTGAAGAGCTGACCGCAGCCGGAGTGCACTTCCGATCCGAGACCGATACGGAGGTGATTCCGCATCTGATCAGTGCCCAACTGTCGAGTTTCAAGGCCGCTGGCCGGTCCGCTGATGGTGCTCTGCTGCTGGAAGCAGTGCAGGCCGTGCTGCCGCGGTTGCATGGTGCCTATGCCCTGGCGGTGGTGTGGGCCGACGTCCCGGGTGCCTTGGTGGTGGCCCGCAAGGCGGCGCCGCTGTTGATCGGCCTCGGAGAGGGGGAGTTTGTCTGCGCTAGCGATACCCCGGCTCTGGCGGGAATCACCCGCACGATCCTGCCGATGGAGGATGGGGAAGTGGCCCTGCTCAGTCCCCTAGGGATCGAGCTCTACGACGCCGACGGGCAACGGCAGCAGCGATCACCAACGCTGCTGAGTGGTTCAGATCACGTGGCCGACAAGCGCCATTTCCGTCACTTCATGCTCAAGGAGATTCATGAGCAACCGGAAACAGCCGAACTGTGGGTGGCCCGCCATCTGCCCAGTGGTCTGACAGCGACGAATCCGGTGGCGCTCCCCTTTGACGAGTCGTTTTACAGCGGCATTGAGCGGATCCAGATCTTGGCCTGTGGCACCAGTCGCCATGCCGCTTTGGTGGGCGCTTACCTGCTCGAGCAGTTCGCTGGACTGCCCACCAGCGTGTTTTATGCCAGCGAATTCCGCTACGCGCCGCCGCCGCTGGCGCCTCACACGCTCACCATTGGTGTGACCCAGTCAGGCGAAACCGCCGATACTCTCGCGGCTCTGGCGATGGAAGCGGAGCGCCGCAGGGCCCATGGCGACGTCAGTTTCGCCCCGCGGCAGTTGGGGATCACCAATCGGCCAGAGAGTTCCCTGGCCCGTCAGGTGGAGCACATTCTCGACATCGGTGCCGGCATTGAGGTGGGTGTGGCGGCCACCAAAACCTTCCTCGGCCAGTTGCTGGCCTTCTATGCACTTGCCCTCGCCTTTGCGGCTCGGCGCGGCAGTCGCTCAGGCTCTGAGCTCCAGAACTTGGTGGAGGAGCTGAGGCAGCTGCCCAGCCAGCTTCGGGCTCTTGTGGAGCGGCACGACCGTGATTCAGAAGCGCTGGCCCATCGCTTTGCCGAGACCCAGGACGTGATCTTCCTCGGTCGTGGCATCAACTATCCGATTGCGCTTGAGGGGGCCTTGAAGCTCAAGGAGATCAGCTACATCCACGCTGAGGGCTACCCCGCCGGTGAAATGAAGCATGGTCCGATCGCGCTGCTCGATGCCCGCGTGCCGGTGGTCTCGATCGCAATGCCGGGGGTGGTCTTCGAGAAAGTGCTCAGCAATGCCCAGGAGGCGAAGGCCCGAGATGCCCAGCTGATCGGTGTGGCGCCTGAAGGACCCGATACGGCGTTGTTTGACGCGTTGCTTGCGGTGCCAGAGGTGAGCGAGTGGATCAGCCCCCTGCTCACGGTCGTGCCCATGCAACTGCTGAGCTATCACATTGCCGCCCATCGGGGCCTGGATGTGGATCAACCCCGCAACCTGGCCAAAAGCGTCACGGTTGAGTGAGTGAGGCCTGGCTGACGGCAGCCGCAGTCGGATCACTGCGGCCGTAGATGTCGTCGAAACGCACGATGTCATCTTCGCCGAGATAGGCACCGCTCTGCACCTCGATCATCTCCACGGGGATGCGGCCAGGGTTGCTGAGTCGGTGTTTGCAGCCCAAGGGAATGTAAGTGCTCTGGTTTTCGCCGATCAGCTGCTGTTCGCCATCCCGTTCCACAAGGGCCGTGCCCTTCACCACAATCCAGTGCTCGGCTCGGTGGTGGTGCATTTGCAGGGAGAGGCTGGCGCCTGGTTTCACGGAGATTCGTTTCACCTGCCAGCGATGGTCCTCCACCACTCCGGTGTAAGAGCCCCAGGGCCGATAGATCTTGCGGTGGGCCTTGCCCTCCGGGCTGCCGTCGGCCTCCAGCTGCTTCACGATTGTCTTCACGTTCTGCGCTTGGCTGCGATTGGCGATCAACACGGCATCGTCGGTTTCGACCACCACCAGGTTCTCCACCCCCAGCCCCACCACCAGGCGGTGTTCGCTGCGCAGGTAGCAGTTGCGGCTGCCCTCGCTGATCACGCGGCCGCGCAGCACGTTGCCGTCGTCATCGCGATCGGCGGTGTCCCACAGCGCACTCCAGCTGCCCACATCACTCCAGCCCGCTGCCAGGGGCAGCACAGACCCAAGCGCTGTTTTTTCCATCACCGCCACATCGATGGCCACGTTGGGGCACTTGGCGAAGGCCTCCCGCTCGAGGCGCAGGAAGTCCAGATCGGCCACGTCCTGCTCCAGGGCGGCGCGGCAGCAGCTCACCACCTCCGGGGCCAGTCGCTCCAGCTCCGCCAGCATGGCGCTGGCTTTGAACAGGAACATGCCGCTGTTCCAAGTGAAGCGGCCGCTGGCCAGGAATTGTTCGGCGGTGGCTCGGTCGGGTTTCTCGACGAAGCGGGCGATCGGAATCGGGCTGAGGGAGCCGCTCTGTAGCGGTTCGGCCGCTTCGATGTAGCCGTAGCCCGTCTCCGGTGCGGTGGGAACGATCCCGAAGGTCACCAGTCGTCCGGCTTCTGCTGCGCTGCGTCCGGCTTCGATCGCCCTGCGGAAGTGGGCGGCGTCGCGGATCACGTGGTCGGCGGCCAGCACCAGCAGCAGTGGATCCTCACCGCGGGCTGTGGCCTGCAGAGCGGCCACCGCCACGGCGGGGGCCGTGTTGCGGCCCATGGGCTCCAGCAGGATTGCGCCCGGTTCCACATCGATCTGGCGCATCTGCTCGGCCACGATGAAGCGGTGGTCGTCGTTGCAGATCAATAGCGGCGCGCCGAGGGCTTCGATCCCCTCCAGGCGCTGCTGGGTCTGCTGCAGCAGGGTTTCGTCGCCGCTGCCTCCCAGGGGCCAGTACTGCTTGGGATAGCTGGCGCGGGAGAGGGGCCAGAGGCGGGTGCCGGTGCCGCCGCAGAGGATCACCGGGATCAGAGGGGTGGTCACCGTTCGCTTGACCGTGATTGGCGCCAGTGTCGCGCAGCGCCCTAGGGCCTGTCAGCTTTTTGAGTTGGTGTCTAGAGCTCCAGGAGCCCTGGGGGAGGAGTCAGCAGCAGCCAGCCCTCCTCCAGGTGCACCTCTGGAACAATCGTCTCCACGAAGGGGATCAACACCCGGCGCCCTCCATCGCGAAGCTCCATTTCAAGCAGGTCATTGCCGCCGCTGATCAGATCGGTCACGGTGCCGATTACCTCACTGCCAACAGCCTCACTGCCAACAGCCTCACTCCCGACAGCCTCACGGCCGGTCTCGCCATCGGCGTTGACTCGCACCTCAAGACCCACCAGATCCAGCAGATGAAATTCACCATCGGCGAGATCAGGCCGGTCATCGGCACGCACCAGCAGGGTCTGACCCACCAGTTCCTCGGCAGCCGTGCGGTCGTTGATGCCCTCGAAGCGCACCACAAACAGGCTCTTGCCCGGCAGCTGGCGGCCTGCCATCAGCTCAATCGCCTTCACGGCGTCGTTGCGTCCACGTAACCAGCGGGTCCCCGGCACCGTGAAACGCTCAGGAAAGTCGCTGGCTGGATTCACCCGCAGCTCGCCCCGCAACCCC
This sequence comes from Synechococcus sp. BS55D, assembly GCF_004332415.1. Classification (NCBI taxonomy): domain Bacteria; kingdom Bacillati; phylum Cyanobacteriota; class Cyanophyceae; order Synechococcales; family Synechococcaceae; genus Synechococcus; species Synechococcus sp. BS55D. The sequence goes on from NZ_PHQT01000001.1 coordinate 547,159, forward strand.
TGAACGCCCACGACCTGTCCCACCGGCAACCAGTCATCGGCCTGCGTGGCTTCAGCGGGCGGGGGCTGAGGGGCTGGGGCCACAGGCAGTCGCTGGAGGGGATGCTCTGATCATGCCTCGGGGCTATGTCGTGGCCTCCTGCGCCAGAATGCATCAACGACTGACGACCGCATCCATGGCCTCCGCCGCTCCGATCCTCCCCGGCGCCACGGTGAAGGTGGTGGATGCCACCTCGATCTACAACGGCTACACCGGTTTCGTGCAGCGCATCAGTGGTGACCGGGCCGCTGTCTTGTTTGAAGGCGGCAACTGGGACAAGCTCGTGACCCTGCGCCTCCGCGATCTGCAGGCGGCCTGAGGGGCATGGCAGCCGGTCTGCGTCAACGGTTGCGGCGGGTCGTCCTCGACTCCGATACCCGCGCCGGCCGTCTCTACAACCTGATCATTTTCGGCACGATCCTGGCGAGCGTGGCCGGCCTGATGGTGGAGCCCCATCCGATGCGCCTTGCCAGCGCCGGGGAAATCCCAGGCTGGGTCACTGGTCTTGAGCGGGGCTGTCTGTTGGTGTTTGTGGCGGATTTCGTCCTGCATCTCTGGGTCAGCCCCAAGCCCATCACCTACTTGCGCAGCTTCTACGGCCTGATCGATCTCTCGGCGGTGCTGTTCTTTTTTGTGCCCCAGATCAGCAGTGGACTGATCCTCTGGATCTTCAAGTTCGGCCGGGTGCTGCGCGTGTTCAAGCTGCTGCGCTTTCTCGATGAGGCCCAGCTGCTCGGCCATGCCTTGCGTGCCAGTGCCCGTCGCATCGGCGTCTTCCTGTTCTTCGTTGTGCTCACCCAGGTGGTGCTGGGGTATCTGATGGTGGTGATCGAGAGCGGTCATCCCAACACCCAGTTCCAGACCGTTGGCCAGGGGGTCTACTGGGCGATTGTGACCATGACCACAGTCGGGTATGGCGATTTCGTGCCCCAGACAGTGCTGGGCCGAGTGCTGGCGGCGGTGGTGATGTTGCTCGGCTTCGGGATCATCGCCATTCCCACCGGCATCGTCACTGTGGAAACGATCAATCAGGCCCGGGAGGACCAGCGCGACTGCATCAGCTGTGGCCGCAGTGGTCACCGCCCGCGGGCAGCCCATTGCGATCAGTGCGGTGCACGTCTGCCGAAGGGGCTCAACAGCTGACCAGCTGATCCAGAAGTGAAGCCGCAGCCTGCTGTTCTGCTTCGCGTCTAGAGCCACCCCAGCCCTCGGCGCTGAGGTCCGTTGGCAGGGTCACTGAGCAATGGAAGCGACGGGGATCGCCATGGCGGTGACTCACCTCCTGGCAGCTGTATTGGGGGAGTCCCAGCCCCTGGCCCTGGCTCCACTCCTGCAGGGCGGATTTGCTGTTGCCGCGATGGGGGTCGGCGAGCACCGCCTCGGCACTCCTTTGCCAATGGGGCGTCAGCCAAGCTTGCACTGTTTGCATCCCGGCAATCCGGTAGATCGCGCCGATCAGCGCTTCAGAGAGCTCGGCGCGAATGGTGGCGGCCGCGGTGGGATCACCGCTCGCCTTTGGGCCGATGCGCCACCAGCGTTCGATGCCGAGAGTCTCCCCCAGCTCCGCCAGCCAGCGGTCACTCACCAGCTGGGCCCGCAGGCTGGAGCGTTCCCCCACCGGCATCTGCGGATAGGCCCCAGCAATGAATTCACTGGCCGCCAGGCGCAACACGGCATCACCGAGAAACTCCAGCTGCTCATGGTGGGGCGTCACACCGCTTGAGGTATGGGTGAGGGCCTCATCGAGCTGGGCCAGAGCCTCGTTCGGCAGCGCCTCGTCTGGCAGTGGGGAGTTCGCCGGCAGCAGTTGAGTCCAGAACGCCTGAAGCTGCTGTTGGCGATCTGAGCTGCCCATGGCAAGACCTGTTGAGCGAAAGGGTTCAGTGTGCGATCAGCAGCCTGTCTCCGATGAACAGGCTGCCTCGGCGCCAAAGGGGGTGAAAGCAGGACATAAGCCGGGTTCTGTTCTCCCTCCCGAAGGAGGGGGGCGGTCATCTATCTGGGATCGCCGTTGCCGACGACCTCGAGCGGCACGCTGTTGGCGGAACGGGGCAGATGGCCAACCGTCGTTCCTGGGCCTTGCTCCCGGCCGGGGTTTACCGAGCCAGCACCTCTCGATGCTGCTGGTGCGCTCTTACCGCACCTTTGCACCCTTGCCTGTGCCCGGGGCGGAACCCCATGGGGCCATCGGCGGTGTGTTTCTGTGGCACTCTCCTCACGGTCACCCGCACTGGGCGTTACCCAGCAAGCCTGGCCATCGGGGAGCCCGGACTTTCCTCAACCGAGCCCGTCAACCCTTGGGCCGACGGCTCGATCGCGACCACCTCGCCTGCTTTCAAACCCCATAATGGCGGGTGATGGGGCTGTAGCTCAGCCGGATAGAGCGACGGTTTCCTAAACCGTAGGTCGTGGGTTCGAGTCCCGCCAGCCCCGTGAGCTCGATCACTGGTCCGGTAGCCGCCACTACATTTGGTGCACTAGCCAGACGCCACACTCCCGCTAGCGTTGCCGTAGTGAACACGGTGCCATGACCCAGCTTCACGATCTGCGCCTGAGGCTCCTCGTGCAGCAGGAAAGCGAGCGCATCGCCGATTCCCAGCCCACCGACCTTGATCTTTCGGTGGTGCAGGCCCGTTGCCTCTGCTGGCTTGCCCTCCTGGCCGAAGCCCATGAGGACCAGGCCAGTGACGCCGAGCGCAGGGGCGATACGGAGCAGGCGATGGGCTGGTTTGCCGACTCCATGCGCCTTCGCGACGTGATCCAGGTGGTGAGCTCGATTGAGATCCCGCTTCCCGGTGCCAGCGAGGAGGGAGACGCTGATGGTCGCTACGGAGACGACGACGGCGGACTTTCGGGAGAACCTCCCCTTGCAGCTTGATCAGGTGCCATAGTGGACGTTGATCTCGAGGGTCTGCGGTGCCTGAAGAGCCCTGTCAATGCCCTGATTGTCAACGCTTCTACCGGGAGCATGACCGTTTGATCCGCGAATGCCCGACCCTGCGACAGCAGCAGGAGCTCAGCTGGGCAGCCTTGCAGGCCTTCCGGACCCTTTCGGGTCGCGTGCTCGAAGATCTCCAGAAGCAGCACGGTTCCCGGGCGTCAGAGGCCCAGGCCCATGCCACCCCTGTCGGTGGCAGCGAAGAGCCGACCGATGCGATCCAGCAGGCCATGGCCGACCTGGAAAACATCAATGCCCACCTCTTCTCAATCGAGGCACTGATGGAGCGCATCTTCGATGTGCGCGTGCCCGACGATATTGAGCAAAAGTTCCAGGAGCTGGCTGGTGAGCTCGCCCCGGATCCCCTCAACGCCGATCGTTTGCGGCTCAATCGCCTGCTGCACCAGACACCGGATCTCCCCGACCGCGGCTGATCGTCGTCAGGTCTCGGCTCGCACGCAGAGCCTGGCGATCATTCCTTCCTCATCGGCCGGCACCACCAGGATCTCCAGTTCGGGGATCCAGTCCAGCGCTTGTGCGAGTTCGTCGCGTAAGGCTCCATCGTGCTCCCCAATCCCACCCGTTAGGGCAAGCACATCCACTCCGCCAAGGCTGGCGGCCATCGCGCCAATTTCTTGGAGCAGCCGGTGCCTGAACACCTCCAGGGCCAGGCTCGCTCCGGCATGACCTTGCAGTGCCTGTTCACGGATCTCGCGCATGTCGCCGCTCAGACCTGACAGGCCCTTCAGCCCTGCCTGCTTCTGCAATTGATCGGCCAGCTCTGCCGCCGTGTGCCCCTCGCGCATCAGTTCCAGCAGCACACCGGGATCGACACTGCCGCAGCGGGTGGCCATCACCAGACCTTCGAGGGGCGTGTAGCCCATGGTGGTGTCGATGCAGCGGCCCCCTTGGACCGCCGCCAGGGAGGCGCCGGCCCCCAGATGGGCGCTGATCAGACGCAGCTGGCTGGGCTGCTTCCCTTGCTCCTGCCAGCGCCGGCTCACCGACTCGCTCACGTGCTGGTGGTTGAGGCCATGGAAGCCGAAACGACGGAAGCCTCGGGCCCGTATCGGTGCCGGCAGGGCGTAGGTGCGGGCCCCATCCGGAAGGGTGCTGTGGAAAGCCGTGTCAAAACAGGCCCATTGGGGAAGCTCGGGCGCCCAGGCCCGAGCCCAGGCCACCCCTTCAAGCGCCGGTGGATTGTGCAGCGGGGCCAGCGGGATCAGCGCCTGCAGGGCCGCTTCCATGTCCGTGCTGATCAGCGTTGGTGCGGTGAAGCGTTCGCCGCCATGCACAATCCGGTGGCCGATGCGCCGCACGGCAGCACGGTGGGGCTGGAGTGCCGGGGCCAGCCAGCTCTCGAGCACGTCTTTGAGTGCTTCGCCGGGGGCCAGGCTGCGGCCTTCGTGCCAGAGGCTGGCCCCGCCCGCATCGAGCAGGGCCGCCTTGAGGCTGGAACTCCCCAGGTTGATCACCAGGGAGAGATCCAGCATCAGCGCACGTCGCAGGTGATCTCCACGTTCAGCGGTTGCACGTTCCAGATCGACTGGCAGTACTCCCGAATCGAACGATCGGAGGAGAAGAAGCCGGAGCGGGCCGTGTTCAGCAGCGACATGCGGTTCCAGTGCTGGCGGTCACTCCAGGCGCGGCTGACCTCATCCTGGGCACGCAGGTAGTCGGCGAAATCAGCCATCACGAAGAAGGGATCGCTGCCGGTGAGGTTGTCGAGTAGGGGACGGAATAGGTCGCCATCTCCGTTGCTGAAGTGGCCGATCTCCACCAGGCGGATCGCCTCGGCGAGCTCGGGCTGACTCTGAATCACGTCCCAGGGGCGATAGCCCGCTTGCTTGAGGGCACTGATCTCCTCCACGGTCTTGCCGAACAGGAAGAAGTTTTCGCCGCCCACCCGCTCGCGGATCTCCACATTGGCGCCATCGAGGGTGCCGATCGTGAGCGCACCGTTCATGGCGAATTTCATGTTGCCGGTGCCGGAGGCTTCCTTGCCGGCGGTGGAGATCTGCTCGGAGAGATCCGACGCCGGATACACCTGCTCGCCCAGCTTCACGTTGTAATCCGGCAGGAACACCACCCGCAGGCGGCCATCCATGTCTGGATCAGCGTTCACCGTTTCGGCGATGCCGTTGATGAAGCGGATGATCAGCTTGGCCATGTAATAGCCCGGTGCTGCCTTGCCGCCAAAGATCACCGTGCGTGGGGCCATGCCGTCGGCCTGGCCGTTCTTGATCCGCAGGTACTGCATGATCACCTGCAGGGCGTTGAGGTGTTGGCGCTTGTACTCGTGGATGCGCTTCACCTGCACGTCAAACAGGCTGGCGGGGTCCACCAGCACGCCGGTGTGTCGGTGGATGTAGCTGGAGAGCTTGCGCTTCACCGAGAGCTTGGTGTTGCCCCAGTGCTCCAGGAAACCGTGGTCATGCTGGCGCTCCTCGAGGCGGCGCAGCTGTTCCATGTCGGTGATCCAGCCCTCGCCGATGTGCTCGTCCAGCAGGGTGGAGAGTTCGGGGTTGGAGAGGGCCACCCAGCGGCGGGGGGTGACGCCGTTGGTCACGTTGGTGAATTTTTCCGGCCACAGCTCGGCGAATTCAGGCAGCAACTGGCTCTTCACCAGGTCGGAGTGAAGAGCGGCCACGCCATTCACGTGGTGGGCGCCAATCGTGGCCAGGTGGGCCATGCGAACCGCCTTGCCGCCCTCCTCGTCAATGATCGAGAGCTTGCGCTGAATCGTGTCGTTGCCAGGGAAGCGCAGGCGCACCTGCTGCAGGAAGCGGCGGTTGATCTCGTAGATCAGCTCCAGGTGGCGGGGCAGCAGGTCGGCGAACAGGCTCAGATCCCACTTCTCCAGCGCCTCAGGCAGCAGGGTGTGGTTGGTGTAGGCGACCGAGCGGCTGGTGATGTCCCAAGCCTTCTCCCACTCCAGGTGGCGGTCATCGATCAGCAAACGCATCAGCTCGGCCACGGCGATCGCCGGATGGGTGTCGTTGAGCTGAACGGTCCAGTAGTTGGGGAAGTCCTCGACGTTGAGACCGCGATGGTCAAGGCTGCGCAGCATGTCCTGCAGCGAGCAGCTCACGAAGAAGTGCTGCTGCTTCAGGCGCAGGCGGCGGCCCTCATCGGTGCCGTCATTGGGATACAGCACCTTGGAGAGGGTTTCACTGCCCACTTTCTCCTCAACGGCGCCGTAATAATCGCCGATGTTGAAGGCATAGAAATCGAAGCTTTCCGTGGCATCGGCGCGCCACAGGCGCAGGCGATCGCAGGTGTTCACCCGGTAGCCCAGCACGGGCACGTCGTGGGGCACACCGATCGCATGCTCGGCTGGGATCCAGCGGGAGCGGTAGTTGCCTTTGTCGTCGATGTAGCTCTCGGTGCGGCCGCCGAAGCCCACGAAGCAGGCTTCATCCGGCTGGGGTAGCTCCCAGGGCCAACCGCCTTTTAGCCACTTGTCGGTGACCTCCACCTGCCAGCCGTCGCGGATCAGCTGATCGAAGATGCCGAACTCGTAGCGGATGCCATAGCCGGTGGCGGGCACCTGCAGGCTGGCCAGCGATTCCATGTAACAGGCGGCAAGACGACCAAGGCCGCCATTGCCCAGCCCGGGCTCCTCCTCGACCTCGAGGATCTGTTGCAGCGACTCGATGCCAAAACGTTGGAGCGCTTCCTCTGCCTCCTTCTGGATTCCCAGGTTGAGGAGGTTGTTGTTGAGCTGGGGGCCAATCAGGAATTCCGCCGACAGGTAAGCGACGGTTTTCTGCGGCTGGGCACGGATCGCTTCCAGGCTGGCCAGGTAGCGGGTCATCAGCCGGTCACGCACCGCATAACTGAGGGCCATGTAGAGGTCATGGCGGCTGGCGGTGGGAGCCAGCTTGCCGAGCGTGAAGAAGAGGTGCTCGGTCATGCCGTCAAACACCGAGTCAGCGTCAAGGCCCGCCCGTTCCGGGTCGGCGTAGCAGCCGGGGGTGGGCAGACGCAGGTCGAGGCGTTGGGAAGGTGTGGTGCTCATGGCTGGGACGATGGGGAAGGGGGGCTTGGCAGTTCAGGCGATGCAGTTCAGGCGTTGCAGGAGGAGCGGCCGAGGCTCCAGCGCCAGTTGTTGATCTCCGGAGCATCGGTGCCGTGCTCGTAGGCGTAGGCACGTTGCTTCTGGATCTCGTCTTTCATCTGCTCCTTCACGTGGGCGGCGCGGGAGCCGAGACTCTCCACCCGGTCGATCACATCGATCACCAGGTTGTAGCGGTCGATCTGGTTGCTGATGGCCAGCTCCAGAGGGGTGTTGATGTTGCCTTTTTCCTTGTAACCACGCACGTGGAAGTTGTCGTGGTTCGGGCGGTTGTAGGCGAGACGGTGAATCAGCCAGGGATAGCCGTGGAAGTTGAAGATCACCGGCTTGTTGGGCGTGAACAGGCTGGCGAAGTCCAGGTCGCTGAGGCCATGGGGGTGATCCTTGGGTGCCGCGAGGGCGAACAGCTTGACCACATTCACGTAGCGAACCTTGAGATGTGGAATCCGCTCCCGCAGGATTTCGATCGCCGCCAGGCACTCTTTGGTGGGGATATCGCCGGCGGAGGCGAGCACCACATCGGGCTCATCCGGTTCATTGCTGCAGTTGTCATTGCAGGCCCACTCCCAGATGCCGGCGCCCTTGGCCACATGGCGGCGGGCTTCATCAAGGGTCAGATATTGCAGGTGTTTCTGCTTGTCGGAGACGATGATGTTGGCGACATTGGTTTCGACCAGCGCCTTCTCGGCCACCGCCAGCAGGCTGTTGGCATCGGCAGGTAGGTACACGCGGGTGATGCTGCCCTTCTTGTTGCCGGCCAGATCGATAAAGCCGGGGTCTTGATGGGTGAAGCCGTTGTGGTCCTGGCGCCAGACGGTGGAGGAGATCAGGCAGTTCCAGGGTCCGATCGGGGCGCGCCAAGGGATCTCCTCACAGTGCTCGAGCCACTTGCAGTGCTGGTTGAACATCGAGGCGACCACATGGGCGAAGGCCTCATAGGTGTGGAAGAAGCCGTTTCTGCCCGTGAGCAGATAGCCATCCATCATTCCCACCAGGGTGTGCTCGGACAGCATCTCCACCACCTGGCCATCCCGGGCGAGTTCACTGCCGTTGAGGTCCTCGGGCAGGAATTCGGCCATCCAGGCTTTCTTGGTGGCTCCGTAGACCGCCTGAAGGCGATTGGAGGCAGTTTCGTCGGGACCGAACAGGCGATAGCCGCCTGGATTGAGACTGATCAGGTCGCGGATCAGCTCCCCGAGTGGGTAGGTGTTCTCCTTCTCAGTGGCGCCCGGCATCGGCACAGGCACCTCAAAGTTGCGCAGGTCGGGCATAACAAGCGCCTTGCGTAGGACGCCTCCATTCGTGTGCGGATTGGAGCCCATCCGCCGCTCACCTTTCGGGGCCAGGGCGCGGATTTCCTCGCGCACGGCCCCGTTGTCATCGAACAGCTCCCAGGGGCGGTAGCTCTTCATCCAGTCCTCGAGCAGGCGCAGGTGGCTCTCGTTGGTCTTGACGTCTGCCACCGGCACCTGATGGGAGCGCCAGAAGTTTTCGATTTTTTTGCCGTCGATCTCCTGGGGGCCGGTCCAGCCTTTGGGGGAGCGCAGCACGATCATGGGCCAGCTGGGGCGGAAGGCCTCCCCGCTGTTGCGGGCTTGCTCGCGGATCGCACGGATCTCAAGCACGGACCGCTCCATCGCCACCGCCATCTGGCGGTGCATGGCCATCGGGTCGGACCCTTCAACAAAAATGGGCGTCCAGCCATAACCGCGCAGCAGGCTCTCGAGCTCCTCGTGGGGGATGCGGCTGAGGATTGAGGGATTGGCGATCTTGTAGCCGTTCAGATGCAGCACCGGCAGCACGGCGCCGTCCTGGATCGGGTTCAGGAATTTGTTGATGTGCCAGCTGGTGGCCAGGGGACCGGTTTCGGCTTCTCCATCGCCGACGCAGGCGATCGTGATCAGCTCCGGGTTGTTAAACACCGAACCGCAGGCGTGGGAGAGCACATAGCCGAGCTCACCGCCTTCATGGATCGAGCCAGGCATCTCGGCGGTGCAGTGGCTGCCGATGTGCCCGGGGAAGGAGAACATCTTGAAGAACTTCTTCAGCCCCGCTTCGTCCATCGACTTGTCGGGGTAGCGCTCGCTGTAGCTGCCGTCGATGTACACCGGACCACGGGCGCCCGGGGCTCCGTGACCGGGGCCGGACATGTAGATCATGTCCAGGTCGTATTTGTTGATCAGCCGGTTGGCATGGGTCCAGATGAAGGCTTGCCCTGGGCTGGATCCCCAGTGACCGAGCAATCGGTTCTTGATGTGCTCGGGCCGCAGCGGCTCCCGCAGCAGCGGGTTGTCCTGCAGGTAGATCATGCCAACGGCCAGATAGTTGGCGGCACGCCAGTAGGCGTCGAGGCGTTGGAGCTCCTCCTCCATGGGCGCCTGCACGGCCGCGGCTGAGGCCTGATAGGGCGTCATCGTCATGGGCCTGTCAATCCAGGGTGCGTACGCGGAAGGTAGCCATGGCCCCTTGGCCTGGTCGTTAACGACCGCACATCGACACCGTGTAATGGCAAACGGTGTAGTGGCAAACGGTCCTGATCGGGCCGGTTTGGGCCCCATTGCTCGCTGGAAGCGTCGCCCCGAGACGTTTGCCCTTAAGGTCCCCCACAGTTCAAAGTGATGCCTGGATGGCTCCCCCCCTTGTGCTGGCCCAGCTGCCCGAGCTGCTGACCCAGCTCAGCAGTCATGACCTGGAGGTGGCCGAGACCCTGATCGGGGTCATCCGCTTTCTGCTGATCTTCGTGGCGGCTCGCACCCTGGCGGAGGTGCTGGTGCGGCTGCAGCTGCCCACGATTCTCGGGGAGCTTCTGGCAGGTGTGATCATCGGCGCCTCCGGCCTGCACCTGCTGGTGCCGCCCGAGACCCAGGCGCAGCTCAGCAGCGGTTTTGTGTCGCTGATCAGCGGTTTGGCGGCGATCCCGCCGGAAACGATTCCCGAGATCTACAACGAGACCTTCCCCTCCCTGCAGGCCGTGGCCACCCTCGGCCTTTACGCCCTGCTGTTTCTCACCGGACTGGAGAGTGAGCTCGATGAGCTGGTCGCCGTCGGCGGTCAGGCCTTCACGGTGGCCGTGGCCGGAGTGGTGCTCCCCTTCGCTCTCGGCACCTTCGGCTTGATGTCGCTCTTCCATGTGGAACTCATCCCGGCGATCTTTGCCGGTGCCTCAATGACGGCCACCAGCATCGGTATCACGGCCAGTGTGTTTGGCGAGCTGGGCTATCTCAAAACCCGCGAGGGGCAAATCGTGATCGGTGCCGCCGTGCTCGACGACATCCTCGGGATCGTGATCCTGGCGGTGGTGGTATCGCTCGCCACCGGCGGCTCCTTGGCGATTGCGCCGATCGTGAAGCTGGTGGCTGCGGCGGTGATCTTCGTGGTGGCAGCGATCGGCCTCAGCCGCACGGCGGCCCCTGCCTTCGATTGGCTGATCGACAAGCTCAAGGCCCCGGGCGAAGTCTTGGTGGCCTCCTTTGTGATCCTCTCGCTCAGCTGTTTTGCTGCCACGGCCATCGGCCTGGAGGCCGCACTGGGGGCCTTCGCTGCCGGCCTGATCCTCAGCGGCTCAAAGCACAACCACGCCATTCAGCAGGCGGTGCTGCCGATCGTGACCCTCTTCGCCACGATCTTCTTTGTGCTCGTGGGCGCCGGCATGGACCTGTCGGTGATCAACCCCCTCGATCCCTCCAGCCGTTCAGCCCTCGTCGTGGCCGGCTTCCTTTTGGTGGTGGCCATCATCGGCAAAGTCGTTGCCGGTTGGGCCTTCGTCAGTGACAAGCCCACCCGTCGGCTGGTGGTGGGTTTGGGCATGATGCCCCGCGGTGAAGTGGGCCTGATCTTCCTGGGCCTCGGTACAAGCGCCGGTTTGCTTTCACCCTCTCTTGAGGCGGCGATTCTGCTGATGGTGATCGGCACCACGTTCCTGGCACCGATCCTGTTGCGATTGGTGCTCGGGGGAGACAAGCCTGGTGACGCAGACCAGGTTAACGAGGAGGTCGCGGCCGATCCGGTCGGCCTGGTCTGATCGCGTGCATAAAGGTGGGCTTCAGCCCTGTTCCCGTCGGGCGAGCAGCAGAAACAGGCTCCAGCCCACCGTGATCAGGGCCAGGCTGGAGCCCCATCCGGGCCCAAGGGTCCAGCTCAGCAGCAACTGCACCACAAGGCCCACGGCCAAAGCCAGCAGCAGGCTGCTGACCACCAGAGCGATCTGCTGGCTCTGCCCGTTCAGGGGGCCTTGGGTCAGGCTCTCCTCCAGCCGTTGCAGAGGCCCGCTCAGGGGCACGTAGAGGGCCAGGGCCCAGAACAGGCCACCCCTCAGGATCGCTGGATCGGCCAGGGGACCGATGGCGCCGCTCCACTCCTGCATGAACCGCACCTAGGCAAGGCTGTCTAGCATCGCTGGCCTTGCGGGCGATTGTGGTGACCCCTGCTCCAGCTGCTGCTTTGGATCGGAACCAGGGCGCTGACCTGCCCCCCTGGAGCTTTCAAGGCCACGCTGTGCACTGCCTGCGGCAGGGCCCCCTGGAGCCTGATGCAGCCCTTGATCAGCCGGCTCTGTTGCTGGTGCATGGCTTCGGTGCCTCCACGGATCACTGGCGCCACAACATCCCCGTGCTGGCCCGCCGCCATGAGGTGCATGCCCTTGATCTGCTCGGCTTCGGGCGGAGCAGCAAGCCGGCTGAACTGGCCTATGGCGGTGCCCTCTGGCGCGATCAGTTGGTGGCCTATGTGCGCGAGCGGATCGGCCGTCCCACGGTGATCGCTGGCAACTCCCTGGGTGGTTTTGCCGCCCTTGCGGCCGGAGCTGCCCTCGGGGAGCAGGCCGGTGGGGTGGTGCTGCTGAATGCTGCCGGCCCTTTCAGCGATGAGCAGAAGCCTCCCCAGGGCTGGGGGGCGATCGCCCGTCAGACGATTGGTTCCTCCCTGCTCAAGAGCCCCGTGTTGCAGCGGCTGCTGTTTGAGAACCTGCGCCGTCCGGCCACGATCCGGCGCACCCTCAATCAGGTGTACATCGACCGCACGAATGTGGATGAGGCCTTGGTGGAAGCGATCCGTCGGCCGTCCCTTGATCCCGGTGCCTTCGGGGTGTTCCGCACCGTGTTTGACATTCCCCGCGGTCAGCCTCTTGATGAGCTGTTCGCCCAGCTGCAGGCCCCCTTGCTGCTGCTCTGGGGCATTCGCGATCCCTGGATTAACGCGGCCGGGCGCCGCGCCAGTTTTCAGCGCCATGCGCCGGAGTCGACCACAGAGGTGGTGCTGGAGGCCGGGCATTGCCCCCACGATGAGGTGCCTGATCAGGTCAATGCCGCCCTGCTGGATTGGTTGGCGAACCTGCCGCGTCACGGGGCATGTCAGCCAGAACACCCGTGATTCGTGGGCGGGTCGGTAGTTTCCCGCCAATCTTGGGTCTCCGGAATCGATGGCCATGACGCTCACCCAGCAGTCCGAGCCCTACGCCCACTGGGAGTTTGTGCATCCGGACAGTGGGGATCGCCTCAGGATCGTCCCTGAGCGTGGCGGTCTCGTGAGCGAGTGGCGTTGCAATGGCCGCGAGCTGCTCTATTTCGATCAGGAGCGTTACGCCGATCCGGCTAAGAGCATCCGTGGCGGCATTCCGGTGCTGTTCCCGATCTGCGGCAACCTGCCTGGCGATCGGTTGCCCCTGGCCAGCGGCGACTACACCCTCCAGCAACACGGGTTCGCCCGCAATCTGCCCTGGCAGCTGCAGCTGCTTGAGGATCAGAGCGGCGTTCGCCTCAGCTTGAGCGACACCCCGGAGACCCGGGCGGCCTACCCGTTCGCGTTCCTGGTGGCGATGGAGGTGCGTCCGGTGCGGGATGCCCTGGACATCGTCACCACGATCAGCCATTGCGGCGATGAGGGCGAAGCGATGCCCTTCAGCTTCGGCCTGCATCCTTACTTCAATGTCACCGATCTGGGCCGGACCCAGCTCGAGGGCCTGGCACCGGTCTGCCTCAATCATCTGGAGATGGCTGAGGCCGAGACGGCCACTCAGCTGGCCCGTCTGCCGGAGGGCGTTGATTTTCTGACCCGTCCCGCGGGGCCGGTGACCCTTGTGGATGAAGCCGCCGGCACCCGCCTGCAGCTCCAGCACCTGGATCCGATGGATCTCACCGTGGTCTGGACCGAGCCGCCCCGACGGATGGTGTGCCTCGAGCCCTGGACCGGGCCCCGGCAGTCATTGATCAGTGGTGATCGCAAGCTGGAGCTGGCCCCGGGCCAGAGTCAGACCCTCACCTGCCGCTACTCGGTCAGCTGAGGAAGGGCTGGGCCACCCCCGGCAGCCGCCCGCGGCTGAGCTGCTGCAGGGGGTCGAATTCCCGCTTCACCGCCTCGATCAGTGGCTTTGAGGGGGCGTCGAGCCAGGCGGGCAGGGCCAGCTCTGGGTTACCGGCATTGGGTTGCAGCAGAATGCTGAGCTGTCCCCCCAGAGTGCTGAGCTTGCGGCGCAGCGCCTGCACCTGATGGTGGGCGGAAGGCTGTTTTGAGGCCTGCCAGAGCTCACCGCTGCCTGCTCCTGCCGCCAGCTCTCCGCTCCAACCCCGCAGGCCGCGCAGTTCTTGACTCGCCAGCAGTTCGCTTACACGGGCGGGTGGCAGGGCCAGTCGCAGCAGCCAGCCAGGTTCAGCGTCCGCTCCCTCAGCAGGCAGCTGTGAATGGATCGGTGTTGGAAGTGGGCTCGCCCAGGGGTGGCGTTCCGCGCTCAGGCGCCGGGGCAGCGCGAGCGCTTCGAGGCGGTTCAGCTGGGCCTCCACGGCCAGCTCACTGACGCTGGCGATGCCCGCCCGGATCGACCAGCCTTGGTCGGGACCACCCCGCCAGTTGATCCACTCCGGCGTCAGGGTGCTGGCCAGCACGTCGGCCCGCCAGGCCTCGAGGGCCTCCAGCTCGCCCTGCACCAGCAGTTGGGCCCGGGCCGGACGGATCGGCTGGGTGCGCAGGGTGAGGGTGTGGATCAGGGCCAGGCTGCCCCAGCTGCCGCAGAGCAGGCGCATCAGGTCATAGCCGGCCACGTTTTTCACCACGCGTCCGCCGGCGTTGGCGCTGATGCCATCGCTGCGGATCAGGCCGATGCCAATGATCTGGTCGCGGAGGCCCATGTGCCGGTGGCGCAGGCCGCCGCTGAGGCCCCGAGCCACCAGCCCGCCGATGCTGCCGGAGCCGTCGGAATGGCTCGGGTCACTGCCCCAGGGCCAGTCCACCGGCAGCCACTGGTTGTGTTCCATCAGGGCTGCCTGCAGCGCCGCCAGGGGCAGGCCCGCCTCCACGGTCACGGTCAGGTCGTCGACCGAATGGTTGAGGATTTGGTTCAGGTTCCGGGTGCTGAGCGTTGGGATCGGCTCCCCTGCGGCGTGGGTCTGCAGCGGTGCCCCCCAGGTCAGCCTCGTGCCTAGACCGCTGGGCACCCAGGGGCACCCTCCCCGGTTCCAGTCACTGACGAGCGACTGCAGCTCCGCCTTGGAGTCGGGGCAGTGGAGTTGCTGGTGGGCCGGTGACGCAGTGATGACGGCAGAGCGGTGCAGGCCATGATCGTGCCATGACCATCGTGGTGATCGACGACGACCCCACCGGCTCCCAGACGCTGCACAGCTGCCCACTGCTGCTGCGCTGGGACCTGGACAGTCTGCGCCGTGGTTTGCGTCAACGCCCGCGCTTGTTGTTTCTTCTCGCCAATACCCGGGCGCTGACGGCGGCCCAGGCGGCGGCACGCAACCGCGAGATCGTGGCGGCGCTGGCTGAGGCACTGGCGGCGGAGGGGATCCCAGCGGATCAGGTGCAACTCGTGAGTCGCGGAGATTCCACCCTGCGCGGCCACGGGGTGCTGGAACCCCAGGTGTTGGCGGAGGCTTGGCAGGGGCTGGTGGGGCCGGTCGACGCCACCTTGCATGTGCCCGCCTTCCTGCCCGGTGGACGCACCACTGTCGATGGTGTGCATCGTCTCCATGGTGAGCCGGTGCACACCACGGCGTTCGCTCGCGATCGCCTGTTCGGTTACAGCACCAGTGATCTCGCCGCCTGGCTGGAGGAAAAGAGCGATGGCCAGATCAAGGCCGCGTCCGTGGCGCGGCTGGGGCGGGTCCAGTTGGATCAGGCTGCAGTGAGTAGGGCCGCCGGTTCAAGGGCAGTGGGTGATTCCGCTGGTTTTGAGGCGCTGGTGGGTTGGCTCGCTTCCCTCGAGGGCAACCGCGCGGTGGTGGTGGATGGGGAGCGGCCGGAACAACTGGAGGCGTTGGGGGCGGCGGTGGAGGCGCTGCGGGGCCGCAAGCGGTTTCTGTTTCGTTCCGCTGCCAGCCTCCTGAACGGCCTGGTGGATGGGGGCGTGCGGCCCCTGGGTCCTCAACCCCTCGACGCAGCTGGTCTGGCTGGTTTGCGTCGACGCGCCTCCTCCGGTCAGCCGCGGCCTGGGTTGGTGCTGGTGGGCTCCCATGTGCCCCTGGCGGATCAGCAGCTGCATCAGCTTTTGAAGGAGCCTGGCTGCCTTGGGGTGGAGTTGCCGGTTGCCAGGGTCGCCCGGGTGCTGGAGGGGGGGTGCCCCGATCTGCTGCTGGCGGATCTGGAACGGGAGTGGGGAGCACAGCTGCAGAGCGCCCTGGCAGCCGGACGGACCCCGGTGTTGTTCACCAGTCGCGGAGAGTTGAGCTTCGGTGCTGGGGAGGCGGCGCTTGAACGGCGGCTGGCCTTCGGAATGGAGCTGGCGCGGCTGATGGGTCGCTTGGTGGCAGCCTTGGCCCCCCAGCTGGGCTACGTGATTAGCAAGGGCGGCATCACCACCGGCATGCTGCTGGCGGAGGGCCTCAGGCTTGAGGCGGTGCAGCTGGAGGGGCAGTTGCTCCCAGGCCTCTCGCTGGTGCGCCCTCTGGATGCTTGCGCTCAGGCTGTTGGTGTGGAGGGACTGCCGGTCGTGACTTTCCCCGGAAACCTGGGGGACGCAAGCACCCTGGCGGAAGCATGGCGGCTGATGGAGGCGGGCTGAGTCTGCGTCGGTTCAGGCTTTGTCAGCCTCTTGATTTCTCTTCTCATAGGTGCTGTTCAGGCCTGCAGCGCGGGCCAGCAACTCCATCGGATGCATGACCTCCGGGCCACCCTTCTGTAGGTGGCGACGCAGCTGCAGGCTGCAGCCGATGTTCGCGCTGGCGATGACAGTGGCGCCGGTGCCGCTCAGATCGTCGGCCTTGATCCGGCCTAGTTCAGCGGCCTCCTCCGGTTGCACCAGGTTGTAGATGCCGGCGCTGCCGCAGCACACGCCTGCTTCGATGGCTTCGTGCAGTTGTAGGCCTGGGATGGCACGCAGCAGCGCCCTTGGCTGGGCGGCGATGCCCTGGCCGTGAATCATGTGGCAGGCGTCGTGATAAGCCACCGCAATCGGCAGGGGTTGCAGGGCCGCGCGGAAGGCTTCCGAAAGACCTCGGTCCGCGAGGAACTCATGCACATCGAGCACAGGGCAGGCAAAGCCGCTGTGCCCCTCGTTCAGAAGCTCGCCGTAGGCCTTCATGGTGTGGCCGCAGCCGGAGGCCGCCACCAGCACTGCATCCAGCGCCTCGCCAGCGAAGCGGCTCACCAGGGCACTGGCCAGGTCCCTGGTCTGTTCGAGCTGCCCCTGGTGATGACTCACGGCACCGCAGCAGCCCTGATCGGCTGGAATCACGACGTCAAAGCCGTTGGCCTGCAGCACCGCCACCGTCGCCGCATTGACGGCCGGATCAAAGCAGCGCTGCACGCAGCCCAGCACCAGCCCGACGCGGCCGCGGCGTTCCCCCTGAGCCGGATTCAGCTTGGGGAAGCGATCGGCGAAGCCCTCCGGCGCCAGGGGCGGTAGCAGCGCCTCCATCGCCTCCAGTTGCGGCCCGAGCAGGCGTGGCAGCCCGGACCGTCGGGCCAGGGCCTGCAGAGGTCCGCCTGCATAGGCGCGGAGGGGGGTGAGCAGGGCGCGCAGGCGTCGGGGGTAGGGCAGCACCGCCAGGAGCAGCTGGCGGAAGCTTTGCTGCCAGCTACTGCGCAGCTCGGCCGTGTTCAGTTTTGGTCGAGTCGCTTCAATGAGCTGGTCGTAGCGCACCCCTGAGGGGCAGGCACTCACGCAGGCGAAGCAGCCCAGGCAGCTATCGAAATGGCTGGCCACCGTCGCATCGAGCTCCAGTTCGCCCGCCTCAATCGCCTTCAGGGTGTGAATGCGCCCCCGTGGCGAATCCATCTCCGTTCCCAGCACCCGGTAGCTGGCACAGGTGGGCAGGCAGAAGCCGCAGTGCACGCAGGGGTCGGAGACACCGGTCGGCAGGCCGGGCAGGGGGGTCTGAGAAGCCATGCCGCAGAGTCTGGCGCCTTCTGCCGCGTCAGTTAGAAGCGGGCGATGATCGCCTCGGCGAAACCGCTGCAGCTGACAGGCTCCACCTGGGGTTCCATCAACCTGGCCAGGTCGTAGGTCACCTGTTGATCGGCGATGGCGGCGCTGAGCCCCTTCGTGATCAGGTCGGCGGCCTCCTGCCAGCCCAGGAACTCCAGCATCATCACGCCGCTGAGGATCACCGAACCCGGATTGATGCGATCAAGCCCGGCATGCTTCGGGGCCGTGCCATGGGTGGCTTCGAAGATGGCGGCGGTTTCGCCGATGTTGGCGCCGGGAGCCATGCCCAGGCCGCCCACCATGGCGGCGGCGGCATCGGAGATGTAGTCGCCGTTCAGGTTGAGGGTGGCCAGGATCGAATACTCCTGCGGTCGGGTCTGGATCTGCTGGAAGATGCTGTCGGCGATGCGGTCATCGACCAGCACCATTGCTTTCCACTTGCCGCCACCGTGGCTGCTGCCGATGGCGTCGATCACGGCCTGCACCTCGGCGTCGATGTCGGCCTTTTTCTCAGGGGTGAGGCTGTCGTAGCCCGGCTCGATCATGCGGGCGTTGGCCTGAACGCTCAGGTTGGGATCCTTCTCGAGGTTGCCGAGAATCCAGCTCTCCCGCTCGGTGATGCACACATCGCGGAACTCGGTGGTGGCCAGTTCATAGCCCCAGTCACGGAAGGCCCCTTCCGTGAACTTCATGATGTTGCCCTTGTGCACCAGGGTCACGTGGCGCTTGTCGCCTTGAAGGCGCAGGGCGTGCTGGATCGCCTTGCGGATGTGGCGCTGACTGCCGGCTTTGCTCACCGGCTTGATGCCGATGCCTGAACCTTCGGGGATCTGGCGCTTGCCCAGCTTGCCGTTGGCGGGGATCACCACCTCGTTGAGGTGCTTGCGCAGCTCCTGGCCAACGCTGTCATCGGCCTCCCATTCGATCCCCATGTAGATGTCTTCCGTGTTCTCGCGGTAGACGATCACGTCCAGATCCTGGGGGCGCTTGTGGGGGCTGGGGGTGCCTGCGTAGTAGCGACAGGGACGCACGCAGGAATACAGATCAAAGATCTGGCGCAGGGCCACATTCAACGAACGGATGCCGCCGCCCACCGGTGTGGTGAGGGGACCCTTGATGGCCACGCCATAGGCGCGGATTGCCTCGAGGGTGTCCTCCGGCAGGTACTGGTAGGTGCCGTAGAGCTCGCAGGCCTCATCGCCCGCGTACACCTTGAACCATTCGATCCGCTTGCTGCCGCCGTAGGCCTTCGCCACCGCTGCATCCAGAACTTTCTGAGTGGCCGGCCAGATGTCCACGCCGGTGCCATCGCCGCGGATGAAGGGAATGATCGGGTCGTTGGCCACCAGCGGCTGACCGTTCTCGAAGCGGATCGGGGTGCCCTGGCTGGGGGCGGTGAGCTTCTCGAACTGGGCCATGGCTGGATCGCCGCCGGGCGGCATTCACGACGTGGCGAGCCTATGACTCAGAGCAGGCTCCCTAAAGTTCGCCCTGACCCGACGCCCGCCCGATGTCGAACTGCGATGGTGTGTGGGTGGTGGCTGCCTGCTTCAACGAAGAGGTGGTGATCGCCAGCTTCATCGAGCGGGTGCTGGCGGTGCCTGGGGTGGAGCGACTGGTGTTGATCGATGACGGCTCCCGCGATGGCACCGTGGCTCAGATCCGCCGTTGGCAGCAGCGGCACGCCGATCGGCCGGTCACCCTGCTGGAACTCACCCGCAATTTCGGCAAGGAAGCGGCGATGTTGGCTGGTCTTGATCAAGTGCGAGGCCATTGCGCCGCCGCCGTGCTGATTGATTCCGACCTGCAGCATCCGCCGGAGCTGATCGAGGCGATGGTGGCGGAGTGGCGCTCTGGCGCAGAGATCGTGACGGCGGTGCGCGATGACCGCGACCAGGAGTCACGCCTGAAGGTGGCGAGTGCCTCCTGGTTCTACCGGGTGTTCAACAAGCTGGTGGATTCCATTCAGCTCCAGGAGGGTGCCGGTGACTACCGCCTGCTCGCTGCTCCGGTGGTGGAGGCGCTCACCAGCCTGCGCGAGTCGAGCCGCTTCTCGAAGGGGCTGCTGCCCTGGACGGGCTATCGCAGCGTTGAACTGCCGTATCAGCGGGTCAGCCGGGTGGGAGGCACCACGTCGTGGAGCCCGTTGAAGCTGTTTGGCTATGCCTTGGATGGGATCTTCTCGTTCTCCGTGCTGCCCTTGAAGGTCTGGACGGGCATCGGTGCCGGCGTGTCGATGGTCAGCCTCGTTTACGCCTTTGTGATTGTTCTGCGCACCCTGGTTTTCGGGGTGGATGTGCCCGGTTATGCCTCGCTGATCGTGGCGGTCTTGTTCCTCGGCGGTTTGCAGTTGATCGGGATTGGCGTGTTGGGTGACTACATCGGCCGCATTTACGTGGAGGCGAAGGGCCGTCCCCACTACTTCATCCGACGAATTCACTGAGCGCCTGCCATTCCCGCTGACGCCAGCTGGAGGCGGCAAACGGTTGCGACAGGCCAAAGCCTTCGGCGCTGAGATCCCCCTCGAGGCGGGCGCCGGGGTGAGCCAAGAGCAGTGGAGCCATTGCCGGGTGATCAGCGGCTGGATCGGCCTGGCGGGGAAGGCACTGCAGCTCCCGCCAGGCGCCCTCCAGGGGGACGCCCGCCATCTGACCGGTGAACAGCACCCCAGCGAAGCCTTGGTTGCTGATCAGGCCGCGGCGACGGATCGGCCGCCTGGCGCGACGGCTGAGCAGCTGCAGGACAAGCCACTTGAGGAGGCCGGCCTGTCGCAAGGCTTCCCACCAGCAGAGGAGCGGCAGGCCGGTGGGAAGGGCTTCCTCGGTGCTGCGCAGCCAGGTGATCCGTTCACGCTCGGCTAGGGCCAGCACGGTCTCGAGGACGACCGGTACGAGATGGATGTGCTGGTGGCCATCCAGATGGATGGGGCCGTCGCCGCCCAGCTGACGGAAACGGGCGATCTGGGCCTGGATCTCCAGACCCAGCTGGGTGCTGATCCGTCGGCGGCGCGGGTGGGGCGGGGGCAGCAGGGAGACCAGTAGCCACTGACCAAAGGACAGCTGCAGATGGCCGCGCCTGTTCACCAGATCGGGAAGTAGCTCCGGCGCTGCGCAGCTCGGTCCCTCGGTGAGGCAGAGGTGCAGGCAAAGCTGCAGATCGGATCGTCGAGCCTTCAGGCTCATCCAGTCAGCGGCACCCTGGACAGCAGCGGGGCCGTTCACCAGCAGGCTGGTGCCGTCCAGGCGGCCGGCATCGGCCAGGGCCAGGATGGCTTGATTGGTGGCGGTGCTCAGGCCCAGATCATCGGCGTGCAGTCGTGGGCGGATGCCGAGGGAGCGCCGGCGCAGGCTGAAGTGGGCCGCCCGCGACCAGATCAGGGCATTGAGCACGGTGGGGGTGAAGACCAGCACCGCCAGTTCCAGGGGCGGCGCCAGCAGGCCCGCCAGCAGCAGCGGCAGCAGGCTGCACACCGCCAGATTCACCAGGTATTGGATCAGCAACCAACGGCGGGCGAAGCGTGCGCCGCCGGTTTCCGGCCTGAAGGTGAAGCGGGAGTGACCTAGATAGCCCGCCAGGGAGGCGGCAAGGAAGGCCAGGGGATTGGCGAGCCAGAGAGGCAGCAGCAGCCCGAGGCCGATCAGCACGGAGGCATGCACGGCGGCGGCCACGATGCCCACCAGGCCATACAGGCTGATTCGGGTTCCCAGCGACCGCAGGATCATGGTGGCAACCGTAACGGCGGCTGGCGGCGCCGAGCGGCATCCTTCACCCTGGAGACAGAGATGGCACGCGGGTGAACGCAGCGGAAGCGGTCGACAGTGTGGTGCTGGCCCAGGCTCTGGCTTCGGCCGTCACGCTGGTGCGCGATCAGTTCCCTGCGGCGACCGCCAACCTCAGCCCCTGGCGGGATGACCCCCTCACCCGTCGCTGGAGCGAGGAGGAGACCCTCGACCTCTCCTTTCACTTCCCGGGTTGGAGTCCTCGCCTGGAGTGCCGCAGTCTGTTGTTGCAGCTTCGCTTGAACAGCAACCGTGCCCTGCTGGGGGTGCTGATGCGCGGCATGACCTACGACGGCGAGCGCTGGCGGCTGGCCACTGTGGGTGATTGGCAGCCCTCTGGGCGGCATCTCCCCCAGCCGGATCGCGTGCTTCAGCTGCAACAGATCTGCCGCGATCTGCACAACCTCTTCCCAGCGGTCTCGTAACCCTTCGCAACCCTTGTTGCCGACAAGCCGGGCATGGCTTTTAAGGTTTTGCGACTGCCGACCCTTCGTTTCATGTCCGTCGCTCTTGCTGCCCAGTTGCGTGAAGGCACCAAGAAGTCGCACACCATGGCCGAGAACACCGGTTTCGTGAGCTGCTTCCTCAAAGGTGTGGTCGATAAGGGGAGTTACCGCACGCTCGTGGCTGATCTGTATTTCGTGTACAGCGCCATGGAAGAGGAGATGGCACGCCTGTCTTCCAACCCGGTGATTGCTCCGATTGCCTTTCCTGAGCTCAACCGCCGCGAGGCCCTCGAGCAGGATCTTGCCTACTACTTCGGTGCCGATTGGGCCCAGCAGCTGAAGGCCACCCCTGCTGCCCAGGCGTATGTGGAGCGGATCCGTCAGGTGGCGCAGGAGGCGCCGGAACTACTGGTGGGCCATCACTACACCCGCTATCTCGGCGACCTCTCCGGTGGGCAGATCCTCAAGACCATTGCCCAGAAGGCAATGAACCTGTCTGACAACGATGGTCTGAACTTCTATGCCTTCCCTGCCATCGAGGACGAGAAGGCCTTCAAGACCACCTACCGCGCTGCCATGGATCAGCTGCCGATCGATCAGGCGATGGCCGACCGGATCGTGGAAGAGGCCAACCATGCCTTCCACCTCAACATGAAAATGTTCCAGGAGCTTGAGGGCAATCTGGTGGCCGCGATCGGCAAGGTGCTCTTTGGCTTCCTGACCCGCCGTCAGCGGGCCGGAAGCACTGAGGCCTTGGCTGCTTGAGCCCCAGCGTCACGATCGACTCCATTCGGGTTCTGGTGCCGGGCACCGGGGCCCGTTTTCGTTGTGGCGGTTTGAGCGTGGCGTTGCAGACCGCCCGACTGCTCGGGAGGCTGCGTCCCACTGAGCTCGTCACCTACCGGGCTCGGGAAGCCAAGCATTCCTTTCTGGATGACGTGATCGCTCAAGAGGCATCTCCCGGCAAGGCACTCTGGCTGGTCAGCTGGGGTTTTGACGTGCCAGCCACCTTGAAGAAGCTGCGGGGTCGGCCGGTGCTCTATCAGGCCCACAGCAGCGGCTATGGCTTTGACCTGCCTCCAGGTGTTCCGGTGGTGGCCGTGAGTCGCAACACACTGGGTTATTGGGGCGACCGGGCACCGCGGAATCCGCTTTTTCTGGTGCCCAATGCTCTCGAACCCCAGTGGCTGGAGCGGGGCGCCCGTCCCAGGCTGATGGGCGCTGCGGGCGGACAACGCCCGATTGATGTGCTGGTGCAGCAGCGCAAGAGCAGCCCCTATGTGCTCAACACGTTGGTGCCTGCCCTGAGGGCGCGAGGACTGACGGTTGAGGTGCAGAGCGGTTGGGTGGATGATCTTGTGGCTCTGTTCAACAGTGCCAGCGTTTACCTCTACGACTCGGCCGAGTACTGGCGTGGCCGCGGGGTGAGCGAGGGCTTTGGTCTGCCCCCACTCGAAGCGCTGGCCTGCGGCTGTGTCGTGTTCAGCAGTTTCAATCACGCCCTTGCCGACACCCTGACCCCCGGAGTCAGCGCCCATCAAATCGGCCAGGGCTCCCTCAGCAATGATCTTGAGCGAATCACAGCGGCGGCAGCTGACCCCTCCGCCTGGGGCCCCGATGCTGTGACGCTGGCTGCTCTGCTGGAGGAGGTGTCGGAGGCTCGTCTGCTTGAGCGTTGGCGCAGCACACTCGAGCAGTTGCAATCCCTGCAGGTCAGCGATGCCACGGGTCTGAATCCGGCCTACAGCCTGCGCAGTCCATCCACCCGTCGCCTGCGCTGGAGCCAGCGTTTCGATCGCTTGCGCGGCAAGGTGGTCAATCGGTTGCCCGGCTGGCTGCCAAAGCCCTGAAGAACTCAGGCTGCGGTCTTTAATAAAAGCATTGCAAGAACAGGCGTCTGCCATCGAGGCAGAGTCTTCGGCACCCTCGTTCATGCCCCTGAAAAGCCAGACCTGGACTGAACTGAAGCTGCTGCTGCAGGAACTGTCGCCCAAGCGTCTGCGCTACCTCGCTCTTGTGTTGCTGGCTTCCCTGGTTCAGGGAATCATCGACATTCTTCTGGTGGGGCTGCTCGCCCGCCTCGTGGGACTTCTGGCCGGCGCGAAGCTCGGTGATCAGATCCCAGGCATTCGTTTTTTCGGTGGTGGTCTGCTCGATCAGGCCGGATGGATTGTTGCTCTGTTGATTGCGGCCTATTGGCTCGCCTCTGGCATTCGCTTTGGGGTGGCGCTGCTGGAGTCATTGCTCACAGCTGAGATCTGGTCTGACCTGGTGAATAAGGTCTACCGGAATCTGATGCTGCAGCGCTATGAGTTTTTTATGCACAAGCGCACTTCAGTGTTGTCAGAGCGCTTCAATCGCATTCTTAGTCGTGTTACCGGAGCGGTGATCACGCCCATGATTGCGATTGCAGGGAGTCTGCTATCGGTGATGGCATTGATTGTTGGTGTGGTGTTTGTGCTCGGTGGTTCGTCAATTCTTATTTTCTCTCTGCTGCTACTCGCCTATGCAATTTCTTCTAAAATTATTACTCCATATTTGCGATTAGCCGTTCGTCAAAAAAATCGCTATACCCGTCGCCTTCATATTATCTTTTCCGAGTCTATTCGCTCCATGCGCGATGTGCAGCTTTACTCATCGCATGAGTTTTTTGTCGATCGATTTTCCCGCGATGGTGTGCTTGCTAAGCGCAATGATCGACTCTCGACCC
Source organism: Synechococcus sp. BS55D (assembly GCF_004332415.1). NCBI lineage: Bacteria > Bacillati > Cyanobacteriota > Cyanophyceae > Synechococcales > Synechococcaceae > Synechococcus > Synechococcus sp. BS55D. The sequence goes on from NZ_PHQT01000001.1 coordinate 571,506, forward strand.
TGTTACCGAATGTTCCGCGTTTTCTGATTGAACCAGCGGGAATCACGATTCTTTTTGCTGTTGGTCTGGCTCCGGCGATGATCGCTGGTGACGGATCGAGATTAAGGGAAGCTCTGCCTGAGCTGGCCACCATTCTTGTGGTGCTGCTGCGGATCTCTGGTCCGCTGCAGTCAGTGTTTCGCAGCATCAATAAATTGCGCGGTGGCCTTCCGGAAGTCAAAGATGCGCTCGAGCTTCTGCGGATGCGGCCCGATAGGCTCTCGCTGGGAGATCCCGGAGTGCCATCGCCGGAGGGGGTGATGGCGCGTCGCTTAATTGAGCTCCACGATGTGAGCTTTAGCTACCAGGGCAGCAGTACGCCCGTGCTTGAGGGCATCAATCTTTCCATTCCTGTGGGGTCTCGGATTGCCCTCGTCGGCAAGACGGGCAGTGGCAAAACCACCATGGCTCATTTGCTGCTCGGTCTTTACACGCCCACGCTCGGTGAGTTGTTGCTTGATGGCGTTCCAGTTTCCGATGAGGAGATGCCGGCATGGCAGGCCAATTGTGCGTTTGTGCCGCAGTTGATTCGTCTTCTTGATGCCAGCGTCCGTGAAAACGTCGCCTTCTGTGAAGATCCTGATCTGATTGATGACGATCAGGTCTGGGCGGCTCTGGAGGCGGCTCAATTTGCTGATTTTGTCTCTCAGATGCCCTATGGCCTGTTCACCATGTGTGGAGAAAATGGCATGAAGCTTTCGGGTGGCCAGCGTCAGCGTCTGTCGTTGGCGAGAGCTTTTTATCGCCGCGCCAAGTTGATGGTGCTCGATGAAGCCACCAGCGCTCTCGATAACAAAACCGAACACGATGTGATGCAGGCCCTCGATCTTGTGGGACGTCGTTGCACGATGGTGGTGATTGCCCATCGCCTTTCCACCGTCAAGAAATGCGATCGCATTTATGAGGTGGACCGCGGGCGGATCATCGCCTCCGGTGACTTCCAGCGACTCACGGAAATCTCCCCCAGCTTCCGCGAGATGACCATGTTGGATGCGGTTTGAGTGTCGATGGCAGACATTGTTCTCCTGGCTACGGCTGACTGGGATCACCCCCTTTGGACGAATAAGCAGCACGTCGCCTGTGCACTCGCGGATCTGGGCCATCGCGTGCTTTACATCGACTCCCTTGGTGTTCGCGGTCCGAGGGGTGATCGCGCCGATACCGGGCGGATTCTGCGACGCCTGAGTCGTGGTCTTCGTCTGCCTCGATCCGTGCGCCCCGGCGTCTGGGTTTACTCCCCGCTCGTCTTGCCTGGAAAGACGCGCGGCCTCGCCGTTCGCCTCAACCGTTGGAGCCTTTACCTCGGCCTGCTGATCGCTGATGTCGTCCTCGATCTACGTCGGCCCCTGCTGTGGACGTTCAATCCCCAGACAGGTGAGTATCTGCGGCTTGGCAAGTTTCACGCCACCATTTATCAGTGCGTGGATCGGATCCAGGCGCAGCCAGGGATGCCAGGGGCAGAGCTGGAGCTTGCTGAGCGGCATCTCTGCAGCACCGTCAAGGTTGTGTTCACAACCTCTCCGGAGCTGCAGCATTCCTTAGCGCCGCTCAACGCCGGCACCCATGGCTTCGGCAATGTCGCTGATGCCGAGCACTTCCGGCGAGCGCTCGATCCGGGACGACCCAAGCCGTCCGATTGGCCCGTGATCAGTGGTCCGGTGCTGATCTTCATCGGCGCGATCGATGCCTACAAACTCGATTTGGCCATGTTGGAGGCGCTGGTGCGATCCAGTCCTCACTGGAATTACGTGTTCATTGGCCCAGTGGGAGAGACCGATCCGAGCACGGACATTGCGTCCTTGGACGCTTTGCCCAACGTGCACCTGTTGGGTCCGCGCTCCTACGCCACCCTGCCCGCCTACCTGGCCCAGGCCGATGTGGCCTTGCTGCCCTTGCAGCTCAATGACTACACCCGCCACATGTACCCGATGAAATTCTTCGAGTACCTCGCAGCGGGCTGTCCTGTCGTCGCGACGGCGATTCCCTCCCTGGAGGATCAGGGAGATGTCGCTTTGCTCTGTCCACCGGATGCCGAAGCCTTTGCCCAGGCGATCAGCCTCGCTTTGTCAGGGGCAGGCCCAACGCTTGAGCAACGGCTGGCCCGTGCAGAGCAGCACACCTACAAGAGCCGCACGAAAGCGATGCTCACCTGCCTTGAAAACCATGGGTTGATGCCTGCCGTTCCCCAGGCGCCGCAGGCTCCTCCTTACAACCACATCCGCAGCCAGTGGCGACGCTCCTCCCTCGCTGCCCAGTTGCGGCTTCTCTTGCTACGCGGTCTCGATCGCCTCGGGCAGGGGCGGTTGGTTCGGACTCTGCTCAGTCGCTGGGTCAGCGCTGATCCGCACAACATCCCCTTGCTGACTGAGCTCACCCAGCGCCTGCTGGAGGCCGGCGACTATGCCGAGGGTTGTCGGATGATCGAGCGGATCTGGCTCGAGGATGGTGAAGCAGACATCCTGCATCAGCTTCTGTTCCGCAGAGGATCACGTCCTGGCAGTCGCTTCGATCAGCTCTTGCTTTTTGATGTCCTTGCGGCCAGCCCTGTGCTGCCCCTGCATTATTCCGGCTATTGCTGGGTGGTGCGCACCTACCGGGCCATTGATGCCCTGGATGCGCCGGCGATGCGTCGAGGGGTGCAGGGTCTAGGGGCGATCCTCGCCAGGCTTGAAGCAGACCCCAACACCTACCGCTGTTTGAAGCCGAATCGAGAAAATCGAGCCAAGCTTTTGATCTCGAGTCAGCTCACGCGTCTACGCGCTCTTATGGCGCTTGAAGACTGGTCTGGGCTTGACCTGGCTGCCCGGGAGCTGCTGGACAGCGCCCGTCGCTATGACCCCTTCCTGATCGAGCGCAACACAGCCACTCGGATGACGCGCAACATCATGCGCAGTCTCACGGTCGCGGCAGTGATGGCCTGGCATCGGGGTGATGCCTGCGGCTTCGATGCTGTGCTGGATCAGATCAGGCGCCTGCGAGAAGCCTGTTACGCCGAACGCTTTGACCCCATTGCCAACAAAACTCAGGAGGATCACCGGGGCTTCTCCGACGCCATTCTCGAGATCCTCTCGGCCTGTCAGTGGCCGGCGGACCAGCCTGAGGCAAGGCCGGATTCTGAACAGCTCGTTGACGCGTTGCTGCTGGTGTACTTCCCCACCTTGAAGCGAGCACGCGCCGAGAAGGCGCATGACTTTTTTCGTGCCCTTGCGCTGGCTCCGGCCCTCTGATGGCCCTCCTCCGCGTTGCCTTCACCATTGATTCGCTCAAGCTCGGGGGGGCTGAGCGGGTGCTGCTCACTTGGGCGCGCTGGTGTCGTGATGCTGGTTGGCAGGTGCTGGTGATCACAAGGCAGGGAGCCGAGCGCGATGCCTATGCCCTGCCGGAGGGGGTGCAACGTCGGGTGGAACCCGGCCTCCCCCCCACGCTGGAACGATTGGGTTGGTTCGCCTTCCCATATCGCGTCTGGACCCTGCGCCGCCTTCTGCAGGAGGAGCGCTGCGAGCTGGTGGTGGGGGTGACCACGCTGCCTGCGATCAAGCTTCTGCTGGCCTGCCGCGGTCTCGCCATCCGCACGCTGGTGTCGGAACGCAACTACCCACCTGCCAAACCCCCCGCCTTGCCATGGCGCTGGTTGCGTCGTCTCACTTACCCCCGTGCCGACCTGCACCTGGTCCAGACCGACACCACGGGCCGATGGCTCAGTCGGCATTGCGCGGTGCGTCGCCAGCTGCTGCTGCCCAATCCGGTGGTCTGGCCCCTGCCGGATCGTGAGCCTGTGCTGGATCCTGAGCTCTGGATCAAGCCGGAACAGCCCTTGCTCCTGGCGGTGGGGACCAAGGCCCATCAGAAGGGGTTCGATCGGCTGATCCCGGTCTTCGCTGCCTTGGCCCGTCGGGATCCCACCCTGCATCTGGCCCTGCCAGGCCTGGCGCCAGGCTTGTATCACGGTCTTGATCAGCAGGCATGGTTGCGGGAGCTGCTGGGTCCCGACCCCGATCTGCAGCGCCGCCTTCTGCTGCCTGGCGTTTGCGGTTCCATGGCCCGTTGGTATGAACGGGCGACCGTCTTTGTCTTGCCCTCCCGCTTTGAGGGTTTCCCCAATGTGCTGCTCGAGGCGATGGCGGCTGGCTGTGCCTGCATCGCCAGCGACTGTCTCACCGGGCCTCGCGATTTGATCTGCGATGGCGATAACGGTGTGTTGTTACCAGCGGAGGCCAGTGGTTCCGATTGGATCGCAGCCGTGGGGGATCTGCTGGGCGATCCCGACCGCCGCCGTCGTTTCGGCGAGCGGGCAGCTGCGGTGCGTGAGGGTTTTGCAGAACAACGCCTCCGCCATGATTTTCTGGAGGCGTTGAGCAGCCTGCAGCGGAGCAGCCTCCACCATGGATGATCTCTGGGTCGTGCTTCCCCATTTCGGTGCCGGTGGAGCCCAGAAGGTGGGTCTCCTCGCTGCAGAGCATTTCGCGGCTCAGGGTCTCAAGGTCAGCGTGCTCTCCCTGCGTCACGGACATCCGATCAAACATGCGTTGCCAGATGGTGTTCGCGCGTTTGACCTCGGTCCCGATGTGCAGCATCCCTGGCTTGCTGACGTGCACAATCGCTCCCTGCCGGCGCGTGGCCGACGGTTCTTCGTTGCCCAGGTGCTGCGCTTGCAGCGGGCAGGTGTTCTCTTGCTGTTTGCTTTCTGCTGGCCCTGGATCGCCCGTCGGATGCGTCCAGATCTGCAAGGCCTGGTGACTCGTTTCATGGCCAGCGCCATGCCATGGCTCGCTGGCTCTCGGTTCGTGCGCTTGCGTCAGGAGCTGTTGGAGCAGCGTCCGAAACGGGTGCTGGCCCTGCTCACCAAAACCAACATCCTCTGCTGCGCTGCACTCTGGGATCAGCCGGTGCACCTGGTGGTGTCGGAGCGGAACGATCCCCGTCGCCAGAAGTTGGATCGACTCTGGAGTTGCCTGCGCCGCCTGTATTACCGCCGAGCCGATGTGGTGACAGCCAACACCGAAGGTGTGCTTGAAGCCCTCCAAGCGATGGGGAGTTGGCAACGCTTGGATCTGCTGCCTAACCCCCTCCCGGGTGGGCTGCATCTCCAGGGGAGCGCTGGGTCTGGCCAGGGCGAGCTGGAGGTCGCCAGCCGTGAACTGGAGGTGCTGGCGGTGGCACGGCTGGTGCCCCAGAAGGGGCTGGATCTGCTGATCCGAGCCTTCGCCTCCCTACCAGAGCCGGTTCGTGCCGGTTGGCGCCTCGTGCTGGTGGGTGATGGTCCAAAGCGCAGTGCGCTCAAGGCACTCGTGCAGCAGAAGGGCATCGGTGATCAGGTGGCCTTCGAAGGGTTCCAGGCGAACCCGCTTCGCTACATGCAGCGGGCCTCGATCTTTGCACTGCCCTCTCGCTTTGAAGGCATGCCCAATGCCTTGCTGGAGGCGATGGCCTCTGGACTGCCCTCCGTGGTGAGTGATGCGTCGCCGGGCCCCTTGGAGATGGTCTGCGATGGCCGTCAGGGGCTGGTGGTGCCCAACGAGAACGTGGACGCTTTCGCGATGGCCCTGGAGCGTTTGATGGTGGACGAGTGTCTGCGCCTGCGGCTTGGGGCGGCAGCCCAGGACACCCTGCGCGCTCTCGACTGGGATGTGGTGGAGCCCCACTGGCGCTCGGTGCTGGCACTGCCGTGAGCATCGGCATCCCTGTGACGGCTCACCATCGGCTGCTGATGCTGGCGCCCACCCGACGCGCCGCCAGCGAGACCTTCATCCGCGCCAACCTGGAGGCTTTGCCCTTCCAGGTCACGGCCTGTTTCGGGGACGAATATCCCCTGGGTCGTCCCCTTGCCCTGGCCTATGGCCTGGCGATTGTGCTCAGCAAGCTGCTCACCCGCTTGCATCTGTTGCGTCTCGCGGGGATGCCCGCTGCGCTCGTGACTTGGCTGCTGATTCGCTGGAAGCGCCCTGAAGCGGTGCTGGTGGACTTCGGGTTTGAGGCGGTGCGGGTGATGGAGGCCTGCGCCTGGACCGGCGTTCCACTGGTGGTGCATTTCCGCGGATCGGACGCATCAGCCCGCGGCCGCCTTGGTTTGCTGAGGGGCCGCTACCGGCGGCTGCTGGCGATCGCCGCTGGGGTGGTGGTGAAATCACGGCCGATGGCCGAAACGCTCCTGGCCCTGGGTGCTCGCCCGGAGCGGTTGTTGATCAGTCCCTCGGGAGCTAATGCCCGGCTGTTCCATGGCAGCCATCCGGCCGCGATGCCACCGGTGTTGCTGGCGGTGGGGCGCTTCGTGGCCAAGAAGGGGCCTTTGCACACAATCCGTGCCTTTGCGCTGGTGTGTGAGGCCCTGGGCGCTGCAATGCCGACTTTGGCGCTCTGGATGGTGGGCGAGGGTCCGCTGCTGAGCGAGGCTCGTGCCCTGGTGCGGTCGTTGGACCTCGAGGGGCGAGTGCAGTTCCTCGGCGTCCGCGGGCAGGACGATGTGGCGCAGCTGATGCGGCAGGTGCGGGGCTTTGTGCAGCACTCCCTTGTGGCACCTGATGGCGATAGCGAAGGCAATCCAGTGGCGGTGATGGAGGCTCAGCTCAGTGGCCTGCCGGTGGTGGCCACGCGCCATGCCGGCATTCCTGAGGTGGTGCTCGATGGCGAGAGCGGCCTGTTGGTGGAGGAGGGGGATGAGCAGGCGATGGCCAAGGCGATCACGCGCCTGGTGGTCGATCCAGCCCTGGCGGCACGTCTGGGAGACTGCGGTCGACGCCGCATCCAGGAGGGGTTCACGATCGACCACCACCTCCGCCAGCTCTCCGACCTGCTGCTGCAGGTGATGACGGAGGTTGAGCCATGAGCCGCAGACTTCTGCTGATCCGCGGCCTCGGCCATAGCGGCACCACGATTCTCGACTTGGCCCTCGGGGCCCATCCCCAGGTGGTGGGTCTGGGGGAAGCCGTCAGGATCCTGGCGACACCGGGTGCTGGTGAGGAGAAGCGCGGGCCGGCTCAGCTGCGCGGTGATCTGCGTTTTCAGCGCCGCTGCACCTGCGGAGCGCTCGCCGCCGACTGTGCGGTCTGGGGGCCGCTGCTTGCTTGGCTTCCCGCCCATGAAGCTCAGCCCTTGGCCGACAAGATGCAGCATCTGCTGACGTCCCTGGAGGCAGCCACTGAGGCAGCGCCCACCTGGGTCGTGGATTCCTACCAGGGGGATTTCGTCTTGCCCTTTGATCAGGATGACGAGCTCGAGATTCGCATCCTGCATCTCACCCGCGACGTGCGTTCGTGGGTCCATTCCCGTTCCCGGGATGGGCGTCAGCGGGGCCAGTGGCTTCCTGGCCTGAAACCGCTGCTGCGCTGGTGCCGGATCAATGCCCGCCATGAGCGCTGGTTGCGCCGCTGTGGCAAGCCTGTGTTCCGGCTGGGTTATGAGGAGCTGGCCCTGCGGCCGGAGACAAGCCTGCGCCGCCTTTGCGCCTGGCTGGAGATCCCATTCGATCAGCGGATGCTGGCACCCGCCAGCCATAGCAGCAGCCACGTGCTCGCTGGCAATCGGGTGCGTTTTGATCCGGAGCGCAGCGCTTCGATCCGTTACGACGGCGCCTGGATGGCAGCCCCTGCAGGTTTGGCCCAGCTGGCCCTGGCCCTGCCTTGGGTGGCGGCCCTCAACCGCCGGCTTGTTTATTCCGCCACGGAGGATCCAGCGGGAGCCGACTTGCCAGCACCTCGGTAGCGGAAGATGCGTCCGCTGCCGCCTGGCTTAGCGCGATACACCTGGTCATAGCGATCGAGTTCCGCACCGAGAAAATCGAGATTGCCTCGGTCGATGCTGATCAGCACATCACCAGGTTTGGGGGTGTAGGTCTCCCCAGGGCGGATGCCATCGACCGTGGTGTAGGTGCCGGTCTCGGGATCGAGAAAGATGAGGCGATCCACCTTGAAGCGATCCAGGTGACGTTTTCGTCGAAACCAGGATTTGGTGAAAATCAGATTCACCTCCTCCCCCCGACGCTTCGCTTCCGTTGTGAGGTCTTCGATCTTGTTGAAGGTTTTCAGCCAGGAGTGCTGTTTCGCTTTGATCGCACTGACCCGTTCGACGAAGCCATCCCCCCGCTGATGTTCAACGCCGAGCAGGCCAGCGCTGGCGGTCACGGCCACCAGACCCAGGGCTGCAGGTGACGAGAGGCGTTGGCTGAGGGCGGGAGCGATCCAGGCACACCAGGCGAAGCTCAGATCGAGCACCGTCACCAGCTGCACCGGCAGGCTCATGTAGCTGCTGCCCTCATAGCCAACGGCTGCGTAGAGCGCTGCCATGTATACGAGGGCCGCAGCATTGAGCCCATCGAGCAGGTTCGCCCCGCAGCGCCGACTGCTGATCAGGGCGATGCGCAGGCCGATGAAGGCGAACAGGATCCAGCAGCGCAGATCCCCGAGGAACCGGAAGCCGTCATCGGAGCCATAGGCCTGCTTGCCGTGATAGAGGCTGGGTAGATAGCTCAGGTAGGTGTAAGCCAGGGCAAACACCACCAACAGGCTGATCAGCCAGAGCTCGAGGCTGTAGCTGCGCAGCCAGTTGCGCAGTCGTTGGCGGCTCAGCTGGCCGCCTGGAAAGGCCGGGTAGCGCTCCAGTCGTCCAGCCGCCCCAGCCACCAGGGTGAAGGCGGCGGGGGTGATGAACAACAGCACGCCGATGTCCTTGAAGAACAGCCCCACCAGGGCGAACAGCAGGCTGAAGCACCAGGCCTGGCGATGGCCTGATTCTTGGTAGCGGCAATAGAAGAAAGCGAAGGCCACGAAGCAGAGCGTGAGCATCCGCTCGGCATAGATCAGTTGGAAGAATCCGAAGCCCGTGCCGGGTGCGAACAACAACAGCAGGCTGACGAGCAACAGCAGATGCCGGGGGGCCTGACGGGGCAGCAGCCCGCGCACGATGCGAGTGGCCAGCACCACGATCGTGAACAGTTCGGCAGCACTCACCAGCATCCACACCTTCACGTAGGGGGTGAACCAGCTGAGAACGTGCAGGTCCTGATGGGCGAGCGGGAAGAAGCGGTAGTCATTGCGGAGCATGGTCTCCGCGATGAATTCGTAGCGGACCGAAAAGTTGTCGAGCAGGTGGTGATCCAGGATTCCGTCGTACCAGCCCACCAGTTCCGGGTAGAGCCAGCTGGTGCCGTTCACCATCGCCACCGTGTAGCCGATCCAGAGGATCAGCACCAGGGGATGCTCACGCGAGAACGTCAACAGCCGCTGCCCCCACATCCCCCGTTTGGGGGATGCCGACTGCTCAGCTCCCGGCTGATCGTTGGCGCGCAGTCCTAACCAGAGCAGCACCAGCACGGCGATGGCCAGGAGGGCCAGAGCGATGTCGTGGGAGGTGCGGTTGTAAACGTAGAGCAGTTTTTCGCCCGCTTCACTGCGGGGAGAAGGCAGCCAGTCTTGGGCTTGCTGAAGCCATAGCCAGCTGCTGAAGGCACCCATCCCCAGAGCAGCGGCCAGGACCGTCAGCGGCACCCAGGGTTGGATGCGCCGTGAGATTGACTGCAGAGACATGCAAACTCAGCGATGGCGGAAGATCCGCCCAGCACGTTTTGTCGCGCTGTGGCGGTAGATCTCCGCGAAGGCCTCGCCATCCTGCCCGAGGTCGCTGCGTTCACGTTTGTCGATCGTCAGTAGAAAATCCCCCGCCTGGGGGATGTAAGGCTCTCCCTGGTCGATGCCCTCCACCACGGTGTAGGTCTTGCGCTGGCGGTGGTACTCGATCAGACGATCCACCGCCAGTGGCTTGAGGCTGTGTTGATTGAAATAGGAGCGCATGAAAATCACGTTCACAGGCTCCCCCTTCTCCCGGCTTTCGCGGCTGAGTGTTGCCATGGCATCGAAGGTTTCGCGCCACCGGAGCTGGGTGGTCTTGATCGTGTGAACGCGTTTGCTGAAGCTGTCGGAGCCACGCTGCTCGAGGCCAATCACCAGGAGGCTGGCGGCCACCCCCAGGCTGGTGACCGCTGCTGAACCTGGGCGGCCTCTGAGCTGGGGAACCAGCCAGTGGCACCAGATGAAGCCGAGATCCATCACTGTGACCAGCTGCACCGGCAAGGTCCAGAAGCTGGCGTAGGGGTAGCCGACGCTGGCCCAGAGGGCCGCGGCATAGGCGATGGCTGCCAGGTTGAGCCCATCCAGCAGGTCCGTGCGCCGCTGCTTGCGCAGCAGCGGCAGCAGGCGCAGGCCGTTGAAGCTCACCAGGGTGATGAGGCGCCAGTCGGTGTCCAGGCTCCAGCGCCCGTCGCCGCTGAATGGACTGGCCTGGGCGTAGAGGCTGGGCAGCAGGCTGAGCACCAGATAGGAACAGACCACCACCGGAATCAGAGCGATCAGGGCGGTCTCCTGCGACCGCCAGCGGCGTTGCTCCGGGTGGGTGAACCAGCGCAGCAGGGCTGGTGTCACGAACAGCAGCAGGGCGATGTCTTTCACAAACACCCCCAACAGGGCGAAGGCCAGGGTGAGCGCCCCCGTGCGTCGACTGGAGCATTGCTGGAATCGCCAGTAGCAGAACGCATAGCCAGCGAACAGGGCTGTGAGCAGCCGTTCGCAGTAGATCAGTTGGAAAAAGCCCCAGCCGGTGGCCGGTGCGAACAGAAACAGCAGCGCCATGGCGAGTATCAGCCCCGGCACCTGGGGAGGCGCTGCCATCTCTTGCACCATGCGCGCACTGAGCACCACGATCGCCACCAGTTCAGCGGCGCTCACCAGCATCCACACCTTCACGTAGGGGGTGAACCAGCTGAGGAGGTGCAGGTCCTGGTGGGCGAGCGGGAAGAAGCGGAAGCTGTTGCGCTGCATCGTTTCAGCGATGAAGCGCTCCTGCAGCTGCGGCTGATCGATCAGTGGGCTGTGGATGAATCCCTGATAGAGGTCGGGCAGCTCCGGGTAAAACCAACTGGTGCCCTGCACCATCGCCACTGTGTAGACGACAAAGACGACCGTGACCACCGGGTGACGCCGGATCCACAGCAAGATCCGGCGGTGGGGGGGTAAATCTGCCGGAGCCGTGGCCTCATGGTCCTGAGCAGCGATCACCAGCAGGGCGATCACAGCCAGCCCCACCAGAGACAGCACAAGTGCGTGGCTGATCTGGTTGTAAGCCAGCAGCCACTGTTTGCCGGCTTCGCTACCGGCGGTGGGGATCAAAGCGTGCTGACGGCCGGCTGGTCGCCGACGGCGGCACGGATCGCCACCACCTGGGCTAGCAGTGCTTCCAGGCGATGGAGAGGAACCATGTTCGGGCCATCGCTCAGGCCCTTGTCTGGGTCAGGGTGCACCTCCATGAACAGGCCATCCACGCCAACCGCCGCTGCGGCCCTCGCCAGAGGCGCCACGAATTCCCGTTGGCCGCCGCTGCTGCTGCCTCGTCCGCCCGGTTGTTGGACGGAATGGGTGGCATCAAAGATCACCGGGCAGCCGAGGGCCTGCATCTGAGGAAGGCTGCGGTAGTCCACCACCAGGGTGTTGTAACCAAAGCTGCTGCCCCGTTCGGTCAGCCAGAGGCGACCGCTGGCGGGATCGAGCCCGGCCTCGGCCATCTTGTTGACGACCTGGGCCATGTCCCAGGGGGCGAGGAACTGTCCCTTCTTGACGTTCACCACCTTGTCGCTTTCTGCCACAGCCGCGGCTGCGGCGAGGAGCAAATCGGTCTGACGGCAGAGGAAGGCGGGGATCTGAAGCACATCCACCACCTCGGCCACGGCCGCGGCCTGGCTGGATTCATGGATGTCGGTGAGCACCGGCAGGCCGAATTGCTGCTTCACCTCCGCCAGGATCGCCAGACCCCCCTCCACGCCGGGGCCGCGGAAGGAGTGGCCGGAGCTGCGATTCGCCTTGTCGAAGCTGGCCTTGAAGATGTAACGGATGCCCAGGCGCTCGCAGATGCTTTGCACCTGACTGGCAACCTCCAGCACGAGTTCGCGGCTTTCGATCACGCAGGGGCCGGCGATCAGGGTCAGGGGTGCGGTCACGGCCAGTGGCTGAGCTGCCCCGATCATCGGACAGGGCCGCCGTAACCTGCGCGCGGCGGCAGAGGTTTGCGGTGGCAGTGACTCCGATCCCAATCTTCATCGGTTATGACCCGCGCGAGCGGGCAGCCACCAATGTGCTGCTTGACAGCCTTTATCAACACAGCACCACTCCCTTAGCGATGACTCCCCTGGTCACGCCTCAACTCGAGGCTCAGGGGCTCTACCGGCGGGAACGCGACCCGAAGCAGAGCACTGCGTTTTCCTTTACCCGGTTTCTGGTGCCCCACCTGATGGGTTACGAGGGCTGGGCTCTGTTCATGGATTGCGACATGCTCTGCCGCGCCGATATCAAGGCTCTGTGGGACCAGCGCGATGACCGCTACGGGGTGATGTGCGTGCAGCACGAGCATGTGCCTGGAGAAACGGTGAAGTTCCTCGGGGAGGTGCAGAGCGCTTACCCCAAGAAGAACTGGAGTTCACTGATGCTGCTCAACTGCAACCGCTGCACCAGATTGACGGTCGATTACGTGAACACGGCCACGGGCCTGGAGCTTCATCGCTTCCACTGGTTGGACGGTGACCATGAAATCGGCGCCCTCGACGCCGGTTGGAACCATCTCGTGGATGTGCAGGCGGCACCGACGGCTGCGGCGTCTGCTGGTGGCCCGGGGCTGCTGCACTGGACCCTTGGTGGACCTTGGTTCCGAGACCAGCGCACCATGGGTGGACCGCTGGCGGCGGAGTGGTTTGGCGCCCGGGATGACGCCATGAAGCTCTGGGACTGACGGCGATGGCCATGGCACGTTCAGTGGTGGCGGTTCCAGCCCGCCTGGCTTCTTCGCGATTGCCCGACAAGGTGCTGGCAGACATCGGAGGACAGCCGATGATTCAGCGGGTTTTGGAGCAGTGCGCCAAGGCAGACGGGCCGGCCACCGTGGTGCTCTGCACGGATAGTCAACGGCTTCAGGGTCTTGCCGAGGCCTGGGGCTTTCCTGTCTTGATGACATCAGAAGCGTGCAGTTCCGGCAGCGAGCGGATTGCTTCTGTCGCTGATCAGTTGGTCGCCCTGGCTTGGGATGAGCAGCCTGACGGCTGGGATGCCACCACCCGTGAACAGCGGCTGTCATCCACGGCGGTGATCAATGTGCAGGGGGATCAGCCGTTCCTGGATCCGGCCGTGGTGACCGCCATGGTGGCGGAATTCTCCCGTCGGGATCCGGTCCCTGCGGTGGTGACGCCGGTGTATCGACTGCAGCCGGACACGATCCATAATCCCGCTGTGGTGAAGACCCTTCTGGCCCATGACGGCCGTGCTCTTTATTTCTCCCGCTCGGCCATCCCCCATGTGAGGGATGTGGATCCTGCCGACTGGCATCGGCACTCCCCCTATTGGGGCCATGTGGGCATGTATGGCTTCCGCGGTGATGTGCTCGCTGGCTGGGACCAGTTGCCTGCTTCACCCCTGGAGGATTTGGAGCGGCTGGAGCAGTTGCGTCTGCTCGAAGCGGGGCACACGATCGCCACCTTCCGCGTGGAGGGCACGTCTCTGTCAGTCGATACGGCAGAGCAGTTGGAGGAAGCCAGGCGGATGGCAGGGGGGGCCTAGGTCTGACACCAGCGGCTGGCGGTCGGCCAGAGCTGCTCCAGGTTCGCGTTTGGCAGCACCCTGCGGACCGTCCTCAGATCTTCCGCGAGCTGCTCCCCCAGTTGAGCCAGGAGCTCTTCAGGGATTGGGTTGGCAGTGGCGCTCACATTCACCTTCTCGCTCCAGGCTGGTTCCTGGTATGGCACCTGGAGAAAGCTGCAGAGTTGCCCATAACTTTCAGCGCTGAACAGGGTTTCGAACAGGCCGATGAAACATTCCTCCAGTCCAAAGGTCTGCTCGAGCGCTTCCAGGGTCTGGGCGTAATTGCTGCGCAGCCCGCGGCCTTTGCTGATGCGTCGGCGCAGGGCGGCCTGCTCCGACTCGGCATCGCGCTGGCCCAGTTTGCGCAGCTTCATGCGTTGGCTGGAGATGATCCGTTCGATCGGATCGCGCATCAGGAAGACGGGGCGCACGGGAACCCCCCGCTGAGCAAAACCGCACTTGATCTCCCATAGGGCGTCGGCGCTCAGCAGGGCGTAGGAGGGGGTGATGTCGCCGGTGAGGCAGACCTTCCGACCAGGCCGGTGGGGGCGCCTCAGCAGCCAGGTGAAGTAGTCGTAATAGAGGCCAGGGCTGCGGATGAAGCACTGGCGGAGCCAGGTGCGCGGCTGCACCCAGCTGCGGGGCTGTCGCAGCTCCATGGGGACCTGCCGGAAGCGGGCCAGTTCCGGCACGCTGCGGGCGTCATGAACGTGATACTCCTTTAAAACGCCGAAATCGGCATCCTTGCGGTTGTGCAGCTGCTGATGCAGCCAGGTGGTGCCCGCTTTCTGGGCACCCACTCCGAGCAGAAACACTCCTGGACTGTCTGGAGAGCCGGTCTTAGTCATTGCGATCCCTCCAGCCTTGGCGGCTCAGGGTCTGCCAGTCGCCCCGGGCCTGCAGGATCCGTTCCGCCAGCTCGCGCACGGCGCCATGGCCGCCACGACGGCGAAGTACAGCGTCGGCCTGGCGGCGCAGGGGGCGGCAGGCATCGGCTGGGGCCAGCAGAAGTCGCACCTGGGCGCGCACGGCCAGATCGTTCAGGTCATCCCCCACAAAGGCTGTGCTCGCAGGGCTCACCTGCAATTGCCGCTGCAGGGCCTCCAGGGCCACGGGCTTGTCCTTGATTCCCACCAGGCAATGCTCAATGCCCAGCTGTCGCGCCCGCACCTCGGTGGCACCGCCGCGGCCGCCACTGAGAAAGGCCAGTTGAAGTCCGGACTGCTGGAGCAGGCGAAGGCCGAGCCCATCGCGCACATCGAAGCGCTTTTGCAGGACACCCTCAGGATCTAACCAGAGGCCGCCGTCGGTGAGGACCCCATCCACATCCAGCACCAAGAGTTTCAGCGCCGCCAGGCTGGAGCGCTGGCGCTGCCATTGCCATTCGCGCAGGACTGCTCGCATCAGCTCATCCTCAGGCCAGGCCGGCCTGGACCAGGTCATGGAGCCGCAGCAGCCCTTGCAACTGGCCGCTGGTGTTGATCACCGGCAACACAGAAATCGGCTTGCGTTGGTTGTGCTCCATGGTCTGGATCGCTTCCACCGCCAGTCGTTCGGCGCTCACCGTGATCGGATCGACGGTCATGAGGTCGGCGGCCGTGAGGCTGGCCCAGCACTCACTGCCGTGGTCGCGCAGGGCGCGTCGGAGGTCACCGTCGGTGATGAGCCCGATCAGCCTGCCGGCCTGAGCGGGGTCCTCCACCCAGCCGCTGCCGATTGCTCCTTGGGTCAGGCGACCAATCACCTCCAGTAATGGGGTCCCTGGTTGCAGGGGTGGCAGCTGGGCTGCGGGCACCATCAGGTCGGCCACGGTCATTGTGAGCTGTTTGCCCAGGGATCCGGCCGGGTGATTGAGGGCGAAATCAGCCGGCGAGATCCCGCGCCGCTCCATCCACACCGCGGCGAGGGCATCGCCGATCGCCATCGCCACCGCCGTGCTGGCCGTGGGGGCGAGGTTGAGGGGGCAGACCTCCCGATCCACCGAGGCCTCCAGCACCACATCGCTGCCCCGTGCCAGGGACGACTCGGCACGGCCCACCAGCGCGATTCGGGCGGTTCCTCGCCGCTTCAGGTGGGGCAGAACTTCCAGCAGCTCGCTGGTTTCGCCGCTGTTGGAGAGCAGCAGGCACACGTCATCGGGTGCCACGACGCCTAGATCGCCATGGAGGGCATCGAGGGGGTTGAGGTAGAGCGCCATCAGCCCGATCGAGGAGAAGGTGGCGGCGATCTTGCGCGCCACGATGCCGCTCTTGCCGACGCCAGTGATCACCAGCTTGGCCTTGCGGTCGGCGCAGCGCTCGAGCAGGGCCAGGGCTCCTTCCACCTGGTCGCTGCTCAGCCGTTCAGCGGCCGCGGCGATCGCGGCCGCCTCTTCCTGCAGGCAGCGGGTGAGTGCGGACACGCGAGCGGCCTCCAATTGAGCGCATTCTCAACCATGCCGGGTCTGTCAGGCTGGAGGGCCTTCTGAGGTTGCCGGGGGTGCTGAGCCAGATCAGAACGTTTGTTGGATCCCCCTGGCTGGATGCCCTGCTGCCCCTCTCGCTGCTGGGTCTGGCGCTGGAACGCAGCGAGGATCCTGCTGGCATGGTCTGGCTGCTGGCCCTTTGGTGTGGCCTCAAGTTTGCGTCCCGGCTCCCTGCTCAGCCGGCTTATGGGGTGTTGATCGGTGTGCTGATGGTCAGCCTCAGCGCCGTGCTGCATCCCCTGAGCGTGTCGTCACCAGCGGATCTGATCTTGGTGCTGCTGGCGTTCGCCGCAGGTCTGCAGCAGTCCGGCAGCCAATGGCGCATCGCCCTCTGGATGCTGCTCTGCGGCGTGCTGGTGTCGTTGCCCTTCATTGCCTGGGATCGCAGCAACGGCAATCTGGCTCTGATTCCCCTGGAGGCGCTTCGGGAGGCACTCCCGGAACAAGCCGTGAGGATTCAGAAGATCACCATCAATCGCTCGGGTTATCTCTTCGGTCTGTTCAGCCTGATCGGCTACGGCTTAGCCCGTAAGGAGTCTTGTCCACGGCTGGCCTGGCTCGCCGCTGCTGGTGGTGCTCTGGCTTACCTGCTCGCCTTCGCCACGGGATCACGCGCTGCGGCAGCCTTTCCGCTTGTGGCGGTGTTGCTCTGCGAGCTCTGCTGGCGCCATCGGCTTTGGGTCGCGCGCCGGTCAGGTTGGTTGGCCAGCTTGGTCCTGGTGCTGGCCTTGGCCTTCAATCTGCTGCTCTATGTCCCGTTGAGTCCACTGGCCAATCGCAATCCCAGCGATGCCGGGCGAGCCAGCGTCGCTCAGTGTTTCGTTCGGGAGTCCTTGCGTTCTGGTGCCGACCTCTTCTCCGGCAGTGGCTTTGATCGCCGTTCGGATCGCTGTCTGGCGATCACGGCTGCGATTCCTGGTCGTGATCGGGGCATTCCCCATGCGCATAACGCCTTTCTCCAGGTTCTTGCCGATCAGGGGGTACTGACGCTGACCCTGCTGATCGTGGTGCTCTGGTGCTCTCTGCAGCGTCTACTGGCTGGCTTGGTTGGCGCCGATGGTGCGATCGCCTTCGTCGGTCTGGCTTGTTTGTTGTTCATGGTGAGCTCGTCTCTGGTGGAGTCGACCCTGATCAAGACCTCCCTTCAGCAGGTGGTCAGTGGTTATTTGCTCGCGATCGCCTGGAGGCGTTCTTCAGGGTCACCGCAAGGGGGATCTCAAGCGCCAGAGCTGGCGGCCTCGACGGACTCCCATACCATCGACCCATGAGCTTTCTGGCAGGCCTCAATGACGCCCAGCGCCGGGCGGTGGATCACCATGAGGGGCCGCTGTTGGTGGTGGCGGGGGCCGGTAGCGGCAAGACCCGGGCACTCACCCACAGGATTGCGCATCTGATTGGAGAGCACGGTGCCGATCCGGCCCAGATCCTGGCGGTGACCTTCACCAACAAGGCGGCCCGGGAGATGAAGGAGCGGCTGGAGCTGCTGCTGGCCCAGCGGTTGGCGCAGAGCCAGTACGGCCAGCCCTGGAGCACCCTGCCAGCTGTCGAGCAGCGGCAGTTGCGCAGCCGCATCTATCGGGAGGTGACCAAGGAGCTGTGGATCGGCACCTTCCATGCCCTGTTCGCGCGCATGCTGCGCTTCGACATCGACAAGTTCAAGGATGCGGAGGGCCTGACCTGGACCAAGCAGTTCTCCATCTATGACGAGAACGATGCTCAGAGCCTGGTGAAGGAGATCGTCACCCAGGAATTGCAGCTGGATCCCAAGCGGTTTGATCCCAAGAAAACGCGATGGGCGATCAGCAACGCCAAAAACCAGGGTTGGCTGCCGGATGATCTGGAGGCCAATGCCGAGGGCCAGCGGGGCAAGCTCACCGCCGATGTCTATCGGCGCTACCGCAAAGCGCTGGCGGCGAACAACGCGCTCGATTTCGACGATCTGCTGTTGCTCCCTGTGCAGCTGCTCCAGCAGAACGACCAGGTGCGCGCCTACTGGCACCGGCGCTTCCGGCATGTGCTGGTGGATGAGTATCAAGACACCAATCGCACCCAGTACGAGCTGATCAAGCTGCTGGTGACCGATGGCCTCGATCCCCAGGTGTACGACAACTGGAGCGGTCGCTCGGTGTTTGTGGTGGGCGATGCCGACCAGAGCATCTACAGCTTCCGGGCCGCCGATTTCACGATCCTGATGGGTTTTCAGGACGACTTCGGCGACAAGGCCCCCGATGACAGCACCCGCACGATGGTGAAGCTGGAGGAGAACTACCGCTCGACGGCCACGATCCTGGAGGCGGCCAATGCCCTGATCGCTCACAACAGCGAGCGGATCGACAAGGTGCTGCGGCCCACCCGGGGCGAGGGGGAGCTGATTGCGCTCACCCGCTGCGATGACGAGATCGCGGAAGCGGAGGCGGTGGTGCATCAGCTGCGGATGATGGAAGCGGCCAATCCGGAGTTGAGCTGGCGCGACATGGCGGTGCTGTATCGCACCAATGCCCAGTCGCGGGCGATCGAGGAGTCGCTGGTGCGCTGGCGGATTCCCTATGTCGTGGTGGGCGGCCTGCGCTTCTACGACCGGAGGGAGATCAAGGATCTGCTCGCCTATCTGCGCCTGTTGATTAATCCAGCCGACACCGTCAGCCTGTTGCGGGTGGTGAACGTGCCCAAGCGGGGGATCGGCAAGACCACGATTCAACGGCTCACCGATGCTGCCAATCAGCTGGGGATTCCCCTCTGGGATGTGGTGAGTGACCCTGAGGCGGTGCGCTCCCTGGGGGGACGTTCCGCCAAGGGGCTGCTCCAGTTCTGCGAGCTGATCCAGGGCCTCAAGGACCGGATCCATGACGCCGCTCCGTCGGAGCTGATCCAGACGGTGATGGAGACCAGTGGTTATGTGAGTGAGCTGATCGCCGAGGGCACCGACGAGGCGGAGGAGCGGCGACGCAACCTGCAGGAACTGGTGAATGCGGCGCTGCAGTATCAGGAGGAGAACGACGAAGGCGATCTGGAGGGCTTCCTGGCCTCAGCCGCCCTGGCCAGTGATGCCGACAGCAAGGACACCGCCGCCGATCGGGTGACCTTGATGACCCTCCACAGCAGTAAGGGTCTGGAGTTTCCGGTGGTGTGTCTGGTGGGTCTGGAGCAGGGCCTGTTCCCCAGCTATCGCTCCATGGATGATCCGGCGTCGTTGGAAGAGGAGCGTCGCCTTTGCTATGTGGGCATCACCCGGGCGAAGGAGCGCTTGTTTCTTTCCCATGCCAGTGAGCGTCGACTCTGGGGTGGGATGCGTGAGCCGGCGGTGCCGAGCGTGTTCCTGTCTGAGTTGCCGGAAGCGCTGGTGCAGGGAGAGATTCCCCGTTCAGGCGGAGCGGCGTTGCGGCGAGAGCAGCGGCTCGACCGCCTCACCCGCGTGGATCGCGACGACTCCCGCAGGGTGGAGGCTGCGGGTTCCGCCGGTGCCCCTGCCAATGCGGTGCGCAGGCGCCAGGCCGGTCCGGCACCGGGCAAGAGCTGGAGTGTGGGTGACCGGGTGATTCACGCCAGCTTTGGGGAGGGAGAGATCACCCACACCTTCGGTAGCGGGGAGAAGGTGTCGATTGCGGTGAAATTTGCCGGGATGGGGCCCAAGATCCTCGATCCGCGCCTGGCGCCGATCGAGCCGGCCGGGAGCTGAAGCTGTGGAGCTCCCCGGCATTCCCCCAGGCTTGCTGGTCACTCTCCAGACCACGGCAGTTGCCAGTGGGATCTCACGTCTAGCCCTGGTGGGCGGAGCCGTGCGTGATGCCCTGCTGCACCACGAACACCTGGACCCCTGGCGGGGCCTGCCGGATCTCGACCTGGTGGTGGAGGGGTCGGCAGCAGGGCTGGCGGAGGCTTTACGCCAGGTGTGCGGTGATGAACGGGTGCCGGAGCTGCGGGCCCATGGGGCCTATGGCACCGTCGAGCTGGTGCTGGATGGGGTGCTGCTTGATCTGGCCGGAGCGCGTCAGGAGCAGTACCCGGCCCCTGGTTTCAACCCTGTGGTGGAGCCCGGCCCCCTGGAGCGTGATCTGGAACGTCGCGACTTCACCGTGAATGCGATGGCCCTGGAGTTCCCCCTTCTGGAGGGGGGCGAGCCCCGCTTGTTGGATCCCCATGGTGGTCAGCAGCATCTGGCCCGTCGGGAGCTGATGTTTCTGCATGCGGGAAGCGTTGCCGATGACCCCACCCGGCTGATCCGGGCGGCCCGCTACGCCGCCAGGTTGGGGTTTGAACTGGCCCCTGAGGCTTTGGATCAGGTGGGCAGCACCCTGGCGGTCTGGCCCTGGGGGTGGCGACCGGGAGATCCGCCGAACCAGGCGCCGCCCGCCTTGGCCACCCGCTTGCGCATGGAGCTGGAGTTGTTGCTTGGGAAAGAGCCCTGGCCCGTCGCCCTCGAGCATCTGCAGCGTTGGGGTGCCTTGGTGCTGCTCGATGACGCCCTGCAGGCGGACACTCGTTTGGTCCGACATTGTCATCAGGCCCAACGGCTTGGCGTGCCTTTGCTCACCGCTCTTGTGGCCGCAGCCTCCGACCCTGTCGCCCTCGCGGCTCGCCTGCAATTGCCCCAGCAGCAGCAGCGTGACCTCGAGGCGTTGCTGGCCTTGCGCCACTGGTTGGCCCAGCAGGACCGCCAGTCAGGGTTGGCTGGCTGGACAGCGGTGGATTGGACACAGGCGTTGGAAGCGCGCGCGTTCAGCCCCGACGTGGTGGCGCTGGCCGTGGGAGCCCTGCTCAGGGAGGGTGGGCAGACGGCCTGGCGGCCGCTGCTGCGCTGGTGGGGGCGCTGGCGTCATGTCAGTGCCCCGCTGTCGGCGCGCCAGCTGATCGCTCAGGGTTGGATGCCAGGGCCTGCCCTCGGGGCTGAACTGGACCGCCAGCGCCTGCAGGCGCTTCGGGCGCAGCAGCGATGAAAGGAGGCGCCGTGAGCCGCGTGCGCTGGGCTGCCGCTTTGCTGGCTCTCGTCTGTGCGGCGTTTGCCTTCAAAGCTCTGGCCTTGATCGACGCCACGACCCTCTGGAGTGATGAGCTCTACAGCGTCGGCAAGAGCTTTCAGCCCAGTTATCCCAGCCTGTTGGCCATGCTCCGGGAGGACACCCATCCTCCGCTGTATTACTCCCTGCTCTGGTTCTGGGGGCGGTGGCTGGATCCGAGTGCCGTCAGCTTGAGGTTGCTCTCCTGGCTGGCCTATGGGCTTGGGGCTGTGCTGATCAGTCGTCAGGCCTGGGCCCTGGCACCGCCAGCAGTGGCTGGACGGGCAGCCGCTCTCGCGGCGCTGCTGGCCTTCTGCAGCCCTTACCCCGTGCGCTTCTCGATCGAGGGCAAAAGCTACGCCCTGCTGGTGCTGCTCGTGGTGCTGGCTCTGGTGGCCCGACGACGCTGTCTTCAGAGCGGTCGCTCGACCACAGACTTGGCTGCCTATGGCCTTGCTCCCTACGCACTAGCGGTGGCGGCGGCTGCCCTCACCCATTTCTATGGGCTGTTTCTGTTCGCTGCTGCGGCCCTCTGGGATGGTTGCCGCCGTCGCTGGGCGCTGGCCAGCTGTGCCCTGATGGCCCTGTTGCCCGCCGTGGCCTGGATTGGCTACGCCTCGGCCTATCTGTTCAGTTCCCGATCGGGGAGTTGGATCGGTCGGCCCGATTTCGCTCTGCTCGAAGACACCCTCGCTCGGGCGCTGGGCCCTTGGCCGCTGCCCAAGCTCGCGCTGTTGCTGCTGATGCTGTGGGCCTTGGGACGCTGGGGACTGTCTCAGTCTGCTGCTGGGGCCAGGCAGGCCCCGGCTCCCCGCCTGCAGCGACTGGCCGATTCAACCGGTCTCGGCCCGTCGTTGCTGATGGTGCTTGGGGTGGTGCTGCTGTCCTGGGTGAAGCCGTTGGCCTTCAGTCGCTATTTCGTGGTGTTACTGCCGGCCCTGGTGCCCTGGTTGAGCGTGCGGGCTGCTTGTCTTCCCCTGAATGGGCGTGGACGTGCCCTGGCTCTGGTTGGACTCGCACTGATGCTCGGCCTCTGGTGGCAGCAATCCTTCGCTGCTCTTGATTCGGAGGGCGGCAGTCGGGAGGCGGATCAATTCCGGGCGATTAGTCAGCTCACCGCCGACCAGCCTGAGCGCTACAGCCCCCGCCCGCGGCTGCTCAACCTCAGCGATCGCATGGAGTTGGCTGCCGGCAGGATTCAGCCACCTGTTTCTAGCTGGGGAGACGATGATGCGCTCCGCACTCGCCTCCACCGTGATCCGTTGCCTGAACAGATCTGGCTGGCGGCCAGTGGCCCCGACGCTGTGGTGCGTCGCCGACTGAAACCCCTGGGCCGAGAGCTGGAGGCAGCTGGATTCCGTTGCCGCACCCTCACATCCGCTCCTCGCTTCAGCCAGGTGTTGCAGTGCCGATCTGCTGCCAGTCCGTCTGGGGATCCCTGAGCAACGCTTCAGCCAGGGCAGGCCCCACGGCAAGCAGAAGCGGGCCGCAGGTTTGGGGATCGACCAGTAGCTCGAGCAGGGCCCGATGCCTGCTGCTCCCTGGAGGGATCGCATGCAGATTCAGCGCCACGGCAGCGGGCTGTGCCCCTGTCCCATCCAGGAGCGACCAAGCCCGTCGGTTGGCGGGAGCGAGGCTGCTGCTATGGCCGGCCTCCAGCAGGGCAAAAGCACCGGGTAAAGCTGGGATCGCAGCTCCATCAAGCTGGAGCTGCAGGCGGTGACCATCTGAAGTGGAAGGGCCGAGCATTTCACCGAGATGGCCCAGGAGGCCGAATCCGGTGATGTCCGTGGCGGCATGGAGCTCGCCCGGGTGGGAGCGCTCGAAGCGGCGCAGCCTCTCCACCATGGTGTGCTGGCTGTTGGTCATCTGGGCCAGGGCGGTATCAAGATCCTCGGGGCGGGTGGCTCCAGCCATCGACGCCGCGAACAGCACACCAGTGCCGAGTGCCCGACTCAGCAGCAGCACATCCCCGGCCTGCAGGCCCCGTTTGGGCCAGGGCCGCCGGGTCGGTGCACTGTTCACCGTCAGCACCACCTGCACCCCCAGGCTTGGGGAGCCATCTGTGGGTGCAGAATCCCGCGCCTCGAGCGTGTGACCGCCGATCAGGGCGGCTCCCTGCTCCTCGAGGGCAGCGCGCAGACCCGCGAGGGTTTGGCTGAGGAGCCATTGCTGCACCCCAGCATCCGCCCGGGGCAGGGTGATCACCGCCTGGGCGCTCTGCACAGTGGCTCCACAGGCCCAGAGGTCGGAGCTGGCATGCAAGGCGGTGAGGCGACCGTTGAGCCAGGGGTCACTCACCAGGGCGGGGAAGCCATCCACGCTCTGCAAGATGGCACTTCCTTCGCCGGCTGGGTCAGCTGTCAGCTGGGCGGCATCCTCTGGAGCGCTGCCAAGGTGAGCGAGTCCAGCTGCGCTGAGGGCTGTCTCCAGGGCGGCGGCGGGCAGCTTGGCGGCGCAGCCCCGGCACAACATGGCGTCCCCGCCTTCAGAGCGGGTCCGCATGCTCCCCTGGAACTGGAAGCGTTCCATGAAGCGCCTGTCGATGCGTTGTTTCCAACGCCAGAGCAGCGGGTGGGGGCCCACCAGCCAGCGACCCCAGAGGGCCCAGGCCGTGGGCTGTCCGTTCCGATCAGCGCCTCCCAGCAGCTGCAGGGCCCGGCGTTGGGGACGCCAGCGCTGCAGCGGTCTCCGTTGGCTGCTCGCTTCCAGGTTGCGGGCGAGGGGGGCAGCGGCCCGCACCGCCCAGACGCCGGACGGGGGACGTGGGGCGCTGCGGATCACGGCGCAATCACCGCTGGCGAAGACATAGGGTTGGCCGATCACCTGCAGGGAGGAGTCCGTTTGCACACGCCCCTGGGCATCCACCGGCAGGCCAGCTCGCTCCAACCAGCTGGGCGCGCGGCTTCCGGTACAGCGCAAGCCGGGTCCATCGCTGCTGAGGTTGGAGCCGACCAGCCAATCGATCTGCGCCTCCTCCAGGGCCCTTTGCAGGTTGGGGTGGGGGTGATCGGAACGGGCGATGAGCTGCAGGGGGCGTTGCGGCCAGCGTTGTCGCATGGCGAACGCCACCTCCACGCCGGCCAGGCCGGCCCCAAGGATCCGGAAGGGCCCCTCCTTTTTTGACCGCTGGGCATCCTGCGTCTGCAGATAGGCAAGGGCAGGTTCCAACGGTTTGATGGCCTGCTGGCTCTGCTCCGACGCCCGGCTGATCGCGCCCACGTCCAGGCTCAGTTGATCGAAGGCCAGTGCCGGTCGATCCTTGAGTTGAAGCAGACGTCGTTCGAGATCGAGCCCCGTGATCTCGGCCACCACCAGGATGACCCCGGCTTGGTCGGCCAGTTGGCGCAGATCGATCGTCACCTCGTCACGGCTGTAGCGGCCTGCGATCAGCCCGGGCACCATCCCGGAATAGAGGGCGGTGCTGTGGCGGTTCACTAGGGTGATCAGTCCGCGGGGCCGCTTGTGGGGCTGCATGGCCCAGCGGCGCAGTACCAGGGCATGGCTGTGGCCGCCACCGGCCAGCAGCAGGTGGCCGCTCATGCGGCCTCAGCGTCGAGGTCGTATCCCTCGGGGTTGCCCTGCTGCCAGATCCAGCCGTCGCGGCAGATCTCTGCGAGGCTGCGTTGGGTGCGCCAGCTGAGCCGCTGCCAGGCCGCCGTGGGATCCGCCACGGTCACGGCTGCATCACCAGGCCGTCGTTCGCTGATCGTGAAGGGAATCGTTCTGCCGGAGGCCTCCTCAAAGGCGTGGATGACCTCCAGCACCGAGGCCCCTTGGCCGCTGCCCAGGTTGAGGGTCAAAACTTGGGGTGGCTCAGATACAAGGGTCTCCAGCGCAGCGCGATGGCCGTCGGCCAGATCCATCACGTGGATGTAATCCCGGATGCAAGTCCCATCGGGGGTGGGCCAGTCGCCACCGAATACCGAGAGTTCCGGGCGACGCTGAACCGCCACCTGACAGAGATAGGGAAAGAGATTGTTGGGAATCCCGTTGGGTGCTTCGCCGATGCGTCCTGAGGGGTGGGCGCCCACGGGATTGAAGTAACGCAGGCAAGCGATTCGCCAGTGGTCGGGCGCTGCGGCGCTCAGATCATGCAACATCCTTTCCACAGCAGCTTTGGTGTGGCCGTAGGGATTGATCGGCTGCACCGGAGCTGATTCCGGAATCGGCACCTGGTTGGGAGACCCATAAAGGGTGGCGCTGCTGCTGAACACCAGGGTGTGACAGCCATGACTCTCCATGGCCGCCAGCAACGCCCGGGTCCCATTCACATTCACATCCCAGTAACGCAGAGGGTCTTGCACCGATTCCCCCACCGCTTTGAGGCCAGCGAAATGAATCACCCCTGACAGCGGTTCACCCTTGGCAGAGGCCGTTGCAAACAGCTGGTTCAGAGCACCATCGTCCCGAATGTCTCCTTCAATCAGCTGCAGCCGGCCGCTCCCGCTGCCAGATCGGAGCTGCACGCCCGCCAGTTCGGCCACCCTTTGCAGGGCGACCGGCGCGCTGTTGCTGAAGTCATCCAACACCGTGAGGTCGTGACCGGCATCCAAAAGCACCACACAGGTGTGACTGCCGATAAATCCGGCACCTCCGGTGATCAGAAGACGGGCCATATTCAGACCCTATGGCAGGGAGAGGGGTCTTGTCCCCCCCTCCGCCGGGCAGACTGGACCACTGCCATAGGAATTGCGTGAGTCAGCTGCAGAGCCTGCGCGGCATGGTCGACCTGCTGCCGGAGCAGACCCGCCGCTGGCAGGCGGTTGAAGCCGTCGCTCGGGACCACTTCCGTCGTGCTGGTATCGAAGAGATCCGCACCCCTCTGCTCGAGGTCACCGAATTGTTTGCCCGTGGCATCGGTGAAGGGACCGATGTGGTGGGTAAGGAGATGTATTCCTTCCTCGATCGCGGTGAGCGTTCCTGCACCCTGCGGCCGGAGGGAACAGCCTCCGCAGTGCGGGCGGCGGTGCAGCACGGTCTGCTGAGCCAGGGCGCCCAGAAGCTTTGGTACGCCGGGCCGATGTTCCGCTATGAGCGTCCCCAGGCAGGGCGGCAACGCCAGTTTCACCAGATCGGCGTGGAGTGCCTAGGGGTGAGCAGTGCCCGCAGTGACGTGGAGGTGATCGCTTTGGCCTGGGATCTGCTCGCCGCCCTTGGCGTGCAGGGCCTGGAGCTGGAGATCAACAGCCTTGGCACCCCTGAGGATCGTCAGCGCTACCGCAACCAGCTGGTGGCGTGGCTGGAGGCGCGGGTGGATCAGCTCGACTCTGATTCACAAGAACGGCTGGCGACCAACCCCCTGCGCATCCTCGACAGTAAAAACAAAGCCACTCAGGCTCTTTTGGTCGATGCTCCTACCCTGCTCGAGGCCCTCAGCCCGGAGAGTGCGTCGCGGTTCGAGCAGGTGCAAGAGCTGCTCAGCCAGCTGGGGATCCCGTTTCAGGTCAACACTCGGCTGGTCCGTGGCCTCGACTACTACGGCCATACCGCCTTCGAGATCACCAGCGATCAGCTTGGTGCCCAGGCCACCGTCTGCGGGGGCGGCCGCTACGACGGCCTGGTGGAGCAGCTGGGCGGCCCGGCAACCCCCGCGATCGGTTGGGCCCTTGGGATGGAGCGGCTGCTGCTGGTGCTTGAGGCTGCGGCCCAAGCGGATCCTGAGGGCCCTGCTGCTCGGCTCACGGCCCCGTCGCCTCCCACGGTGTATCTGGTGAACCGCGGTGAGGCGGCGGAGTCCGCTGCCCTGGGCGTGGCCCGCAGCCTGCGTCAGCTTGGCCTGTCCGTTGAGCTCGATGGCTCCGGTGCCGCCTTCGGAAAGCAGTTCAAACGAGCCGACCGCAGCGGTGCGGCCTGGGCCGTGGTGATCGGCGATGAAGAAGCGGCCGCCGGTGTGCTCCGTCTCAAGCCCTTGCTTCGGGAGGGTGAGGAGCAACGCTTGGCCTTGAACGCACCGTCTGAGCTGGCTGAAGCTCTATGCCAAGCCGAACAGCGATAACCTGCCCCGATCTTCTGCGCGTAGATACCCGTCGCAATGACCGCCACCTCCATCCGCTCCATCTGCTGCATCGGTGCCGGTTACGTCGGAGGCCCGACCATGGCTGTGATTGCGGACCGCTGCCCCGACGTGCAAGTGACCGTCGTCGATATCAACCAGGCCCGCATCGATGCCTGGAACGATGAAGACCTGAGTCGCCTACCGGTCTACGAGCCGGGGCTTGATGCGGTGGTCGGCCGTGCCCGTGGCCGCAATCTGCACTTCTCCACTGCTGTCGAGGAGGCGATCGCCGCTGCAGACATGGTGTTCATTTCCGTGAACACCCCCACCAAGACCAAGGGCCTGGGCGCTGGTCAGGCCAGTGACCTGCGTTGGGTGGAAGCCTGCGCCCGGACGGTCGCCAGGGCTGCCAAGGGTCACACGATCGTGGTGGAGAAGAGCACCCTTCCGGTGCGAACGGCGGAGGCGGTGAAAGCAATCCTTAGCGCCGCCAGCACCGAGGGCGGCGAGCGCAGCTTCTCCGTGCTTTCCAATCCCGAATTCCTGGCGGAGGGCACCGCGATTCCTGATCTTGAATCGCCGGACCGGGTTCTGATTGGTGGCGAACACCCTGAGGCGATTGATGCGCTTGCCCAGGTGTATGGGCAGTGGGTGCCTCAGGAGCGAATTCTGCGCACCAACCTCTGGAGTAGTGAACTCTCCAAACTCACGGCCAATGCCTTTCTGGCTCAGCGCATCAGCTCGATCAATTCGATCGCTGCCCTCTGCGAAGCCACCGGTGCTGATGTGCGGGAGGTCGGCCGTGCCATCGGCACTGACAGCCGAATCGGCCCCAAGTTTCTCAATGCAGGCCCTGGTTTCGGAGGCAGCTGCTTCCAGAAGGACATTCTGAATCTGGTGTATCTCTGTCGACATTTCGGGCTTCCCGAGGTGGCGGACTACTGGGAATCAGTGGTCAACCTCAACACCTGGCAACAGCACAGGATCGCTCGCATCGTGGTGCAGAAACTGTTTGGCACTGTCACGGGCAAGCGACTGGCCATTCTTGGTTTTGCCTTCAAGGCTGACACCAACGACACCCGCGAAGCTCCGGCGATTCGGATTGCCCGTGACCTGTTGGAGGAAGGTGCGCAGTTGGCGATTCACGACCCCAAGGTTGAGCCAGAGCAGATCGAGCGCGACTTGAATCTCCCAGCTAGTGAGGCCCCTGATGCTGAGGCAGGACCCACTCGGGCCGCCCTCAGTGGTGAAGGGACCTGGTGGAGCAGTGCCGAAGTGGCTGATGCAGTGGCTGGAGCTGATGCCGTGCTGATCCTCACCGAGTGGAAGCACTACCGCCAGCTCAACTGGGATCAGCTTGCCCCTCTGATGCGGAAGCCCGCCTGGGTGTTTGATGCTCGCGCTGTTGTTGATCCTGCAGCGGTGGCTGCTTCAGGATTGAAACTCTGGCGTGTGGGAGACGGCGACGCGTGACAGGGATTCCTGCTGCCACAGGGGCCGCTGCCGTTAGTCGACCCATTCTCGTGACTGGTGCCGCAGGTTTCATCGGTGCCGCCCTCTGCCAGCGCTTGCTGGCCCGCGGTCAGCGCGTGATCGGAATTGACAATCTCAACAGCTATTACGACCCGGCTCTCAAGCGGGCCAGGCTGAAGCAGATCGAGGCCTTGCTCGTCGGCTCATCTGGAAGGTCCACGCCCTCCCCTGGGCAGCCGTCGACTGCGACATCGTCCTGGCGTTTTGAACAGCTGGCTCTTGAAGATGGCGATGCCCTGTTGGCGCTTTTCGCACAGGAGCGGCCCGGGGTGGTGGTGAATCTGGCTGCTCAGGCCGGAGTGCGTTATTCGCTCGAGAATCCTGCCGCCTACATCCAGAGCAATCTGGTGGGCTTCGCGAACATCCTGGAGGGCTGCCGCCATCACGGCGTCGACAACCTGGTGTACGCCTCGAGCAGTTCGGTGTATGGCGGCAACCGCAACCTGCCCTTCCATGAGCGCCAGCCGGTGAATCACCCGGTGAGCCTCTATGCGGCTAGTAAGAAAGCCAATGAGTTGATGGCCCACACCTACAGCCATCTCTACGGCTTACCTGCAACCGGCCTGCGTTTTTTCACTGTGTATGGCCCTTGGGGCCGACCCGACATGGCGCCGATGCTGTTCGCCAAGGCGATTCTGGCTGGCGAACCGATCAAAGTCTTCAACCACGGCAAGATGCAGCGGGATTTCACCTACATCGATGACATCGTGGAAGGGGTCCTGCGCTGCTGCGACAAGCCCGCCACCGCGAATCCCAACTTTGATGCGCTGGATCCTGATCCCGCCACGGCGGCGGCCCCCCACCGGGTGTTCAATATCGGCAACAGTCAGCCCACCGAATTGCTGCGGTTCATCGAGGTGATGGAGCAGGCCCTGGGGCGTAAGGCGATCAAGGATTTCCAGCCGATGCAGCCGGGTGATGTGGTGGCAACAGCCGCTGATACTGCCGCTTTGGAGTCATGGGTGGGGTTCAGGCCTTCAACACCCATTGAGGAGGGTGTTGATCGCTTTGCCCGTTGGTATCGCGAGTTTTACGGCGTTTAGCCTTCCGCTTCAGCAGCGAGAGCCTCATCAATAAAAAACCGCTGGGGTCAACCGGCGGTTCAAATGATTGATGGGTTGTAAAGCCGCGATCAGGCGGAACCGACGCCGGTGTAGGAACCGTAGAAGAACAGGCCCACCACAAAGATCACCGCCATGCCACCGGCTGTGGCGACGAGCCAGAGGGGAAGCACGCCTTCGGTCCAGCGGGAGCGCCAGGCAACAGCTGGGCGACCGTCGGGAAGGCGGTCGGGGATACGACCGTCAGGCAGGTTGGATTTCTTGCCGCTCATGACTCAGTTCCTCAGTTGAAGAAGTAGCTGGAGAACAGAACCCCGGTGGTGAACACCAGCAACAGCCCCAGATAGAGGCTGGTGCGGTTGAGTTCCACCGGCAGGTTGTTCGGATTGGGATTGCGCTGCATGGGGAGATCCGTTGGGTTGATCAGCGGCGGATGAACTGCATGGCAGCCAGGGCGCCAAGGAAGAACACCGTGGGAACGCCCAGGGTGTGCAAAGCGAGCCAGCGCACCGTGAAGATCGGGTAGTTGCGCGGCGTGGAGGTGGCGGGAGTCTGCGTCATGGCTTATTTCAGGCGAACGTCAAGCTGGGACTTGCCTTCATAGCGCTGGCTCACAACTGGAGCCTTGCTCTCAGACGCCTGGAAATAGGCATCTGGGCGAGGTGTTCCGAAGGCGTCGTAAGCGAGGCCGGTGGACACGAACAGGAACCCAGCGAGGAAGATCGCGGGCAGGGTCACGGCGTGGATCACCCAGTAGCGAATGCTGGTGATGATCTCAAAAAACGGGCGTTCCCCGGTGGAGCCGGCAGCCATGGCTTCGGGCGTATCAGCTCCGGGATCCTAAGGCGCGAAGCCGAAGGGCCGGGGCTGGCGGCGGGGCTTGGTTACACAGCGTTGTGGCTTTCGCCGGCCCTCAACCCTGCCAGCGCAGCAGGATGCCGCGCTCGCCGAGCAGGAAGGCTTTGCCATCAGCGGTTTCAAAGCGAGTGAAGTTGGAGGGTTGCTCCGCACCCACAGGGTCCCGCTGCCAGCTGTCGCCGCCATCGCGGCTGAGCAGCAGCGTGCCGTTGCCGCCTCCGGCCCAGATCGTGCCGTCAGGCGTCCAGGCCAAATCCATGTAGCCATAGCCGTTGGTGATGGGGATCACCGGCTTGCTCCAGCTTTCGTTGTCGCCCTGCTCGCTGTTGAAGCGAATCTGGGCGCCGCGGGCCAGCATCCACAGGCGGCCGTCGGGCTGGAAGCCGATGCTCTGCAGCCGCTGGCTGCTCACCCGCTGGTGCACCTGCCAGACGTCTTGGCCGGGATCCCAGCTGGCGTAGAAATTGCCCAGGCTGCTGACACTCACATAGCGGCCGTCGTCACTGCGGCGCAGATCGCGCACGGCACCGGCCGCGTCGCTCACCTCGGCCTCCCAGCTCCCGCCTCCATCACGGGTGCGATACACGGCGCCCACGTTGGTGGCGAGCTCGGCGCTGTTGGGTCCGAGCGCTGTGATCAGATAGGGCTCACCTGGCAGCTTCGTGTCCAGGAAGAGGCGGGTCCAGTTGCTGCCACCATCGCTGCTGTGCATCAGCAGGCCAGGCTGGCCTGCGATCCAGCCGTCATCGCCGTCGAAATCGATGCTGATCAGTCGGAAGTTTTCCTCTTCAGGCAGATCGAGGCTGCGCTCACTCCAGCTGCTGCCGCCATCGTTGGTTTCCAGGATCATCCGGTTGCTTCCCACCAGGAAGCCATGGTTGGCATCGGTGAACGCCACATCCAGGGGGTTGGCCTGGGTGTGTAGATCGATCGGTTGCCAGGGGCTGGTCTCCGCTGCAGCGAGACGAGTGGAGACACAGCCGCCGAGACCGAAGCCGATGCAGGCCACCAGCAGCAGGTTGAAGAGGGGAGCAAGCAGTCGCTTCATGGGGAGAGAGGCAGGTCCTTTGAACGGGTTGGCTGTCAACGCAGTAGCTGTGAACGCAGCGGCTGTAAACCCAGCGGCCATGAAGGCAATGACTGGGTGAGGTCAGCGCAGGGAATAAAGGGAGAGGAAGAAGGCGAAGGCGAGGGCAAGGCTGCCGAAGATCAACACATTCTTTTGGCCGGGGGTGAGTCGGTTCACACCGAGCCCGTAGTTGAGGTTCTCCTCGAAGCCGCTGGCTTTGGAGCGGGGGCCGATGTCCCGGAAGGCGCCCACCTTGCTGCGGCACACCGGGCAGCGGAAGCTGATCGCATCGAGATCCACGAAGGCGGTACCGGTGGCAATCCCCAACTTTTTGACACCCTCATCCGGGTCGTAGACGTAACCGCAGCTGCGGCATTCGAAGCGGTGGGTGCGTGGGTCGCTGGTTTCGGCGACAGGTTGCTCCCCTTCAGAACCAGTGGCCCCCTGTTCGGAAACAGCCTGTTCAGAGGCCGCCCGTTCGGAAAAGGGTTCTGGAGCTGTGCTCTCGTCGCTCACCATGGATCGGCCGGGCCCCGCAACTCTATCGGGGGCATTCCGCAACAGAGGGTGGCGGTGAATGCCAGACTGCCAGCCAGATCGGGCCTGCCCAGATGTTTGCGCTGCCGGGTTATGACGCCTTTCTCGGGTTTCTGCTGATCGCCGCGGCAGTGCCTGTGCTGGCGTTGGTGACCAACAAACTGTTGGCACCGCGCAGTCAGCAGGGGGAGCGCGAGCTCACCTATGAATCCGGCATGGAGCCGATCGGTGGCGCCTGGATTCAGTTCAACATCCGCTACTACATGTTCGCGTTGGTCTTCGTGATCTTCGACGTGGAAACGGTGTTCCTCTATCCCTGGGCGGTGGCGTTCCACCGCCTCGGGCTCTTGGCTTTCATCGAAGCCTTGATCTTTATTGCCATTCTGGTCGTGGCACTGGCCTATGCCTGGCGCAAGGGCGCCCTCGAGTGGAGCTGAACCGATGTCTGAGATGACCACCCCTTCCCTCTCAACAACGCCCTCCATCGATGCTGTGCGCGACCTGCGCGCCGCAAGTTGTGGCCCCGTCGCCGGTGCTGCGGAGGGAGCGCCGGCAGTCACGAGCGATCTGAGTGAGAACGTCATTCTCACCAGCCTGGATGACCTCCACAACTGGGCCCGCCTCAGCAGCCTCTGGCCCCTGCTGTACGGCACGGCCTGTTGCTTTATCGAGTTCGCGGCCCTGATCGGCTCCCGCTTTGATTTCGACCGATTTGGTCTGGTCCCCCGCAGTTCACCGCGCCAGGCGGACCTCTTAATCGTGGCCGGCACCGTCACCATGAAGATGGCCCCGGCGCTGGTGCGGCTCTACGAGCAGATGCCGGAGCCCAAATATGTGATTGCCATGGGGGCTTGCACGATCACCGGCGGCATGTTCAGCGCCGACTCCACCACCGCGGTGCGGGGGGTCGACAAGCTGATTCCGGTTGATCTGTATCTCCCCGGCTGCCCTCCTCGCCCGGAAGCGATCTTTGATGCGGTGATCAAGCTGCGCAAGAAAGTGGCGAATGAGTCGGTGGCGGACCGCCGTCAACTGCAGCAGACCCACCGCTATTTCACGGTGCAGCACGCCATGCAGCCGATCGAACCCGCCGTGACCGGGGCCTATCTGCGCGCTGAAACCCAGGTGGCTGCCCTCAAGCCCGGCATCGGCCTGGCGATGCCCGCCGTGCCCAGCACCGAACCTTCCGAGACCGCCACCGCACCCGCCGAATCGTCATGAGCGCGACTCCCGACAACAAGCCCGCAAGCGAAGCAGCGGCAGAAACCACCGTTCCAGCAGCACCTGAGCCCGGCCCTGTCAGTCAGTGGCTCAGTCAGCAGGGATTTGACCATGATCTGCTGCCTGCCGATCACATCGGCACGGAAACCATCGGTGTGGAGGCGATGTTCCTGCCGGTGATCGCCGCCGCGCTCAAGAGCCACGGGTTTGATTACCTCCAGTGCCAGGGCGGCTACGACGAGGGCCCAGGAGAGCGGTTGGTCTGCTTCTACCACCTGGTGGCCATGGCTGAAGTCACCGAGGGTGGGGCCCAGGCCGTGCGTGAAGTGCGCCTCAAGGTGTTTCTCTCCCGGGAAGGTCAGCCCAGCGTCCCCAGTCTTTATGGCCTCTTCCGTGGAGCGGATTGGCAGGAGCGAGAAACCTTCGACATGTTTGGGATTCAATTCGAAGGCCATCCCCATCCCAAGCGGTTGCTGATGCCAGAAGACTGGAAAGGTTGGCCCCTGCGCAAAGACTATGTGCAGCCCGATTTCTACGAAATGCAGGACGCTTACTGACTATCGCGTTTGTGTTTGCGGTAGAAACGCATCACGGCCAGGGCAAGGCTGCGTGGATCGTGTCGGAGCGTGGCTGTGGGCCTCGCTCCTTGCAGGGGTGCCTCGGTCACGTCGTAGCCCTCCCGCTGCAAATGCAACCGGTCGCAGGTCACGGGCTCGGCACCGCGTTGTCGGTAGTGGGCGATCAGTGGCGATTCCGCCAGGGGTTCCTGAGCAAGCACCGCATGGAACAGCCGCTGGCTGATTCCGAGTGAAGCGAGCTGGGCTTCGATGGCGCGCAGATGACCGCTCACATCCAGGCCATCGGTTTCCCCGGGCTGGGTCATCAAATTGCAGATGTAAAGCCGTGGTGCTCGGCTGCGTTGAATCGCCGTCACCAGTTCAGGCACGAGCAGATTCGGGAGCAGGGAGGTATAGAGGCTTCCTGGGCCAAGAAGGATCAG
The DNA here is from genome assembly GCF_004332415.1 of Synechococcus sp. BS55D. Classification (NCBI taxonomy): domain Bacteria; kingdom Bacillati; phylum Cyanobacteriota; class Cyanophyceae; order Synechococcales; family Synechococcaceae; genus Synechococcus; species Synechococcus sp. BS55D. Next base: position 605,884 of record NZ_PHQT01000001.1, read on the forward strand.
ATCGGCCTGAGCGATCGCCTCAAGGGCCCTGGGAAGTGCTGGAGGCTGTTCGGGAAGGCAGCCGAGGCGCACGATCGGGCTCGGGGCCTGGCCGATCGCTGATTCGCCTTCGAGGCGGGTGCCGTCCTCCAGCTCCGCCCAAAGCCGCACATCCACGTTGGTGGCCGGCACCACCTGACCTTGCACCGCCAACACCCGGCTGGAGGCGGTGATCGCCGTTTCCAGGCTGCCGGTGATCGCCGTGAGCGCCGAGAGGAACAGGTTTCCGAAACTGTGGCCTTCTAGGCCGCCACCGGCGGAGAAGCGGTACTGAAACAGCTTGGTGAGCAGGGGCTCTTCGGTGGAGAGGGCCGCCAGGCAGTTGCGGATGTCGCCGGGGGGCTGCACGCCCAGCTCCCGTCGCAACACCCCGCTGCTGCCGCCGTCATCGGCCACGGTCACGATCGCTGTGATGTGGCTGCTGTAGCGCTTGAGGCCGCTGAGCAGGGTGGACAACCCGGTGCCGCCACCGATCGCCACGATGTTGGGGCCCCGGTTGAGCCTGCTTTTGGCCCGCAGGGCATCCACCAGCACGGTGTCTTTCTCCGGGGCGAGCGCCTGCTGGATCGAGCCGAAGCTGCGGCTTTGCCCCCACAGCACCAAACCGATGCCGATGAGCAGCACCAGGGGGCCGGTGATGCCTCTTGGCATTACGCGGGTGATCCAGCTGAGTCCTTCCTGGATTGCCCAGAGGGTCCAGTAGATCGGCTGCAGATCGGCCCAGACAGCGGCCCCCAGCAGCGCCATCACCAGGCCGATTCCGGAGGTGAGCAGCCAGCGCTTCACCACCAGCCCGGGTTGGAGCCAGCGCACCGCGCGCCTGGAGCGGCTCACCAGATCCTTCTGGCGCAGAGTCCGCTCCTGAACAGCCTGCTGCCGGCGCCGGTTGCCGCGTCGCTCGCGGCGCTGGGTGGGTGGAATCGGCGCGGTCAAACGGGCGTCTTCAGTGATTGCCTTAGCAGGAACTGTACGGAAATTGCGCTGTCCCACCACTGTCCCTTGCCAGCGCAGGCAGGATGTGGCGGTTGCACGTCCAATTCCGTGCCTGAGCCCACGGCCAACACTCCTTTCATCGCGCCCTGTCCTGTGGTGGAGATGCGCAATCTCACCATGCAGTGGGGACCGAGGCCTGTGCTGGATGCGGTCAACCTCACGATGCAACCTGGAGAGCGTCTGGCTGTCGTGGGTCCTTCCGGCGCGGGCAAGTCCACCGTGTTGCGTCTGCTGGCGGGCCTGCAACTGCCCACCTCAGGCGAGTTGCGTCTCTTTGGTCAGCCTCAGATTTATCGCCGCTTGGATCAGCGTCAGCCCCCTGATGTGCGCCTCGTGTTTCAGAACCCGGCGTTGCTGGCCTCTCTCACCGTGGAGGAGAACGTCGGCTTCCTGTTGATGCGGCTGGGACGGCTGCGGCCCCGGGAGATCCGTGAGCGCGTGATGCAGTGTCTGGAAGCGGTGGGTCTGAATGATGTGGCCGACAAGTATCCGGGTCAGCTCAGCGGCGGCATGCAGAAGCGGGTCAGCTTTGCGCGGGCCCTGATCGACGACCCCGACCGTGCCGCTGATGCGATGCCCCTTCTGCTCTACGACGAACCCACGGCCGGTTTGGATCCTGTGGCCTGCACGCGCATCGAGGACCTGATTGTGAAGACCACCACCGTGGCCAATGGCTGCTCCGTTGTGATCAGTCATGTGCGCAGCACGATCGAGCGTTCCGCCGAACGGGTCGTGATGCTCTACGGCGGCAAATTTCGTTGGGATGGCTCGATCGACGAGTTCCGCTGCACCGACAATCCCTATGTCGAACAGTTCAGGACCGGTAGTCTGCGCGGACCGATGCAACCCTCCGACCACTAACCCTTATGCGTCGCAGCGTTCGTGAGGCCATCGTTGGATTCTCAATCGTGGGGGCGGTCACGGCATTTGCCGGCACCATGCTCTGGCTCAGAGGTGTGCGTCTCGGCGCGGAAACCTGGACGGTGACCGTGGATTTCGCCGACGCTGGCGGTCTGGCTGAACGTTCCCCCGTCACCTATCGCGGCATCCTTGTGGGGGTGGTCAAGAACATCCAGGTCACCCCTCAGGCGGTCCGCGCCACCCTTGAAATCGATCAGGAGGATTTACGTCTGCCCTTGCCGGTGTCGGCAAGCGTGGGAGCTGCTTCGTTGCTGGGCGGTGATGCCCAAGTGAACCTGGTTAGCCGTGGCAAGCCGCTGGCGGCCAACGCTCCCTTGCCGAAATCGAGAAACTGCGCCGGCAGCGGTGTGCTCTGCAATGGTGCCGCGATTCGCGGACAGCAGGCCGCCAGCCTCGACAGCGTGACCGCGTCGCTGCAGCGTCTGCTGTCCCAGGCCGAAAAGGAAAAGCTGGTATCGCGTCTTGTGGAGTCGACCGATGAGTTCGATGCCACAGCCCAAGACATTCAAAAACTGATCCAGCAGCTCAGCGCTGAGCTGGAGCGAGCCGAGCCCACGATCAACAACCTCAACCAGGCCACGGATGATGCCGCTAAGGCGGCGGCCCACATCCGCAACTTGGCGGCGGCCCTCGATAACCCGAAAACCGTCAGTGAGCTGAAGCGCACGGTGAGCAACGCTGAGTCGCTGACGCGCAAGATTGACACCGTCGGCGGTGATGTGGAGAAGCTCACCTCTGACCCCAAGTTTATGAAGGCCGTTCGGGACGTGACGATTGGCCTGGGCGCCTTCTTCCAAGAGCTCTACCCAGCCCAAACCGGCAAGCCCTGAGGGCGCTAACCCTTTGGCCTGGGCTCCCGTAACGGAGGCGTGCCGTTTTCGTTACGTCACTGCGTTAATGGCCTCCATGGCGATCGCGGCGATGGCTTGATCGCTGGCTTTCGGGAGTTGCACATACTTGCCACCGGCGGCTTCGGCCAGGTCCTTGCCCATGCCACTGCCGATGAACTTGCGTTCGGTGTCGATCACCAGCAGCTTGATGCCGAGAGCCCGGTAGCGGGAGGCCACATCGAGCACCTCCTGCTTGAGATCTGGTTTCTCCTCCCCCTCCAGCTCCGGCTGCCCCAGGGACGTGCTGAGGGGAACGTTGCCGCGCCCATCGGTGATGGCCACCACCACCACTTGGCCCAGATCACCAGTGGCCAGGGCGTTGGCCCCGACCCGGGCTGCCTGGGTGAGGCCGTGGGCCAGCGGTGAACCACCGCCGCAGGGCATCGATTCCAGCCGCCGTCTTGCGGCGGTGATCGAGCGGGTGGGGGGCAGAAGCACCTCCGCCTGGTCGCCGCGGAAGGGGATCAGGGCCACTTCATCACGGTTTTCGTAGGCCTCGGTGAGCAGACGTATCACGGCACCTTTGGCGCTCTGCATTCGATTCAGCGCCATCGATCCGCTGGCATCCACCAGGAAGATCACCAGGGCGCCGGCCTTGCGCTGCAGCAACTTGGCGCGCAGGTCGGCCTCCTCCACGATCACGGTGCGCTCCGGTTGGCGGGCGCGGCGCGCCCTCTGGTAAGGAGCGGCCGCGCGCAGGGTGGCGTCCACGGCGATCCGGCGCACGGGCCCGCGGGGCAGCATCGGTTTCACATAGCGGCCGCGGCTGTCGCTGAGCACCACCGAACGGCTGCCGCTGTTGCCGCTCTTGCCTTTGGCGGCGCCAAACAAAAGCAGCTCCGGGTCGATCGCCACCGCTTCCGGGTCGAGCATGAACTCTTCCGGCACCGAGGGAGGCGCCTGGTCTTCTGGAGAGTCGTCCTCCGGGCTGTCGTCTTGGTCCGGATCGTTGTCGTCGCTGCTGTCGTCCTCGGGAGGGTCGCTCTCGTCCTCACCGGATCCTTCCGGCGGTGGCGGCTGATTCTCCGGGTTCTGATCCCCTGCCTCCGGTGGCGGTGGGCTCTGGTCCTGCGGCTGCTCAGGGGGAGGTGGCGGCTCCATCTGCTGATCTGGTGGAGGCAGTTGCGAGGCTCGCGGGGCGATCACCAGGGCCACGGCCACCTGCAGGTCGTCGGCCTCCACCTGGTCGCGGCCGCTGAGGGCCGCATGGGCCTTGGCGACGCGCACGGCATACAGCTCGGAGCGATGCCCTTCCACGCCGCCCCGAATCGCCTCGGTCACGAGGTATTCGATTTGTTCGCCGCTGATCTGCACATCCGGCAGCCATTGGCGCGCGAGCAGCAGCTGCGTGGCCAGGGCATCGGTCTCCTCGCGCCATTGCTCCGCAAAGCTGCGGCTGCACTGGCCGTGGGCCAGTACCGCCTCGGTGATCTCCACGCGCTGTTCGGTGCTCACCAGCTGATTGGCAGAGAGGGCAATCGCGAAACGATCGAGCAGATGGTCGCGGACGTTGCCTTCCTCCGGGTTGTAGGTGGCGATCAGCAGCGGCCGGCAAGGGTGGCTGAGGCTCAGCCCCTCCCGTTCCACTTGGTTCACGCCGCTACCCACCGCCGCCAGCAGCAGATTGACGATGCCGTCATCGAGCAGGTTGAGCTCATCCACATAGAGCACGCCCCGGTGCGCTTCCGCCAGCAGGCCTGGTTGGAACACAGCATTGCCAGTGGTGAGGGAGGCGGTCACGTCCACGGCACCGACGAGCCGGTCTTCGGTGATGCCCAGGGGCACCTGCACAAAGGGGGCCGGGATCACCTTGGTGGGCAATAGGGCTTCCGTGCCGGTGGCCTCGGGATTGCCCCCTAAAGCGGTGATGCGTCGCCGGGCGTTGTCGTCCCATTCCTCAGGGTTGAGGGGGTCGAGGTTGCGTCCATGGCTCTGGGGCCCATCACCGCCCTCCACATGGAGCACTTCGATCGGAGGGAGCAGGGCATGGAGGCCGCGGGCCAGCACCGATTTGCCCGTCCCCCTGCCGCCGGCGATGATCACGCCCCCCAGGCCGGGGTCCACCGCCGCCAGCATCAGGGCAAGCTTCAAGGTGCCGTGGCCGGTGATGGCCGCCAGCGGGAAGGCGCGGTTGGCTTGGTCTTGGGCTGCCGTGCTCACCACTCCGCTTGCCACCATGAATGCGTCCGGCGCTGTTCTGGAGGCCCAGTCTCGCTGATGCTCTGCAGCGGGCGTTGGATCAGGCTTGGGAACTGATTGCAACCCGCGGATGCCCGCCACCCGTCTGGCTCTTGCCCTCGGCGCCAATCTGCCGAGCTCTGCTGGAAGTCCCCACCAGACTCTGCTGGCGGTGCGGCCACAGCTGGAGGTTGTCTTGGCGGGATGGGCGGATTCGGGCCTTGATGGTGCGAGTGGCAGGGACGACGGCCGCGATCAGGGCTTCCGCTGCGCCTGGTCTCCCCTGCTCGACACGGCGCCCGTCGGGGGGCCGCCGGATCAGCCCAGCTACCTCAATGCCGTGGTGCTGGTCACGGGGGATCTTGGCGATCCTTGCCTTGAGAAGGCCTTGGCATTGCTGGATCAGCTTCATGCCATCGAACGCCAGTTCGGCCGCGATCGCGCCAGGGAGCAGCGCTGGGGGCCGCGCCCGTTGGATCTCGATCTCCTCTTCTGGGAGGAACTGCGCCTCGACCACCAGCGCCTGCAGTTGCCCCATCCCCGCCTGCATTTGCGCGATTTTGTGCTCCAACCACTGCTGGCAGCGATGACGGGATCCGCCAGCTGGGATGAACAACCCGTCATGCTGGGCCCCAGCGATCTCCCCGCGTCCCATGGCTCCGCTGCCGCCTCCTGAACCTTTCCAGTTGTTGGAGACGCTCGAGGCTCTGGATGCGCGCAAGATCCGATTTGAGCGCAACCGCATCCGGCTGCCCCTTGGGGTGGAGGGCACCTTCGGCATCATTCGCCACCCAGGGGCCTCCCTGGCGGTGCCGATCACGGATGAGGGTCAGGTGGTGCTGCTGCGCCAGTACCGCTTTGCGGTGCAGGCCCGCCTGCTGGAGTTCCCCGCCGGCACCCTTGAGCCTGGGGAAGATCCTCTGGAATCGATGCAGCGGGAGCTGGGAGAGGAAGCGGGTTACAGCGCTGCTCGCTGGGATGCCCTGGGGCCGATGCTCCCCTGCCCCGGTTACTCCGATGAGGTGATCCACTGTTTCCTGGCCCGCGAGCTCACTCCGCTGGAGAACCCGCCAGCCGGTGACGACGATGAAGACCTCGAGGTGGTGCAGATGAGCCCTGCTGAGCTCGATGCCCGCCTGGCCTCCGGCGAGGAGTGGCTCGATGGCAAGAGCGTCACCGCCTGGTTCCGCGCCAAGCAGCTGTTGGGTCTGTGATGGCGATGGCACGCACGCTCTTCTGGCATCGACGCGATCTGCGCCTGGCCGACAACACCGGTCTGAACGCTGCCGTTGCCCTCGGCCCCGCCGTCACAGGGGTTTACGTGCTGGATCCGGCGATCCTCACCCCGCCGCAGCATCTGCCGCCGATGGCCCCCGCCCGGCTGTGGTTTCTGGTGGAGAGCCTGCTCGAGCTGCAGCAGCGCTGGCGTGCAGCAGGCAGCCGCTTGCTGGTGGTGGCCGGTGATCCGGTGGCGGTGCTGCCGCAGTTGGCGGCGCTGCTGGAGGTGCCGGCGGTGGTGTGGAGTCGCGATGTGGAGCCCTATGCCCGTGAGCGCGACCGGGCGGTGGCCAAGGCGTTGCAGGCCGATGGCCGCAAGGTGCTGGTGGATTGGGACCAAGTGCTGGTGGCGCCTGAGGCGCTCAAGACCGGCGGTGGCGATCCCTATCGGGTCTACGGCCCTTTCCTGCGCAACTGGCGCGGCCAGGTGGAGCGCAGCGAGCCCAGCACCGTTGACGCTCCCTCCGGCTTGATCGATCTGGAGGCTGCGGCCCTTGACGCGATCAGCAGCGGTGAGGGTCCTCTCGGCCGCCTCTGCCTGGAGGGTCAGCGTGCGTTGGAGCGCCTGAGGGCTGAGCATGGTTTCCGTGGCACTGAGATGTGTCCCTGTCGGCCTGGGGAGGCCGCGGCGGCGGAGCAGTTGGCCACGTTTGTGGATGGCCCGTTGATGGCCTACGAGCCCGATCGCAACTTCCCTGGTGTGGTGGGCACGTCCTATCTCAGTGCTGCCCTGAGTGTGGGCACGGTGAGTCCGCGTCAGGCCTGGTGTGCAGCCCAGGAGATCAAAGCGTTGGCCCGCAGCGATGAGCAGCTCCAGGCGATCACGGTGTGGGAGCAGGAGCTGGGCTGGCGCGAGTTTTATCAGCAGGCCCTGTTTCATTTTCCCGAGCTGGCGGACGGTCCCTACCGGCCGCAATGGCGTCAGTTCCCCTGGGACAACAACGAGGACTGGTTTGACTTCTGGAAGGATGGCCAAACCGGCATGCCGATCATTGATGCGGCGATGCGGCAACTGAACGAAACCGGTTGGATGCACAACCGTTGCCGCATGATCGTGGCCTCGTATCTGGTGAAAGATCTGATCTGCGACTGGCGCTGGGGTGAGCGCGCCTTCATGGAGCTGGAGGTGGATGGCGACTTAGCGGCCAACAACGGCGGCTGGCAGTGGAGTGCCAGCAGCGGCATGGACCCCAAGCCTCTGCGCATCTTTAATCCCGCCACCCAGGCTTCAAAGTTCGATGCGGAAGGGGAGTACATCCGCCGCTGGGTGCCGGAGTTGCGCCACGTGAACACCAAGGATCTGCTCAGTGGAGAGATTGCTGCATTGGAGCGGCATGGTTATCCCGAGCCGCTGGTGAATCACAAAACCCAGCAGGCGCGCTTCAAGGCGCTTTACGCCACCATTCGCTCCGCCTGAGTGGTGCTGGCCAGAAGGTTGCGCAACACGGCAACCACCCTGTCCTGCTGATCGCTGGATAGCTCAGGGAAGATCGGCAGGCTCAGCACCTCGCTGCAGAGCTGTTCGGTGATCGGCAGGCTTCCGGGTGCGAGGTCAAGGGGCTCATAGGCCGGCTGGCGGTGGATCGGAATCGGGTAATAGATGATCGTGTTGACGCCCTGCTCCTGAAGGCTCTGCTTGAGCCAGTCACGGCAGCGGCTGCTGGGTAATCCGAAGCTGCTTGCTGGGGCGTCACACCGTCCGGCGCAATGGGGCTGGTTCTCGGGGCAGAGGCGCACGCGCACCACGTACTGGTTCCAGCCATGGCCGACGGCTGTGGCCGAGGCGGGGTCGGGGAGTTGGAGACCAGGCAGGCCTGCCAGAGCCTCCTGATAGCGGGCGGCGATGGCACGGCGCTTCTCCACCCAATGGCCCAGATGGGGCAGTTTCACGTTGAGCACTGCGGCCTGCAGAGCATCGAGTCGGCTGTTGTAGCCAAGCTCCGTGTGCAGGTAGCGCCGGGGCATGCCATGCACTGCCAGTTCGCGCATGCGTTGGGCTAGGTCGGCATCGCAACAGGTCACGGCACCGCCGTCGCCAGCTCCTCCAAGGTTCTTGGTGGGGAAGAAGCTGAAGCAGCCCACATCCCCCCAGCTGCCGACCGGTTTGCCGTTCCAGTGCGCACCGGTGGCCTGGGCGCAGTCTTCCACCACCTTGAGGCCATGGCGCTGGGCGATGGTCATCAGCGCGTGCATGTCCACCGGTCGGCCGAACAGGTGCACCGGGATGAGCGCTTTGGTGGCTGGAGTGATGGCCGCTTCAGCCTGAGTCAGATCGATCAGATAGGTGACGGGATCCACATCTACGAACACCGGGGTGGCACCCACGGCGCTAATCGCTTCGGCTGTGGCAAAGAAGCTGAAGGACGCCGTGATTACCTCGTCACCGGGGCCGATGCCCAGGCCGCGCAGGGCCAGAATCAGAGCATCGGTGCCGCTGTTGCAGCCCACGGCATGGGGGCTGTCGATGCTCGCGGCAAAGGCCTCCTCAAACCGCTGGATTTCGCTTCCACCGATGTATTGGCCGCTGCGCAGCACCCGCAGAACGGCATCGTCGAGCTCCGCTCCCAGATCGCTGAGCTGCTGACTGAGACTGAAGGGAGGCACCTGCATGGCAGGCACCTTAAGCCGAGCCGCTGAACCACGGGGGCTCCTGGCCTGGATGCCATTTGATGTTGCAGCCGATCGAGGCCTGCTGATCTGCACCGGGGGTGCCTCCTGCCAGCACCGCTTGGAGGGCCGAGCGGAGGTCGCTGCCAGTGACGGGCAGGCCATTGCCGGGGCGGCTGCCATCCAACTGGCCCCGGTAACGCAGGATCTGAGGCGCCGCTGACGCGACCGTTGTCTGATCCGGCGGACTGACCGGCGGGCTGAACAGGTAGAACTCCGGCGTGCAGGCGGCCCGCAGCGCCTTGGCCAGCGTCTGCTCCTGGTCGATGCCGTAAGGGAATCGCCAGCCGTTGGCTTGGGCCTGGCGAGCCAGGGCCTCAGGCCCATCCTCGGGGTGGGTGATCCAGCTGTTACTGGCGACGGCCACCAGGCTGACCCGATCGCCGTAATCCAGATCAAGCCGGCTGAGCTCTGCCTCGATGTGGTTCACAAAGGGGCAGTGGCTGCAGAGCAGCATCAGCAGCAATGGTTGTTGCGGCAGCTCGCCGCTGCTGAGATGGGTCGCGCCAGGTCCCGTGCCGGTTGCAATCGGCAGCGAAAAAGCCGGAAGGGCGCTGCCCAGCGGCAGCATGGTGGAGGGTGTGAGAACCATGGGGCAACGATGGCTCGTTTCTGGACGGCGGCACTGTTCTTGCTGATTCTCAGTGGCTGCGGTGGCGGCGACCAGAAAGCGAGCTGGCGGATTTTTCCCCTTCAGCGCCGTCAGCCCCATGACGGTCTGGCGGTGGTCAGCCAGCCCGATGGCTATGGGCTTCATCTGTATCTGGAAACCGACAGCAGCGATCCCGCCTTCTGCAGGCCCCGCTGGCTGGCGAGTCCGGCCCGTCTGTTCAACGGCAATGGCACGGCTCCCTTCTCGTCTGGGCTCGCTGATCAGGAGGAGTTCTTTGCCGCGGTGAAGCGTCGGGATGTGCGTCATGCCCTGCGCAGGGAGCTGGAGGCTCTCTGCAAGGCCCGTGCCCCAAAGGCTCGCTGGCAGTGGCAGGAGCCGCCGCGGCAGGCCTCAGAACTCAAGCCCGTTCGTCTGCCCGCGCTGGAGGAAGAGGATCTGCTGACGGATCCAGCCCTGGAGCAGCAACGCGAGGAGGCACTGCTCCATGGGGGTCAACCCCGTTCTTGAGGCGGGAATCCCTCCCAGACCACCGGTTCCGCCTCGCGCCAGTAACGGCTGAAGCGTCCAAGCCGTGGTGGTCTGGGCAGGGTGACGAACGGGTCAGGCTCGAGCATCCAGAGGGGCAGCTCCCGGTCGATCGCAGCAGCGATCCGTTGCAGGCGTGGATCCACTGCCTCGCTGGTGATCACGCCATCGGCGCCATGGTGCTGCGCAAAACCAACCACTTCGGCAGCCACGTCGCCGTGGCGGATGCTCACGGGCAGTTCCAGGGCGCACTCGTAAAGAAAGCCCAGGCGTTTGCGACTGAGGCGCTGGTCGCGGATCCAGTGGCTGTCAAACACAAACAGCGCCGGCGTTCCTGGGGCGGCATCCTCCAGGGCGGGGTTCCTGGGGCCGAGCGCTTCTTCGTGAATCCAGAGGATCGGTTTCTGGAGGTCCATCAGCGTCGTCTGCGCGCGGGAACGTTGCGAATCGCTCCAGCCATGGGAATGGCGAATAAACGCTGTTCCAGCTGCTCGTAACTGCCTTCAAAGGGGCAGTTCTGGGCGCTGGGGCAGTCGTTGCAGTAGCGCCCTTCGCTGTAGCGCTCAAGGTTGTCGCGATTGAAGAAATAAGGCTTGTGGCTGAAGCTGCTGGCCACCCATTGCCAGCTCAGGTGATTGCTGGCCGGATCACCATCGAGCAGGTGCTCGAGGAACCAGTCGGCGCCGGCTTTCCAGTGGATACGCCGCCAATGCACCACGTAGGCGGCCAACCACATGCGTGCGTGGTTGTGCAACCAGCCGCTGCCCACCAGGTCTGCCTGAAATCCATCCATGCATGCGAGCCCAGTGCGCCCCTCGCGGATGTCTTCGGGCAGCGTGCGGCCATAGGAGGAAGCATCGTGCCCCGTTTTGAGCTCCTCCTGGCTGTGATGGATGGCGTCGCCCAGATCCATCCACATCCGCTGCCAGAAATCCCGCCAGCCCAACTCGTTGATCAACTTGCCTCCCTCCTGCTGGCCCTGGCCCCGGCCCGATAACTGGGCAAAGACGGCATCGCGCACCTCAGCAAGGGTGAGGACGCCGTGACGGATCCAGGGCGACAGCCTGGTCACCGCACCTTGGAGATGGTTACGGCTGCGCCAGTAGCGCTTTGCATCCAGCCGATTGAGCTGGGACTCCGCCGCCTGGCGGCCCCCGCCGATCCCACTGAGGCCCCCCTCCGCCTCTGGGAACGTCTCCTTAAGTAGGGCTTGCAGGGCATCACGATCGGCCAGGTGTCGCGGGAGGTCCCCGGGGCGATCAGGCCAAGACAGGGGGGGTGGCGTTGGCAGCGGCGGCACCGTCAGGAAGCTTGAGCGAAGGTCATCCTGTCGATCCGTTGGTCCGATTGCGAGTGATCTGACGGTGGCGGACCCTGGATGGGGGAGAATCCCCGTCAGTTACCTCTGTGCCGGTCCGATGCTTCTCGATCTCACGGGCAAGAAGATCCTCGTTACCGGCATTGCCAACAACAAATCGATCGCTTGGGGAATCGCCCAGCAGCTGCGGGCCGCTGGGGCCGAGCTCGGGATCACCTATCTGCCCGATGAGAAGGGTCGCTTCGAGACCAAGGTGCGCGACCTCACCGCCCCCCTGGAGCCCAGCCTGTTTCTGCCCCTGAATGTGCAGGACCCGGCTCAGATGGAAGCGGTGTTTGCGGAGATCAAGAAAACATGGGGTGTGCTCGATGGCTTGGTGCACTGCCTGGCCTTCGCCGGCAAAGAAGAGCTGATCGGCGACTACAGCGCCACCACCGCCGAGGGCTTTGCCCGTGCCCTGGAGATCAGCGCCTACTCCCTGGCCCCGCTTTGCGCCCACGCCAAGCCCCTGTTCAGCGAGAAGGCCGGCGTGGTCACCCTTACCTATCTCGGCGCTGAGCGGGCGATCCCGAACTACAACGTGATGGGTGTGGCCAAAGCGGCGCTGGAGGCCTCCGTTCGCTACCTCTCCGCTGAGCTGGGTCCCGAGAAGCAGGTGCGGGTCAACGCGATCAGTGCTGGTCCGATCCGCACACTCGCGAGCAGCGCCATCGGCGGCATCCTCGACATGATCCACAACGTGGAGGAGAAGGCGCCCCTGCGCCGCACCGTCACCCAGACCGAGGTGGGGAACACCGCCGCCTTCCTGCTCAGCGAACTCTCCAGTGGGATTTCCGGTCAGACCATCTATGTGGACGCCGGCTACTGCATCAATGGCATGTGAGTCCGGCATGATCGGATTGTTCTGACTGAGTCAGCGCTTCGGGCGCCAGCAAGCCATGCGCACAGGTGAAGTGCATCGCGTCACCGGTGAAACCGATGTGCGGGTGAAGCTCGGGCTCGATGGTGGCGGCAGCTGCCAGGTGGAGACGGGCGTGCCGTTCCTTGATCACATGCTCCATCAGATCAGCAGTCACGGCTTGATCGACCTGGAGGTGGCCGCTCGGGGAGATACCCACATCGATGATCACCACACCAATGAGGATGTGGGCATTGCCGTCGGTCAGGCCCTCTCCCAGGCGCTAGGGGATCGCCGGGGCATTCATCGCTTCGGCCATTTCGTGGCGCCCCTGGATGAGGCTCTGGTGCAGGTGGCGTTGGATTGTTCCGGACGGCCCCATCTGAGTTTCGGTCTGCAGATTCCTGCCCAGAAGATCGGCAGCTACGACACTGAGTTGGTGAAGGAGTTCTTTGTGGCCGTAGTCAACAACTCCGGTCTCACCCTCCACATCCGTCAACTCGATGGGGTGAACTCTCACCACATCGTGGAGGCCTGCTTTAAGGCGTTTGCTCGTGCCCTGCGCATGGCCACCGAGATCGACCCCCGCCGGGCTGGATCGGTGCCCAGCAGTAAAGGCGTGCTGGAGCAGGCCGGCGGCAGCTGACAGGAACCGAGCGGGGTGTAATCCGCGCTTCACACTCCGTTACGAGAGGATGGAGCCGCTGCTGCGCTTTCCGCTGTGACCGTTGCTCCTGCCGTTGACCGTTTCAACCGCGCGGACTGGGCCAGCGCCTTTCGCAACGTGGAGCAGGAACTGACTGAGGTGGCGCTGACTCCCGTGCGCGGCAGCGTGCCCTCCGCATTGCGCGGCACCCTGTACCGCAACGGCCCAGGCCGTCTCGAGCGTGGTGGCCAGAGGGTGCATCACCCCTTCGATGGGGACGGGATGATCACGGCCTTGCGCTTCAGCGGCGACGGCGTGAAGCTCAGCAACCGATTCGTGCGCACCGCCGGCTGGCTGGCGGAGGAGGCAGCCGGGAAGGTGCTGTATCGCGGGGTGTTCGGCAGTCAGAAGCCTGGAGGGGTTGCCGCCAATGCCTTGGATCTGCGTCTCAAGAACATTGCCAATACCGGTGTGGTGCAACTGGGCGACGACTTGCTCGCTCTCTGGGAAGCGGCGGAGCCCCATGCCCTCGATCCCGTCACCTTGGAGACCCGCGGCATCAGCTTGTTGGGAGGGGTGCTCAAGAAAGCCGAGGCCTTCAGTGCCCATCCCCGCTTCGACCCTGGCCATCACGACCGGCCGCGCATGGTCAATTTCGGAGTGAAAACCGGACCTCGCAGCACGATCCGGCTGATGGAGTTCGCGACGGAATCGGACGCCTCTGCTGGCATCAAGGCTGGGGATCTGCTCAGCGAACGCCGCGACAGCTTCAACGGTTTCGCTTTCCTGCATGACTTCGCGATCACACCCAACTGGGCGGTGTTCCTGCAGAACGCTGTGGAGTTCAACCCCCTGCCCTTCGTGCTTGGCAAGAGAGGTGCGGCCCAGTGTCTGCAATCCAAGCCAGACGGTCAGGCGAAGTTCTGGCTAATTCCCCGTGATTGCGGTGCCTTTGCAGGCGAGAAGCCCCGGATCATCGATGCCCCAGACGGCTTTGTCTTCCACCACCTCAACGCCTGGGAGCAGGACGGGGATGTGGTGGTGGAGAGCATCTACTACGCCGACTTCCCCTCGATCGGTCCCGATGTGGACTTCACGGCCGTTGATTTCGATCTGATTCCTGAAGGGTTGCTGGAGCAGTGCCGCATCAATCTCAAGACCGGTCGGGTGGAGACCCGTCGGCTCAGTGAGCGTTGCTGCGAATTCGCGATGGTGAACCCCAACAAGGAGGGTCTCCCCTGCCGTTTCGCTTGGATGGCGGCGGCAGCTCGCGAGCAGGGCAACGACCCGCTTCAAGTGATCAAGAAGCTCGACCTCCACACGGGGGACCGTTTGATTTGGAGTGCTGCACCCCATGGGTTTGTCAGTGAGCCCTTGATGGTGCCTCGTCCCGGTGCGGAGTCAGAGGACGACGGCTGGGTGCTTGAGCTGCTCTGGAACGGTGCCCGCAAAGCCTCTGATCTGGTGATCCTGGATGCTTCAGATCTCAGCGAGCTGGCGGTCTTGGAGCTTCCCTTGGCGATTCCCCATGGCCTGCATGGCAGCTGGGTCACCGCAGACTGATCGCACGCTTCTGATCGCAACGGTTCTGATCGCAACGGTTCTGTGCATGGTTGCCCGAACGCTCAGATGGATCTGGTGATGATTCGCGCTCTTGTGGTCATGCATCCGTCACAACTCCTGCGCCGGAACGACTTAGACAACGGTGGCCATCGTTGTCTCCCTCTCGAGTGTTTGTGAAACCGTCCAGACCGCATCGCGCGGCAGCCTTGTTGAATCGTTCGGGCCTGGCTCTGTTGACGGCTTTGGTGTCGCTACCGACTGCGTTCCTGCCGCCTGCAGCGTCAGCTGCGGCAGCGAATCCGCCGGTTTGCAATGGCACCGTGCTGGAGCTGAGTGTTTCCGAACAGGGGCAGACCCGTAGCGATCGTTTCCGGTTCAGCCTGATGATTCAGGCGGAGGGTGCCACGGCCGCTGCGGCGATGGATCAGCTCAATCAGCGGCTCGAGCAGACGCGGATGACCCTGGATTCGCTGATCAGTGGGCGGCTGACGGTCCCCGCCCCTCGCACCTATGCCATCGGGGGGGGCAGCCAGGGTCCGCGTCGGCAGCAGGCGAGTACAACCATCAGCGGCGAGGTGGGTCGAGGGCGCTACGACGCGCTGATTCAGGCAGCCGGGCGCTTGGCTGGGGTCAGCCTCCAGGGGATGACGTCCTTGGCATCCGATCAGGACGGTGCTGCCCTTGCCGATCAGCTGCTCCAAAAG
Organism: Synechococcus sp. BS55D; assembly: GCF_004332415.1. Classification (NCBI taxonomy): domain Bacteria; kingdom Bacillati; phylum Cyanobacteriota; class Cyanophyceae; order Synechococcales; family Synechococcaceae; genus Synechococcus; species Synechococcus sp. BS55D. The sequence continues at coordinate 621,117 of NZ_PHQT01000001.1, forward strand.
GCCTTGCGCGATGGTCGTCAGCAGGCTGAGCGCACGGCCTCCATCCTCGGGCTCCGAACGGTGACGCTGCTTCGGATTGACCAGCGTCGTGGTGGTTCGATCCGCCCGCTGCCCTATGCCCTCAATACGGCGCGCCAGTTCCGTCCAGATGAGGCACCCAGGCCGGGGCAATCGCTTTCGCTGGACCTGGATTATTGCCTCTCCTGAACGGCGCCGATCAGGTGTTTGTGCCCTGCTGCCTTGCCTCCTTCCAGGCGAGTCTTGGGGCGCTCCACAGTGTGGTGAGCACCAGCGGGGTCACGGGGACCGCTGTGATCACGATGAAGGCCTGCAGGGCGTCGATCGAGGTGCTGTCCCCCACGCCTGAGCCAATTCGGAGCAGCACCAGGGTGAGGCTGCCGATCATCAGAGCCCAGAACAGACGCAGCAGCGGTGCAGGTTCGCTCTTGCCACTTACCACCATGGCCGCGGCGTAGCTCATGGAGTCGGCGCTGGTGGCCATAAACAGCACCACCAGCAGCAAGCCCACCGGAATCAGCAGCCAGGCCATGGGTAGTTGGCCCAGGATCGCCAGCAGGGCTGCCGCGGCTCCGTTGTCCCCAAGGGGACCGCTGATGCTTCCTGCCGTCGCCAGTTCCAGCGCCATACCCGTGCCTCCGAGCAGGGTGAACCACAGATTGGTCACCAAAGGGCAGAGAATCGCCACGGCCAGCACCAAGTCGCGAATGCTGCGGCCGCGGCTGACCCCTGCTGTGAACAGGCCCATCAAGGGGGCATAGCCAAGGAACCAACCCCAGTAGAAGACGGTCCAGCCGTTCAGCCAGCTTCCTTGAGCTCCTTCATTGGAAGCCAGAGCCATCTGGGGCAGGTTGAGGAGATACGTGCCAAAGGCGGTGAAGAAATGGCGGGTCAGCCAGAGCCCAGGTCCGAGGAGAAGCAGGCCTGCGGCCATGATCAACGTCAGCCACACGTTCAATTCGGAGAGCCATTTGATCCCTCGCTGGATTCCGCTCACCGTTGAAGTGGCGAACACTGCTGTCAGGAGGACCACCACCAGTGACTGCAGTCCGGCGCTGTCACTGAGTCCCGGTAGTTGGCCGGCGGCATTGCTGAGTTGCAGTGAAAGAAAGCCCAGGGGACCGACGGTTCCGGCAATGGCTGCCACCACTGAGAGGCCATCGGCCAGGTCTCCGATGGGGCCATCCACCATGGAGCGAGGCACCAGCCCAACCAGCAGTGTGCGCGGGCGCAATGGTTCCCCACGGCGCTCGCGGATCGAGAGCGTGATCGTGACCGTGGTCGCCACAAGAGCCCAGGCCAGAAAGCCCCAGTGGAGAAAGCTCACGGCCAAGGCCGGGTCGACGGCTGCTGCGGTCGAACCCTCCACACCTTTGAAGTACGGGGCCGGCGTCTGGAAATGAAACAGGGGTTCGGCGGCGGACCAGAACACGCCACCTCCTGCCAGCAGGGTGCAGATCAGCACGGCGCACCAGTCGAAGAATTTCAGACTTGGCTTCGCCTCGGCGCCGCCAAGGCGCAGCCTGCCGATCGGGCTCACCGCCAGCGCGATGGCGATCACGAACAGCGCCACCACCATCCACTGCCAGAGCCCACCCAGGAGGTTGCTGGCCAGCAGCTTGCCTTCGTTGGTGAATTGTTTGGCGACTGCCAGATCAGCGGCAGCCAACAGCAGGAAAAGCAGCAATGGACCTGCGCCGATCCAGAGGGGTGGGTGGCGCCACCAGCCCTTAGGGGCCTCGATGGGCAGGGGGGACGATCGTTGGTCAGCCAAGGCTTCAGGCGCGAACGGCATCCCGCTGGTGGTTCCAGCAGGTGAGATCGACGGCGGGTTGTTCACCACTGGCGAGACGAGCCAGGGAATCGCCGATCAGGGGGGCAAATTTGAAGGCCTGGCCGGAGCCGCCGGCAAACAGGCTCAGTTTTGGGGTCAGGCGATCGAGCACGAAATTCACATCGCTGGCCATCGAATAGGGGCTGATCACGGTTTCAACGCGCTCCTGCACCCCCTCCAGTTCGTTGAACAGGAAGCCATCGAGGAGTTCCACCAGCCGAGCCGGAGGCTCGGTGACCATCGCATTGGGTTCGGCCACCCGTAGCTCTTTCGGGCTCCAGTCGATGCCGCACTTGATGCGGGGGCGGCCGTCGGCGGTGGTGCTCAACACCGGGAAGCCGTAGTACAACCCGCCGTCATCGCCCCGTTCCCGCTGGAAGCAGAACCACTGCGGATAGCGGTCGGCCAGGGCCGGATCCACGGTGTAATGCGCCCAGAGCATCGGCCACACCTCAAGCTTCGGGGCGAGGCCGAGGGGAGCGAGCAGCAACTGGCTCCAGATTCCGCAGGCCACCACCACCTGATCGGCGCTGATGTGATCCCCGGAGCTGAGGGTGACGCCTCCGCCATCGGCATCCAGCTGGCTCACGGGGCAGTGCTCCAGCAGTTGATGGCCAGCCTTGCGGGCTGTGCGAATCCAATGGGCCACGACCTTGTCGCTGCGCACCGCGCCAGCGGTGGGCTCGAAGAGCCCAGTGAAGTCGGGTTTGGGCTTCAGGGGAAAACGCGCAGCGATTGCGCTGGCACTTAAGGCTTCATAGGGAATGCCCTGGTCATCCATCACCCGGCGGGCACCGGGAATTGAGCCTTCAATCGTTTCTTCATCCCAGCTCTCGCCGTAGAAGAGCAGCCCGTGGGTGTCGCGGAGCTGTTCCCCGGCGTGGGTTTCTTCCTCCCGCCAGAGATGGTTGGCTTCCTGGGCCAGCCGGCAGAGCACGGGATCGGAGTACATCTCCCGGAACATGCGGGTTTCCCCAAAGCTGCTTGCTTTCGCATGGGCCAGGGTTTCGGCCTCGAGCAGCACCACATCGGACACACCGCGGCGGGCGAGGGCTGCGGCGCAGCTGAGGCCGGCCATGCCACCGCCGACGATCACCACAGACGCCCTCTGGGGTAGGGCGTTGGCCTGTATGGGTGCCGTCACAGTCCCACTCCCGTGGGCTCTCCGAAGCTGAGGCCGATCGGCTCGGTCCTGGATTCCGCGGTCACCTCGGTGAGGGCGTCGCGCACGCTCAGTCCTTGATCACGCTGGCTCAGATAGTCACTGGCCCGCTGGCGCACCTCCTCGCGAACGAAGCCGTAAACGTCCTCGGCGCTGGCCGATTCCCAGGCATCGGGAGCGAAGCGTTCGATCGAGTCGGCGATGACCGCCCCGGCATTGACGAGCGGATCAGGCAGCACCCGGATCCCTCGGCGTCGCAGATCATCAGCGAGCTGGGGGACTTGAAAGGGGGCATTGGCGGCCGGCACAACAGCGCCGGTGCGCAGGGCGCTGGCCATTTCCGTGTTGATCAGACCCGACACAGAGCAGGGCAGCAGCAGATCGAGTTTCAGTTCCCACCAGGGACAACGTTCCGGTAGCGGCGTGGCGCCCGGAAAGCCAGATCGACCACGGTCGAGATCCACGGTGAACACGGTCCAGCCATGCTCCACCAGCTGTCGAGCCACCGTGCCCCCCACAGCTCCGCAGCCATGGACTAAGGCGCGTCCGGGAGTGGCGTCGACCAGCTCGGCTTCCAGCACCGCTTCCACAGCGCCGAGGGTTCCGTGGGCCGTGGCGGCGCTGGCATCCACGGGGCTGCCCACAGCGGCCAGCACATGGGGAGTGAGCGCACTGAGACGCTCCATGTCCTCCAGGCTGGTGTTGAGATCGCAGCCCGTGATCATCGAACCGTCGAGCGATTCCAGCAAGGCAGCGGTGACGCTGATCAGCTCCTCCTTGACGGCCTCTGGTTCTGTGGCCCGGGCCACGATCTTGCCGCCGGCAAACCCGGTGCCGTACAGGTCGTGTTTGTGGGTCATCAGGCCTGCCAGTCGCTCGCCGTCGGCGATGCAGGCCTCGTCACTGGGGTAATTGAGCAGGCGCAGTCCACCGTTTGCAGGGCGACTGGCATCGGTGTCTTCGCCGACCACGAAGACCGACAGGTGGTCGGAGACGTGTTCCGCCAGCACCGACACCGCGGGAGCGGTCGGTGGAGTGAGATTCGGGTCAGTCATCAGGCCACTCGCTCCATCATCTGGTGATGCTCCACGTAATCCAGGCTCCATTCGCTCGGGGCGTCGGCGATGCGCTGCTCCAGGCGTTGGAAGACCGCATCGGCGGCTGCATCTCCGGCGCTGCTGGCGAAGCTGTGACGGCTCCAGCTGCGGATCGTGGCCATGAGGCCGGCGGCGAAGGCTGCGGTGTTGCCGTCGTCGTTCCAGCGTTTTCTGTAAGGGCAGCTCACGTGGACCGTGCGTTCATCGACAAGACGCAGGCCATTGCGATACGGCGCTGAGGTTGCATCCTTCAGCGGCGCCATGAACTCCTCGGGCGATTTGTAGAAATTGAGAACGGTGCCGTTGCGGTACTGCTCCTCACTGATCGCTCCCTCATCGGCCAGTTCCCGCCAGATCTGATGCAGCTGGTCGTGAACGTTGCGGGTCTTGCCGCCGTTATGGCCCAGGTAGCGGCCCTCCTCATCACGGGAGAGATTCACCGTGAGCAGGCGACCGCCCACCTGCAATTCGCGGCTGCGCAGCTCGAGGATCGCCGTCCAGTCCTGCATGGCCTGGGCGGTGAAGCGCTCCAACGCCTCTGCATCGCAGGATGCCAGCACATGGGTATGGCGCGGGAGTGGTCCCGGAGACTGGCTCAGCCAGTGCATAGCGGTGGCGGAGAAGCCGAAGCTCACCGTGCCGGGTGCCGTGGTCGGCTCATAGAAGCTGCGGGCGCTCACGAGCACCGTCGGCTTCGGTGGCCGGGGGATCTGCAGGGCCAAGTTGGCGGCGAGTGCCACGTTGTCGTTGCTGGGCAGATCGTTCCCGATCAGGGTCAGATGGGCTCCGGGTTGTTGGGCATGGAGGTGATCAAGCACCCGGTTCCAGTGCCCCACGGCCGTGCCCCCATCGGCGGCGCCGTAATCAACCAGAACGTGATGGTTCTGATCGTTCAGTTGTTCAACACAAGTCAAGGCCCAGTCCGAGGCGGCATCGATGCAGAGACGTGCGCCTTCGGTCTGCGCGCTGTAACCCGTGGTCATGGCGATGGCCATGGACCTCGTCAGCGGCAGCTTTCACCGTACAGGGTGCATCTGTCAGCACTTCGTGACAGGGAACACGCTGCGCTGATCCCTGCGGGCCTCAACCAGGCTGGAGAAGTTGCTGTAGCTGGGGCTCCAAGAGGGCGAAGGCTCGGCCGCGGTGCCCGTGATGTTTCTTCTCTTCCAGGCTCATCTCGGCAAAGGTCAGCCCTGTGTTGGCGACTTCAAAGATCGGGTCGTAGCCGAAGCCCTGATCGCCTCTGGGGGCAGTCGTGATCAGACCGTGGCACTGCCCTTCCACCTCCGCCAGCACGCTCCCATCGGGGGCGGCAATGCAGAGGGCCGCGCTGAAATGGGCGTCACGGTTTGCGTTGTCTCCCAGTTCCTGCAGCAATCGAGCAATTCGCTCTGGATCCGTGGCTGCATAACGGGCGGAGAACACGCCCGGCGCTCCCTGCAGCGCGTCCACGCTGAGCCCGGAATCATCCGCCAGCGCCCATGCGCCTGTGGCTGCCGCCACCGCACAGGCCTTGAGGCGGGCATTCGCGGCAAAGGTGGAGCCGCTTTCCTCCACCTCGAGGCCCTCAGGTTGGGGCTGCACCTCCAGCGGTAGTGCACTGAGTAGGCGGGCGAATTCGCGGATCTTGCCGGCATTGCCGCTAGCGATCACCAGGGTGCGTTGTCTCATGGTTTTCTCATCAAACAGCCGTGGCGAAATCGCGGGCCCAGGCCAGCACTGCTGCGACCCGCTCCTCGTCGGGGCCTTCGCAGTAAAGCCGGAGCAATGGTTCGGTTCCCGAGAAGCGCAGCATCAGCCAGTGGCTTGGTCCGAGCCGAAGCTTCACGCCATCGGTGCGCACCACCTCCTGCACGGCAACACCGGCGACCTCCTGGGGCGGTTGATCGGCCAGCAGAGTCTCCAGGCGCCGGCGCGATTCCATGTCGGCCAGCCTCAGGTCGAGACGGTCGTAATGGCTGGCTCCACCACAGCGGCTCTGCAAGCTGCGGATCCGTTCGCCCAGGGGCTGGCCACCTTCGACCAGGGCCTCGAGCACCAGCAGGGCTGCGAACAGTGCATCCCGTTCCGGCAGATGCATCCCAAAGCCAACCCCACCGGATTCCTCGCCACCGATCAGGACCTCGCCAGCCAGCATCTCGGCAGCGATGTATTTGAAACCCACCGGCAGCTCCAGCACCGTTCGACCAAGGTCTTCAGCGACCAGGCGCATCAGATCCGAACCACTCACCGTTTTCACCACGGAGCCCGGTAGCTGTCTGGCCCTGGCGAGATGATCGATCAGGAGGGGCATCAGCTGTTGGGTGCTGCAGAAGCGGCCCTGTTCATCCACCGCTGCAATCCGATCGCCATCGCCATCGAACACCAGCCCAACGGCTGGCTTTCCGGCTGCTGTGGCTGCTTTCACCGCAACGATCAGCTCCCCCAAATAGGGGGCGAGGGGTTCGGGGGGGGCTCCCCCGAACAGGGGATCGCGCTGGCTGCGAATTTCGCGGACAAGGCTGTTGTCGCCAAGCAGTTCCCCCACACAGCCTGCCGCCGAGCCGTGCATCGGATCCACAATCACCTGAAGACCCATCGCCTCCAGGCCGCGGCGCAGGGAGGAGAGATCAAGCTTGCGGCGAAGGCCTTCGAGGTGTTCACCACGGCCGTCAAAGCGTGCGGTGACCCCCTGCACCGGTGGCGTGATGCCACCAGCCGCCAGGCGCTGCTCCACGGCGGCAGTGAAGTCTCCCTCCACTGATCCTCCGAAGGGGCCCTTGATCTTGAGCCCCAGCCATTCCGGTGGGTTGTGGCTGGCGGTGATCACCAGGGCGCCGAGGGCGCGGCGCTCCACCACCGCCCAGCTACAGGCGGGCGTTGGTACTGCTGAGTCCGTGAGCAGGGGCTCCAGATCGCAACCGCGTACGGCGGCGGCAATCGCCTCCGCCAGCTCAGGGGCAAGAAAACGGCGGTCGTAGCCGATCACAACCGTGCGGGAGTTCAGGCCGGTTGGAGCGCGGTGGGCCAGTTCCTGGGCGGCAGCCGCCGCCACGGGGAGGAGCCGCTCCACGGTGATGTCCACCCCGAGAATCCCTCGCCAGCCATCGGTCCCGAACTTGATCGGCGCTGCAGCCAGGGGCAGGGGGGCAGAGGCCATGGGTGCAGATGGAGGAACGCACTGAAACAGGATTTAGCAGCCGGCCGCCGTAACGTCGTTGGATGGGTGACACCCCTGCTGCTGACAAGGCTGTCCCGTCCGGACAGGTGCTGACAGATCGCCTGTTGCGGAGCTGGTTGCGCTGTCGCCGTCGGGCCTGGCTGGATCGCCATGGGGATCCGAGCACCCGTTTGTATTCAGCCCATCGCACCCTTCAGCTGGATGATCAGCAGCGCAGTTTCGTGGCCTTGCTGCCTGAGAAACCCGCTCGGGGACTCGCTGCCTTGGAGCAGGGGGCGGCGGCGGCCGTGGGGGTGCGTCTCAGGGGGCCCGGCCCGGCCGGGTGGTGGCTTGAGGCCCATCCACCCCTCCTGCAGCGGGTGTCAGGCCAGAGCCGCTGGGGCTCCTTCGCCTATTGGCCAGTGCTCGCCCGTCAGGGGCGTCGGTTGACCCGAGAACATCGCCTGCCGCTGGCCCTGGCCGGCCGGCTGCTGGAGCCGCTGCAAGGGGCGGCAGTGCCCGAGGCGCTGGCGGTGGCCGGTGCCGGACGCCGATTGGAGAAGGAACGTCTGCCTCTCAACAGCAGCCTGCAGCGCCAGCTGGATGAAGCCCTGCGCAAGCTGGCTCAGGATTTGCTTCGGCCCAATCCACCGGCCCTTGCGGCGGATCGTCGCAAGTGCACGCTGTGTAGCTGGCGCGGGGTCTGTAATGCCGAGGCGGCTGCGGAGGGGCACCTCAGCGAAGTGAGTGGCATTGGTGCCAAGAGGCGAGAGATGCTGCAAGAGCTTGGATTTGCCCGATTGGCCGATCTGGCGGCTGCCGACCCGCAGCAGTTGGCCCTGCAGCTGGAACGCTTCGGTGAGCAGCATGGTGCCATCGCGGCTCCGCTCGTGGCTCAGGCCAGGGCCCAGCGCGATGGCAGGGTCGAACACCTGGGGTCAGGCCCGGCTTTGCCGGAGCTGGGTTCTGCTCCTGGGGTTTTGCTCTACGACATTGAGTCGGATCCCGATGCCCGCGACGACTTCCTGCATGGGTTTGTGCGTCTGCCGCGCTCTGATACCGGTGGGTGGGATCTGGCTGCAGCCACCTACCACCCAGTGCTGGTGCTCCAGGAGCACGGGGAAACGCGCTGTTGGGAGCGTTTGCAGGCTTTTCTGAGTTGCTATTCCGACTGGCCGCTTCTGCATTACGGCGAAACGGAATCCCTGGCCCTCGTGCGGATGGCCCAGCGGCAAGGGCGCGCAGAGGGGGAGCTGGCGACCCTTCGCGCGCGAATGGTCGATGTGCATGACCGTCTTCGCCGGCACTGGCGCCTGCCACTCAACAGTTATGGACTCAAAACCGTGGCCGCCTGGCGCGGCTTCCGCTGGAGGCAGCAGGGTGTCGATGGAGCTCGTGCCCTGCTCTGGTGGCGGCAGTGGCGTGGTTCCGGCCGGCACGATCGCGGCCATGTGCAGGCCTTGCGCTGGATCTTTACCTACAACCACGACGACAGCCTGGCCACCTGGACCGTGGCGCAATGGTTGCTCTGTCAGGACAGGCTGTTAGATCAGAACAGCCTGTTAGATCAGGACAGCTTGCTGGATCAAGACAGCTCAGGATCCCGGAAGCCAGCGGGCATCTCCAGCTGAATCTCGACGGGATGCTCCGTGGCGAGACCTGCCAGTTGAAGATGGCTGGCCTCCAGTGCGGCTCGGCGCACCAGGGCCAGACCCTGATAACGGCCTTCACTGGCCAGCACTGACGTGATCACCCCGGCTCGTTCATCGCCCTGCAGCAGTTGTTGGCCGGCGGCAATCGTCAGGGGTTCAGCCGTGGTGGTGGCTTCGGCGGGCAGCTGCCAGCAGCGCAACTGCTGTTTGACCCCCTGACGGCCGGCCACTTTGGCGATGGTTTCCTGACCCAGGTAGCAGCCTTTGCTGAGGCTCAGCCACTCCCCCAGGCCGAGTTCAAGGGGATTGGTCTCTCCGTTGAGTTCTCCGGTGCCGAGGGGCAGTCCCAGCCCAAGGCGCCAGCGTTCGAGTTCTTCAGTACTCGCAGTCGTTAGGGCGGAGGCAGCAGCGATGGCGGTCGATTGGCTTGATGCGGTCTCAGACCTTGAGGCGTCGCCCGACCACTGCACGTCCTCGTGCCAGCTGGTGTCGCTCAGCTCGGAGCGCAGGCGCTGTTGTCGATGCTGTTGTTTGATCGGCAGCAGGCGTACCCGGTCGGCGGGGAAGATCACCCGATCGAAGCCCGAGGCCAGGGCCTCGGCATCACCGGCCAGCACAAGAACGTCAGCGCCGCCGCTATCCAGTCGGATCTCGAGCAGGGCCTGCAGGCGGCCGGTGGCACTGAGCCAGCAGCTGCGGATCAGTTGGCTCTCGTTGGCCCCGTTCACGTCCGCACTGGTCTGGCCGTGAAGGAAGGCCCGGGTGCCGCTGCCCTCGAGCCGCAGCAGCGGAAACCAGGCCTCCCAGAGCTTGTCGGATCCTGTGCCGTTCATGCCGCCAGCTCCTTCGCCCTGGAAGCCACCTGTTCGAGACGGAACAGGCTCATCAGCTCCAGATCGGCAGCGGCCATCGCTGCCGCACCCCCCTCCTCGCGGTCGACGATCGTCACGACCCGATTCACCACAAAGCCGGCATCACGCAGCTGGTTCACGGCTTTGATCGAGGAGCCGCCCGTGGTGACCACGTCCTCGAGCACGGTCACGCGGCTGCCAGCCGGTGGGAGCGGTCCTTCCAGCCAGGCACCGGTGCCGTGGCCCTTGGCCTCCTTGCGCACGATCAAGGCATCCAGCGGTCTGCCGCTCTGGGCAGCGGCCATCGCGACGGCACTCACCAGTGGATCGGCGCCGAGGGTGAGGCCTCCCACCGCCAGCGCATCCGCCTCCACCAGCTGAAGCATGGCCGGCCCAAGCATGGCCAGTCCGCTGCCGCTGAGCGCCACCGGTTTGCAGTTCACGTAGTGATCACTGCTGCGTCCGGAGGCCAGGGTGAAGCGGCCATGGCGGTAGGCCTCTCGGGCCAGACGGGTGAGCAGTGGATCGCGCCCCTCGTTCTGGGCGGGGGATGGAGTGCTCATCAGGGCTGGTGCATCGCGAATCCTGTGTCTAGTTTGCGCTCAACCCTGGAAACCTCTGTGGCAAGGCTTCCCCTCTCTCTGGTCTTGCTCGCCCTCGGCGGTTTGGCAGCACCGACGGCTTGGGCCAATCCGGTGGTTTGTACCACCAGCCTCGAGGCACCGGCGCCATTGGGCCCTTCCACGGACACTGCTCCTGCACCGGTGGAGGTCACCCACTGCGGAGCGGTGGAGCGCACGGATCAGCTGGTGGTGAACCGCTTCTACACCTGGACAGCGCCCTACGCCCGGGGGGTTGACCTGCTCCATCAGGTCACCGATCTGCTGGGCATCGCCGTGGCCGGCCCGGAGGGCAACAGGGTGATGGGGCTTGGTTTCCCCGATCAGACCATCGTCTGGGACGGATCGGCGCTCCAGAACACCTACCAGGTGCTCCTGGAGGAGCAGAGCTCGCCAATCCCTTGGCGGACGGTGGATCTGAGCAGCGGTTTCAGCGGCAGCCTCGCTGGCGATCAGTCGGTGCAGAGGCTCGCTCCTGAGCCATCGTCGGTTCCGCCGGTTCGCGGCCTGTGGTAACACTTTGCAGGCACTGTTTTGTCGGCACTGTTTTGCAGCAGTGTTCGTCAGGCCGGTGAGGGGGTCTAGCAATCTGGTGAATGCAGCGAACTCATAATTCGCCTAAGGCGAGTTCGATCCTCGCGACCCCCATTTCATCCATCCAATGCGACTGCTGCTGCTGATTGTTCTGCTGCTGTTGCCAGCTTTCTTTGCAGCGGTTGAGGTCTCCCTGCTGCGGCTTCGCCCCAGTCGTGTGCAGGTGCTCACCGAAGAGGGTGTCCCTGGTGCACAGGCGGTCCAGCGTTTGCAGCGGCGTTTGCGGCGGGCCCTGCTGATGTCGCAGCTGGGCGTGACTCTTTCCCTGGTGGCCCTGGGCTGGGTGGCGCGTGGCCTTGGCCATCAGTGGTGGCCCCACGACGCCCAGGCTGGTCGCTGGTGGGACCTGCTCTGGTTTGTGCTCCTGGTGGCCCTCGCCACCCTGTTGGCCGGTCTGCTGCCCCGTGCTTGGGTGCTGAATCGTCCGGAGCGGGCAGCGCTGCGTCTGGCGCCCTTGCTGGAGGTGGTGATGCGGGTGCTGAGACCCCTGCTCACGCTGCTCGAGGGGTGCGGCACGGTGTTGCTCCGGCTCGTGGGCCTGACCCCCCGCTGGGATGCTCTCGTGCCTGGCCTCACGGCCGGTGAGCTGGAGACCCTGATTGAGACCGGTGGGGTGACAGGCCTGCGGCCCGATGAGCGCAACATTCTTGAGGGCGTGTTCGCTCTGCGCGACACCCAGGTGCGTGAGGTGATGGTGCCCCGCTCCGGCATGGTCACTCTGCCGGTGGAGGTCCGTTTTGCCGAACTGATGGAGGCCGTGCATCGCACCCGCCACGCCCGCTTTCCCGTGATCGGCCAGTCGCTCGATGATGTGCGCGGTGTGCTCGACCTGCGGCGTCTCGCCGAGCCGATCGCCCGCGGGGCTCTTCAGGAGAACTCTCCGTTGGAGCCTTATCTGCTGCCAGCCCAGCGGGTGCTTGAGACCAGCACCCTGGCGGAACTGTTGGCCCTGATCCGCAGCGGTCACCCCCTCCTGCTGGTGGTGGATGAGCACGGGGGGACGGAGGGACTCGTGACCGCAGCTGACCTCACCGGTGAGATCGTCGGTGAGGAAGTGGAGCCGGAACCGGCCGTTCCCGACCTGCTGTCCATCCCCGATCAGCCTGGCGTCTGGTTGGTGGCCGGTGATCTGGAGATCTTCGAGCTGAACCGGCAACTTGGCCTTGAGCTGCCGGAAGCCACGGATCACCACACCCTGGCGGGGTTTCTGTTGGAGCGTCTTCAGCACATCCCGGCCCCAGGGGAAGCTTTGCGACATCAGGGCTTGCACTTCGAGATCTTCGAGATGGAAGGGCCGCGGATCGTGCGAGTGCGCCTGCTCATTCCTGACGATCGAGGTGCGTCAGTAGCGGATCAGGAGCAGGATCACCGATAATCTGCCCCGATCCCGCGCCTCTGCCGATGACCGACCCCATGGTTCCGGTGAAGGTCGGCGTGATCGGCATCGGCAACATGGGCTGGCATCACGCCCGCGTGCTCAGCCTGCTCAAGGATGCCGAGCTGGTGGGCGTCGCAGATCCCGATGCTGAGCGCGGTCATCTCGCCACCGAGCAGTTCGGATGCCGCTGGTTTGCCAGTTACGAGGCCATGCTCAGCGAGGTGGAGGCGGTTTGCATTGCCGTGCCCACGCTGCTGCATCATGCGGTTGGTCTGGCCTGTCTGGAGGCTGGTCTGCATGTGCTGATCGAGAAGCCGATCGCCGCCAGCCAGGAAGAGGCGGCGGCCCTGATCGCCGCCTCCAGCCGCAACGGTCGCCTGCTGCAGGTCGGTCACATTGAGCGTTTCAACCCTGCCTTCCGTGAGCTGACCAAGGTGGTGGCCAGTGAGGAGGTGGTGGTGCTGGAAGCGCGCCGTCACAGCCCCCATGCCGACCGAGCCAATGATGTGTCCGTGGTCTTGGATTTGATGATCCACGACCTCGATCTGGTGCTGGAGCTGGCCCAGGCACCGGTGGTGCGCCTTGCCGCTGCCGGAGGCCGCAGTGCCGAAGGCCCGATCGATTACGTCAATGCCACGCTTGGGTTTGCTAACGGCGTGGTGGCCAGCCTGACGGCCAGCAAGATGAGCCACCGCAAGATCCGCAGCCTCAGCGCCCATTGTCGGGCGAGCCTGGTCGAGACCGATTTCCTCAATCACACCCTGCATATTCACCGCCGTGCCCACGAGTGGTACTCGGCCGATCACGGTGAATTGCTCTACCGCAATGATGGATTCATTGAGGAGGTCAGCACCACCTCGATTGAACCGCTTTACGCCGAGCTGGAGCACTTTCTCCAGTGCGTCCGCGGTCGTGAAACCCCGGCAGTGGATGGTCTTCAGGCCTCCCGGGCCCTCCGCCTGGCCGATCTGATCGAGCAGGCGGTGGAGCACCCCGGCATGGGAGTGCCCCTCAGCGATCCGATCTGATCAGCTCCCGCAGAGCGGCGATCTGCCAGCGACGGCAGTCGGCGGGCGAGGACCGGTAGAACTGATCCCAGGCGTCAGCCTTATGCACTCCGTAGCTGGAAGCCTCCAGCTCAGGGTGGGTCATGAGCCAGCCCACCCGCACGGCGTGACCGATGACCACGTCAAGGGCCACATCGTCATCGATGTGCACCGTTGGGTTGGTGGTCACAAAGGCCATCAGTGACAGCAGGCACTCCGTACAGAGCTGTCGGTATTCCGGTGCCGGGATGCGGCTGAGCAGATGCTCCACGAGGGTGGCGAAATTTTTCTCGCCCGGGGTCTTCTCCAGCAGCAGAGCACTGGTGAGACGGTTGCGTCGTTCGAGCTTGTCGCCGATCACGAGGCCGCGGCAATGCTGCAGCAGTGACCAGATCCCAGCATGGAAATCCTTCGGGACCCGTTGCAGAGAGCCCAGCCGGATCCGTTGCTGCAGCCAGTCGTCACCGCTGGGCGACTCCTCCAGGGGGGAGGGAACGGCCCACTGCACCGGACCGCTGAGGTGCAGGGCTTCATTGCGCTGCAAGGAGGCGTGGGCATGTTCAAGGTCGGCGAGCACCGCCCGTAGTCGGCGACCGATCGTATGGGGGGGGTCAGAGCAGAGGGCCTCAAAGGCTTGGTCCTGACTGAGTCTTGATTCCGCCGCTAGTTCGGCGGTGAGCATCAGCATCAGCTGCCCCAGTTGCAAGGTGAGCGTGCCCTTGAGCATCTGGGGTTCGCGGCGAGCGATCCCGTCGAGCGCGAGGAGCAGCTCCTGCTGCAGGGCCTGCTCACGGGAGTCAGTCCCGCAGGTGCGTCGGATTCTTGTGGCGATCGCCCCATTGGCCAGGGGGGTGGCCAGGAGGGAGTCGCTGCTGTAGCTGCGCCCGACCACCACAGTTTTCTGACGGGCCAGCAGGTCGATCAGCGCATCCTCCAGCTGGGGATGCACCAGGCCGAGCACTCCGGCGCAGCGGCGCACCACATTCCAGTCTTGTTGATGCAAGCCTCGGTGATAGATCTCCTCCAGCAGGCTGCGCAGCTCCACCGGCGATCCACTCGGACCGGTGAGAATCGCTTCGTCACCGAGATGGCGCTGGAGCAGTTCCAGCACCTCGGCTTGCTCCCGGAGGGAGGAGCTTCTCCATAGACGAGCCCGCAATTCCGGCAGGGAGATCTCATCGAGCTCCTGTTCCTGAGCGGCGGTCAGATCCTCCAGGTCAGTGGAATCCTGCAGCAGTTCGGATGCCGCTGCAGGGGGCTGGAGTGACCGAACCCTTCCGGGATCGAGGCCGGCTGGCAGGTCCAGCCACTGCCCCTGGCTTGCCAGTTGCTCCAAGGGGGCGAGCTGCACAGCAATGCCTTCCAGTTCACCGCTTGCCAGTCGGCTTGCCAGCTCCTGCACGGTCTCGAGATCCCGCTGAACAAGCACGTCTGGCAGGGGGATCAGCAGAAGCGGGGCGCCTGCGCCCCGCCAGTGACGTTGCAGCAGATGCAGTTCGTTCACCACGGTGTCCAGCAGCTGCTTTGGGTCATCCGCGAGGTAGAAGGTGTCCTCCTCAAGCACCGCAGGCAAAAAGGCCATCCGGGCTTCGCCCTGGCGGTAGAAGCGTGCAGTCGTGGCTGTTTCAGCCCGCAGGGGTGGATGGCCGCCGAGCCCCAGGGCTGGGTTCGCCCCCAGTTGCTGAAGTCGTTCACCCAGGGCATCGGAGGGCAGCACCTGGATGCTGCACCGGTCGGGATCGGTGACTGGGATCCCGCGGCTCTGCAGGCTGGCGCTCAGGGTGGAACTGGCTGGAACCAGGGCAACCAGTACCTGATCGGCACCGAGCTGCTGGGGCAGCCTGCGGCCACAGGGGTCCAGGTCTTCCGGCAGGAGCAGTCCGCTCAGCAGCATCTCTCCCAGCCAGGTCAGGCTCTGGGTCCAGAGCAGGGGCACGTTGTCGTTGGCCAACCGCTTCTGGCTGCCGGGGCTGCGTCGCTCCAGCTCCACTACCGAATCCGGCACCAGATACAGCTCAGGGAAGAGCCGTTGTCCGTTGTGCTCGACCGCTAGCGGCTGCAGCCGCTCCCGCCAGTGACGGGCGTCCTCCCAGCGCTCTTCGCAGCAAGCGGTAACCAGTTCATAGGCAAGGAATAGGGGCCATTCCGATTCGATGCCCTCAAACGTGGCGAGCTCGTCCCGTTCGTAATGAAGGCGGCTGATGTCCTCCACCACGGTCTGGTGACCATCACGTCGGAAGCGCTTGTAGCCATAGGCCCCCCCAAGATCGCGGCGGATCCGCTCGCAGGTGCGTTGCACAAGTTGGGGGTCTTCCACGGCCCAGGCTGGATAGCCCACCACGGAGAGGCAGGCGCTGTCTGCTTCCTTGCTGGCCGATTCCCGTGGCAGCAGACCCTGCAGGGCCCGTCGCAGGCGCACAACGGCGCCATGGGGAATCAGCGCCTGCAGGGAGCCGTCACCGTGGACCCCGAACAGGTCGAGGCCGTCGAGGGCCTCGAGGGCAGCCTTGGCCATGCCGATCGAACTGGCGTTTCGTTCGGGCAGGCCATGGTTTCCCTTGTCACCCCGCTCCCAGATCCCGTAGTCAGGCACGCGATAGGCCCGGGCCACGTAATAGATCAGGTTTTGGACGAAGTCGGCCTCGTGGCGACTCCGCAACACGGTCAGACCGCTGCGGGTCAGCTGGGCGAGCTGCAGCAGAAACAGCGAAGTGGCGTCGATTTGCAGATGCCCCCAGCCGTCGTCAGGCACCACGGTGTCGCCACTGGCGGTGTCGTATTTGGCGTGGAGTGCATCGAGGGGATCAAGGCTCTGCTTGAACCGCTCCACCTTGGTGGCCTGGCGCATCATGGCGTTCAGCAGGCCGCGCATCAGGGCGAGCACGCGTTGTTCCAACTCCCAGGAGCGTGCTGTGGCGCCGCCGTTCAGTCGACGATGGGCGAGGGCCAGGCCCCAGACGCACTGGATCGAGTACACACAGTCCCGTACCCAGGCGTCGCCGTAGTTGCCATGCACGGTGTGGGCGGTGCTGGCGGGCAGCAAGCCGCTGATCGGATGCTGTCGCTGCAGCACCACCTGATCAATGGCTGCATCAAGACTTGCGAGCAGGCTCCAGCGCGCCTCCTCGGAGCTGCTGTTTGGGTTGACGAGGGAGGGGTGCGACAGGGAGGGGTGCGACAGAACCATGACCTCCAGGCCGACCGGTTCTAAATTCTCTCCTGTAGCAGGACCGCGGATGGACGCCGTCAGTACCGATCCGTGTGATCAGCACCGTTGTCAGGTGCTTGGTGTTGGAGTGGATGCCTGTCGGGATGTTCACGCCGCTGCCATCGGTTTGCATGCACGAGGCGGTGGTCAGATCGTCACCCTGAATGCGGAAATGACGATGGCGGCCAGGGCCGATGCGCAGCTCGGCGCAGCGATTGCCGCCGCCGAGCTGGTGATCCCTGACGGTGCTGGGGTGGTCTGGGCCTTGGCTCGCCAGGGCGTGCGGGTGCGCCGCAGTCCTGGCATTGAGTTGGCGCGTGCTCTTTTGGCCTATGCCGAAGCCCATGGCTGGACAGTGGCTTTGATCGGCGCGGCGCCGGAGGTCATGGATCGCTTGCGCCAGCGTCTGGCGGCAGAGTTGCCGGCCCTGCGACTCGTGATGGCCGAACATGGCTATCAATCAGCCGAGAGCTGGCCACTGCTTGAGCGGCGCCTGCAGGTGCTGAAACCAGACCTCGTCCTCGTCGCCCTCGGCGTTCCCCGTCAGGAGACCTGGACCCAGCGGCTGCATGCCGATCAACCCGGACTCTGGATGGGTGTTGGCGGCAGTTTTGACGTCTGGGCCGGAGTCAAGCAGCGTGCACCGCAATGGATGGGCCGACTGCAAGTGGAGTGGCTGTATCGATTGGTGCAGGAGCCGAGTCGTTGGCGGCGGATGCTGTCGTTGCCTGCCTTCGCCTGGGAGGTGATTCGCAGGGGTGAAGGCAGAGCCAAACGACGCTGAGCTCGGCTTCAGGATTCAGCGGAAGCCGACGGAGGCCTGCCAAACGAAGGCAAGCAGCAGGAAGAACAGGGGAATGATCGGCAGGATGTCGACCAGCGGTCCGAAGGCCTGATAGGCCTCGGGCAGTTGGGCCAGCAGATCGAGTGTGGTGGCGGCCATCCCGGCGATGTCATGGGCGATGAGCGGACGCTACCACGTGTGATGGGCGGGAGACTCTGGGAGCCAGGGAGCGAAATCCTCTGCAAAACAACCGTCCCGGATCGCTTGCCCCATTGCGGTCGTGAAGCGGATCAGGTGGGTCAGGTTGTGGAGGCTGAGCAGGGTCAGTCCGAGCAGTTCATCGCTGCGGATCAGGTGATGGAGGTAGGCGCGGCTGTGGCGTGTGCAGGCGGTGCAGGGGCAGCTGGCATCCAGCGGGCTGTGGTCGTGGCGGAAGCGGGCATTGCGCAGATTCCAGCGCTCGCCATCGACCAGGGCGGTGCCATGGCGTCCGAGCCGGGTCGGGAGCACACAGTCGAAGAGGTCGATGCCATTGGCCACGGCCACCGCCATCTCCCGGAGGGTGCCGATGCCCATCAGATACCGAGGACGGTCATCGGGAAGTAAGGGTGTGACCTCTCTGACGATCCGGTGCATCTCCTCCACCGGTTCGCCCACACTCACGCCACCGATGGCGATACCGGGCAGGTCGAAGCCAGCGACTGTGCGGGCACTCTGCTCGCGAAGATGGGGGAAGCAGCCCCCCTGCACAATGCCGAAGAGGGCCTGGTCAGGCCGATTGTGGGCTGAGGCACAGCGCTCGAGCCAGGCGTGGGTGCGGCGGCAGGCTTCCTCCACGTCGCTTTCGCTGGCCGGATAGGGCGGGCATTGATCGAAGGCCATCGCCACATCAGCCCCGAGAGCCATCTGGATCTCCATCGACCGTTCCGGGGTCAGGAGAATCTTGCTGCCATCACGGGGGTTACGGAAATCAACGCCGTGATCGTCGATGCGGTTCAGCTCACCCAGGCTGAACACCTGGAAACCACCGGAATCGGTCAGCATCGGGCCGTCCCAGCCCATGAAACGGTGGAGGCCGCCGGCCTCCGCCACGATCCCTTCGCCGGGCTGCAGATGCAGGTGATAGGTGTTGGAGAGCACCATCTGAGCGCCTGTGTCCGCGAGCTGGGTGGTGCTCACCCCTTTCACGGTGCCAAGGGTGCCCACGGGCATGAATCGTGGGGTGTTCACCGGGCCGTGGGGGGTTTGGAAGCAGCCGCAGCGTGCACGCGTGTGGGTGCAGTGGGCTTCGATCTGAAAGCTGAACACAGGCCCCTCTGGCGCCATCCCTGACCTTACGGTGAACCCCTGCCCCCGCCCCTCATCTCTCCTCTGGCTGCCATGGCTCCGCTCTGGATCCGCGACTTCGCTGGCGCCTGGGTCTTCTACACCGTGTTGCCGGGTTGGCCCCGCCTTCAGCCCCGCTTTGAACGGATCGCTCGCTTCGCTCCCTGGATCGGCTTGGTGATCGGCAGCTTGCAGGCCCTGCTTTGGCTGCTGTTGGAGGCATTGGGCTGGTCGCCACTACCGCTGGTGTTGGCGGTGATCAGTTTCGGTGCCTGGTTGACCGGAGGTCTCCATCTCGATGGTGTGATGGACACCGGGGATGGCCTGGCGGCCGGTCGAGACCGATGCCTGGAGGCGATGGATGACAGCCGCGTCGGGGCCAGCGGCGTGCTGGCGTTGTTGCTGGTGCTCGCACTGCTGGTGGCAGCGCTGGTGACGCTGGCCCAGCATCAACCGTCCCTTGTGCCGCTGCTGCTCCCCGTCGTTGCGTTCTGGGGGCGCTGTTCTCCGCTCTGGGCGATGTTGGGCTTCCCTTATCTGCGCGAGGAGGGAACGGCGTCCTTTCACCGATCCCATGCCCGATCAGGCCAAGAGCTGATTCCCGCCGCAGCGGTTGTTGGGCTTGGGCTCGTGCTGTTGCTGCCGTGGCCGCAGTGGCGAGGGCTGCTGATCAGTGTTCCCTGCGGACTCCTGGCGGCCTGGGGAGTGGCCACTTGGCTGGGGTGCCGTCTGGGGGGGCACACCGGAGATACCTACGGTGCCTCCGTGGTCTGGACTGAAACACTCACGCTGGTGTTGCTGGCGCTTCTGCTGGGAGGGTGAGCAGGAAGGCATTGCCTTCCACCGGTAGCTCCGGGCTCAGTGTCTGTGGGTTGCAGAGCAGGCGCAGCTCTCCGCCTCGGTCTTCGGCTAGCTGCCGGGCGAGGGCCAGTCCTAGCCCGCTTCCGGATCGCTCGCGGCTGCGTTCGCCGCGGACGCCTTGCTCGAAGATCTGCTCTCGCTCTGAGGGATGGATGGCTGGTCCTCCGTCCCAAATACAGATGCCGCGTTGGTCGCCCTGATTGCTCAGATGCAGGCCTAGGGGCGCACCGGAGGGGCTGTAGCGGAACGCGTTTTCCAGCAGGTTGGCGATGATCTCGGCGACCACGCCGTCTTCTCCTGGACGCTCCACATCGCTCCAGTCAGGCCAGGGTTGCGGACTCGACCAGGAGCGTCCCTGGAGTGTCGCCGTCGCTGCGGCGCGATCCGCTAACGGTGCCAGCAGGGAGCGCAGGCTCTGCTTTTGGCGGCTGGGGAGCATCGGTGGCAGCAGCAGGGCGCTGGATCCCTGGGCTTCCAGCAAGCGGCTCTCCCGGCCGATCCCGTCGATGGCAGTGATGTAACGGTCCAGTCGTCCTTGCTCATCGAGCAGGTTCTCCACGAGGGGGCGGTGCTGGCTCTCGGGCTCAAGTCGGCGCAGGAGCAGTTGGGCATAGGTCCGTAGGGCGGCCAGAGGATTGCGGAGCTGATGCACGACGAGATCAAGCTGCTCTCGCTGCAGCTGAAGTTGGTGGCTCAAGCGGCTGCGTTCCAGGTCGAGGCTGAGGTTGTAGGCGAGGGCGCCCGCACAGGCCTCCAGGCGGCGATCGAGCCCGCGGGTCCAGGTTGCGGCACTGCTGCATTCAGCCCGCAGAGCCCCGAGCAGCAGGTTGCCTTCACGGAGGGGGTACCAGCGGCGTTCGGCGGCCGGTGCCCGCAGGGCAGGATCCGTTTCGACGGGCGGAAGCGGTGTGGCGCTGTCCGGCCATTGATGCACCATCTCAAGGCCTGGCTCCGTCCCGTCCTGGCCACGGGCGACATACAGCACGAGCCTGGCGATACCCTCCTCTCCCTCAAAGCAATCAAGCTGTTGCTGGGCAAGGGCAAGAAAGCGTTCGCTGAGGAGCATGGAACCCAGATGTGCCGTCGAACACAGACGGATGGTGATTACCCCGTCTCGGGGGTTGTCAATCAGGGAAAAAGTCTTAAGATCTGATGATCGACCGATAGCACGCCCCCTCCGAGAGGCGAAGCTTCGGCGTCAACTCCGCTGCGGTTGCGCTTTAGTCGCTACCAAGGCTACAGCAGAGGTTGATGCGTCCCCTGTTGTGCATCGGTTTCGGCCGGTGATGTTGATGCCGTGAGCCGGCGTCAGTGTGGCTCGCCACAGCTGGCGCACCTTTCGGATTGCTGACGTCTCGACGCTTTGCGTCTGTTTTTGCGCTGGTGTTCGTCCGCTCTGACGGGCTGCTCCGACGCTTTCCACCTTCATGCTCCCCAGTGGGAGTCTCTCGCCATGTCCAAAAAGCGCAAGCGGATCAGTCGCCGCCGTCTCGCCGGTCAGCGTGTTCTCGCCCACGTGCCGACCTACAACCTCGAAACCGGTGAGCACAAGCCCGTCACCGCCGGTCGTCGCTTCATTGCCGAAAACGGCATTACACCTCCTGCACTGCTGAAGGTTCGCCGCAACGAACACACCACGGATCATTTCTTCTGGGGAGAAAAGGGTCTGTTCAGCGCTCAGTACGCCGAAGAGAACCACTTCCTTTTCCCTTCTCTGCGCTCCATCGTCGACAACATTGGCGAGGACACCCTGTTTGAAGGCCTCGAGCTCGTGGCTGATGACTGGGAAGAGATGGAGGAGTACGAATACGCCTTCGTCTGAAGCCGTCCCCAGGCCTCAAACCACCACCATGGCGAGCAAGCCCTCAGAGTCTGGTCATGACCACCAGGCCCTGAGGGCTTTTGCGATGGCTGGCAGAGCTGCGGAGTCGATGGTGTGTCCGGATTCGCTGGCGACGAGGTCGGCTTTCGCTGCGTTGGTGTTCGCGTTGAGAAGGCTCTGGAGTTGAAGGCTGGCCTCAAACGGCACGATCTCATCATTTTTTCCATGGAGCAGCAGCACCGACGGTCGATTCGCCGGCGCTTCCCAGCCTGGATGGGGGTAACCGCTGCAGGAAATCACCCCGGCCAGGGGCAGATCACAGCCACTGAGCACGGCCATGGCCGCACCTTGGGAGAAGCCGAGTAACACGGTTTGCGCCAGCGGAATCCCTCCGCTCTCCAGCTCCTTCAGCCTGTGGCAGAGCGCTGCCTGGGCGGAGGGAACGGCTTGCCAGTCGGAGGGGAAGAGTCCATACCACTGGCGGCCCGATCCCTGGGGATGGGGCTCCGGCGCGCGCAGGGCGATCAGTTCCACCGGCTGGGGGAGATCCGCTGTCAACGCCTGGCCGAGAGGCAACAGGTCATCGGCATCCGCACCCCATCCATGCAGCAGCACCAGCCGCCGCTGCGCCCCTGGGGGGTTGAGCAGAAGTCGGTCGCTGGGGTTCGCTGCGGGCATGAACAGAGGCGGAGTCGCTGCTGCGTAGGTTGGCCCATGGAATCCTTCTGCTGCCATGGCTCCCACAGCCCTGCTGAGCGTGTCCGACAAGCGGGGGCTGGTGCCCTTGGCGGAGGCCTTGCACCGTCGCCATGGCTTCCAGCTTCTCTCGAGTGGCGGCACGGCTACGGCGCTCGAGCAAGCGGGCTTGCCCGTGACCCGCGTCGCTGATCACACAGGCGCTCCGGAAATTCTCGGTGGTCGGGTCAAGACCCTGCATCCCCGGATCCATGGGGGGATCCTGGCCCGTCGTGGGGATCCCGCCCATGAGGCCGATCTCGCGGCGCAGCAGATTGCACCGATCGATGTGGTCGTGGTCAATCTCTATCCCTTCAGGGAAACGGTGGCTGATCCTGCTGTCAGCTGGGACACCGCCATCGAGAACATCGACATCGGCGGACCCACCATGGTGCGCTCGGCAGCCAAGAACCATGCGCATGTGGCTGTGCTCACCAGCCCCGAGCAGTACGACCGGGTGGTCGTTGCTCTCGATCGCCCCGGTGGGATTGATGCTGGCCTGCGCCGTCGTCTTGCTCTTGAGGCGTTTGCGCATACAGCCGCTTACGACACCGCCATAAGCAATTGGATGAAGGGCCGGATGAACCCGGCCGACAGCGATGCAGGGCAACAGGACAGCGAGGAGGGCGGAGCAGCGCTGCCGTGGCTCGAAGCAGTGCCCTTGCGTCAGACCTTGCGTTATGGCGAGAACCCCCATCAGCAGGCGGCCTGGTACAGCGCACCCCGCCGTGGCTGGGGAGGAGCGCTGCAACTGCAGGGCAAGGAGCTCAGTACCAACAATTTGCTCGACCTGGAGGCGGCCCTTGCCACGGTGCGCGAATTCGGATATGGCACAGAGGGGTCCCACCCTGCGGAGCAGCCGGCGGCCGTCGTGGTCAAGCACACCAACCCCTGCGGCGTGGCCGTTGCCGACGGGGTGGCCGGGGCGCTCACCCGTGCGCTTGATGCTGACCGTGTCAGCGCCTTCGGGGGGATCGTGGCCTTGAACGGTTCCGTGGATGCAGCGGCGGCCCGTGAACTGACCAGCCTGTTTCTGGAGTGTGTGGTGGCACCGGGATTCAGCCCTGAGGCGCGGGAAATCCTTGCCGGCAAAGGGAACCTCCGTCTGCTTGAGCTTGCCCCTGCGGCGATCGATGCGGCCGGCCGCGATCACGTGCGCAGCATCCTCGGCGGTGTCCTGGTGCAGGATCTGGATGATCAACCGATCGATCCAGCCGGATGGACCGTCGCGACGCAGCGTCCGCCGACAGCCCAGGAACAGGTGGATCTGCGTTTCGTATGGCAGTTGGTGCGCCATGTGCGTTCGAACGCGATTGTTGTCGCCAGGGACGGACAGAGCCTGGGGGTTGGCGCCGGACAGATGAACCGCGTCGGTTCCGCTCGCTTGGCGCTCGAAGCTGCCGGAGAGCAGGCCCGGGGGGCTGTGCTTGCCAGTGACGGCTTCTTCCCTTTCGACGACACGGTGCGTCTTGCGGCCAGCCATGGCATCACCGCAGTGATTCATCCCGGCGGCAGCCTTCGCGACGCTGAGTCCATCAAGGCCTGCGATGAACTGGGCCTGGCGATGCTGCTCACCGGGCGGCGCCACTTCCTGCATTGAGGCCCTGAACCCCTAGCCTCGCCCCACGCTCCCTTCCCTCTTCAGCGCGATGACCCTCGCAGCCCTTCCTTTTGCCCTCAACTTTCTGCATCCGCTGATGATGTGGGTGTTATTGGCCGCCGGTGCTTATGCACTGTTCCTGGGCATCAAGGCCAAAAAAGTGCGCACTGGCACCCCGGAAGAGCGCAAAGCCCTGATCCCCGGCAAGTTCGCTCAGCGTCACTACCTCTGGGGAAGCCTGCTGCTGGTGGTGATGGTGTTCGGCACCCTTGGAGGCATGGCAGTGACCTATCTGAACAACGGCAAGCTCTTCGTCAGCCCACACCTGATCGTCGGTTTGGCCATGACCGGGATGATCGCAGCCGCTGCGGCGCTTTCACCGCTGATGCAGCAGGGGAATCTCTTGGCCCGTAAAGCCCATGTGGGCCTGAATATGGGCATGCTCACTCTGTTCCTCTGGCAGGCCGTGAGCGGCATGGAGATCGTCAACAAAATCTGGACCAACCGCTGAGCCGGATCAGGCGGCTGGAGGAAGGCCGTCCAGGGATTCAGAACGCTGCCCGCTTTCTCGGTGGGCAGACAAGCCCATGGCTGGCATGGAAATCTTCCTGCACTTTCCAGGTCAGCTTGCGTGAGATCTGGCGCACGATCTGCCGCAGCAGGTGATCGCCACTCGAGTGCACCAGTCCCTCAGGCAGCACCGTAATCACCTTGGGCAGCCGGATCCAAACGGAGAGATCCAGTGACCAGCTGACGCTGGTGGCTTCGTTGCTGCCGTTTTCGCTGGTCTGCGGTTCCAGGTTGAGGGTCGCCTGGAAGTCAACGTCGTAGAGCTCCTGAAGTGCTGGATCCGCATCGGCCAGGGGCACGGTGACGATCGCGTAGGTGCCCTCCTGCTGCGGCAGCAACCTCAGGCCGATGGTCGGTTCCACCTCAAAGCCGAAATTGCCGAAACGACCGAGGCGCAGGGCGTAGGCCTGGCTGTCGATCGCCGCGACCTCCATTGGGGCGGCACAACGTCGGAACCAGCCTTCATGCCGGTCGAAGTAGACCGCCACCGGGTCGCGTGGCGCCAACATCTCCATGCAATCGGAAAACGTGCTCCGATAGCAGCGGACCTGGCGATCGTCGCTGTGGCGCAGGGTTTCGGCTGGAGGTCTCGCCAAGAGCAGCACGGATGAATGTCCCTCGCCGGGGACGGTCCCCGTTAGATCAACCAATGTAAAGGGGCCGGGCCTCAGCTTTCGCTCAGAGCGATCAGACGCTGAATCACATGCTCCACGACGCGATCAGGGGTCGAGGCGCCGGAGGTGATTCCCACCTTCACGGGGCCGTCCGGCAGAAAGTTCTGTTCGCGCACCAAGTCCTGGCCCAGGGGTTTGTGCTCGATGCTGTTGTCGGCATCGATTCGCTCGGGCGTATCGATATGGAACGAGCGAATCCCGCGGCTGATGGCGATCTCCTGAAGGTGGGTGGTGTTGGAGGAGTTGTAGCCCCCGATCACCACCATCAGATCAAGGGGTTCATCCACCAGGGAGAACATGGCGTCCTGCCGCTCCTGGGTGGCATCACAAATGGTGTTGAAGGCGAGAAAGTGCTCGTTGAGGTGGGCCGGTCCGTATTTGCTGAGCATCGTGCGTTCGAAGAGCCGACCGATCTCCTCGGTTTCGCTCTTGAGCATCGTGGTTTGGTTGGCGACCCCTAGGCGCTCCAGGTCTCGATCGGGGTCAAAGCCTGGTGAACAGGCCTTGGCGAAGCGAGCCATAAAGGCGTCCCGATCGCCCTGACCGAGGATGTAATCGGCCACCATGCGAGCTTCCTCGAGATCGAGGACCACCAGATAGGTGCCGGCGAAGGAGCTGGTGGCGAGGGTTTCCTCGTGCTTCACCTTGCCGTGAATGATGGACGTGAAGGCCTGTTTCTTGTGCTTCTCCACGGTCGTCCACACCTTGGAGACCCACGGACAGGTGGTGTCCACGATGTGGCAGCCCCGTTCATTGAGCAGCTGCATCTCCTGCACCGTCGCACCGAAAGCCGGCAGGATCACCACGTCTCCTGAGGCCACTTCGGAAAAGTCCTTCACCCCTTCATCCACCGGGATGAACTGCACATTCATGTCGCGCAGGTGGTCATTGACCGAGGGGTTGTGAATGATCTCGTTCGTGATCCACAGCCGTTCACTTGGATAGTGCCGACGGGTTTCGTAGGCCATGGCCACCGCCCGCTCTACGCCCCAACAGAATCCGAAGGCTTCGGCTAGTCGCACCGTCAGTCGGCCGTGGTTGAGGCGGTAATCGTTGTCGCGGATCGAGCCGATTAGGCCACTTTGGTAAGCCTGCTCCAGGCTGCCGGCCACCTCCTCGGCGCGACCGAAGCCCCGACGGTTGTAGCGATCGGAGTGATGCAGAGAGCGCTTGAAGGCGTGGGTATCCATGGCGCGACGTCGGCGGTGGGATGACTCTATGGGTCCAAAACAAAACCCGACCCCCTGAGGGGTCGGGTCGGAACGCTCAGGAGGCTGAGCCAAGCGGTCTTAGTTGCCGGCTGAAGCGAAATCTGGATAGGCCTCCATCCCGTGCTCACCGATGTCGAGACCTTCGATCTCTTCCTTTTCAGTGACGCGGATGCCACCAAAGAGACCGCCGATCACAGACCAAGCGATCCAGCAGGTGACCAGGGTCCAGATGGCGTAGGCAGCACAGCCCAGGGCCTGAATACCCAGCTGGGAGATGCCACCGCCGTTAAGGAGACCGATGCCGGCAGCACCGGGATCCATGCCATCCACGCCCCAGAGGCCGATCACCAGGGTGCCCCAGACGCCGCACACACCGTGCACAGAGAAGGCACCCACGGGGTCATCGATTCCGGCGGCATCAATGGCAGCCACAGCGAACACCACGATCACACCACCCACGGCACCGGCCACCCAGGAGCCCACCAGGGTCATGTTTCCACAGCCAGCGGTGATGCTCACCAGGCCGGCGAGGATGCCGTTGATGATCATCGTCAGATCCGGCTTGCCGGAGGTCAGGGTGGAGACGATGGTGGCAGCGATGGCGCCACCGGCAGCGGCCAGGGTGGTGGTGACAGCCACGTAGGGGACGTACTGGTCCATGGCCAACTCGGAGCCAGGGTTGAAGCCGTACCAGCCGATCCAGAGCACCAGAGCGCCCAGGGTGGCGATGGCCATGTTGTGACCAGGAATGGCCTGGGGCTTGCCGTCGATGAATTTGCCGATGCGGGGTCCGAGCAGCATGGCGCCGACAAGGCCTGCCCAGGCGCCCACGGAGTGGACGATCGAGGAACCAGCGAAATCGATGAAGCCAAGCTCGCTCAACCAACCGCCGTTCCACTGCCAAGAACCGGAGATCGGGTAGATCACAGCGGTCAGGATCAGGGAGAACACCACGAACTCACCAAACTTCACGCGTTCGGCCACAAGACCAGACACGATCGTGGCGGCGGTACCGGCGAAGGCAGCCTGGAAGAGGAAATCAACCGAAGGGACCAGACCGCCTTCTGCGATCAGCTCAGGGGTGACCGTGGGGTCAAAGAAGAGGCCGCTGAAGTACAGCCAGCCCGCGGCGACGGGGTCGCCGTACATCAGTGAGTAACCAATGAACCAGTAGGCGGTCACCGCAAGAGCGAACACAAACAGGTTCTTGGCGAGGATGTTGACCGCATTCTTTTGACGGCACATCCCGGCTTCGACCATGGCGAAGCCGGCGTTCATGAAGATCACCAGGATGGTGGCCACCAGCAACCAGAGGTTGTTGGCCAGGAAGGCGGCATTCAGCTCGGGCATCTCAGCGGCGTGGGCCGAGAGATTGAAGAGACCGAGGCCGAACAGCGCGACCGGCACACAGGCCAGCCACATCAGAGAGCGGTTCGACTTAAAGCCGCGGATGCTGCGCAGGAGGAGCATGGGGCCTTCCAAGAGACTGGCGTCTTGGAGGCGTGTCTTGCCCCGCCTTGCAGGCGAGTGCAGAGCAGTTGTCATGAAAGGAGAGCAGGGCTGCAGAAAGGGCTGGACGCTGGGTCCGGCTTCCAGGCCCCAAAGTGCTCGCTTATGAACCTTTCCCTGGTGACGATTGCTACGGAATTGCCGATTGGTGGCTTTGAACCGGCCTGAGGCCATCCCAGAAGACCCCGTTCCGTTCGAACTGAAACGCGCAGGGAAAGACCTCCACGCCAGCACTCAGGGCCTCTCGGAAGAGCTCGCCGTAGCGGGGATCTGCACTGTCTCCCGGCGCGAACGCCGTGACATCCGGTCGGCTCAGGCAGGGCACCAGCACGGCCCGTGCCTCCGGCGGTAGGGCGCTCAGCTCCTTCAGGTGTTTCTGCCCTCGCTCCGTCACCGTGTCGGGAAAGAGAGCTAGAGACCCCTCGCTCCAGGTGGTGTTCTTGACTTCGAGATAAATGGGGCGCTGATCCTTGGCTGTCTCGTCAGGTTGAAGCAGCAGATCAATGCGACTGCGTTTGTTGGCTCCGTAGGCGACTTCTGGTCGAATCGAGCCGATGGCCCCGAGTTGGGTGTCCAGGTGTCCCGCTTCAATCGCCGCCCGGATCAGACGATTGGGTAGGGCCGTGTTGATGCCCACCCAGCAGGGGCTGCCATCAGCCCCTGCTACTTCCGCCTGCTCCCAGGTCCAGGCGAGTTTGCGGGTCGGTGAGGGGGCGTAGCGCAGCCGCACGCGTCCGCCGGGATGCAGCACTCCTGTCATCGGTCCGGTGTTGGCGCAGTGGGCGGTCACCTCGCTGCCGTCATCAAGACGCACGTCAGCCAGAAAACGCTTGTAGCGCTTCAGCAGCACGCCCTCCTGCAGGGGCTCGAATTCAAGAAGCGGTTGGCCGGGCATAGCTGCGCAGCACCAGGGACGGAGATGGTGGCCATGGTGGCCCCTGGAGTGGGCCTGACAGCGCCGTGGGGTCGAGAATGCCGCGCAGTTCAGACGTGCCGGCCGGGCTGTTGATGGCGAGATCCCTGAAGCGCATCGCCCTGGTGGTGACCTACGGCACCTTGCTCAGCAAGTTGGGGGGGCTGGTGCGGCAGTTGGTGATTGCCGCTGCCTTCGGGGTGGGGGCTGCCTACGACGCCTATAACTACGCCTATGTGCTCCCGGGCTTTCTGCTGATTCTTCTGGGTGGCATCAATGGCCCCTTTCACAGCGCCATGGTGAGCGTGCTCAGCCGTCGGCCGCGGCAGGAGGGGGCTCAGATCCTCGCCACCCTCAACACGATGGTGAGCGCCGTGCTGTTCGCGGTCACCATCGTGCTGGTGTTGGCCGCCGATCCCTTGATCACCCTTGTGGGACCTGGCCTGAGTCCCGAGCTGCACCAGAACGCCGTGCTTCAGCTTCAGGTGATGGCGCCGATGGCGCTGCTTGCTGGTTTGATCGGCCTGGGGTTCGGCTCACTGAATGCCGCCGATGAGTTTTGGATCCCGGCCATTTCGCCGTTGATGTCTTCCCTGGCCCTCATCCTTGGCGTTGGGCTGTTGTGGGGGCAGCTCGGTGCCTCGATCGCCAGCCCCGCCTTCGCGATCCGCGGGGGGGTGGTGCTGGCCTTTGCCACT
This sequence comes from Synechococcus sp. BS55D, assembly GCF_004332415.1. Classification (NCBI taxonomy): domain Bacteria; kingdom Bacillati; phylum Cyanobacteriota; class Cyanophyceae; order Synechococcales; family Synechococcaceae; genus Synechococcus; species Synechococcus sp. BS55D. The sequence goes on from NZ_PHQT01000001.1 coordinate 650,419, forward strand.
CTGGTGGGTGCCTTGTTGCAGTGGCTTCTGCAGTTGCCGGCCCTGGCCCGCCAGGGATTGGCTCGGATGCGTTTGGTCTGGGACTGGCGGCATCCCGGGGTGCGTGAGGTGTGGCAGGTGATGGGGCCGGCCACCCTCTCCTCGGGCATGCTCCAGATCAATGTCTTCACCGATCTGTTCTTTGCCTCCGGCATCCTCGGAGCGGCGGCTGGTCTCGGCTACGCCAACCTGCTGGTGCAGACACCCCTGGGCCTGATTTCCAATGCCCTGCTGGTGCCGCTGCTGCCTACCTTCTCGCGCCTGACCGCTCCGGAGGATCGCGAGGTCCTGGTGGCGAGGATCCGGCAGGGTCTGATGCTTTCCACCGCTTCGATGCTGCCGTTGGGCGCTTTGTTCGTGGCCCTCGGACAGCCGATCGTCGCTCTGGTGTACGCCCGTGGTGCTTTTGACCAGCAGGCCGTCCTTTTGGTCACAGGACTTTTGATGGCCTACGGGGTGGGGATGCCCGCCTATCTAGGACGAGACGTGCTGGTGCGGGTCTTCTATGCCCTTGGTGACGGCACGACACCCTTCCGCCTCTCCCTGGCGGGCATTGGCCTGAATGTGGTGTTCGACTGGTCGCTCGTTGGCGGCCCGACCCCCTGGGGGCCTCAGCTGCCTTTCAATTTCGGGGCGCCGGGCCTGGTCTTAGCCACAGTGGCGATCAACCTGATCACCTGCGCCGCTCTGGTTCTGGCCCTTCAGCAGCGTCTCGGCGGCCTGCCGTTGGACGCCTGGGGTCGGGATGGACTGCGGCTGCTGCTGGCGGCGGTGTTGGCCGGTTTGTCTGCTTGGGCGCTGAGTTCAGGCCTCGACTGGGCTCCTGATGGCATTGGTCGAATCCTGCAGGTGGCCCTATCCGCTGCGACTGGATTGGTGGTGTACGCCCTGATCGGTCAGGCCAGTGGTGTCCCGGAAGTGCGTGAGATCACGCATGGACTGATGCGTCGGTTCAATCGTCGCTGAGCCGAACCTCCCGCTCCTCCCGCACCTGGATCGGAAGCTCCAGTTGCTGACGGCCCACCACCTGCGGTCCCTGGACGGAGAGGATTCTTGCTTCGATCCCGAATTCGCGGAACGCGGTATCCAGTTCTTGGATCAACGCTTTCTCCACCTGGGCCTCAGCATCCACCACTTTGCCGATCAGCCGCTCGCCCAGCCGGCCAATCCGTTGGCGCACCACTTCACGTGCGTTGGTGACCTCAATGATCAGCACGGGACCTCCCGGGATGGCAGCAACCTTATCGGCAGTACTCCTCAAGGATCTCCTCGAGATCGCGGAGTTGTGCGGCTGGCATCAGCCTGGCGAGGGGGAGCCTGGTGCTGCCGCCGCCTATGGGCACCTGCACGGCTTCAAGGGCCTGACGGGCCGCTACAGCAGCGCCTTGGTCCATGCGAGCGCTGCATTCGATGGCCAGGGCCTCGGCGAGTCCGGCATCGCCGAGATACAGATGCCAGTTGGCGATCTGCAAATAGAGACGGTCGCTCAGGCTGTTACTGAGATCCCGCAGGGATGCGGCGTCAAGGCTCATGGTCCTGGAGGGGCAGAGGGCTGGTCTTCAGAGGCTGGTCGCATCTTGATCAGCACACCGAGTTGCACCACCAGGATCGCCAGCCAGAGCTCGCTGAACAGGTTGAGGTGCTCCCAGGGGTGGCGCATCTGCTGAACGAACCAAAGGCCGCTGTTGACGGCCGCGAAAACCATGGCGTGCAGGCACAGGTTCACAATCCGATTGAAATGCCTGTAGGTCGGGTCCGTGGGATCAGCAGGGCCGTACCAGCGGATAGGCATGGAGCTTCCCGTGACGATGGGTTGATTCTGGCGCCCGGGCTGTTGCTCCCAGTCGATGTGCTCCCAGTCGATGTGCCCCAGTTGACGAAGGGTGCCTCGATAGGGTCAGATGGTTGGGCGCAAGCGCTTGTAGCTCAGCGGATTAGAGCATCTGACTACGGATCAGAGGGTCGGGAGTTCGAATCTCTCCAGGCGCGCTTCTCCAACTGCCTTCGGGCAGTTTTTTTTTGGCTGCTCGCAGGGGTTCTATTTCCTACGATTCGACAACAGCCGGATTGTGCCGATGTCTGAACGCGCCCCTTCCAAGATCAACGTCGCTCTAGGGGAGACCGATCCCTCTATCGCAGCACTGATCGCACGGGAGCAGGACCGTCAGGAGACACACCTCGAGCTGATCGCTTCCGAGAACTTCGCCTCCCGGGCCGTGATGGAGGCTCAGGGGTCGGTGCTCACCAACAAGTACGCCGAAGGCCTGCCGCACAAGCGCTACTACGGCGGCTGTGAGCATGTGGATGCGATCGAGGAGCTGGCGATCGAGCGGGCGAAGCAGCTCTTTGGTGCTGCCTGGGCGAATGTGCAGCCCCACAGCGGCGCTCAGGCCAATTTCGCCGTGTTCCTGGCCCTGCTCCAGCCCGGCGACACGATCATGGGCATGGACCTCAGCCATGGCGGCCATCTCACCCATGGTTCACCGGTGAATGTCAGTGGCAAGTGGTTCAAGGTCGTTCAGTACGGCGTTGACCGGGAGACTCAGCGTCTCGACATGGAGGCGATCCGGAAGCTTGCGCTCGAGCATCGGCCCAAGTTGATCGTTTGCGGTTACTCCGCTTATCCCCGCACGATTGATTTCCCTGCTTTCCGGGCGATCGCCGATGAAGTGGGGGCCTTCCTGCTTGCCGATATGGCTCACATTGCCGGCCTCGTGGCAGCAGGTGTGCACCCCAGTCCTGTTCCCCATTGCGATGTGGTCACCACGACCACCCACAAGACCCTTCGCGGTCCCCGTGGAGGTCTGATCCTCTGCCGTGATGCCGAGTTCGCCCGTCAGTTCGATAAGGCGGTCTTCCCCGGCACCCAGGGTGGCCCGCTCGAGCATGTGATCGCCGCTAAGGCCGTGGCCTTCGGGGAAGCGCTTCAGCCCGCTTTCAAGGCCTATAGCCAGCAGGTGGTTGCCAATGCACAAGCCCTCGCTGCCCGGATTCAGGAGAGGGGAATTGATGTGGTGAGCGGTGGCACTGACAATCACGTGGTGCTGCTCGACCTTCGCAGCATCGGCATGACCGGCAAGGTGGCCGACCTGCTGGTGAGCGATGTGCACATCACCGCGAACAAGAACACCGTGCCCTTTGATCCCGAGTCCCCCTTCGTGACCAGTGGTCTACGCCTGGGCACTGCCGCTCTCACCACCAGGGGCTTTGATGCTGAGGCCTTCCGAGAGGTGGCTGATGTGATCGCTGATCGTCTGCTTAATCCCGAGGACGACGCCATTCAGGCCCGGTGTTTGGAGCGGGTCCGTGACCTCTGCTTGCGTTTCCCGCTCTATGGCGGAGTCGCTGTTGCACCGGCGCTTGCCTGACTGTCCCAAATGTTCTTGGAGCCTGGGCATGGACCTGCCTAGGATTTTCCCATTCGATCCCTTTTCAGGGTGATTCCCTCCGCGGAGCTTCCTGTGACCCTCGCGAGCAGCCCCCTCGCAGTCGCCGTGGTGAGTTTCGCAATGGCTGCGGGGATCACCACGATCATCGTTCCTCGGGTGCGGGCTCTCGGACTGCATTTCGGCCTCACCGATCAGCCCGATCCGCGCAAGCAGCACTCCACGCCGATGGTTCGTCTCGGTGGGGTGGCCATGGTGATCGGTTTCGCCCTCGCTCTCGCGGTGACCTGGGGGCTGGGGGGCTTTGGCCTGCTCGCTCCGGACCGAGATCAACTGATCTGGACCACCCTGGCGGGTTCCCTTTGTTTTTTTGTGATCGGCCTGGCCGATGACCTCTTTGCTCTTTCCCCCTGGCCCAGGCTCGCGGGGCAGGTGGCTGTCGCCGTCGTCGTCTGGTCCCAGGGGGTGAGGATCGGTGCCATCGATTTCCCCTGGCTGATCGATGGCGGCACGCCTCTTGTACTGCCCGATCTGCTCAGCCTCGCGGCCACGGTGATCTGGCTTGTGGGCATCACCAACGCGATCAATTGGCTTGATGGCCTCGACGGCCTGGCCGCTGGGGTGGCGGGTATTGCCGCCGTTGGCCTGGTGTCCGTCAGCTTCTCACTCCATCAGGTGGCCGCTGGTTTCTTGGCGGCTGCTCTGGCTGGCTCCTGCCTCGGCTTTCTTCGCCACAACTTCAATCCCGCCCGCATTTTTATGGGGGATGGAGGGTCTTATTTCCTCGGCTTCACCCTTGCGGCGATCAGCATTGTGGGGCCGGCCAAAGGCATCACGACCGTCAGCTTGCTGCTTCCCCTGCTCATCCTGTCCCTACCTCTGGCCGACATGAGCGCCGTGATTATGGGGCGTCTCCGGGAGGGCCGCTCGCCTTTCTACCCCGATCGACGCCACCTTCATCACCGCTTACTCAGGGCCGGTTTCAGCCATCGGCGGACGGTTCTGTTGATCTATGTGTTCACCCAATGGCTTGCTGCCTTGGCCATGGTGGTTGCCAATGTGGAGCTGCGTTTCCTCTGGCTGGGCTTGGCCACAGCCATTTTGGTGGGAACCGTTGTAGTGCTGCGTCGTCGCCAGCAAGAAGAGCGAGCCGAGCTGCGCCGCTCCTCAGGTTGTGGACCCGACGACGGTGAGCGTCAGACCTGTGTGTCACCGAACTGTTCACATGGGAACACCCCTGCGCAGCGTGGCTGAACGGGACGACGAACTGGAAGGTGGCGTTGAGCTTCTTTGTGTTGGCACGGAGTTGCTGCTCGGCAACATCCTCAATGGCAATGCCCGCTGGCTGGGCGAACAGCTGGCGGCACTCGGTTTGCCTCACTACAGGCAGTCGGTGCTTGGAGACAATCGCTCCCGTTTGATCCGCTTTGCTCAAGAGGCTGCAGAGCGCTCCAGGGTGTTGATCACCACGGGCGGCCTTGGCCCTACGCCGGATGACCTCACGACCGAGGCATTGGCCACAGCTTTCGAGACTCCCCTGGAGGAGCGGCCCGAGGTCTGGGCCGACATCGCTGCGAAGTGCCGCAGTCGCGGCCGCGAGCCTGGCCCGAGCCTGCGTCGTCAGGCACAACTGCCTCGAGGGGCCCAGGTGCTTCCCAATGCCACCGGTACGGCGCCAGGGATGATCTGGTCACCCCAGGAAGGATTCACGATCCTCACCTTTCCTGGTGTCCCGAGCGAGATGCGGGCGATGTGGAGCGCGACGGCAGCCCCGTGGCTGCGTGATTCCGATCTGGCCCAGGGGGTGATTGCGAGTCGCCAGTTGCATTTCTGGGGCATCGGCGAATCCAGCCTTGCCGAGCAGATCGAGGACTTGCTGGCTGGTCGCAATCCCACCGTGGCCCCCTATGCCGGTGGCGGTGAGGTGATGCTGCGTCTCACCGCAAGGGCCCAGACCGAAGACGAGGCGTTTCGCTTGTTGGACCCCGTGGAGCAGGAGTTGTGTCGTCGCACTGGGCGACTCTGCTTTGGAGCCGATGACGACACCCTGGCCTCTGTTGTGATTGCGTCGCTTCGGGAGCGTGGGCAGACCCTCGCGGTTGCGGAATCCTGTACCGGGGGCGGCCTTGGCGCTTCCCTGACGTCTGTTCCGGGCGCATCGGAGGTGTTGCTTGGAGGCGTGATTGCCTACGCCAATCCCGTCAAGCGAGACCTGCTCTCGGTTCCTCAAGAGCTGCTCGACCGCCATGGGGCCGTCAGTGATCCAGTGGCGATTGCGATGGCGGAAGGGGTCCGTCGCTGCACCGGTGCCGACTGGGGAGTGGCGATTACTGGGATCGCCGGTCCAGGTGGCGGTAGCGAGACCAAGCCGGTGGGCCTGGTGCATTTGGCCGTGGTCGGTCCTGATGGTGCCGAAAGTAGCGGCGAGCGTTTTGGTTCCAGCCAAGGTCGTGACTGGATCAGGCGGCTCAGTGTGGGGGAGGCCCTGAACCGCCTTCGCCTTCGCCTTCTCGAGAGTGCTGCTGTTGCTGACGCTTAGGCTGATGCGCTGATCATTTGGCGGGCATGAGCAGCGGCACGCTTTACGACAAGGTCTGGGAGTTGCACCGGGTGGCGGAGCTCCCCGGTGGATCCACTCAGCTCTTCATCGGTCTGCATTTGATCCATGAAGTCACCAGCCCGCAGGCTTTTGCGGCGTTGGACGATAAGGGCCTCGCCGTGCGCTGTCCTGAGCGCACGGTTGCCACGGTGGATCACATCGTGCCAACCACAAGCCAGGCGCGTCCGTTCGCCGATCCCCTGGCTGAAGAGATGCTCAGCACGCTTGAGCGCAACTGCGCGCGGCATGGCATCACCCTGCATGGCCTCGGCAGCGGCCGTCAGGGCATCGTGCATGTGATCGCTCCTGAGTTGGGTTTGACCCAACCCGGCATGACCGTGGCTTGCGGCGATTCCCACACCTCCACCCATGGCGCCTTCGGTGCGATCGCTTTCGGGATCGGCACCAGTCAGGTCCGCGATGTGCTCGCCAGTCAGAGCTTGGCGATGAACAAGCTGAAGGTGCGACGCATCTGGGTCGACAATCAGCTCAGTCCAGGCGTGTTTGCCAAGGATCTGATCCTGCATGTGATCCGCACGTTGGGTGTGAAGGCCGGTGTGGGCCATGCCTATGAGTTCGCTGGTCCAGCAATCGATGCGCTCTCCATGGAAGAGCGCATGACGCTCTGCAATATGGCGATCGAGGGTGGTGCCCGCTGTGGCTACGTGAATCCCGATCAGGTGACATTCGATTACCTCGCCGGTCGGCCAGCGGCACCCAGCGGTGATGCCTGGGAGCGTGCTGTTACCTGGTGGCGCTCACTCGCTTCCGATCAAGACGCCAGCTTTGATGATGAGGTGCGCTTCGACGCGGCTGCGATTGCGCCCACGGTGACTTGGGGGATCACACCTGGCCAGGGCATCGGTGTGGATGAAGCGGTGCCGACCCCTGATGAGCTTCAGCCATCGGACCGACCGATTGCGGAGGAGGCCTACCGCTACATGGATCTGGCTCCAGGTCAGGCGATTGCCGGAGTGCCGATTGATGTCTGCTTCATCGGCAGCTGCACCAATGGTCGTCTCAGCGATCTGAAGGCTGCGGCTGCTGTGGCCCGTGGACGCCATGTGGCTGAAGGCATCAAGGCGTTTGTGGTGCCTGGATCAGAGCAGGTGGCTCGGGCTGCGGAGGCGGAGGGGCTTGATGAGGTCTTCCGTGCAGCTGGTTTTGAATGGAGAGAGCCCGGCTGCTCCATGTGTCTGGCCATGAATCCTGACCGCCTGGAGGGGCGGCAGATCAGTGCAAGCTCCAGCAACCGCAACTTCAAAGGGCGCCAGGGTTCTGCCAGTGGGCGCACTCTGCTGATGAGCCCGGCGATGGTGGCCGCGGCTGCGGTGACCGGCACCGTCACGGATGTCCGCAGCCTGGTGGCAACGGACGCCGTCTCCGGCTGAGTCAAGTCTCATTTCGTTTCTTCCCCGAGTTCTCCACCCGACGCTGTCCATGACCCAGTCAGGCGCCTTCCCCCAGGGCATGATCACCCAAGTGCATGGGCGTGCCTTCACCCTGCGGGGCGATGACATTGATACCGACCGAATCATTCCTGCTCGCTATCTCAAATGTGTGAGCTTCGAAGCGCTTGGCGATCAGGTGTTCGCAGACGATCGTCAGGAACTCGCTGGTGCTCACCCCTTTGATCAGCCCGAGCATGTCGGAGCAAGGATCCTTGTGGTCAACGGCAATTTTGGTTGTGGCTCTAGCCGAGAACATGCGCCTCAGGCACTGATGCGTTGGGGGATTCGTGCTGTGATCGGTGTCAGTTTTGCTGAGATTTTTCACGGCAATTGCCTCGCTTTGGGCATTCCCTGTGCAACAGCATCAGCTGATGAGGTGGTGCGCTTGCAGGCAGCGGTTGAGGCTGACCCGACGCTCGAATGGTCCCTTGATCTGGAGCACGACCGTTGTCAGAACGAGCGGGCGGGCGACTGGGAGGTGCGCCTGGATCCAGGAGCGCGGGAGATGCTGCTGAGCGGTCGTTGGGATGCCACGTCCCAGCTTGTGGCTAGGGAGGCGGAGCTGAACGCAACGCTGCAACGGTTGCCGTATCTCAACGGTTTTCATCCCTTCTGAGCACGCAGGGATGAGCCTGGGGCTGCGGACACTTGCCTGAGTGTCTATGACGGAAGCAGAGGAGTCTTCCGTCCATGGCCTCCATTTCAGCCTCAGCGTCTGTCTTGGCGGGGGTCTTCACCCTGGGCCTGACCGCTGTTGCCCCCTTGCGCAGCGAGAGCGTGGTGCCTCTCCAGGTGCAGCCGTTCATGGCGCCTATCGAGCAGTTACTCACCGTTGGTGCTTGCCGAGCCTGTGATCTGCGTGGTGCTGATCTGCGCGGAGCTCATCTGATCGGTGTTGATCTCCGTGATGCCGATCTGCGCGCTGCCCAGCTCGCGGATGCCAACCTCGAGGGAGCTGATCTCAGTGGTGCGCGCCTCGACGGGGCTGATCTGCGTGGGGCGATGCTGACCAATGCCGAGCTCTCCGGCACGGATCTTCGCCATGCCGATCTGCGCAACGCGGTTGTGATCAATGCCTATGCACCGGGTGTGCGAACGACGGGCATGCAATTTGCCGGCTCCGATCTCACTGGTAGCCATCTGATTTATGGAGGTGGGCCCGACTGATGCTCAGAAGGGTCTGGCTTCCAACGTGTTCGGCAGGTTGCGCGGGGTGTAAGGGATGAAGGGCACACCGGTGCCGGTGAAATTGAAGTCATTGAGACGGAAGCGGAAGCCACCGATTCCTTCGTAGGGGTTGTAGTAGAAGCCGAAGTCATAGCTGCGCCGCTGCCAGCGCAACTCGATGTTGGAGTTGATCACGTCGCCGTAAAACTCTGAGGCTGGATCCACGTTGAGAGCCACGCCCATGTTCAGGAGCAGTGGTCCTGCGATCTGCTGGGTGATGCCAATCCCAAGAGTGCCCAGATCGATGGCCTGGTCAAAGCTGAAGGGGCTGCTTCCCTGCTTGAGCGTGCCGCCGCCGCTGACCGACAGCTGGGTGTAGTCGAGGAAGGGTTTGCTGAAGGTGCCCAGGGTGAGGGTCGGGCCGCCCGACAGACTGATCGTGTTTTGCGATGTGCCGTTTCCGTAAGCCGCCAGCAGGGTGTTGACGTTGGTATTGAAGGTGAGGCCAGGCACAATCGCTACTGGTGAATAGCGATAGGCCCCTTCAGGAGTAAGGGGAGCTGTTTTGCCGCGCCAGAGCGGATAGCTGCTGTTGAAGGAGCCGTAGAAATTTGCCCTCCAGAGTTCGCTCAGGTTGGTGCTTTCGAAGTCTTCGGCCTGGTAATTGCCCAGCCCGATTCGCCACAGATAGGAATTGCTGAGTTTGCCCCAGTTCACGTTGCCCTTCTGTTCGGCGAAGCCACCGAACGCCGAGTACACATCGGTTTCGCCTAAGGAACCGTTCCAGGTCCGGTAGCGATAGGCGCCGAAGAAGCGGGTGGTGAATTCCCCGATCCAAGGAAGCGTGAAGTTGTTTTTGATGCTTCCCCAATAGCGACTTCCATTGGCGATGTTCTGAGGGCTGAAGGTGCTGATGTCGGCGTTGACCGTGGTGTCCCAACCCCAGAGCTGGCCATTCAGTTCGGCTTCCAGTCCAAACAAATCGCCGATGGTGGTGGGCTGAGTCACATCGCCGCTGTCGACGGAGGAGCCCGGTGCCACGTAGCTGTTGGTCTGGCCATCAATGGCCCGCTGCACGAGAAACTGTGGTTGCAGGCTCAGGGTGTAGTCACTGCTGAGTTCGATTGGCTTGAGGTTTCTGCCGATGAAGAATCCATCACGGTCTTCATTGTCGATGCCGAACACCCAGCGATTCTCAATTTCCTCCTCCTTCTGAATGCGTTGCGTGCGGCTCACTGGAATCGGGAGCCGTTCCTCGACGATCAAGCGGTTGCGATCGCTTTGGATCACGATGTCGCCATTGGGCTGTTCCCTGGCAATGACGTTGTCGGCGTCGATGCGGGTCTGGGCTGGTGTGAACGGGTCATTACTGAAACCCATGCGATCGGCTTGCCAGCCTTCAGGGGTCACGCGGACCCGTGCCGCCTGAATGCGCCAACGACTGATCTCGCCGGTGACCAGCTGGGTACGACCCATCTGATTGAGCTGGCTAGCGCGCACGCCGCCGTAGTTGTTGGATTCCTCTACAGCGCTGTTTTGCATAGTGCCGGGCACCCCGAGGCGACGTTCGACCGTGAGTGCTTGTTGGAACTGGATGCTGCTGATGCGCTGGTCGATGGCTGCGATCGCTCTGGCCCTCTCGGCTTCTTGTTCTGAAAGGGACAGCTTCGAGGTCTCGCTCTGAGCCAGACGGGTGACAGGTGGCTGGGCATCGGCTGGGGTTGGGTTGCCCAAGGTGATGTCATCCAGCAGCTCGTTCAGGCTCTGCGGTGGCACGCGACTGGCGCGGTCAGGGTCGGGACAGCCCAGGGGTGGCGGTACCACCGCCTGCTCCGGCGCTGCAGGATCCTGGCCCCAGCGGTAGCGCACCCCGACCAGATACGCGTTGCTGCCCTCCCTGACACCGCTGTAGGTGCCGAAGGCGCCGGAACGGTGGTGGATCCTGCCCACCACGGAGAGCTCGGGAGAGACGGCGGCCTCGAGTTCAAAGGCCAGGTAATTGAGCAGCTGCGCGTAGTTCTCCCGGTAGGTGCGCTCGTAGTTGCTGACGGAGGTGTTGTAGCTGATGCCCTCGACAAATCCGAAGCTCAGCCAGGGTTGCAGCCAGAGCCGCGCCCCTAGGCCGAGGATCCCTTCAGCAAAGGTCTGATCAGGCGTGTCGGCATAGGGCACGGATTGGTTGTAAGCGCCGCCTTTCTGGCTGTAGGCGTGGTGGCCAAACAGGTCGGCCTCCAGTTCCAGCGATAGGGGGCCTGCCCGCCAGATGCGCTTCTGAAGACTCAGGCCGAGCAGGTATTCCGGTCGCATCCTTCCGTTGAAGAGGAAGGTATCGCCGAAGTTGGAATCGATCATCTGCCCACCCCAGGCCGTCACAGCCCAGGGATGGGGATGCCAGGGGGGGACCGGGGGCAGCACTGGCGGGCAGGCCATCCCTGCATCGGCGGGCTTGTTGTTGGGTTGTGCCGCATCGGGCACCTGCCATTCCGGTACCGGCGGGAGTTCCACGTCCCAAAAGCCGCTGCCGTCACCCTGGGGGCTGATTCGCTCGGGGGTGCTGGCCTCCAATTCGATGCCGAGGGCTGTGGGGAACCCCAGACCGCTGCTTTCAATGACCGGCAGGAGGCGCGACGTGCCGGTGGATGGATCAGTGGTCTTCTCCGCAGGCTTGGGGTTGGCTCCACCTCCGTAGGGGTTGAGATCGATGGCGGCGCTGTCGAGATCCAGTACGCCGTACACGTCTTCAAGCTCGCCCTCACCCTGGATCAGGCTGAAGCGAAGCGTGCTGGCCTGGAAATACTGCGCACCCTTGCGATAACGAACGCTGCCACGGGCGAACAGGGTGTTGAAGTTGCTGTCGAACTCGATGCGGTCAGCCTGCAGGACTCCGCCGTTGAGGACGGCCCGTACGTTGCCCTCGGCGATGAACAGGTTTCTGCGCGAGTCGTAGCTCTGTTGATCAGCCTTGAGCTTGATCTCCAGCGGTGGACGGGGAGGTTGCGTCGAGTCTTTTGTGTTGCCGGCGGATTTGCTTTCAGCGGGCGCAGGCGTCTGTGCCGCCGCTGGCGAGATCGGGCTGATCAGGGAGCTCAGGAGCACAAGCGTGTAAAGGCGCCTGGCCAGCGGGCCCGAATGACCGGATGTGACGTTGCGAGCCGGCAAGCGCTGCTGCTGCTGTGGCCGCTGATCTTGCCACGCGCAGCACGCTGAACTCTGCAGATGTTGTCCAGTGTCAGGCGTGACTCAACGCGCGGTCAGCCGACCCTGGATTCAGTCTTCGAGGTCCTTGCGGCTGGGGGTGCGGCTGGGATCGCTCGCCAGGAAGCCGAACACGAAGATCCCGAGGAAGAAGAAGACGACCGAGTAAACGGAGATCTTGAGGGCAAGCATGGAGACCGACCGGCGTCTGGGACAGCGCCATCATCCTATGGGGCAATGTTTGGTGATCACGATGCAAACCCAGCTCCAGGCCCGGCGATTGGGGTGGATTGAAACGTTTCGAAGCCGCTCGCGTCTGGATCTGATCGGTCACTGGCTGCGCAGCGACGCGCCAGAACGGGGGCCTGCTCTGGAGGATCCATGGGGGCGAGAGCACCGTCCCGACTGGGTGCAGCGGGGGTTGCTCGTCTGGCCGAGAGGTGGAGTTTGGAGGCGACTGCGGCAGGAGATCCGCTGCCCGCCTGCCTGGCGGAATGGCACGGGAGCCCAGGCGCGTCTGGTCTTGAGCTGGTGGGCTGATGCCGTGCGCATCTGGGTGGACGGTCAGCTCGTCCATGAGGGCGACCTCTTCGATACCCGCTGTCGCTGGTTGATGCCCTCGGCCTGGTTGAGCGGCAGGCCGATCGTTCTGGAGCTGGAACTGCGCAGCCCTCTCCACGACGACGGTGCCCTGATCAGCAGTGCCATCGTTCTGGAGCCAGAGACGCCGTCGGCAGCCGATGGGGCGGAACGGCTGTTGCTGCCTCAGGCCCTGGATTTAGCGCTCGCGGCCTATCCGGCAGGGCCTGAGGAAGAGGCCGAGACAGGGTTGCCTGAGATCGGGCTGCACGAGTCATGTTTGGATCTGGATCCCCTGCAAGACGCCGCGGCTGAGGCGGTGGCGGATGCGTTGAGGCGGCTCGCTCCTGCGGCCGGCGAGGTGCATTGGTTTGGTCACGCCCATCTCGATCTCGCCTGGCTCTGGCCGGTGGCTGACACCTGGGAGGCCGCAGAGCGCACCTTCCGCTCTGCTCTTGCCTTGATGGAGCGATTCCCTGATCTGCATTTCGCCCACTCCACCCCTGCCCTCTATGCATGGCTTGAGCGCTTCCGTCCGGCTTTATTCGCCAGGATCCAGGCCGCCAGTTCGGCTGGCCGCTGGGAACCGATCAATGGCCCCTGGGTCGAGACCGACTGCGTGCTGATTGGCACGGCGTCGCTGCGGCGCCAATTCGCATTGGGCCAGGCCTACAGCCATCGAGCGTTCCCCGACTGGCGCCATGAGCTGGCCTGGCTTCCCGACAGTTTCGGCTTTGCTGCCGGCCTGCCGGCGATTGCGGCCATGGAGGGGGTGCGGTGGTTCTGTACGCACAAACTGGCCTGGAATGCCTCTAACCCCTTCCCCCATCGCCTGTTTCGCTGGCGAAGCAGGGGTGCGGCTGAGGTGCTGGCGTTGATGCTGCCGCCGATCGGCACCGATGGGGACCCTGGGGCCATTCAGGCGGAGCAGCGTGCCTTCGAAGCGGCCACAGCGTTGGACCAGGCCCTCTGGATTCCAGGGGTGGGTGACCACGGTGGCGGTCCCACCGCTGAAATGCTCGAGCAGTTGCAGCTTTGGGAGGGGCATCCCCAGGTTTCGGCCCGGCGGCCAGGCAGTCTTCGTGACTACCTGCAGAGGTTGGAGGCTCACATCGAGAGCCTGCCGGTCTGGCGGGATGAGTTGTATCTGGAACTTCACCGGGGCTGCCCCACCAGCCGTCCGGATCAGAAGCGCCACAACCGCAGCCTGGAGCGGCTGCTCAGAGAGGCGGATCTGGTGGCTGCATTGCTGAGCGCAGGGTTCAATGCTCGAGCTGGTGCCGGCGCCCCCGCTGCTACTGACTGGCGACCGCTTCTGTTTCAGCAATTTCACGACATCCTTCCTGGTACGTCGATTCCGGAGGTGTTTGAGCAGGCTGAACCCGTCTGGCGGGCTTCGCGGCGGCAGGCCCTGCGCCAGCGCAATCAGGGATTACGCGACCTGCTCGGGCTTGCTTCGGGAGAGAACCGCTGGTGCTGGGTTGGTTTGCAGCCGCTGGCGCGCTGGTCACCCCTGCTGCGCCTGCCCCGGGGGCACTGGACCCATGCCGGTCAGGCGTTGGCTGTTCAGGATGCGTCCACCGGTGGCAGCTGGGTGCAGCTGCCCTGCCAGGAGGGGGTCGCGGCGGTTGCGCTCGAGCACGTGCCGCTCCAACAGGCTGCTTTGCCCCAACAGGCTGCTGTCTTGAAACAACCGCCAGTGCGGGGCGCTGTGCAAGTGACCCCCCTCCCGGGGGGTGGTTGGCTTATCAGCAACGGCTTGGTCTCCGCCGAGATCGATGCCTCTGGACTCCGCCAGCTCAGGGATGCGGCTGGTGCTCCGCAACTGTCCGCCCCGCTGGTGTTTCGCCGTTTTGGTGATCACGGCGAGTTTTGGGATGCCTGGGATCTGGCGGCTGACTACCGGGAGCACCCCCTGCCTCTCGAGGGGCCGCTTGATGCGCCTGAACTCGTCGAATCGGGGCCGCTGCTGGCCCGTTGCCTGTGGCGCTGTAACGCCGGTGCGAGTCAGATCCGAGTGGATCTGCAGCTCCGTGCCGATCACCCTTGGATTGAGATCACCTGCAGCATCCACTGGTGTCAGACCCATGAGCTGCTGCGTCTGGAGCTTCCCCTGGCCAGCGAAGCCGTGCGCTGGGCTGCGGACACCAGCGGCGGGGTCCTTGAGCGGCCGGCTTTGGCTCAGACCTCCAGGGAGCAGGCCCGTTGGGAGGTGCCGGTGATCTCCTGGCTGGCGAGCCAGGCGGCAGCTCCAGCCGGGGGGCTCGCGGTGTTGCTGGATGGTCCGCAGGGGGTGGACCTGGTGCCGGATCGGCTTGGCGTTTCCCTGCTGCGCGGCCCTACCTGGCCGGATCCCTCGGCGGATCGGGGCTGGCATCGCCAACGGCTTGCGCTCATGCCGGTTCCGGAGGGCTGGGAGCGAGGCGCCGTTCCCCAGGCGGCCCTCGCCTTTCGTGAAACCGGTTGGTGGGGCAGAGCGACTACAGCAGAAGACCAGCGTCTGTTGCCGGGCCTTCCGCCGGGGTTGGTGCCGATTGCCCTCACCAGCGAAGCCCCAGCGGGGTCTGTGCGTCTTCAGGTCCACAACCCCGGTGGTCGCCGCCAGCAGTGGAAGCTGCCGCAAGACGCCGGCTGGAGTGTTCGACCCTGTGGTGCTCGCGATGGAGATGGCGAATGGGGGGAAGCCATCTCAGTCAGGCCGGGAGCGCTGGTGGATCTTGAGCTCCGCCGTTCCGACCCCTGAGCGGGCTTCAGTCGTCGTGATCGTCGAAGGGATCGTCCAGCTGCTTGGAGGGAGGTCCAAAGGCTGTGTAGACGCCGAACCCGGTCAGCCCGAGCAGCACGGCCAGCACGGCGATCGCCACGGAAAGGGCCGGGGAGGAGGTTTCCATCACATCTCTCGACAGGTTCGGCCCGATCAGGACCGTGGCCCCTACAGTATCGAGACTGAACCTCACCCGAGACCAAGCCCGCCATGGCTCAACGCACTCGTCTGGGAGATCTCCTCCGTCCCCTCAACTCTGAGTACGGCAAGGTGGTGCCCGGCTGGGGAACCACTCCTGTGATGGGCGTGTTCATGGCCCTGTTCCTGGTCTTCCTTCTGGTGATCCTGCAGCTGTACAACAAGTCCCTGATCCTTGAGGGCATCAACGTCAACTGGAACGGTCTCGGCTGAGGAAAGCCCATGAATGTCTTCGGCATCGGCCTTCCTGAGATGGCCGTCATTGGTGCTGTGGCCCTGCTTGTGTTTGGGCCCAAGCGCCTGCCGGAGCTGGGGCGGACCCTTGGCAAAACCCTCAAGGGTTTTCAGTCTGCTTCCAAGGAATTCGAGCGAGAGATCAACAAGGCGATGGCTGAGCCAGAGCTGCCTGAAGCTGGCCTGTCCGAAGCTGGCGAACTGAACGATGTGAAGGCGATCTCTAGCACCGCCTCATTGGATAGCGCCTCTGCCGACACCGCCTCTCCTGACATCAAGGCCTCCAATCCTGAGCTCTGATGGATCGGGGCCAATTGCGCCTCGTCGTCGGTCTCGGTAACCCCGGAGATCGTTACGCGGGCACGCGTCACAACGTTGGCTTCATGGCCCTCGAGGCCATGGCTCGCCGCGAGGGCACTCGCTTCCGTTCCATGCCCAAGCTGCATGGGGAGCTGGCTGAGCTTGGCCTTGGGGCTGAGCGTCTGCGCCTGCTGATGCCGCAGACCTTCATGAACGACAGCGGTCGGGCAATCCGTGCCGCCCTCGATTGGTTCGATCTAGACGTGAACCAGTTGCTGGTGGTCGTCGACGACATGGATCTGCCTTTGGGAAGACTGCGGCTGCGGGCCAAGGGCAGTGCTGGTGGTCATAACGGGCTGCGCAGCACGATTCAGCATCTGGGCACCCAGGACTTCGCCCGCTTGAAGATCGGCATCGGTGCCCCTGGTCGCACCCCCGAGGAGCGGCGCGCCCGCACGGTGTCGCATGTGTTGGGCAGCTTCAGCAAAGAGGAACAGCCGCTCCTGGAGACCGTTCTTGAAGCGGTGCTCAAGGGGCTCGATTTGATTCAGCGTCAGGGTCTGGAGAGGGCTGGCAATCAGCTCAATGGTCTCCAGCTCGCGGAGACGGACGCATGAGTCCGCTTCCTGTGACAACGGCCCATCTCAGGGTGTTGCGTCAGAGCTTTCAGGAGCAATGTCTGGAGGGGGAGGTGCAGGCTGGCGGATTTGCTTGGCAGTTCTGCTGGGCCTTTGATCGCGGCGAGCTGACGGTGGAGCCATCCCTCGGCAGGGCCTTGATCCAGGACGCCCTCCAGCGATTTCTGGTCAAGGCTGACTATCACCTCGAGCCTGGCGGCGATTACACCTTCACCGTTCGGGCGCGATTTTGAATCGGTGGAGGGCAGGCCCATTCCAGGGGCCGGCCGAGGTGGTCTTCGAGCATCACCAGAGCCGCAATGGCATCCAGCTCCACAGGGGGCAGGTCGAGCCCGCGAGGCAGCAAGCGTCTCCAGCCTTGCGGTGGCCATAGCTGCCAGTAACGCTCTCTCGCTCGCAGGGTGGTGCCCCGCTCGTCCATGAGCTCAGGTTCCAGCTGCAGTTGCTCCTGCAGACGTTCACGCCAGAGGCTGCTGCCGGTGCCATTGCCAAGAAGGATCTGATCGATCGGACTGCTGCTGCTCCAGTGCCGGATCTGACCGAGCACTGTCTCGACTGGATACACGCCTGATGCAATCACCTGGTGGCGTTCCCTGTCGCAGAGCACCAGGCCACATTTGCTGCGGCCAGGGTCGATGGCCAGGAGCCGTGCCATTTAGGTGGGGCCGGGGACCTGGCTTGGGCGCACCCCATTGACGGGGCGCAGCTCCACGACGATCGGATCTGCTGTGTCGCTGCTGCGCAGGGCCACGACCTCAAGCTCCACGCGGGATGGTGCTCGGCTCAGGAGCTGTTGGCCCAGGCTATTCAGGGCTGTCGCGTCAAACTGAAGTCCCTGACTGAGGGATCCCCGGCGCTGGACCTCCGCCAGGGCGGAGGCGAGCAGGAGGTTGAGCCGATTGCGTACGGCTTGTCCTTCAGTTTCCCGGCGTTCGAGGGAGGTGCGGGCCAGCACGTCGCCGGTTTTCACGATGCGGGTGTTTGGACGCGCTTCAGGGAAGGCATACACCACCTTTTCGCCCAGCAGAACATTCGCTGCCGAGCGCACATTCACCACCCAGGTGCCCGGTTGGCGAATGGTTTTTTCAAGTCGTTCGATGTCACTGCGCGGCACCAGCAGGATCTGTCGATCGGGTTTTACCCCAGGGAGGACCTGCTGGTAGGCCTGCAGGTTCGCTTCCCGCAGCAGCTGATCAATCACCTGTTTCGCCTGTCTGGGGTTGTCGAGTCGCATGGTGGCGGTGGCCAGGGGCTGGCCGCTGCTCAGCACCACGTTGCCCTGCCGCAGTGCGAGCACGTTTTTCTCGAGTTGGCGCAGCTCCGCCTCGCCGTTGCTGATGCGCTGCCGCACGCTGGCCAGCTCCGCTTCGGTGCGTCGGATTTCCGCATCCCGAGCCTGCACGTCGCGACTGAGGCGAGCCCGTTCTGCTTCCAGGCGTTCCCGCTGCTGGTTGAGGGGAACCAAGACTTGGCGCAAGGTCTCTGCCTTTGCTTTCGCTTCCGCAAGATCCCGTCGGGTGCGTTCCCGTTGCTCCTGAGCCTGCGCCAGTTCTCGGGTGGCTTCCTTCTGGGCTCTGCGGCTGCTCTTCAGGGCCGTGCGGCTGTCATTCAGCCGCTTCTGCAAGGCATCCAGTTCAAAGAGGCCCACGCGCAGCTGGCGGCTCACCAGCAGCATCAGCCCAAGGGACAGCGCTGAGATCAGGCTCCCTGTGAGCACCGTGATCAGCACGGCGGTGCGGCGGGGGCGCATGCCCAGCAGGCTGAGACGGGCCTTCCCGACCCTGGAGCCGAGTCGATCCCCCAGGGTGGCGAGCACGCCACCGAGCACAAGCAGGGAGAGGATCAGCAGCCAGCCGGTCACGAATTCAAGGGCGAGGGAAGGCGAGCTGAGGCCGTCCGGGCTCCATCTTCTCCCGTGACCCGCTCAGCTGAAGCGTTTCGCCAGGGCGATTGGATCGAGCACCGTGATTTTCTTGCGGTCGATCTCCACCAGACCAGAGTTGCGCAGATCCCCGAGCAGGCGCGTAATCGTGACCCGGGTGGAGCCGATGGCCTCGGCGATCGACTGGTGCGAGAGGCGCAGGTCAATGGTGATTCCCTTATCGCCAGGCACTCCGAAGTCACGGCAGAGCACCAACAGAAAACTCACTAGGCGGGACGACATGTCCCGATGGGTGAGGGTTTCGATCATGGTCTCGGTTTGCAGTATCCGGCTCGAGAGACCCTGCAGCAGGAGCAGGCCAACACCGGTATCGGCTTCAATCGCCTGGCGCACCGAGGCAGCTGGTGCCGTGACCATCTCCACGCGAGTGAATGCTACGGAGTGATAGAAGCGATCGGAGCGGTGGCCGGTCAGCAGGGACAGCACGCCGAACAAGCTGTTTTCCCTCAGCAAAGCCACGGTGATTTCCTCCCCGGACTCGTAGACCCTGGAGAGGCGAACCGCCCCGCGCCTGATCAGATAAACCCGTTCAGCGGGATCGCCGGGGAAGAAAATCGTCTTGCCGCGTTCCACCAGCTCCGTGCTCGCGCCTTCGAGATCACGGATCACTTCCAGCAGCGTGCGTGCGTTGGCTGCCGGAGCGTTCGCCAGGGTGACTCCTGCTCCGGCACTGGCCGTCACGGAGGCGGTCTGCGGTGAATATCGGCTGAAGCCGCGTGTGGCTCCGACCATGGCGGCTTTGCAGTTGGCAGGACGCTACGGATGGTCCTGGCTCCACCTTGTAGCAACCCACACGAAATTCAGCGTTGATTCAGGGCGCTGCGTTGGTGCTTCATTAACTCCGTCAGGCCTGGTTCGGCGAGGTCCAGGAGGCCGTTGAGGGCGCTGCGACTGAACGGAGCTCCCTCCGCTGTGCCCTGCAGCTCCAGCAGACGCCCTTCGCCGTCCATCACCACATTCAGGTCCACGTCGGCCCGGCTGTCCTCGCTGTAGTCCAAGTCGAGCAGGGGGGTTCCCTGCACTAAACCCACGGAGACGGCCGCCACCTGCTGGCGGACCGGTTGACGCGTGATGACCCCGTTCGTCAGGAGTTGGTTGCAGGCGTGCTGAAGCGCTATCCAGGCGCCGGTGATCGAGGCCGTGCGCGTGCCTGCATCGGCCTGGATCACATCGCAATCGATCAGCAACGTGTTTTCACCCAGAGCTTCCATGTCGAGGCAGGCCCTGAGGCTGCGGCCGATCAGGCGCTGGATCTCCTGGGTGCGACCCGAAAGTTTGAGCAGCTCCCGGTTTTGGCGTTCGGGAGTGGAACCAGGAAGCAGCCTGTATTCAGCACTAAGCCAGCCCTTGCCTTCCCCCTGACGCCAGCGCGGGACACCTTGTTCATGGCTGACACTGCAGAGCACGGCGGTGCGGCCCGTGCGCACGATCAGGGAGCTGATGGCAAAGCCCATTGGATCCCACTCGATCGCGAAGGGGCGCAGCGCGGCGGCATGGCGACCGTCGTGACGGAGTGGGGACTGGTGGCTGCTCATCAACCGCAGAAGCGCTGCCATTGAGCCTGACAGGGCGGCTGTCACCAGCGGGCGGGTCGCTCAAACACCATCAGTGGTGTGTCAGGGGCTTGTGAGCTGCGTCTCCGGCGCTAGATTTTGGTTCTGCCGGCATGCCGGCCGTGTGAGGAATCAATGACCGCCAGCCTGAGCTCCAGCCATCGCCCTACCGAGCCGCGCACTGCGGATCACCGGGCACTGGAGCGAGCGGGTCTACGGCCCTTGCCCCCTGTGCCGCCCCGGGCACCCCTCCATCTGGTGGCAGCCGAGGGTCAGCTGCAGGTGCATACCGCCCCCTACCGCGGCAGTTTTTCCAATGTGCTCAGTCAAGCGTTGCGTGCTGCCGGTCTGGGCAGTCGTGTGCTGGTGGTGCAGTTCCTGAAGGGAGGGGTCGACCAAGGTCCGGAGCGGCGTCTGACGCTCTGCGGTCGGCTCGGCTGGTTACGGCCTGCTGTCTCCACTTGCCTCGATGGGCCTGCCGCTGACCAGGGTCAGGCTGTGCAGGAGGCGGTGGAGGAGGTCTGGCAGGTCTGCCGACGTGAGCTGCTGGCTGGCAAGCTCGATCAGCTGGTGCTTGATGAGCTGGGGCTGGCCATTGCCTTGGGCTACCTCAGCGAAGAGGAGGTGCGTGCGACTCTGGAGCGCCGCCCCGGCTCGGTGGACGTGATTGTCACCGGACCCTCCATCCCCGAGTTCTTGATGGGGCTTGCCGATCAGGTCACTGAACTGCGCCGAGGCTTCTGATGCTCAAGAACGATCGCTGGATTACTGAACAAGCTCAGGCCGGCATGCTTGAGCCCTTCCAGGCGGGGCTGGTCCGTCACCTAGAGCCGGATCAAAAGCAGCGCCCGGTGCTCAGTTTCGGATGTTCCTCCTATGGCTACGACCTGCGCCTGTCACCTCAGGAATTCCTGATCTTCAAGCACGTGCCGGGCACGGTGATGAATCCCAAGCGGTTCAATCCGGCCAATCTGGAGCCCACAGAGCTTCATCATGATGAGGATGGTGATTACTTCATCCTCCCGGCCCATTCCTACGGGCTTGGTGTGGCCCTCGAAAAGATGAAGGTGCCCGCGAATATCACGGTGATTTGCCTTGGCAAGAGCACCTATGCGCGCCTAGGAATCATCGTGAACACCACCCCGGCGGAGGCGAGCTGGGAGGGACATCTCACTCTGGAATTCAGCAATAGTTCCGGTGCTGATTGCCGCATCTATGCCAATGAGGGCATCTGTCAGCTTCTCTTCTTTGAGGGTGATCCCTGCGACACCACCTACAGCGACCGCCAAGGCAAATACCAGCATCAACCGGAGCGAGTGACGCTGGCGAAGGTGTGATCAGGGATCAACCTGATCAGGGCGCCAGCCTGGCTTTATGGAGGCGACTCTTTTCGTACCAGGCTGCGAATTCAGGGGCCCATTGCTGCAGGTGCGGCCACATCAGGTCGCACAGTTCGCGGATTTCCTGTTGGGCATCGAGCTTGGCGCGCAGATCCATGAAGTGCAGGAAGGCCCGCAGCGAAAAGCTCACCACAAAATGCTGGCGGTAGTCGAAGGGGAGGATGCCGCGGGCGTGCTCCTCGGCGAAGCCGGCGGCGAGCAGGTCGCGATAGCGCTCCGCCGCCGCGCGGCAGAGGGCGAGATCCTTGCTGCGCTCTTCGGCGGTGTAGGCATACTTCTTGCCCTGGCGATCGCTGTAATCCCCCACCGGCCGGAGGTAAAACACCTCTTCAAGTGCTAGCTCACCGTTGGCGGCTTTACAGATGCGATCGCCGGTGTAGCGCATCGACTGCACATCGAAGCTCACACCCACCCGGTGGGTGCGGGCCTGTTGCATCACCGAGTGGGGGAACCAGCCCACGTTGAGCACGATCTGGGCATGTTCGAGCGGTCCGTAATGGCCTCGCTCGCCGGCTAGGAGTCTTTTCACGCAGATTTCTCCGGCCCGCGTTTCATCGGGCCATTGCTCCCGATCAGCGGCCACGAACCCCTCGCTGTAGTCCTGGTGCATGCCGGCATACACACACTGCTGAGGGTTGGGTGTCGCGGCAATCAGGTCGACCCGGAAGCGGGGATCCATGGCGGGCGTCAGGTCGGAGTGAACGGTTGTGGGCTGATCATGGCCGGTTCGCGCCTGGATGGCCGCCCTTCATGAAGGCTCAGCCCTCAGGAGTGGCTGCGCGGACCGGGGCTGCTGACCAGGGAGCTGGCTGTCGCTTCGCTGGCGGAGATTGCCGAGAGGCTGCCGATGCCGGCCAGCTGTGGGAGCTTCGTGTTGTCGATCAGAGCGTTGCTGATGGCCTCTAACTGGGCAGCGCTACGCACCCCGAGGGAGCGGCCCCGCAGGCTCCCGTCTGCGGCGAACAGATTCAGTTGAGGGATGCCATTGACCTCGTAGCGATCGATGAGGTCTTGCCAGCGAGGGTTCTCGATGTTCACCAGTACCACGTTCATGCGGCCATTGGTGCGGCGTTCGGTCTCCAGCATCGCTGGAGCCATTTCCCGACAGGCTTCACACCAATCGGCGTAGAACTCGAGCATCGTCGGCTTCTGATTGCTGAGTGCTTGCTCGGGGGTCAGAGAGCGTCGCGCCAGCTGATCCATCGGCGACTCCACACTCAGGCCATTGCGAAGCAGAAACAGGATCAGCGCCAGTGCGATGGCACCGATCACAAGCAGGGCCTTCTGGCCGGCGGAGAGGCTTGCGGATGGTGCGCTGCCGGTCATGCCTCGAGCGATGGACGCTTCGCCACTCTGGCAGGACTCCCGCGTCAACGTTGCTAGCTTGAGCGCGGCTTTCTGGCTGTTGCGGCGCTCTGCCGGATGACCCGAGTCCTGATGTTCTCCTGATGGCTCTGCTGCGTTTCCTGGCCCTGCCGTTCCGCGCGCCGCTGTTGCTGGTGTTGTTCGTGGTGGCGATCCTGCTCGGTCACCACTGGACCATCTTTCAGCAGGACTTGATGAATGATCGGGGGATTGACCCTCAGCTGTTCTGGACTGTGGAAGTGGTTCAGGCTCTGCTGGTGGTGGTGATCTGCACGATGCCCGATCTGCTGCTTCGGCAGGTGTCGATGTTGATGGCCTCCAGCCGGGTGATCAGTCTTGTGGTCACCCTCCTGCTGGTGATCACCGGTGGCTTGTATGTGCTGCAGCTGAGCCTGCTCTCCGATGTGCTGATCCTGTCCTCGGCGGTCTTGTTGGCCCGCCTGGATCTCACGCGCATCAAGGTGGTCCCACCGCCGGTTGTCATGGCCGCCTGGATGTCCGTGATCGTGCTCTGCGGGGTGTGGCTCGGCCACGTGCTGCCCAATCCGTTTGCGATTAGTCCCCTGGGGGCCGAAGCGCTTCGCTTCTTGTACACCCCTGGTCTGCCGGCTTGAGATAGGCCCAGAGATTCCCCAGCACTTTCTTGGTGTAAAGCCGCGTTTCTGGATAGGGGATCCGCTCAACCCAGAGCTCTGGGTCGCGTGTCAGTTCCTCGTTGCGCCAGCGGCCTGCGGCGCCTGGGCCTGCGTTGTAACTGGCGATTGCCAGCCAGGCATTGCCTTGCCACTGCCGGAGCAGCTGGGCCAGGTAGCGCGCTCCGAGCCGGGCATTGGCACGTGGCTCCTGCAGTGCCGCCTTGCTGAGGGGGGCACCGGCCAGTTCTGCCGCGGTTTCCGGCATCAGTTGCATCAGCCCGATTGCTCCCACGGGTGAGGCCACCCCTGGTGAGAAGCGTGACTCCTGCTTGGCGATCGCCTGAAGTAACTCCCTACGCACGCTTGCCTCCTGGCCGGCAGCCGACAGATAGTTCAGGAAGGTCTGGGGCTGCTGACTGCGATGCACCAGGGTGCGGGTGGAGCAGTCGTCAGACACCAGGCGGAGGCTGGCACGCCAGAGACGCTCGAGGCCGTTCCAGCTGTCGCCGTTGGCCAGCCGCAAGCGCCCCTCCACCACCCCTTCGTTGGCATTGGGCGGCTGGGGATGGCGGCTCTGCCAGGTTTCAAGGGCGGTCTTAACAAGCCCCAGGCGCCAGAGCTCATCCACCTCCTGGTCGCCACTCTGCAGTGGTTGCCAGGTGTCTAGCTCCGGGGCCGAACTGGTGGCTGTAACCAGGGCTGGCAGGGGGGTGCCTCTGAGCCGATGCTCCGCCCGCCAGGTGTAGAAGCCGGGGGGATGCTCCGCCAGCAGACGCTTCCAAATGTCCGCTGCGGCCTGAGGGCGTCCCTGTTTGGCGATCGCTAGCCCCAGCCAGAACTGCTGACGTGCTGCCAGAGGTTCCGGCAGCTGATCGGAGGGAATGCGACCGAGCCAATCTTCCGCCTGTCGCCATTGCCCTTTCAGCAGAGCCTCCCGGGCAAGATCCCATTGCAACTGCCAGCTGGCGGGATGTTGGGGCCAGCGACTCAGCACCGCGGCCCCATCACGGCGACGACCCAGACGGACCTCGGCAGCGGCCACATCGGCGGAGCGACTGCGAACTGCTTTGGGGATCGCCTCCAACAGCGCGGCATCCGGTTTCAGGGGAGCGCTCAAGAGTTCCGCCGCTGTTAGAGGGATGTCGATCTCTTGCGACCCCTGCGCTGGCGCGGACTGGATCTGGCTGAGCTGCACGAGCATGGCTTCGGCAGTCCGTTGCTGTTGGGCATCTCCCTGCAGCAGCGCCCGTGCCAGAGCCAGCGCTGTGATCGGTTGAGGGGGTTGTCCGTTCAGGCAGCGCAATGCCGCAGGGCCATCGCCCAGCTCTGCGAGGCCGCGGGCCAGCCACTGGCGGTCATCTGCAGTCGCCGCTGACAAGGGTGCGTTGCAGGCCCGACGCAGGAGTGCTGCAGCGCCGGGATGCCTCGGGGCCCAGCGGGCCAGGTGCAGCTCCTCGCCATCGCGGACGGCGCTGTCGAGAGCAGCGGGGTGGGTTGGTTGGCGTCGGCGCAGCTCCCGCTGGAGGGCTGGATTGGTTGCGCTGAGGTGATAGCGCGCATCGGCGCTGGCGGCGCTGTCTGGAAAGCGCTGCAGCAAGTTGCGCCAGAGCCCTTGTGCTGCTTCAGAGGCCTGGCGCTGTTCGGCCGTTTGGGCCTGGCGTTGCAGGGTGACTGCCGCCAGGGAGGAGTGCCCCCAGCCCTGCCCGGCCAGCAGTCGTTGCCTGGTGCTGGGGTCGTTCACCGTTGTGCTGAGCAGCAGTGCCGCCTGGCGGCGCTGACCTGGATCGCTTGACCAGCGGTATTGGTTCCAGAGGGTGCTTCCGTCGAGTTCGGGCGTGAGCCTGAGCTGCAGCTGCTGCAGGAGCGGCTGGCCCGCCAGGATCACCGCAAGGCTGGCGATCGCCGTGCCACCGATCAGCAGCAGCCCGCGGGGGGACGACTCGGACACGCCACAAGCAATGACTGCTGGCATTCTGGGCGCAGTCAGGGACCGATGGCGATGGCAGAGGATCCGCGCTGGACGCGCCCAGGGAAGGGTCAGCGCCGCCGCTGCGGACTCGCCTGGTTGCTGTTGCTGCTCGTCTGGGGGTTCCGTTGGCTCTGGCCCCTCCAGTGGCTTCCCGGTTGGGTCGTGGTGGCCGTGGCGCTTTGGGCCACGCTCGAGCTGGTGGGGCTGCTGGTCGCGCCGCGGCGCTGGCGCTGAGGGCATGGGCTGGGCCCCGTAATCTTGGTTGCCTTCCCATGGATTCCATGGACGAGATCGCGGTTCCGCCCTTGGGCACGCCACACCCTCCCGCCCAGGTCAGCTTCGGGACCGATGGTCTGAGGGGACGGGTTGGCTCCGCGATTACCCCTGCCCTGGCGCTGCAGGTGGGCTTCTGGTGTGGACGGGTGCTGCCGCAGTCTGGTCCGGTGCTGATCGGGATGGATTCCCGCAGCAGCGGAGCCATGGTGGTAGCCGCGCTCACCGCCGGGCTGACGGCCGCCGGTCGTGAGGTTTGGACCCTTGGGCTCTGTGCCACCCCCGCCGTTCCCGGACTGATTCGCCGTTCCGGTGCCGCGGGCGGCCTGATGGTCTCGGCGAGCCATAACCCCCCGCACGACAACGGCATCAAGGTGTTTGGCGCCGATGGCAGCAAGCTGCGAGCGGAGTTGCAGCAGTCGATCGAAGCCGGACTGCGTGGTGAGCGGGATGCCGGGCCTGCCGATGGGCTGCTCAGTTGCGCAGCGGCGCATCATCGGCCGGAGTTGTTGGTTCAGTACCGGGACTCCTTGCTGGACAGTGTGGGCGGCCAGCGCTTGGACGGGGTGCCGATTGTGCTGGATCTCTGCTGGGGATCGGCGACCGCCTGCGCTGCGGATGTGTTTGAAGCCCTCGGCGCTGAGCTGACCGTGCTGCATGGTGAGCCGGATGGAGCACGGATCAATGTGAATTGCGGCTCCACGCACCTGGAGCCCCTGCGCCAGGCCGTGCTGCAGCAGGGGGCTGCCATGGGCTTTGCCTTTGATGGTGATGCTGACCGCATGCTTGCGGTGGATGGTCGAGGCCGAGTGGTCGATGGCGACCATGTGCTTTTTCTCTGGGGGGCCGCCCTGCAGGACGCCCAGGCCTTGCCGGAGCAGCGTTTGGTCGCCACCGTGATGTCCAATCTCGGGTTTGAACGGGCCTGGCAGGCGCGGGGTGGCGTGCTTGAACGCACGCCGGTGGGTGACCAGCACGTCCATGCCGCCATGGTCAGCACGGGCGCGGCCCTCGGTGGAGAGCAGTCGGGCCACATCCTTTCTGCTGCCCATGGCCTGGCCGGTGATGGGGTGCTGACCGCTTTACAGCTCGCCAGTCTTTGCCAGGCCCGGCAGCTGACCCTGGCTGATTGGTTCGATCAGAGCTTCCAGGCCTATCCGCAGAAGCTGGTGAACGTGCGCGTGCCGGACCGAACGCGCCGCAAGGGTTGGGCCGACTGTGCACCGCTTCAGGCTCTGGTGCTTGAGGCTGAGGCGGCCATGGCCGATCAGGGCCGGGTGCTTGTGCGGGCCAGCGGAACGGAGCCCCTGCTGCGGGTGATGGTTGAGGCAGCGGATCAGGCTGTGGTGGAGCACTGGACGAGTCGCCTGGCAGAGGCGGCTGATCACCATCTCAACGCGGCCTGAGCAGCCCCTTCGCGAGGGCCAGTGCTCCGGCGCAGGCGTCGCCACCGCCCTGCTGCCAGTGCCAGCCCGGTAAGCGTTCGCCGAGAGCGTCCTCCACAAGGTCTCGCATCAGCTGCAGGTGACTGAGCACGCCGCCTCGCGGACTGATCGCAGGAGCGCTCAGCGCCAGGGTTGTGGCCACGGCAGTAACCGCTTCCGCCAGGGCCTGCGCCGAGTGCTGCACGATCCTGCGGGCGTCGTGATCCCCATGGCCAGCGGCCTCCACCACGAGCGGTGCCAGTTGGGCCAAGGTGGCGACGCTTCGCTCCGGTCGCACCACCAGGGCCTTGATCTCGGCAGCACTGTTGCAACCCAGCGCATCCCAGAGCCGATGACGCAAGGGGGCATCGGCCATGCGGCCATCGGCCATGCGCAGGGTCAGCTGCAGCCCCTGATGGCCAAGATCGAAGGCGCTGCCGCCTCCATCCAGCATCCAACCCCAGCCACCACTGCGGGCCTCAACGCCTTGCTCATCCCTGCCGACGGCGATCATGCCGGTGCCACTGATCAGCACGATGCCTGGGCGATTCGGGAAGGCGCCGTGCAGGGCGGTGCGCTCATCACCGGTGGCCAGACAATGCTCCGCCGGCAGTCCAAGGGCCGCAGCCATCAGCGCTTGGGCTCGCCCCTGCAGGGCGGTTCCCTGCTCCAGTCCGCTGGCGCCGATCACCGCGGCGAGCGGCGCTGCCGTTGACGGCAGACCCGCCGCTGCCTTGGCGGCGGTCAGGCTGCTGTTGATGGCAGCGATGAAGCGGGTTTCACCGTGTTCAGCATCAAGGTGGCTGACACCAGACCCCTCGCCATCTCCAAGCGTTGGCTCGTCGAGGCCGTCGCTGGGGTTGGTCGGGGCCCAGCGCAACAGCCGGCAGCGGCAAGTGGTTTGGCCTGCATCGAAGCCGGCCACAAATTGGGGACTCATCCGTCGCTGGGCTCCGCCGTCAGGGGCTGCGCCAGGGTCGCCAGACAGAACCAACCGATGATCTGCACCTCCGGTCGGAAGAAGATCGTGTCGGTGGCGCCCTGCACCAAAAGGCCGGCGATGGCCGCCAGGGCCGCCAGGCGGGGCAGGCTGAGGTTGCCGCGCTCCCGCAGTCCGATCAGGCCCTGCTGCAGGCTGCTCCAGGCCAGGCCAAGGCAGGCGATCAGGCCGGGAACACCGGTCTCAACCAGGATCTCGAGGGGCACCGAGTAGGCGCTCAGGGCATTGAATTTGGGTTGTTGGTAGAGGGGGTAGATGCTGTTGAAAGCGGCATTGCCTGGGCCAATGCCAATCCAGGGGCGGTCTTGGATCATGTTGATTGCGGCGAGCCAGACGTTGATCCGGAAGTTGTTGGAGCTGTCGCCACGGCCGGCCAGCAGGCTCACCACCCGGGTGCGGATCGGCTCGATCTGGGTGGCGGCGATGGCGATGGCCAGTCCCGCCAGCACGAGCAGGGCCAGGGGCAGCAGCCTGCGCCAGAGGGCAGGCCAGTCGCGGATCGCCCGCAGCAGCAGCAGCAGCACGAACAGCCCAAGTGCAGCGAGCATGCCCAGCCAGCCACCGCGGCTGTAGCTGAACAGGGTGGCTGCGCTGCCCAGCAGGAGGCAGCAAGCGGCGAAGAGCCGCTGCCCCCAGCCGCGCCAGCGGATCAGGGCCACAGCGGCGATCGGCAGGATCGGCACCAGATAGCCAGCCAGCAGGTTGGGATTGCCCAAGGGGCCGTAGATGCGGATCGTTCCTTCGGCCACGGAGTTGGGATCGGCCCAGCGGGCTAGTTCTTCGGTTGGGCCATAGAGCTGACGCAGGGCGATCACGCTGCTCACCAGTTCTCCGGCCAGCAGGGCAGCCACGAGTCGGTCCCACCAGGCCGGCTGGCTTGCCAGCAGCTGTCGCATCAGGGCGTACACGCCCAGATAGCTGAGCAGTTTGGCCAATCCTTTGGCGGCAGCCATCGGCACCGGTGAGAGACCCGTGGCCATTACTGCGATCCCCAGGAAGAGCAGCAACCAACCGCTGATGGTGCCGATCCGTCCGCAGGGGGTGCAGGCGGCCCAGAGCAGCCACAGCGCTCCGGCGCTCAGGACCACCAGGCCGAGGCCGGTTCTGCTGATCAGGGGTAGGCCCGCGAGCAGGGCGATCAGGATCAGACCCGCCCAGGTGCTCAGCCGTTGCCTGAGGGCATGGCTGCTGGGAAGCAGGCCCTGCCAGCGCAGGAGCAGAGGAGTCGGGGCCGCAGCCTCAGCCATCGGGGGTGCCTGGGGTGTCGTCTGTCGGATTATCGACCCGTTCCCAGGCGGTTTCGAGTGCCTCCCGCCCGGGCAGCGGGCGATCGTTGCGACGGAACAGCGCCCGGTAAATCGGCAGGTCCTGGGCGAGCACGTAGCGCTCCCGTTCGGTGGCGACGGGGAGGGGATTATCTCCGCGCCAGGGCCTTTCATCCTCTGGAGGCCTGGAGAAGACCCCGGACAGCTCCGTGAGCTGCACCATCGGTTCAATCACTTCGAGAACATCGCTCTGTAGGAACAACTCCCGGCCGGGGGCGAGGGCCGCGGCGATGGCAAGCAGCAGCGACGGTTGCAGCACCCGTCGCTTGCGATGGCGCTTCTTGAACCACGGGTCGGGGAACTGGATCGATACCCGCTGCAGGCGGTCGCTCGCTAGTGCTCCAAGCCAGCCCTCCAGGCTGACGTTGGCGTTGCAGAAGAGGAAATGAAGGTTGCCCAGCTCCAGCTGTTGGCATTCGCGCTGGGCGGCGTCTACGAGGGGCCGTCGAATTTCCAAGCCCAGATGATTCCAGTGCGGTTGCACGGCGGCGAGATCGAGCAGGAAGCGACCGCGGGCACAACCGATGTCGAGGTGAATCGGCTGCAGGGGATCGTCGAAGAGCTCGGTGGGACCAGGCAGCTCACGGGGCAGCTGGAAGAACCGGCTGAGGGGATTGACGTGCTGACGCATCAGACGTTGAGAGGGGCATGTCGCAGAAGCCCCCAGCAGGCGGTGTAGCCGTGGAGGTGGGTGCTGCCGCCGAGGGGACCGATCTCGCCGTTGCAGAAGGCGCCGGCGATGGGCAGATCGGCCATCACGCTGCGGGCGATCGAGACATCCCCGTCGGCGCAGCCAAAGAGCCCGCTGCCGCGGCCCAGGCAGGCGAACAGTAGGCCCATGAGCGGGGCGCTCTCGCAGCGTTCGCGGGCCGCGCAGAGCAGCTGACTGGCCTCCTGGCGGGAGGCATTGGCTTCCCGCAGCTGAAACTGCACGTTTTGTCCGGGGCGCACCCGCTCCGCCACCGCGACAGCGCCGTTGCGGGGATCCACGCCGATCAGATTGCGCACCAGGAAGGCGCTGCCTGGCCCAGCGTCGTTCTGATGACCGACCACCCAGTCACGACGTTCGACACCAAGGAAGAGGGAATCCTTGGCCTGTTCCCGCTCCTCGTCGGAGAGACCGGCCAGCACCCGCTGCAGGCAGTCCACAGGGCTAGCACTGGTGTTGTTGGCACTGAGCTGCAGGAGCACATTGCGGTGCGACTGCTCGATGGCAAACACCGGCCCAATCGGCCGGCAGCCCTGGGCGACCACCGGTTCGAGGGTCCAATCACCACCGATTCCGAGCCCGATCGCTCCATTGCAAACCTGGTCACCGATCAGCAGGGAGCCGTGGGGAGCGTTGTGGGGCGCTGCGATGCCGCCGATGCAATCCGCCCCGGCATAGGCATAGTCGCGACCGCTGATTAGATCGTTGATGCCACTGCTGCCTGGATCCACCAGCAGCAGCATCGAGCGCGTGGTCGCGGGGTCGAGATCAAACCATTCCTGCCACCGCTCGGCGGGGCCATCGAGATCCGGCAGTGTCTCGGTGGTGACGGCAAAAGGTTTGAGGATTGCTCCCGGCAGGTTGAGCAGGGTCACGCTGAGGGCTGCACTGCGCTCAAGCTCAGAGGCCTGGCCACTTCGGTCTGTGCCGACGACTCCACCCCCTGTGCAGCCCAG
Source organism: Synechococcus sp. BS55D (assembly GCF_004332415.1). Lineage (NCBI taxonomy): Bacteria > Bacillati > Cyanobacteriota > Cyanophyceae > Synechococcales > Synechococcaceae > Synechococcus > Synechococcus sp. BS55D. Next base: position 681,520 of record NZ_PHQT01000001.1, read on the forward strand.
CCAGTGGTCCGCCTTCAAACGCTCCCTCAGCAGTGGCAACAGACGGGGGAGGTCACTGGCGAAATGACTGGACACAAAGACAAGCGCCAGATCAGCTGAAGCACTGCCCAGCTCATCCGCCACCTGTTTCACGGCCGCGTCCAGGGAGGTCTGGCTCGAGAGTGCCGTGCGGCATCGGGCCTGCGCAGCGGGCGAGCGGAACCAGTTGAGCGGCGAAAACGGCGTCATAGATCGGACCCTACCAACGGCGGCGGTCCTTGCGCCGGCGTCGATAATGGCGCCTTCCCGAACCTTCCTGGTGCCTGATCTTCCCTATCGCAGCCTGGTCTGGCTCACCTACAGGCTGGGGGCCACCTTCGCCTTCGGTGTGCCGCTCCTGCTCCTGATCTGGGCGGCCGTGCGCCGGGAGGGGGCGATGGTTCGCCTGCTCACGATTTACTGGAAGGTGGCCAGCCTGATGGCGATCAGCCTGCTGCTGCTCACCGATCAACGGCCCCTCGGCTACATCGTTGTCTTCATCGCGCCAATTCTCATATTGGTGTCGGTGTGGTTCTGGGTGGATCTGAATGAGGAGCTGGCGGATCTGCCCCCTTGGCGTCCGCTGCCGCTCACTGTGCGGGTCTGGCGCTGGGCCCTTAGTGGCTTCGCTGTGCTGGCGACGCTGATGGCCGCCAGCAGTCTTCCTTGCAGTCGTGTGTTGGCGACTGCGGATTGCAAGGCATGGCTGGAGGCGCCCCAGGGGCTGCACCGGGTGGTGGAGCGATTGTTTGATTTCGTCTTCGGCGGGCAGTGGACTGAAGCAGTGGCCGCCTTCATTGGCTATGTGGCTCTTGTGGCCTATGCCGTGGGCCTGTTGCAGTGGCTGCTGGTGCGCTTGCCAAAGCAGGGGCGGGTCGCTGGTGAGTTCTGAACTGCTGCAAACGCTCGAGACGATCAGCCGCGAGCGGTCGGATCGGGTCGTGCGTCTCAGGGGGATGGTGACGGCCGGTGATGGGGGGCCGGAGCCCCTGGAGGTTTTGATCTTTCGCGGTTTCAGCAGCTGCACGACGCATCCCACCGCCTTCGATCCCGATCAGAGCGTGCTGCCTGATGGAGCCTGCATCGAACACGCCGATCTCCTGCAAGGGCCCCTCAACCCCCTCCAGGAGCAGCTGCTCCTGGAGGGGGTGCCTCCGGAAAGGCTGCTGGACCCTTTGGCCTGGGGTTGAGTGAAGGGTGCTGGAGCGACGGGCGAATTAGCGCCGTTCCAGCACGGCCACGCAGCGGCCGCAGAGGCTGGGGTGGGCACTGTGTTGGCCGATATCGCCTTCGTAATGCCAGCAGCGCTCGCATTTCTCGCCGCGGCCGCGGGCGACTTCGATCACAGCGAGGTCACTGTTGTCGCTGGCCAGCAGCTCTGCCCAGGGTTCACCCCCGAGTTGCAGCTGGGAGACCAGCAGCCAATCCCGCAATCCATCGACCTCCGGATCACCGTGATTGGCCAGCCAGGACAGCGCTGACTGGAGCGTTTCGGAGCAGGCGTCGATTCGCACCGATGCCTCCAGGGAAGCCCCCAACTCCTGACGGCCGCGGCAACCCTCCAGCACCCGGTTCACGGCACTGCGCAGGTCGCGCAGCTGTTGCATCGGTGCTTGCAGGCTGTCATCGCGCCAGCTCTCTGGCACCACGGGCCAGCCACGACGGAAGACGGAGTCGTCCTTCACCGGATAGGGCAGGTTCTGCCAGATGTCTTCGGCCATGTGGCAGAGAACGGGCGCGATCGCTCCGGCGAGTCCTTCGATGATCAGAGCCATCACCGTCTGGCAGCTGCGCCGCCGCCTGTCGTTCGGTGCACTGACGTAGAGCCTGTCCTTGGCGATGTCGAGGTAGAAGTTGGAGAGATCGGCAACGCAGTAGTTCTGCAGGATCTGGAAGAAGCGGAAGAACTCGTAGCGTTCGAAGGCTTCGCTGATCTCATCAAGCACCACGGCGGTGCGCTGGAGCATCCAGCGATCCAGGAGCGGTAGCTCCTCCACCGGCACGCCATCGCGGGTGGGATCGAAGTCGTGGAGGTTGCCAAGCAGATAGCGAGCGGTGTTGCGCACCTTGCGGTACACGTCGGCCAGTTGGCGCAAAATTCCGGCACCGATCGGCACGTCGGCGGAATAGTCGACGGAGCTCACCCAGAGGCGCAGCACGTCGGCGCCGTAGGGAGGTTCCTGTTTCTGGTTCTTTCCCCCCTCGATGATCACCATCGGATCCACGACATTGCCGAGGGATTTGCTCATCTTGCGGCCCTTCTCGTCGAGGGCGAATCCGTGGGTGAGCACCGTCCGGTAAGGGGCATGGCCATTCACCGCCACGGAAGTGAGCAGGGAGCTTTGGAACCAGCCGCGGTGCTGATCCGATCCCTCCAGGTAGAGATCGGCCGGATAGCTGAGACCATCGCGCTGACTGGCAACGGCGGCCCAGCTGGAGCCGGAGTCAAACCACACATCCATCGTGTCGGTGCCCTTGCGCCATTGGTCAGCCTCGCCCTGATGGCTTGGCGGGAGTAGCTCGGATTCGTCTTTCTCCCACCAAACGTCGGCACCGTGTTCGGCGATCAGTGCCTGGATGTGCGCAATGGAGTCGGCGTTGAGCAGCACATCGCCACGACTGCGGTGATAAAAAACCGGGATTGGCACACCCCAGGTGCGCTGACGGGAGATGCACCAGTCACCCCGTTCCGCCACCATCGATTCGATCCGGTTGCGCCCGGAAGCCGGCAGCCATTCCACCGCATCGATCGCGGCGAGGGCTTCGCTGCGGAATCCCTCCACCGAGGCGAACCATTGTTCGGTTGCGCGGAAGATTGTCGGCTTCTTGGTGCGCCAGTCGTAGGGATAGCGGTGGCCGTAGCTCTCCTGCAGTAGCAGCGCACCGGAGGCCTCGAGAGCTTCGATGATTGCCGGGTTGGCGTCCTTGAGCACGTTCAGCCCCGCAAAGGGGCCGGCCTCCTCCGTCAGGGTGCCGGCTTCATCGACGGGGCACAGCACGGGCAGGCCGTGCTTGCGGCCGGTGTTGAAGTCATCAACGCCATGGCCAGGGGCCGTATGCACAAGACCTGTGCCCGATTCGGTGGTGATGTAGTCGCCACCGATGACCACCGGGCTCTGACGCTCGAGTAAGGGGTGGCGGTAGCTGAGACCCGCCAGCAGGGCTCCCTTAACGACCGCTTTGGCCTGAAGTGGGCGCTCGAGTTTGCTGGCCAGGGTTTCGCGTAATTCGGCTGCCACGACCAGGAGTCGGCCACTGCCGTCATCGGCTAGGCAGTACTCGAGCCGATCATTCACCGACACCGCCAGGTTGGCGGGCAGCGTCCAGGGCGTGGTGGTCCAGATCGCCACCTGCAGGGTGCTCTGCAGGCTGTCCCCATCAGCGGGTAGATCGACGCCCTGGTCCTGCAGTGCCGCACGAAGCTGCTGCGGTGCCTCAACAGCAGGGAACGCCACATAGACGCTCGGGCTGGTGTGACCGTCTGGATATTCCAGCTCAGCTTCCGCCAGGGCGGTACGGGAGCTGGGGCTCCAGTGCACCGGCTTGAGGCCTCGATAGATGTGGCCCTTCAGAGCCATGCTGCCGAACACCTCGATCTGAGCGGCCTCGTACTCCTTCTGGAGGGTCAGATAGGGGTTGTCCCAGTCGGCCCAGATCCCCCAGCGCTTGAAGCCGGCCATCTGGCCATCCACCTGTTTGCGGGCGTAGGCGGCTGCTTTCTTGCGCAGTTTGAGGGGGGTCAGTGCCTGGCGCTGCTCCTGGTCCATCGCCTGAAGCACCTTGAGCTCGATCGGCAGGCCGTGGCAGTCCCAGCCGGGCACGAAGCGCACTTGGCGGCCCTGCATCAGCCGGTGCTTGTTGATGATGTCCTTCAGCACCTTGTTGAGGGCATGGCCCATGTGCAGGGCCCCGTTGGCGTAGGGCGGCCCGTCGTGCAGGGTGAACACCGGGCCAGGATTGTTCAGCCCCAGCTCGAGATCGATGCCTCGCTCGCGCCAGAGGGCTTGAAGTTCCGGCTCGCGCTGGATGGCATTGGCGCGCATCCCAAAACCAGTCTCCAGCAGGTTGAGGGTGTCCTTGTAGGACGGTCGCGCATCAGCGTCAGGGCGCGTCTGCTGGGTCACGGTGGCGCTGCAGCAACCGGAATTATCCGTCTTTGCTGGCACCTGCGGTGGATTGCGGCTCCGCTGTGGAATTTGGCTCCGCTGTGGCAGACGTCACTGGGGCTGATGACGCTCCTGCATCGGCTTCCCCTGCCTGTGAAGGCGTGTCCGTCGTTGCGGCTGGCTCGGGTCTGACCCAGCGCTTGCCGCTGCGGTTGCTGCCTTCCGGGCGGTTGTCTGCCGGAGCAGCTGGTTTCAGGCTGGTGAGCGCAGTGCCGGCATTGCCGGCCAGGCGGGTGATCGCGGCGATCAGCTGCTGGAGGCTGGTAGTCCAGCGTTCGCGGGAGCCAAGCCGTTGCTGCTCCTCGGGGCTGAGTTGATTCCAACGGTTCTGGCCCACTTCCGTTCCCAGGCGGGCGATCAGCAGGGAGGCGCAGACCACGGCCAGCATCGGTGCGCCCCGTAGACGATCACTGCTGGTCACCAGGACCAGGCCAAGGAGCAGGACGACTGCTCCCCAAACCCCATCCCGGGGGCGACTCAGTTCGGTGGCCAGCAGGGGCAGCAGCAGCACCAGCAGGCCGAGGAGGAGGCAAAGGTCTCCAGTGAGAGAAGCCAGCATGTCGGAGAGTCGCCGCTTGGCTCCATTGTGGGTGGATGCCTAGAGTTCGTCCCTTGCCCATCTGGCGGAATTGGTAGACGCGCTGGTTTTAGGTACCAGTGGCTTCGGTCGTGGGGGTTCAAGTCCCCCGGTGGGCATCACGAGTCCTCTAGGGTTCAGAGGGTTCGAGGCAAGGTGAGAGGGCTGGGTCCACTGATGACACACGTTGTGACTCCAGCTCCTTCTGCGGCATCGCCGACTCGCTTGGCTTCAGTGCCGAAAGAGTTTCTTGATCCTCCAGCCGCCTGGAATCCCACGGTTGCCCTGTTTCTGGGCGGCTATGCCTTGGCGGCGATCACGATCTGGGGTTGGTTTGTTGCTGGTTGGCCGCTGCCTGTGCTGTTGATCACAGGGTTTCTGGCGCTCCACCTTGAAGGCACCGTGGTGCACGACGCCTGCCATAAGGCGGCCCATCCGGTGCCTTGGATCAACCAGGCCATGGGCCATGGATCAGCCTTGCTGCTTGGTTTTAGTTTCCCTGTCTTCACTCGGGTGCACCTGCAGCATCACTCCCATGTGAACGATCCCAAGAATGATCCGGATCACATCGTGAGCACCTTCGGGCCGCTCTGGTTGATTGCTCCGCGTTTTTTCTATCACGAGCTTTTCTTTTTTCAGAGGAAGCTCTGGAAGCGCTGGGAACTGATGCAGTGGGGCTTCGAGCGGGCCGTCTTCTTCACGATCATTGCGGCAGCGGTGAGCTTCGATTTCCTGCCCTTCATCTTCAACTGCTGGTTTGCTCCGGCGTTGATGGTGGGAGTGACTCTGGGGCTGTTCTTCGATTACCTGCCCCATCGGCCATTTCTCTCTCGCAACCGCTGGCAGAACGCCCGGGTGTATCCAGGGCGCACCATGAATTGGTTGATCATGGGTCAGAACTATCACCTGGTTCATCACCTCTGGCCGTCGATTCCCTGGTTTGAGTACAAACCGGCTTATGAGGCCACCAAGCCTCTTCTCGATGCGAAGCAATCACCCCAAAGGCTGGGTCTGTTTGAAACCCGTCGTGATTTCAATAACTTCCTCTACGACATCTTTCTGGGCGTGCGTAGCCACAAGTCCCATGGCAGCAAGATGCGTCCCCTGGCTCGTTTGATGCCGACGGCGCGCATGCGCCGGGGTTGGCTCAACCTTTTGCAGCGCACTGCCGTGACACCAGCACGTCGGCGTTACTGAGCTAACGCGCCAATGACACGCAATCGTGCTGTTGTCTGGATTGACTGGCTGGTTCAGTCCGCCAGGATTTTTGGCACCCGGAAGAAGTCGCCTTCTCGCAAGGGCGCTTGGTTCAGCAAGTCTTCGCGCACGTCGGTGGTCTCCACCCGATCGTCCCGGGTGGCATTGACCACCTCCACCGCGCGCGTGGTGGGGGCAACCCCTTCGGTGTCCACCGCTTGCAGCTGGTCGACGTAATCGAGGATGCGCTCGAGCTGACCGGTGTAGGTGGCGATGGTCTCCTCGGGAAGCTCCAGCCGTGCAAGCTGGGCCACCTTGCGCACGTCATCGGCGGTGATCTTGCTCATGCGGCGGCCAGGAACGTCTCGAGATCATCGCGCAACGCCATCGCTGCCTTGCTGAGAAACTCAGCGCCGTGGTCTGGTTTGGCCAGATAGGGATCCGATCCCATGCGTCCATCCGGATGGCGGCGGCGGAAATCGGCTGGTCCATGGATGGCACCGCAAGGCGCCGGCTCCGGCAGGGGGCGTTGCTTTTGGATCAGGCAGTCGTGCAGGTGCAGGGTGAGGGCGATCTCGCTGGGGGTGGCGTGCTGGCCCTCCCGTTCGCCATAGAGCGCCCGAGCGTGCTGCATCACCGGGCCGGCCATAAACCAGTTCGCCAGACGGCAGCGAAGACGGGGAGCCACCGGCAGTCCTCGGCTGGCGGCGGTGCCATAGGCCTGGGCGAAGGCAGCCTTGGCCGTGGCGATGTTGCCGCCGTGCCCATTCACCACAAAGATTCGCTCGAAGCCATGGGTGGCCAGGGAGAGCACCAGGTCGTGGAGCACCGCCAGCAGGGTGCTGGGCTGGAGGCTCATGGTGCCCGCAAAGCCCAGGTGATGCTCGGCCATGCCGAAGGCTTGGGCTGGCGTCACCAGAACGCCGCTGAGGCGGCCTAGCTCCAGGGATACCGCTTCGGCTGTGAGTGCATCGGTGCCGATGGCGCCGGTGGGGCCATGTTGTTCGGTGGATCCGAGGGGGATGATCACCCCTCGGCATTGCTGCAGATAGCTCTCCACCTCCGGCCAGCTTTGGAGGGCTAGGCGAATGGCGTCAGTGCTGACGACGGGACCGGGCAGGAGTGATGTCATCGAGCCAGTCTGAATGGCATCAGTGAGCGGTGCCGTTGCCGTCGTATTGATCGGTGTTGTAGTAACCGCCCCGGGTGCCGAAGTAGAGCGTTGCGAGCACGAACAGGCCACTGCCGAAGAGCAGCACGGTGCCCAGATTGAAACCGGAAAGAGCTGCGTCCATCAGACATCGTCCATCTCTTTAAAGCCTGGCAGGGATTAGGCGCTTGTCACGCTTCCAGTGCGCGGTTCGTCATCGAGATCGCAGCCGATTTCGCTCCCGCGCCTTGGTACGTCGAGCCATTGGCGCAGCCAGCCGGTGAGCCAGATGAAAGGCATGGTGTCGGCCAGTGCGGCAAGGGCTTTAAACAGATAGCCACTGGCAATGAACGCGCCGAGCTGAGGCAGCACCGGTTCGCCGGCGCGCACGGGCAGCACATGGGCGCCGTAGTGGCTGATCAGGACGACCGCACTGGTGTCGACCAGCTGGCTGATCAGTGTGGAGCCGTTGTTGCGAAGCCAGAGTGCTTTGCCATTGGTGCGTTGTTTCCAAAAATGGAAGAGGCGCACATCCACGAACTGGGCCGTGAGATAGGCCGCCATCGAGGCCCCCACCGAGCCGAAGGCGAGGCGTTGAATTTCAAAGAAGGTGCCCTCCGGCGCACCGGCCAGTCCTGGCAGGAGGCCTCCCAGCCAGAGGATCAGCACCACCCAGCCATTGAGCAGTAGGCCCACCCATACCACCTGGGAGGCGCGTTCCTCCCCCCAGAGCTCGCTGATCAGATCGGTGCAGAGAAACGTGATCGGGTACGGAAGGGCTCCAACGGCGACCACGATCGGCCAGGAGCCGATGTGCCCGAGTTCGAGAAACCGTGTGAGCCCAAGGATGTTGAGCATCCCGAGGGTGCCGAGGAACAGGCCTGCCAATACCAGGAAGCAGAGGTCGCGGCGTTGCTGGAGGGTGGCGTTGATGGGCATGGGTTAGCCGAAGGCCAGCAAGGGTTTCAGTTTCAGCATCACCACCGGGAATGCCATGAGCAGCACGGACACCGGCATCGCGAGCAACAGCGCCCTGCGGTGATGGCGAAATGCGGTGATCACACACCAGCCTCCGAGCGGTAGGAACAGGCCCAAGGCAGAGATCAGGCCGGGGGAATAGAGCCCGGTGTTGATGGTGGGAAGGATGTGGAAGCCCACCATGTTCACCAGCATCACCCCGGGGAGTAACAGTGAGGCGGCAGGGACGCTCCAGCCCAGGCTTCCGGCCAACAGTCCCAGGGGCACGACGCCGAATCCGTTGGTGATAAAGAAGTCGCCCCAGGTCACGGGCAGCCCCAGCACCTCCACGGCCCAGGGTTGCCAGCCGAGGTCGTATTCCTCAATCACATGCAATCCGTAGGCCAGCAGACACAGCCAGAACACCGAACGTCCCAAGGGGGAGTTGGTTGAGAAGCGTTCGTTCATGGTTGAACTGAGACAGGAGGGCGGGCTGGAGAGCCTTGAAGGCATGATCGAGAGCCCTTGAGCATCTGTCCATCGCTTGCTCAGCCCTGCCCCACGCTTTCTTCTGCCGCCCTGCCGAGCTGGTTGCCCCCGAGCTCATCGGTTGCCTGCTGGTGAAACGCCAAACAGACGGCAGCCTGCTCTGGGGCGTGATTGTGGAAACCGAGGCGTATTCGCAAGCAGAGCCCGCCTGTCACGGCTACCGCCGCCGCTCCCCCAGCAACGAAACGCTCTTTGGTGAGCCAGGGCGGTTTTATGTCTATGTGAGCTACGGCATCCACCACTGCGTGAAGCGAGCCCTGACTTCAAGGAGCTCTGGCTGGGCTTGAATTTTGAGTGGTTGCTTTGGGTCAGCCAGCCAACATTCAAGCCGCCGCAAGCGATTTCCCCGATTTTTTCTCCCAGAGCCCCCCAACGGCTACGAAGGGCTACAAGCCGAGTTGGCTGGCTTGGCTTTGTCAGTGGTGGAGCCGTAGCCCTGGTGTCAGCAGCAGCGGCACCCAGTGCAGAAACCACCCTCCCTCCGCAACAACAACGGCACTCTCCAGGTCAGGGTGCGGATTGACGGGCGTGATGCGTTTATCAACCGCCTGGGTCGCTGGAGTGACCCTGTGGCAGTGGCAAAAGCCCACGCCATCGCCGCCCAAATCTGGAGCGACTACCAGCAGGGAGTGTTTGACCGCAGCCTGATGGCATATCAACCGCTCATCAACGGCAAGGAGGTGGGGCTGCTGGAGGCGTTGAGGGTGAGGGCAGAGACCAAGCGTCAGGCTGCTGCCATCCACGCCTACAGGCTGCTGCAGCGATACGGGAAGCCCATTCGTAACCGCAGTGACGCGGAAGCGTTTCTGGCGTGGCTGCGGGCAGAAGGGTTGAGCGATTGCACGATTGCTGGGTTGATGACCCACTACCGCCAGTGCTCTGGGGGAAATCGCCACCTCTTCTCTCACAAGCTGAAGTGGCAACGGCGGTCAGTGCAGAGCGATGTGCTGAGCGTGGAGGAAATCCAAGCCGTGCTGGCTGACCTGGAGACCAACGAGCCCTGGTATTACCCGCTGTTTCTCCTGTGGCTCAGCACGGGGATGAGGAATGCCGAAATCAGGGGGCTGACTTGGGATTGCATCCGCTGGGAAGAAGGCGAGGTGCTGGTCTGCAAGAGCCTGCGGCGTGATGGGTATTCCAGTGGGAAGGTGGAGTGGGCTTCCACCAAGACGGGTAAAGAGCGAGTAGTGCCCCTGACGCCCCAGGTGCTGGAGACCTTGAAGAAGCACCAGCGAGAGATGGAGCAGTTGGGCGTGTATGAGCCCTATGGGCTGGTGTTTGTCACGCCCACCAGTCACACAAGCATCTACGACCATCTGGTGGGTCGTGTGTGGCACCGATGCCTGGAGCGTTGTGGATTGAAGCCCCGCCGTCTTTACGCCCAACGCCACAGCTTCCTCAGCCACGCCTTGGCGATGGGAAACTCCCCAGCTGATTTGGCAGCGGTGGCAGGGCATTCCACCAAGATGCTGCTGGATACCTATGCCAAGCCAACAGGCAGATTGAAGATGCCGAGTTGGCAGACAGCCTGAAACGAAAAATCAAAAAGGATGTTACAAGCCAATCTATAAAAGTGGGTGCGTCAGTGCTTGATGCGCGGCGGAAATATCAATAAAAACAAGCTTGCGTGATGTGTTGCTCTTGCTGGCTTTGCCTGCAGATATTGAAGTGTCAGCAAATCCTCATAGCCAGACCCTGTAAAACCTGCAACTTGCATAAATAACTTTCGCCTGCAGTGCTTACTCGGTGGATTGAGAAGCAACAACCGCATAGCGGCAAGCTGCGAGTAATGCAACTGAAGAAATCTGCTGGTAGCTCAAGGGTGTGCCAGTGCTTCTGCGTGAGAAGAAATAGGAGAAAATCAAATGACTTCAACACAAGCCCAACTACAACAACAAGAGCGCAGGCAAGCCCAGAGCCTCAAGCGGAATATCAAACGCCTTATCTACGACCAGCTCCACAGCATCAACCCCTGGTGGTTCATCAGCTTTCACTACCGAGACAACCACAGCAAGGAAGATGAGTTGCTCCAGGATGTTGCCGATCTGAAGAGAAAACTCCACCGCATCATCTACAAGAGCCGTGATAGGAGCATCAAGGGTGCTGGTGAATACCCCTATCCAAAGATGCTGTTCTTCCACGAAACCAGACACCAGGGCACGGGTCAGTTTCACACGCACCTAATCACAGAAAAGTTGCCAGCAAGCCTAAATACTCAATATGAGATGGAAACCCTGTTTCATCAGCGATTGCCCCATAAGGTCAAGGCATTGTCTAAATGGAAATCCATAGACATCCAACGCATCAACCCGCAGGATGATGACTACAGACGCATCAGCAGTTACTTAGGAAAGCAGACCAGCTTGGAGCTGATTGCCCTTGACCCATTCAACAGCGACCTATCACCCCAAAGGAAATGAGAAGAAATCAACTCACCATCACCTACCCAGAAGGAGACGCCCACAGGCTCCATCAGGCACTGCTCCTGTTGAAAAGAAGCCGTTGCCTGAATATCTCAGCATTCTGTAGAGAAGCGATTGCTGAAAAGTTGGAGCGACTGGAGGCAATCAAATGAAGACCATCACCATTCGGTTGCCTGATGTGGAAGCGGCAATGCTGCAGGAGGTGCAGAAGGTCAATAAGGCTTATAGAGACCTGCAAGGTCTTCTCATCAACCAAATCCAACGGGAATACGCCAAGACGCCTAAGGGCAGGGCGTCAAGGTGAAAGTGTCAGCCAGGGCAGCAGTAACTACCTTTTGTGTTTGACCTACGCCTCAATCAAATCCCAGAGTATTGGCATCAGGTGGCGGTGAGATTTAGGCGTGCCAATGGCATCCGTGATGGCGATAGGGAGCGAAGTTATTGGTGAATGTGTTGAGGGAATAAGAGTAGAAGTAAGTAGAGAAATATTTAAGATGGCTTTGGTGTGCCCTGGATTTTTCGGTTTTGCGCTCAGTGCCTCGTTGTGCCTGATGTCAGGCTGCATTGATTGCAATGGTTCCAGGTATTGGAGGCTGAGTGATGGCTCTTGGTGGTCTATTGAAGAAATAAAAAGCCCCTGCCATTCCTGCAGACGCCAAGTGGAAGTTCAGCGGTTAGTCAGGAGGACCTTGGGTGGCAAGATCTATAAAACCTGAATTGATGTTGCTTGATTGCAACTGCGCATCCTGCACCCGCACATCCCTGTTGGAAGGTGTCGCTGTAAGCGCCTGAATGACGGGCGTCACAGAAGGGTTCTTCTTCTGTGGTGAGTGGTAGCCATTGGATCCAAAGCGATATTTGATGTCTGCCGAAACCCTGGTATCAAATGCTTGGTCGTAGGAGAGGTTCGCGCCAACAGTTAGTCCATTCGCCAGATTATATGCAAGCCTGCCGCTAACGCCTGAGCCGTTGACGTGCTCTTGCGATCTGTATTGGTAGTAATAACCAACAGATGCCCGTAAATCAGGTGTGATGCTGTAACCAACATCAAGCCCATAAGTATCCAGTGCCCCGCCTTGATACAACCAGTTTAGTTGTTGCTCCGTATCGCCAACGGGCACCAGCGCATAAGCATTGAAATTCCAAGAGTTGGAAACAGCTTCTGCATTGACTGCGACCTGCTGGAAGAAAACTGTTTTTTCGGTGCCAAAAGTTGGAATGCCTGTATCAGTAGGACCCGTTGCCATCGGGCGGGTGTCATAGCCCGCATTGATGCCATACATCCAACTGCGGTCACCATTCAGCCAGCGATACCCCAAGCGGGAAGAGGTGGAGATGGTGGTGCCAGCAACGGTGGTGTTGATGATGCTGCTGTAGTTGTCGTAATCAGCGAAGTTGACGTTTGCCAGTGCATCAAGGAAGAAGACACTGTTTTCTCCCACGGAGAGAGGCAAGAACCCTCCAATGCCTGCTTGGTTGGGTGTGCCAGCTCCTTGGAGTGCCCCTTGAAAGCCCCAGTTGAACTGCACGGCATCCTTGAGGGAGACGTTCATCACGCCCAGATCTGCTGCTGTGCCCTCCTCGGCTTCGGGGGTCTCAGCTTTGGCAGGGCTGATGACAAGGGAGAGAGATGCCAGTGCGAGAGCGACACAGCCTGATGAGAGCTGGCTGAGGCGGTTGAAGTTCTGCATCACGGCATAACTTGACAACGTCCGCACTCATAGCGCCTGAAGACAGCGTGATGTTGTATCAGTTAGTCAGTTCTCGGTTTGGCGGCATTCTTCCGTCTATCCATCTCTGAAGCCACTCCCATAGCCACCCCGCTCTCCCCAGCGCTCCCCAAAGCCTTCTTCGCCCGCCCTGCCGAGCTGGTCGCCCCCGAGCTCATCGGTTGCCTGCTGGTGAAACGCCAAGCGGATGGCAAGTTGCTCTGGGGCGTGATTGTTGAAACGGAGGCGTATTCACAGGAGGAGCCCGCCTGCCACGGGTATCGCCGCCGCACCCCCAGCAACGAAACCCTGTTTGGTGAGCCTGGGCGTTTCTATGTGGTTGTGAGCTACGGCATTCACCACTGCGTGAATGTGGTGACCGATCGGGCGGACTGGGCCAATGGTGTGTTGCTCCGGGCTGTGGCGCTGCCAGGTGAGCCTGAGCGCGTGGCAGCGGGACCTGGGCTACTGGCCCGTCGCTTCGGGATCGACCGCAGCCATGACAGCAGCTCCGTCTGTGGGGAGAATGACGTGTGGTTGGCGAACCGGCCTTCCCTTCTCGGTCATCCTGAGCTTGTGAGCACCACACGGATCGGCATTACCCAGGGGCAGGATCTGCCCTGGCGCTGGTACCTCAGGGGCAGCCGCAGCATCAGCCGTCGCGCCTCTGGTGATCGCATGCCTGGGAAGGCGCAGGCCTGGAGCCCGGACGGGCTGGAGTCTCCATGAGTCGCTGGACCCATCGCCACATCCTCGATCTTGCGGCTTTCTCACGGGAGGACTACGCCGCTGTCCTTGAGCTTGCCCATCGGTTCCGGTCCATGCCCGTCACCGGTGCCCGCAAGCTCCCTGCCCTGCAGGGACGCCTCGTGGCGACCCTTTTCTTTGAGCCCAGCACCCGCACGCGCAGCAGTTTCGAGCTGGCGGCTAGGCGTCTGTCTGCCGATGTGTCGAGTTTTTCGCCGGGCAGCAGTTCTCTGAGTAAGGGGGAATCGCTGCTCGACACGGCCCGCACCTACGTGGCCATGGGCGCGGATGTGCTCGTGGTGCGCCATCAGTGCACCAGTGTTCCTCAGCAGCTGGCGGAGGCTTTAGAGGCGTCTGGTGAGCGCACGGTGGTTCTCAATGGTGGTGATGGACTCCACAGCCACCCCAGCCAGGGACTGCTGGACCTTTACACCCTGGCCCATCATTTCGATCCTCTGCACCCACTGCCTGAGGCGTTGCGGGGTAAACGGATCTTGATCGTGGGCGACATCCTGCATTCGCGGGTGGCCCGCTCCAATCTCTGGGCCCTCACCGCCTGCGGTGCAGATGTGGTGCTCTGCGGCCCCCCCAGCCTTCTGCCGTCCGCTTTTGCCGGCTTCGTGGATGCGCCACCACCTGGACAGTCTGTGGACCCGGTGCCCGATCGCGGTTCCGTGACCGTGAGCCATCGGCTCGACGAGGCCTTGCCTGGTGCCGACGCCGTGATGACCCTGCGCCTGCAGAAAGAGCGCATGAGCCAGCACCTGCTCACCGATCTGGATCGCTATCACCGCGACTATGGCCTGAACCATGCCCGGCTCGAGCGGTGTGGCAAGCCAGTGCCGGTGCTCCACCCCGGCCCGGTGAACCGTGGGGTGGAGATGACCGGGGCCCTGCTCGACGACACTGGCCGACACAGTGGCCGTTGTCTGGTGGAGGAGCAGGTGCGTCATGGCATCCCGATCCGGATGGCACTGCTCTATTTGATGGCAGCTGCAGAGTCGTCCGCTGATGCGGCCTTGGCCTCGGTGGGTTGATGGCCCTGGCCTGACATCTGATTGGAGTAGTACTCCATGGCTGCTTGCAGAGCCGCATCCGGAGAGGCGATCGAGGGGCCGCTGCCGCTCTTCATCGGGAATGGCGCGTCGGGTGCATCAAGACCCATGTGCTGGCTGGGCATGCCAGTGAGCAGCATGGAGGCCCGGGCCTGGGAGACCACGGCGAAGATCCACTTCAGCAGGAGGGAGAGACGATTTTCCCGATCGGGCATGAAGGCCAGGTGGGCAGCAGCCCAGAGCAGCCAGCCGATGCCTCCTGAGAATTTGAAGCCGCGCAGATCGGCGACGGCATCCACTCGATCGAGCACGGCCATGCTGCCGAAGTCGAACCAGCTGAAATTGGGACGATTGGTTCCGGCGATGATCGCTGCAATGTCCTTGCCCACGAAGCCCCCCGCTTGCGTGGCCGGGCCGGCCATGCCCGGGAGTGGGTTGCCGTCGCTGGTGTGCTTGTAGCAGCAGAGATCACCCACGACGCGGATCTCGGGGTGCCCTTTCACGGAGAAGTCGGGTTCCACGACCACCCTGCCCCCACGGTCCAGTTCACACTCGATCGAGTCGGCCAGCTTGCGCCCCAGGTGGGAGGGGCGCACGCCGGCGGTCCAGATCACGGTGGCGGCCTGGAGGCGTCGATCGCCATTGGGGGTGCCAACCGTCACTTCCCCTGGTTGCATCGTCTGCACCCGACCTTTGAACAGCATCTCCACACCAAGACCCTCCAGGGTCTGCTGGGCTCGCTCCGACAGCAGTTCAGGCATGGCCCGCAACAGTCGCTCCCCGGGATCGACGAGCACGATCCTGGTTTTGGCTGGGTCCAGCTGTCTGAATTCCCGGCGCATGGCGTTACGCATCAACTCGGAAACCGCGCCGGCCATCTCACATCCGGTGGGGCCACCACCCACAATCACAACGGTTTGAAGGAACTGACGGGCCTGAGGGTCAGGCGTCTGCTCGGCCTGCTCCATGGCCATCAGCAACCGGCGGCGAATCTCCTCGGCGTGCTCGAGGATCTTCATCGGCGGCGCGAAGGTGCGCCAGTCTTCATGGCCGAAGAAGGTGCTGCCAGAGCCGGTGGCCAACACCAGGTGGTCGTAGCTGTAGGCCTTGCCGTTGAAGACGATCTGCTTGCCTTCTGGATTGATCTGGGTGACTTCCCCCAAGAGCACCTGCACATTGCGCTGGCGGCCGACCAGTTGGCGCAGGGGGGTGGCCACATCCCCACGGGAGACCAGTCCGGTTGCCACCTGGTACAGGAGTGGTTGAAACAGGTTGAAGTTGCGCTTGTCGATCAGGGTGATGCGCACGTCTGCATTGGCCAGGGCTTTGCAGGCGCGCACCCCGGCAAAGCCACCGCCCACGATCACCACATGGGGGGCATGGCGAAGTCGCTCCTCAGGTGGTTCGAGCTCCAGAAAGAAATGGTCTCCAGCCATGGGACAAGACGCAGTAGGGCTTTCCCGAAGGGTATGGATAACCCGGCGATTTGTCCGTGAGCCGTCAGAGCAGTTTGAAACCTTCGAGAAGAAGGCCATACAAGAGCCCGAAACGGCCCATGTCGAGGACTTGCAAGGCCAGGCCCCCTTGATTGAGGGGACGCCAGCTGCGCCGGAGCCTCACCATCAGTTCCAGCAGTGCCACCGTCACCAGGGCGGCGATTGGATCGAGCTGGCCGGTTGCGCCGGCGATGCTCGCCACTGAACTTCCGAAAAAAAAGCCACCCATCAAGACGATGGCCAGCAGAGAAGCGCGTCGCCAAGGATTGTCTGCCCAGGCCTCAAGACGGCTAGCCCACTCGCCCAAATTGCGCTGGAGCCTGGTGGATTGCAAACGCGCGGCCATGAGTCGACGGCTCGAACGTCAGAAAAAAGGAGGCAGGGGGTGAACCGAACGATCCCCATCACCCGGCCCGTAGCCCTGCCAATGCCTGTATACACCATTTCTGGTGATCGTGCCGTCTTCTGGCGCTACAGATGGGGTATTGCTATGAAAAAGCTCGGGCGAGCCCGAGCCGGGTGATGGGGTCTGGCGAAGGAAAGCTTGCCTAGGTCACCTTGGCAAGGGGGGCTGAAGCAATCAGTCGGAATCAGCCTTGGCTTTGCGGGACCCTTTGCCTTCGAGTAACTCGAGAAGTGCTTCCATCTGGGCCATCACTCCGCGCACTTCACCTGCTTCAGGCAGCAGGCCATCTTCCATGACGCCCTGATGCATCTCACGAAGTTCCTGGCGGATGTAGCGCAGATGGCTCACCACCTGTTCGCGTTTCGACTGAGACATCGGTGCGTATACCCCTCAACCTCTCTTTTACCAAATCGTCATCCCAGGCTGGTCGCTCAGGGCTGTCGACGCCCTTCGCTCCACTGCCCAGCAAGGGCGATCAGCGCAAAGGTCAGAAGGGCGGAGGGCCTGGCAATCACGCTCAAGGTCACCAACGCACCCAAGCCCGTCAGCAACGGGGGGCGGGGGAGCGAGCTGGGCCAGGGGCTGCTCATGACTGGCCGAACCGGGCGCGGGCCTCGGCGTAGAAGGCGGCATCAATGCTGGATCGACCGCTCTCCTTGGCCATCGACTCAATGCGCTTGCGCACGGCTGGACGCACGAAGAACGGCACTTCTTTGAGAGCCTGCTCTGCGTCTGCGCTCCAGTCCACGTCTGGTCCTGTTGGTCTCAATGGAGAATAGGGGACTCGAACCCCTGACCTCTGCGGTGCGATCGCAGCGCTCTACCAGCTGAGCTAATTCCCCCCCAGACGAAAAACTAGCGTCTGAGCCCAGGCAGAATGGACAGGCGCGCCAGGCGGCCCCATGTCCAGTGCAGGTATCACGGAGGAACAGCTCGCCCGCTTTGATGAGGAGGGTGTTGCCGACCTGGCCAGGCGTCTGGAGGACGATGACTACGCCACCCCCTTCGCTGGGCTGGCTGACTGGCACCTGTTGCGGGCCCTCGCGATTCATCGCCCAGAGCTCACGTTTCCCTATGTGCATCTGATCGACCAGGAGCCTTTTGATGAGGACTAGTTCCCTTGGCTGGCACTGATGGCGTGACCTCCTCACCTCTCCAGGGGAAGCGTCTTCTGGTCGCTGCCAGCGGAAGCATTGCAGCGGTGAAGACACCCCTGCTGGTGAGTGCCCTGGTTCGGGCCGGCGCCGAGGTGCGCTGCCTGATCACGCCCAGTGCCTCACGCCTCGTGAGCGCTACGGCGTTGGCCAGCCTCAGCCGCCATCGTTGCTATCAGGATGAAGACCAGTGGGACCCTGCAGAACCCAGGCCCCTCCATATCGCCCTGGCGGAATGGGCCGATCTTGTGATCGTTGCCCCCTTGAGCGCCACCAGCCTGGCCCGCTGGAGCCAGGGGCTGGCAGAGGGACTGCTGGCTGGGGTGCTGATCGCAACGGAGCGTCCCGTGCTCGCGGCCGCGGCCATGAACACCGGCATGTGGCGGCATCCGGCCGTGCAGCGCAATTGGCAGGAGCTGCAGGCCCATCCCCGGGTGCTGGCTCTGGGTCCGGAATCCGGCCTGCTCGCCTGTGACCGGCTCGGCGATGGGCGGATGGCCGACCCCGCTTTGATCGAGCTTGCGGCCTCCAGTGTTCTGGAACAACAGGCTGCCGGCGGGGCGCTGTCTTTCGATTGGTCTGGCCGTCGGGTGCTGGTGTCAGCCGGCCCCACGCGGGAGCAGCTGGATCCAGCGCGGTTCATCAGTAATTGCAGCAGCGGTCGGATGGGCGTGCTGATCGCCCAGGCAGCTCGCCTGCGCGGAGCGGAGGTGACGCTTGTGCATGGCCCCCTCGATGTGCCGCACGCCTGGCTGGAGGGGCTTGCCTGTCATCCAGTGACCAGTGCCCTCGCCATGGAGCAGGCCCTAGGGCAGCACTGGCCTTCGTCCGATGCCCTGGTGATGGCGGCCGCTGTTGCTGACTGGCGTCGACGCGGTGGACCCTCCGGCGTCAAGCTGCCCAAGCAGCAGATGGTCGCCGATCTGTTGGGGGATCTAGAGCCAGTGCCAGATCTGCTCGCAGGGTTGATGCAAACCCGTCGCCCCGGCCAGGTGGCTCTGGGATTCGCCGCCCTCAGTGGTGAGTCATCGGCTCTGCTCGAGCAGGCCCGGAGCAAACGTCAGGCCAAAGGTTGTGATCTGCTGTTTGCCAATCCAGTGGACCGTCCCGGCCAGGGATTTGGTGCGGTCAACAATGGTGGCTGGCTGCTCATGCCCAAGGATCGGGTGGAGGAGTTGCCGGTCACCAGCAAATTACGGCTGGCCCACCAGCTGCTGGACAGCCTGATTCAGGCTGCAATCGAGGCTGAATCCTGATCGAGGAGGGCGATGAAGGTCTTCAGCTGCAGGCGGGGGATGTAGGGCCAGCCGCCACTGCGCTCAAGAGTCTGAAGGAAGCTAAACAGCTTGTTGCGGTCTTCCGGAAGGCTGCTTCGGAAGGGGCCCTCCTGGATCGTTCGATGCAGAGCCTCGAGGCTGCGAAGGATTTCGAGCAGAGCCTCCGGATCGCCATTCTCTTCAGCGGCTAGGCCTTCCAGCGCCGACAGCAGGGGGCTGAGCCTCTCCTGCAGGTCTCCCTTCGTCATGGTTGGATCGGTGCTGGACACGCGGTTCGCGACGGGTTGTTGAGA
Source organism: Synechococcus sp. BS55D (assembly GCF_004332415.1). Lineage (NCBI taxonomy): Bacteria > Bacillati > Cyanobacteriota > Cyanophyceae > Synechococcales > Synechococcaceae > Synechococcus > Synechococcus sp. BS55D. The sequence continues at coordinate 700,694 of NZ_PHQT01000001.1, forward strand.
GCTGCAAAAGGCTAGCCGGTTCCAGGATTTAACCCCTGTAGGATCCGCCTGATCGGTGGATACCGTCATCGTCTGGCCTTTTGGCTTTCTTCCATGAGCATCCGTCCTCTGCTGGCCTTGGTGCTGGCTCTCTGTCTCACCCTGGTCACCGCATGCAGTGGTGATGCCCAAGCGGTGGACCGTACCAATGCCACCCGTTACGAAGACATCGTCAACACGGGCAAAGCCAATGATTGCCCGACCCTTTCCGATTCAGCCCGCGGCTCGATCAGCCTCAATGCTGGTGGCTCCTATGAGCTGCGTGGCATCTGCCTTCACCCCTCCCAGGTGTTCGTGAAGGGCGAGCCCACCAACAAGCGTCAGGAAGCTCAGTTCGTCGAGGGCAAAATCCTCACCCGCTACACCTCAAGCCTTGATGAGGTCTACGGCACCCTGACGGTGTCCAGTGATGGACTCAGCTTCAGCGAAGAGGGTGGCATCGACTTCCAGCCCATCACCGTGTTGCTTCCTGGCGGAGAAGAGGTGCCTTTCACCTTCTCCAGCAAGAATCTCCAGGCCAAGGCTGACGGTGCTGTTCTCAACACCAGCACCGATTTCGAAGGCGCTTATCGCACCCCTAGCTACCGCACCAGCAACTTCCTCGATCCCAAGGGTCGTGCCCTGACCACCGGCGTGGAGTACGCCCAGGGTCTGGTGGCCCTCGGGGGAGATGACGACGAGCTGAAGGGTGAAAACGTCAAGCGCTACATCGACGGCACCGGCCAGATGAGCCTCTCGATCACCAAGGTCGACAGCGAAACCGGCGAATTCGCTGGCGTGTTCACGGCGATCCAGCCTTCTGACACCGACATGGGTGGTAAGGAGCCTGTTGACGTGAAGATCAGTGGTGAGCTCTTCGGTCGCCTCGAAGAGGCCTGATTGGCTGACCGCTTCCATCACAACGACGCATCGGGGGGCCAAGGTCCCCCTTTTTTGTGTGATCTGGGAGAATCGCGCCGTTGTCTGAATCCAGCCAAGGCCTGCCATGACCGCGACCTCCTCCCCCTCCCGGGCCTCCGGCGTGATCGCTCCCTACGGGGGAACTCTGGTGGATCTGATGGTTCCGGAGGCGGAGCGAGCTGCCCTGAAGGCTTCTGCCACGCGGACTCTGGAGTGTTCCGACCGCAATGCCTGCGATGTGGAATTGCTTGTGGTCGGTGGCTTCTCCCCTGAGCGGGGGTTCATGCATCAGGCCGACTACGACGCCGTGGTAGCGGGTCATCGCACCACCTCCGGCTATCTCTTCGGTTTGCCGATCGTGATGGATACCGATTGCGACGATGTCGCCGTCGGAGACAAGGTGCTGCTGACCTACAAGGGCCAGGACCTGGCGGTGCTCACGGTTGAGGACAAGTGGGAGCCCGACAAGGTGGTTGAGGCCAAGGGTTGCTACGGCACCACCTCCATCGAGCACCCCGCCGTGCGCATGATCACGATGGAGCGCAAGCGGTTTTATCTCGGCGGTTTGATCCAGGGCCTGGAGCTGCCCAAGCGTGTGTTTCCCTGCAAGACCCCGGCGGAAGTTCGCGCCGGGCTGCCTAACGGCGAGGACGTGGTGGCGTTTCAGTGCCGCAACCCGATCCACCGAGCCCATTACGAGCTCTTCACCCGTGCGCTTCATGCCCAGAACGTGAGTGAGAACGCTGTGGTGTTGGTGCATCCCACCTGCGGTCCCACCCAGCAGGACGACATCCCTGGTGTGGTGCGCTTTCAGACCTATGAGCGCCTCGCCGCTGAAGTGAACAACGACAGCATCCGCTGGGCCTATCTGCCCTATGCCATGCATATGGCTGGCCCCCGCGAGGCCCTTCAGCACATGATCATCCGCCGCAACTACGGATGCACCCACTTCATCATTGGTCGGGATATGGCTGGCTGTAAGTCCTCACTCACCGGTGATGACTTCTATGGCCCTTACGACGCCCAGAACTTTGCCAAGGAGTGTGCACCGGAACTGATGATGGAAACGGTTCCATCTCTCAACCTCGTCTACACCGAGGAGGAGGGATACGTCACCGCCGAACATGCCGAGGCTCGAGGCCTGCATGTGAAGAAGCTCAGCGGCACCCAGTTCCGCAAGATGCTCCGCAGCGGTGAGGAAATTCCCGAGTGGTTCGCCTTCCGTAGCGTTGTTGACGTGCTTCGGGCCGCCTGAGTCCTCAGGATCCCATTAACATTCCTTCATCAGAGGCAAGACAACCTTGAACAAGCGCTGGCGCAACGTGGGGCTTTATGTCCTCCTGGTGGTGGTGGTGATCGTCGTTGGTACGGCGTTTCTGGATCGTCCTGATCCAGCCACTGCTGCCCGAACCCTTCGTTACAGCGACTTCGTGGAGGCGGTTCAGGAGAACCAAGTCAGTCGTGTGCTGATTTCTCCCGATCGGGGCACCGCGCAGGTGGTTGAGAACGACGGACGACGCGCTGAGGTCAACCTCGCCCCCGATAAGGATCTGCTCAAGCTGCTCACCGACCACAACGTCGATATTGCGGTGCAGCCCACCCGTCAGCCAGGTGCCTGGCAGCAGGCTGCAGGAAGTTTGGTCTTCCCCCTGCTGCTGCTGGGCGGCTTGTTCTTCCTGTTCCGCCGCGCCCAAGGTGGTGGTGGTGGCGGGAACCCCGCCATGAACTTCGGCAAGAGCAAGGCCAGGGTTCAGATGGAACCCTCCACCCAAATCACCTTTGGTGATGTGGCTGGCATTGAAGGGGCCAAGCTCGAACTCACCGAGGTTGTCGACTTCCTCAAGAATCCCGACCGCTTCACTGCTGTTGGAGCCAAGATTCCCAAGGGCGTTCTGCTGGTCGGTCCTCCCGGCACCGGTAAGACTCTGCTAGCCAAGGCCGTGGCCGGTGAAGCAGGGGTTCCCTTCTTTTCGATCTCCGGCTCCGAGTTCGTCGAGATGTTCGTGGGCGTCGGTGCCAGCCGCGTGCGCGACCTGTTCGAGCAGGCGAAAAAGAATGCTCCCTGCATTGTTTTCATTGACGAGATTGATGCCGTTGGTCGTCAGCGGGGTGCAGGTCTTGGTGGTGGCAATGATGAGCGCGAGCAGACCCTCAACCAGCTGCTCACCGAAATGGATGGTTTCGAGGGCAACACCGGGATCATCATTGTGGCCGCCACAAACCGGCCGGATGTGCTGGATGCCGCTCTGATGCGTCCAGGTCGTTTCGATCGTCAGGTTGTGGTGGATCGCCCTGACTACAACGGTCGCCTGCAGATCCTCAAGGTTCATGCCCGTGGCAAGACCCTCGCCAAGGACGTCGATCTCGACAAAGTGGCCCGCCGTACTCCCGGCTTCACCGGCGCTGACCTCTCCAACTTGCTGAATGAAGCGGCGATCCTCGCGGCCCGTCGTGAACTCACCGAGGTCAGCAACGACGAGATCAGTGACGCGATTGAGCGTGTGATGGCTGGTCCGGAGAAGAAAGACCGGGTGATGAGCGAGCGTCGTAAGCGCCTTGTTGCTTATCACGAGGCTGGTCATGCTCTGGTGGGCGCCCTGATGCCTGACTACGACCCGGTGCAGAAGATCTCGATCATTCCTCGCGGCAATGCTGGTGGTTTGACGTTCTTCACCCCGAGTGAGGAGCGCATGGAATCCGGCCTTTATTCCCGCGCTTACCTGCAGAATCAGATGGCGGTGGCCTTAGGCGGTCGTGTCGCTGAGGAGATCGTTTACGGCGAAGACGAAGTCACGACCGGTGCCTCCAATGACCTTCAACAGGTCGCCCAGGTGGCTCGCCAGATGGTCACGCGTTTCGGGATGAGCGACAAGCTCGGCCCGGTGGCTCTTGGTCGTGCCCAGGGCGGCATGTTCCTCGGCCGCGATATCGCCGCCGAGCGCGATTTCTCGGAAGACACTGCGGCAACGATCGATGAAGAGGTCTCTGATCTCGTTGCGGTTGCCTATCGTCGCGCCACCAAGGTGCTGAACGACAACCGATCTGTTCTCGATGAACTGGCCGACATGCTTGTTGAGAAGGAGACGGTCGATGCGGAGGATCTGCAGGACTTGCTGATCCGTCGTGATGTGCGGGTCGCTGAGTACGTCTGACCCTGGTGTTGGGCAGGTCAGCTGCTGGCAGAGCCGGCAGCTTGATCTGATCGCGTCGTTACGGCGGCAACCACTCTTGATGGTGGTTCGCCCCCACGACACAGATCTCAATCGGCCCTTGGCTGAGGCTGGTTCGTTTTGGAGGCTGCTCGAAAGTCTCGCCCTCCATGATGTTCATCATGTGGAGGTTGCCTGGAGCCGGCACCCACGCTGGCCGGAGCTGATCCAGGCGATTCAACACCGCTTTCCGGCCTTCTCCCTCGGGGCTGCCTCGATTGTCTGCAGGGATGGATTGGAGTGTGCGGCCGAGCTTGGGCTCGCTTATGCGATGTCTCCCTGTCTTGATGACGATCTGATCGCCCATTCCCGCGCCCTCGACCAGGTGCTCGTTCCTGGTGTGATGACACCGTCGGAGATTCACCGTGCTGCTTTACAGGGCTGCCGGCTTGTCAAGCTTTTCCCCGCAGCGGCACTGGGGATTGACTACCACCGGCAGTTGTCGGCTCCCATGGGGTCCTTGCCGTTCATGGTCGCAGCCGGTGGGCTGCGCGTGAATCAGCTGAGCGATTGGTTGCAAGCCGGCTATGACGCTATTGCGTTGGGTCGATCGGCGATCCACGCTGATTGCCTCGATCCGGTGCTGCATGAATGGCTGGAAAGCAATCGCTGGTCGACTTGAGTCCCGGATGCTACAGATGAGATAGGTATTTGTGGATTCATGTCTCAGCTGTCGATCAAATTGAGCGACAAGGCCGATGCTCTGATCGCTCAACTTCAGAAGGAGATCTTCAACCGCCGCCGCAAAAAGGTCACTGCGGCAGGTGTCGTGGAGTCTCTTGTCGAGAGTGGTGCCCGCTCTCAGTCCGATAAGCGTTTCGCGACGTCCTGGACGAATCTGATTCAGGACATTGAGAAAGCGGCCAAGCTTGCGAATGCCCATGGCAGCAAGCCTTCATCGCTCACCGATGAAGAGTGGGTGATGGTGCTCACTCATCGGGCCCGAGCACAGTCTTCTCCCGTGCGCTCGGCGAAGAAAGCTGTTGCGAAGAAAGCTGTTGCGAAGACAGTTGTTGCCAAGACAGCCGTCGCCAAGACAGTGAGTGCCAAGAAGCCAGCGGCCAAAAAGTCGGCTGCTGCGAAGACAGCTGCGAAGACGTCTGCGAAAACATCTGCGAAGAAACCAGTCGCTAAGAAACCAGTCGCGAAGAAGGCTGTTGCGCAGAAGGCTGGTGTGGGCAGATCAGGTGCTGCGACAGCCGCAACCGTCGTCTCCAAACCCAGGCCCGCTCGTCGCGCCCGCAAAACGGCTGCGGCAGGAAGCACCAGCACCTCGGTGGCCAAACGTATGGCCAAGGCAGCGGGGCGTCTGGCCAGCGGCGGCAGCTTGCTGTCAACCACCGCTGGAAGCAACGGGATCAATTCTCCGGCTCGCAGCTAAGGGTCACGCCAGCAGGGTGCACTGACCCTGTTGGCGCAAGAGGTGATCGGCTAGCACCAGATTCACCATCGCTTCCACCATCGGTACGGCCCTTGGCAGCACGCAGGGGTCGTGCCGTCCCTTTGCAGCCAGGGTCGTGGCCTGGCCGGCGGCATTGATCGTTTGCTGTTCCTTGCGGATGGTGGCGGTGGGTTTGAAGGCCACCCGCATCAGAATCGGTTCGCCGTTGCTGATGCCTCCCTGGATCCCACCGGAGTTGTTGGTGGCAGTGCGCAGGCGACCATCGTCTGTGGGCAGAAAGGCATCGTTGTGCTCGCTGCCTTTGAGCAGAGTCCCGGCGAAGCCCGATCCGATCTCGAATCCCTTCGTGGCGGGTAGCGACATCACCGCCTTGGCCAGGTCGGCCTCAAGCTTGTCGAACACCGGCATCCCCAGCCCCACAGGTGGCTGGCGCACGATGCATTCGATCACACCGCCACAGGAATCGCCATCCCGTCCGATCGCCTCGATCCGCTCGATCATCCGCTCGGCCATCAGCGGATCAGGGCAGCGAACGATGTTGGCCTCCACCGCATCGGCCTGAACGCTTGCAGGGTCGATGCTTGCCTCCAAATCATGGATCCTTTTCACCCAGGCGATCACTTCCGTTCCATGGGTTTTGCGAAGTAATTGCCGAGCGATCGCGCCGGCCGCCACGCGACCAATGGTTTCCCGCGCCGAGGCGCGACCGCCACCGCTCCTGGCTTGGATGCCGTATTTCGCCTGGTAGGTCGCATCGGCATGGGAGGGCCTGAAGGCCACTTCCATTTCCTTGTAGTCCTGCGGACGCTGGTCCTTGTTGCGCACCACCAAGGCAATGGGTGTTCCAAGGGTGACGCCATCCAGCAGTCCACTGAGGATCTCGACCCGGTCGTCCTCCTTTCGCGGCGTGGTGATTTTGCTCTGCCCCGGTTTACGCCGGTCGAGCTCCGCTTGGATGGCCTCAAGATCCAGTTCCAGCCTCGGTGGGCATCCATCGACGATCACGCCGACGCCTCCCCCATGGGATTCACCGAAGCTGCTGATGCGGAAGAGATCGCCGAAACTGCTGCCCATGGGGGCTCCCTGCTAGCAAGAGCGTAAAGACTCGTCTTCAGGCTGCGGGTGCGGCGGCAGGCCGAGGGCGTCGAGCTGTGGCGGGGCGATGGCGCAAGGTCGGCCGTTGATGCGGTGCTGTGATGCTGGAGCTCTTGATTGATCCAGCGGCTGCCAGATCGTTTTGCAACCCATGGGTGCAGCTGACCAGACGCGACCAGCTAGGGAGCTGATGGGCGACTGGAGTCTCCATCAGCTGGTGGATTCCAGGCTTCAGCAGAGTGGCAAAGCTCTGGAGCGCGAGCTCTTCGCTGTGGCGGTCGTAGGGAAGACGATTAATCGCTGAATCCAGTCCGAACTGCCGCACCCGGTCTTCTCCCACCCTGCGGTACAGCACTTCGAGGGTGGCTAATTCTTCCGGCGCCAGGCTGCGTCCTTCATGCTCCATGACTCCGCGAAGCACGGTGCGCAGGATTTCAGCCGCCATCCGCTGCAGTCCTTCCGCAGGGGTGGCACCAAGGGTTTTGTGTTTGTGATCAAACAGTCCCAGGTCCACTTGGGCGATTCGGCTGGACGCCACGTGGCGATAAACCTCAGAGAGAAGACCGATCTCCAGCCCCCAGTCGGAGGGGATCCGCAGGTTCATGGCCAGATCGCGGCTGAAGGCGAATTCACCTGCGAGCGGGTAGCGGAAGCCCTGGAGGTAGCGCAGATAAGGCAGTGGCCCGAAGATCTGTTCCAGGCTCGCCAGCAGAGGACCAACGAACAGCCGTGTCGCACGTCCCTGCAGGGCTTGTGTTTCCAGGGAGAGCCTGCTGTAGAAGGCTTTGACGTAGGCCACGCCGTGGGAAGGGTCCAGGAGTGGCCTCAGCATTCGCTCCGGGTAGGCCGGAGAGAAGGTGCGAATGTCGGCATCAAACAGGCCGATCACCTCTGCTTGCCGGCAGGCCACTCCCAGACCCTGCCAAACAGCCCAGCCTTTACCTGCCGGTCCAGTGACGTCGAGGCCCAGCTCGCGCATCGACTCCAGCAATTCACGAACGGCTGGTCCATTGGTCCAATGCACACGCACCGGGAAGGGCATGCCGCTGAAGAAGGCTTCGGCTGCGGCGACATCCTCCGGGCCGTCTGCTGCAAGGGCAATCACCAGTTCATGGAGCCCTTGCAGGTCCCCGAGCACGTCACGGATCAAGCCCAGGGCCGGCCGGCTGAATTCCTCCATCAGGCAGGGGATCAGTAGGGCTGTAGGCCGTTGCTGGAGCTGGCGCCGGAAGCCGGGAAGATCCAGATTGCCAAGCCCGTAGTCATGAATGGTGGCGATCAACCCCTGCTGAAAATCCATGTGGTGATTAATGCGACAACAGGTCGTAGAGCGCTGTCCCATACCTGGGGCAGTTGCCGATGGATCGATGCAGCAGCAGCAGCGGATGCAGCATCAAACGTTGCCATCGCTTCTCGCGGATCTCTACGACCAGCATTCTTCTGAGGAACTCGAGACGCTGTCGTCGCAATTGCTGCATTCCCGAGTGGCGTCAGGAAATGGCCATGCCGAGATTGCTGCCGAACGCCGCTGGAACGGTGCCACGTGTGTCTTGATCGCCTACGCCGATGCGGTGACGGCGGAGGCTGAGCCTGGCCTGTGCAGCTTGAAGCGGTTGATCGACGATCATCTCGCCCCCCTCGCCACGGTTCTGCATGTGCTGCCGTTTCTGAGGTCCACCAGTGATGGTGGCTTCGCCGTCTCGAGTCATGAGGAGCTGGAGGATCGCTTCGGTTCCTGGAGTGATCTGGCGGCGCTTGCCAACGGGCGTTGCTTGATGGCCGATCTTGTGCTGAACCATGTGTCCGCCTCCCATCCCTGGGTTCGGGGTTTTCTGCGTAGCGAGCAACCTTCCGCGCGCTGTGTTCTGGCCGCTACACCCAACCCCTGCTGGGATCGAGTGGTGCGTCCACGCAGTTCGTCGCTGTTCACCACCCTGGCGACGGATCATGGGCCGGAAACGGTCTGGACCACGTTTGGGCCCGATCAGGTGGATGTGAACTGGCGGGACCCGGAGGTGTTGCTTGGCTTCAACCGTCTCTTGGAACGTCTCTGCAGCCATGGCGTCGGCTGGCTGCGCCTGGATGCGGTTGGTTTTGTTTGGAAAGAGCCCCACACCGACTGCATCCACCGTCCTCAGGCCCATCGGCTGGTGGAGATCCTGCGGCTCCTGCTGGAGGCGCGCTGTGTGGACGGGGTGGTGGTGACGGAGACGAATGTGCCTGAGCAGGAGAACCTTTCTTATCTGCAATCTGGGACTGAAGCCCATCTCGCCTACAACTTTCCACTGCCGCCCTTGCTGCTAGAGGCCAGCCTCAGTCGGCGGGCTGATCTGCTCAACAGCTGGTTATCGCGTTGGCCTCAGCTTCCGCCGGATACGTCCCTGCTCAATTTCAGCGCCTGTCATGACGGAATCGGTTTGCGCCCCCTTGAGGGCTTGATGGAGCCTGAGCGATTGCTGCAGTTGCTGCAGCAGTGTGAGCAGCGAGGCGGGCTGGTGAGCCACCGCCGTCTTGAGGACGGTCGCGAGGTGCCCTATGAAATCAACATCAGCTGGTGGAGCGCCATGGCTGATGCTGGTATCGATGCCTCACGCCTGCAGCGTCAGCGTTTCTTGCTGACGCAGCTGCTTGTGCTCGCCCTTCCGGGGGTGCCCGCCTTCTACCTTCCGGCGTTGCTGGCCAGTCCAAACGATCGCGCCTCGTTTCGGCGCACGGGCCATCGGCGCGATCTCCACCGAACGCGGTATTCAGTGGATCACCTGGAGCGGCTTCTCGCTGACCCAACGACTGAGGCCAGCAGGGTGTTGATCGCTCTGCGTCAGGCGATGAAGGTGCGAGCTGAGCAACCAGCCCTACAGCCTTGGGCACCGATGCAGGTGCTTAGCCAGGGGCGTTCCGATTTGGTGATCCTTCAGCGGGGCGAAGGGGCAGAAACGCTGCTGGCTGTTCACAATTTCAGTGATGCTCGACTGAGTGTTCCCTTGCGCGCTTTGATCGCTACCCCTCCTGGATCCCGATGGCAGGATTTGCTCTCCGGTCAGACCTTCTCCGAGGCCCAACAGGCCTTTGATCTGGAGCCTTTTGCAGCGCACTGGTTCACGACAGCATGAGCATGCCTGCCTCCTCGTCATGGTCTTGGTGGGTGGTGAGCGACCTCGATGGAACCTTGATGGACCATCGCTACGACTGGCAGCCTGCTCGGGAGACGATTGGCTGGTTGCAGGATCGAGGGATCCCTCTGATCCCATGCACCAGTAAGACGGCTGAGGAGGTGCGCCGCTTTCGAGCGGAGGCTGGTCTCCACGATCCCTACATCGTTGAGAACGGTGGGGCCGTGCATGGCGAGTCCATGGATGGTCAGCCCTGGACGTTGGCGCTGGGAGTGCCTGCAGCTGATCTGCGGCCCGTGTTGCTCGAGCTGGAACATCGTCTCGGCACATCGTTGCCAGTGATTGATGGTCTTTCAGGCATGGAAGCCCGCGCTTTGCTTGGTTTGGAGGGGGAGGCGTTGCGTCTGGCCTGTTGCCGGAGCTGGAGTCTTCCGTTTGTTCCTCCGCCGCAGGATGAGCGCGCGCGACTGTCGGAGTTGGCGCAGTCTCTTGGTGTGGCGGTGGTGCAGGGGAACCGCATGGGGCACCTGCTGGGTGCGGGGGTGAGCAAGGGGCGAGCACTGCGCGCTTTGCAGGATCACCTGCAGCCCCACAAGGCCAAGGTTTTGGCCCTTGGTGATTCCCCAAACGATTTACCGCTTCTGAATGCAGCCGATGTTTCCGTTGTTGTCCCCGGGCCAGCGGGTCCTCATCCAGTGTTCGCTGAGGCTCTCGATTCAGGCCGCTTCCTGCTGGCGGAAGCACCCCACGCAGCTGGGTGGGCGTTAGCCGTGCGCAGTGTGGTTGCAGCCTGAGTTTCCAAACCAAGGAGCGCACAACAAAAAGCCCCCTCCGAAGAGGGGGCTTTCCGGTTCAGTTGATCTGAACCTGTTGTTGATTCCAGATCAACCG